>JAHXHS010000003.1 GCA_025656455.1 Candidatus Thiodiazotropha sp. (ex Epidulcina cf. delphinae) | reverse complement strand
CCCGTTGCTTGTTGGTTGAACACACTTCACTTCAAGCTTGGCACATACGATGCCGGATGGCGGGGTGTCCATCTCAGCACCCACCCAAAATAACTCTACGCACAGAGTCGACCAGGGCCGCCTGGCCTGAGGCCTTCGGTGGAATCTGTCACCCGCCTGGGCCGGGTTATGTTCGGCAGATCGCCGGTGCTCGGATCTATTACCCATTACAGCGCCACAGCTATAACCCTTTGTGCTTTATCTCATATTTGATATAATCCTTCAATGAAGGACATACGATGGATGGGCAGTAGTTTCAGGGCACTGAATGCTTTTCCGAAAGCGGTTAAGCAAGTGGCGGGGTTTCAGCTCCACCTTATTCAACAGGGTATGGATGCGGACGACTGGAAACCGATGTCGAGTATCGGTGTGGGTGTGCGGGAAATTCGCATTCACGTTGAGGGCGAGCATCGGATTATCTATTTGGCCAAGTTCGATGAGGCCGTTTATGTACTGCATGCCTTTCAGAAAAAAACACAAAAGACGACCAAGAAAGATATCGACATTGCAAAGGCACGGCTTCGTGACGTTATCCAGAATAGGGCAAGATCATGACTACTGAACATATCACCCCGGCCAATACTAATATTTTTGAAGATTTGGGTTTGCCTGATGCGGAGAACCTTAAAATTCGTGCTCAGCTAATGATGGCGATTCGGAAATTTGTTAATGACAGTGGCATGACCCAGGCAAAAGCGGCCAAGGCATTGAAGACTACACAGCCACGCCTTAATGAAGTGTTGCATGGCCGAATTGATAAATGCACTATTGATCGATTGGTTCAGATGCTGTCCGAGGTGGGAATGCACGTAAATATAACTATTACGACCGACCGAGCGGCTTAAAAGCAGGAAGAGAGCATGAGATTGGACTTCCGGAACCAATAAAAAAGGAGCTACGAAATATCGTAACTCCTTGATTTTACTGGTGGGCCATGTAGGATTACTCGGCTGCGCCTCGCCCTTCGGGTCGCGGTCGCTGCGCTCCCACGTTCAACCTCGCTTTGCTCGGCTGTCGAACCTGGCTTATTTTAAGTCGTAGGTTCGAATCTCCTCCGTAGAAACAATAAACCCGAACTCATGGGTCCGGGGTTCGATATTGGATTTGGTGGGCCATGTAGGATTCGAACCTACGACCAATGGATTAAGAGTCCACTGCTCTACCAGCTGAGCTAATGGCCCGATAGCTGTATCGCCTGATCCGCGCATACCGGAATCAGCGGTCTGTATTGGGGTGGACGATGGGTCTCGAACCCACGACCGCCGGAATCACAATCCGGAGCTCTACCAACTGAGCTACGTCCACCATTAACCTTTTCACCGCCCTGCCAAGACTGCGCTTTGCAGAGCCCATTCTGCCGAATTGGCACGCCCGGCAGGATTCGAACCTGCTACCCTCGGCTTAGCTTACCAACTACGTCTTTCGACGCCCCTAACCAGGGTTTGTGGTCTGGACTATCTCTTCACCATCGCAGGTGTCGCACGTATAGTCTCTACGGATCCCTTCGGGAACCGGACTTCCGCCTTCAGCGGCTCGCGCCAGGCATACTATCCGTTCACCATTGGATGGATCAAACCAAAGGTTTCCTCGGGATTGCCATCAGCATGACCTGTTAAGGTTTCCCCGATACAGTGCGATCCACTCTATGAGTTCACATTCCTCACAGAGGCTCCTGGTTGCACATTCATCGCAATGTGCGCCTAAAGGCCGATGCTCTATCCAAATGAGCTACGGGCGCAGAAAATTGGTCGGGGTAGAGAGATTCGAACTCCCGACATCCTGCTCCCAAAGCAGGCGCGCTACCAGACTGCGCTATACCCCGAAAACTTCCCTGGGGGGATGTCTCCACCGCCCCGGGTGCGCGAAGGGTGGGAATCATACTGTCGATACCGACGGAGGTCAATGGCCACAGGGTCTGAGACACTGACAGCCCAGAGTTGTTTAGGTATCATGCGACTCCTGATTTTCAGCAGCCCCCCCGGAACCCAGATGAGCGCAAAGATTTTAGACGGCAGGGCCATCGCGGCCGAGACCAGAGAACAGGTCAGGACAAGGGTCGAGGCCCGGGTCGAGGCAGGACTTCGCCGGCCCGGCCTGGCCGTGGTGCTGGTGGGGGAAGATCCCGCCTCCCGGATCTATGTGCGGAACAAGCGGCGATCCTGCGAAGAGGTGGGCTTCCACTCTGAATCCTACGACCTGCCGGCATCCACCTCGCAGGAGGCGCTGCTCGCGTTGATCGACCGCTTGAACGCCGACGATGACATCGACGGCATCCTGGTGCAGCTGCCCCTGCCTGGACAGATCGATGAGGAGGCGGTCATCGAACGTATTCTGCCGACCAAGGACGTGGACGGATTTCACCCCTACAACGTCGGCCGATTGGTGCTGCGCCTGCCCCTGCTCCGCCCCTGCACCCCGCGCGGGGTGATGACCATGCTGGAGCGGACGGGACAGAAGCTGGAGGGACTGGATGCGGTCATCATCGGCCAGTCCAATATCGTCGGGCGCCCGATGGCGCTGGAACTGCTGGCCGCCCGGTGCACCATTACGGTCTGCCACAGCCGCACCAGGGATCTGGCGGAAAAGGCGCGCAACGCGGATATCCTGGTGGCCGCGGTGGGACGCCCGGAGTTGGTCACCGGCGACTGGATCAAAGCGGGGGCGATCGTCATCGACGTGGGCATGAACCGCCTGGAGAGCGGCAAGCTGGTGGGCGACGTGGCCTTCGAGGAGGCTAGCCGGCGGGCGGCTTGGATCACACCGGTACCAGGGGGCGTCGGCCCCATGACCATTGCCACCCTGTTGGAGAATACCCTGCAGGCGGCGGAGCTGCACAGCTCGGTAAACTAACATTATTATGGGTCAAACGGTGCGGCAAGCCGCACCCTACACGCTAGCCAGGTCCGTAGGGTGCGGCTCGCCGCACCGAATCACTCGCCCACTGAATTGAGGTCTATCTTTTCCATGGCTATTCCGCTCCAATCATTTGAGTAGACACCCTCATTGACATAACGATGGAAGGTTGACCATGGCCAATCCGAGACAGATTCCGAATATCCATGTTTCACAGGGTTAAAGTGAATGTAATCGAGATGCCGTCTGAAATCGTTTTCATCTCGAATGAGATGCTCCCAGAAGCGGCGCTGCCAGAAGGTCAGTTCCCCTCTAACCTGCCTAGAACCGGTTGGTGCCGCATACCTATTGACCTGTTCTCGGAACCTTCTTGAAAAATGGCTTTTGATGGCTCTCCAACGTTTAGAAAAATTTTCATCCCCTTCTGGTAGTGTCCAGATTGTATGCAGATGATCAGGAAGAAGACAGAAAGCATCGATTTTGAATGGGTAATTGATATGCACACTGGAAATCGCTTCTCGTAGACATAGACGCGCAGAACCATCAGAGAACAGAGGTTTGCGCTTGTGTGTTACGACGGTAAAAAAGTAAGTACCACCCTGAACACGGGCTCTTCGATAGTTCGGCATTACTGCCCTCCTTGGCAATTGTGAAATTGTAGCTATGGAGCTTAATAGCTCAGTAAAGTGGCGTCATCAATTATACGGTGCGGCGAGCCGCACCCTACGTGCTAGCTAGGATCGTAGGGCGCGGCTCGCCGCACCGATAAATTTAAATCCTGCGCCAGGTGGTGCCCTGTGGTCCATCTTCCAGTGCGATTCCCGCTGTTTTTAGCTCATCACGGATGCGATCAGCCTCAGGCCAATTTTTCTCTTTCTTAGCCATTGTACGTTTTTCAATCAATGCATCTATATGATCATCTGAGTACTTACCAACTCCGGTCCCCGCAACATTCGCCGGTTGGGCAGCCAAATTGCCTGAACCAGTGATAACACTTCTGCCCTTTAGAAAAGCTTCGGGATCATCCTGCAAAATTCCCAACATATCACCCAGCTCTCTCAGCACGCCGCCCAGCGATGCGGCAGACTCAACATCCGACGCCTTAACCCGATTGATCTCCCGCACCAGGTCGAACAGCACAGCCAACGCCTCAGGGGTATTGAAATCGTCATCCATGGCGTCACGAAAGCGACTGACATAGCGCTCCCCGCCTGTCGCTCCGGCCTCGGGGAGTCCCCGCAAGGCGGTGTAGATGCGGGTCAGCGCGGCCCGTGCGTTGTCCAGATGCTCGGTGTCGTAATTGAGCGGCGAGCGATACTGGCTGGTTAGAATGAAGTAACGCACCTCCTCCGCCCGGTAGTGCGCCAGGATCTCCCTCACGGTAAAGAAATTCCCCAGGGACTTGGACATCTTTTCATCGTTAATGCGCACAAAACCGTTGTGCATCCAATATTTGACAAAGGGATGACCGGTGGCGCCCTCGGATTGCGCGATCTCGTTTTCGTGATGCGGGAAGGTCAGGTCGGCGCCGCCGCCGTGGATATCGAAGCTGTCGCCCAATGCGGTGGTGGACATGGCGGAACACTCGATGTGCCAACCGGGACGCCCCCGACTCCAGGGTGAATCCCAGGCGGGCTCTTGCGGTTTTGCCGCCTTCCATAGGGCGAAGTCCAGGGGGTCCCGCTTGGCATCCCCAGGCTCTACCCGGGCGCCGGCGCGCAGATCTTCGATCGACTTGCCGGAGAGCTTGCCGTAGTCGCTGAAACTGCGCACGTCATAATAGACATCCCCATTCTCCGCCGCATAGGCATGTCCCTTTTCGATCAGCCGGGCGATCATCTGCAAAATCTCATCCATGTGCCGGGTGGCCTTGGGTTCGTCGCTCGGCCTCAACACGCCTAGGGCATCGGCATCTTCGTGCATGGCCTGGATGAACTGCTCCGTGAGTTCAGTGAACGGCACCCCCTTCTCATTGGCGCGGTTGATGATCTTGTCATCGATGTCGGTGATATTGCGGATATAGGTGACATCGTACCCACTCGCCCGCAGATAACGATAGGCCACATCGAACACCACCATCACCCGGGCGTGCCCTAGATGACAAAGGTCGTAGACGGTCATGCCACAGACGTACATGCGAACCTTACCTGCTTGCAGGGGCTGAAAGGTTTCCTTCCGGTTGGTGAGATCGTTGTAAAGCTTAAGCATGTTCTTTTAGGGCCTGTTAACACTAATCGGATTGTCACTGCCAGGGGCCATTTTTTACCCAGCAAGGCAGAACGAGCGTAGTGTAGCCCGGCTACATGAGCGAGTGATAACGCCGCTGGGTGAAAAATGGCCCCTGGCCCTTCGGGTTGCGCCTGAAAAAGCCCCACTCGGCGTTGCTCGTCGCTTATTTGGAGCCACCAAACCGCGCTCCTCGCGCCTTGATTGGGGCTTTTTCAGGCACAACAGTGGCAATCCGATTAGTGTTAACAGGCCCTAGTAGGCCGCGTCCGCACTGGGGTAAATCCCGCGCATCTTAGCGAAAACGGGCTGTCACCACAAAAACCATCCTTTTGCACTTCGGAGATATCTGGCGAACCCGCGGGATATCCCGCCTGAGCATCACCGAAAGTGAAATTCATCTTTCCAGTAGAGAAATAAAGCTGCAAAAGGAGTTACCACATAACCGACTCGCCTAAGGCGCCTGGTAAACATAACCGGCTGAAAAGGCTAAATAAAAAAAAACGGCATGGAAGTTGCGGAAATAGGGAGGTTTTTCCCCCATGCACGCTGGACCCAGTTCGCCTCACTTGACAACCGGAGAATGACCGATGGCAGTGAATGAATTCGACTTTACCGCTGTGGAGAAGCGTCTCGGCGTCTCTCGCAGGACCTTTCTCAAGTTCTGCACCGGCGTTGCGGCCTCTCTCGGTTTATCATCCAAGGCAGGGATGGCGATGGCCGAAGCGGTGGCCGATCCGCAACGACGCCCGCCGGTGATCTGGCTACATGGTCAGGAGTGCACCGGACCCAGTGAATCCCTGCTTCGCTCTGAACAACCCTCGCTTGAACACCTTATTCTCGATCTGATCTCTCTCGACTATCACCAAACCCTGGATAGCGGCGCCGGTCATCAGGTGGAGGCGATCAAGAAAAAGGCCATGCGGGAGAATAAGGGTAAATATCTGTTGGTGATCGAGGGCGCCATTCCGCTCGCCAACGACGGCATCTTTTGCAAAATCGGCGGTGAAACCATGGTCGATATCACCAACGAGGCCGCGGAACATGCTGCCGCGATCGTTGCCTTCGGCTCATGCGCCAGTTGGGGTGGCGTTCAGTCAGCAGATCCCAATCCGACCGGTGCGGTCGGCGCCCCACAGCTGCTGTCAGGCAAAACCGTTGTCACCATTCCCGGCTGCCCGCCCAACCCGGCGAACTTTATCGGCACCGTCCTCTACTTCGTAACCTACGGAAAACTACCCCCGATTGATGAGAAGGGCCGCCCGAAATGGGCCTATGGCCGCCTGATTCACGAAAACTGCTACCGGCGCCCTCATTTCGATGCCGGTCGTTTCGCAGAGGAGTTCGGCGACGAAGGCCACCGCAAAGGCTACTGTCTCTATAAGTTGGGTTGCAAAGGCCCGGAAACCTACAACAACTGCCCGAGCCTGGAGTTCAACAATGTCGGCGGCGGGGTCTGGCCCATCGGTGTCGGGCATCCCTGTTTCGGCTGCTCAGAGGGTGGGGTGGGTTTCAGCAAGCCCCTGTTCAGTCTGGCCGATGTCAAAACACACACCCCGCCAAACATGTTCCCCTCAATCGATGATCGTGAAGGTGGCGCCGGGATATCGACCGGTGCTGCCGCCATCACCGGCGCGGCGATCGGCCTGGCTGTCGGCGCCACCGCCATGGCGGCAAAAAAGCTCGACGCTAAAGAGCGCAACGAAAACTAGGGGGATGCCATGAAACGCAGAGATTTTCTCAAGGCATCCCTCGGCGGCACGGCTGCCCTGCTGGGCAGCGGCGCTGCCGAAGCCAGGGGAAACCTGGAGCCGGCGGAAGACGCCATCGGCATGCTGTTCGACGCTACCCTCTGTATCGGCTGCAAGGCCTGTGTCAGCAAGTGCAAGGAGGTGAACGGCATGCCGCCGGTGGCGATGGGCGATGAGACCCAGTACGACGCGGCGCGCGACCTCTCCCCGCAAACCCTGAATGTGATCAAGGTCTACACGGAGGGTGAGGGACTACACAAAGACCAAACCGTAGATGGCTTCGCCTTTGAAAAGCGTAGCTGCATGCATTGCGTCGATCCGGGATGCGTCTCGGTCTGCCCGGTCACCGCCCTGCGACGCCACCCCAAAACCGGTATCGTCACCTATGATGCCGATGCCTGTATCGGCTGCCGAACCTGTATGGTCGGCTGTCCCTACAACGTGCCGCAGTTCGACTATCGCAACCCCTTCGGTGAGATCCACAAGTGCCAGATGTGTAATCAGGCCGGGGTGGAGCGAGTCGACAAGGGCATGATCACGGGTTGCGCCGAGGTCTGCCCGACCGGGGCCACCTTGTTCGGATCACGCAAGGCGCTGCTGGAAGAGGCCCGGCAACGCATGACGCTCACTGCCGGCGAGCTCTACAACTACCCACGCGGCGATGTGCGCAGTCCCGACAGCCATCACGAAAAAGCGGCGCCCAGTTATCAGCAACATATCTGGGGTGAAAGGGAGGCCGGGGGCACCAATGTCATGCATGTCTCTGCGATCGCGTTTGACAAGCTGGGGATGCCGCCGCTGGGTGAACGCTCCTATGCATCCATCTCTGAGACGGTGCAGCACACCCTGTATAGCTATCTGGCCCTCCCGGCGGTGGCGCTCGCCGGGCTGACCTTTGTGGTGCGTCGCAATACGCGTGACGACGAAGGAGGTGACTCATGAGCGAACACCAGGCGCTGAAACGCCCGATCATCACCCTGCCCTTTCTACTGCTCGCGGCGGTGGCGCTGATCGGTCTCTATTTTCTCGCCATCCGTTTCACCAGCGGCATGGGATTCGTGACCAACCTCAACAGCGGTTATGCCTGGGGAATCTGGGTGGTCTATGACATTGTCGTCGGCACCGCACTGGCCTGCGGAGGTTATGCGCTGGCAATTACCGTGTATGTGATGAACAGAGGCGAATACCATCCGCTGATTCGCCCGGCCCTGCTCGCCAGCCTGCTGGGCTATGCCCTCGGCGGCCTGGGCGCTTTCATCGACATGGGCCGCTGGTGGCAGTTCTATAACATCTTCCTGCCCTGGCACATGAACTTCAACTCGGTGATGCTTGAGGTGGGACTCTGTGTCGCCGCCTATATCCTGGTGCTGTTCATCGAGTTCTCGCCAGCCTTTCTGGAGAAGTTCGGCGCCAACAGGCTGCTTAAATCACTGAACAAAGTGCTCTTTGCAATCATTGCGCTAGGCGTACTGCTGCCTACCATGCACCAGTCCTCCCTGGGATCGATGCTGATCGCCATGGGCTACAAGGTGCATCCCCTCTGGCAATCGCTGCATATCCAACCACTGCTGGCGGTATTGACCGCCCTGATCATGGGTTTCGCCGTGGTGGTGTTCGAGGCCTCGTTCACTGCGGTGGGATTTCGCCGCCCCTCTGAGACACCACTGCTCACCGGATTGGGCAAAGGCGTTGTCGGGCTGTTGAGTCTCTATCTGATCATCCGCTTTGTCGAGTTACTCTTAAGGGGCAAGCTGGGACTGATCTTTGCCGGGGATCTCGGTAGCTGGATGTTCCTGCTGGAGACCGCGCTGTTTATCTTTCCCCTGCTGGTGTTGCTCTCACCGGACCGGCGACAGCGTGGTCCCTATCTGCTCTATGCGGCTGTGTCCATGCTCTTCGCCGGCACCCTGTATCGCTTCAATGCCTTCCTGATCAACTATGATCCGGGGCCTGGCTACAGCTACTTCCCTTCCGTTTCGGAAATCATGGTAACCGCGGGCGTCGTAGCCATTGAGATCATGGCCTACCTCTTCCTGGTAAAGAAATTCCCCGTGCTACACAGCGCAGACCCTGCGTGAGCAAGACATTTGAGGAGATTCCGTTGTGACGACACGAATTACTGTTGACCCGATTACCCGCATCGAAGGCCACCTTCGCATCGATGTGGAGGTGGATGAAGGCAAGGTGATCAAGGCCTGGTCTTCCGGCCAGATGTGGCGGGGCATCGAAAAAATCCTCATCGGAAGGGATCCCCGCGAGGCCTGGACCTATACCCAACGCTTTTGCGGCGTCTGCACCACGGTGCATGCCATCACCTCTGTTAGGGCGGTGGAGAACGCCTTGGATCTGGAGGTCCCGGTGAATGCCCAGTTGATCCGCAATATCATCCAGACTGCCCACGCGGTCCAGGACCATATCGTCCATTTCTACCATCTCTCAGCGGTTGACTGGGTGGATGTGGTTTCCGCCCTGGATGCTGATCCGGTTGCCACCGCCAAGCTGGCGGAGAGCCTCTCTGACTGGCCGCTGAACGGGCCGCATGAGATGAAGGCGGTACAGGAGCGACTGAAAACCTTTGTCGGCAGCGGTCAGCTCGGCCCCTTTGCCAGCGGCTATTGGGGGCATCCCGCGATGAAGCTGCCTGCCGAGGTCAACCTGCTGGCGGTGGCGCACTATCTGCAGGCCCTCGACGTGCAGAACTTTGCCAACAAGATTGTCGCCATCCTGGGCGGCAAGACCCCGCATATCCAGAATGTGGCGGTCGGCGGCGTAAGCAACTCCATCAGTCACAGCGCCCCCTCGGTGCTCAACATCGAACGACTGATGCTGATCAAGGGTTTCATCGACAAACTGGAACCCTTTGTCAAATCGACCTACCTGACCGATGTCCCGGCGATCGGCGCTTTCTATCTCGACTGGGCCGGGATTGGCGGTGGCGTGATGAACTACCTGACCGTACCGGACTGCCCCCAGGACACCAAGGGCACTGCGTTCGATCTGCCAGGCGGCTATATCGCCGACGGCGATCTGGCCTCACTGAAACCGATCACCACCTTCGATGACGCCTATTTCCGTGATGGGGTCGCTGAGAGTTCCAGACACGCCTGGTATGAAGGCGAAGACGCGCTCCACCCCTGGGAGGGTGAAACCGAACCGCAATACACCGACTTCCAGGATGAGGGCAAATACTCCTGGGTGAAGGCGCCGACTTTCTATGACAAACGCGCCGAGGTCGGACCCCTGGCGGATGTCCTGGTGGGGGTCGCCAGTGGCGACGACCGCTATAAAAAATATCTCGATCAGGCGATGGGTACGCTCAAGGCCGTATCGCAAAACCCCGATATCCCCCTGGCGGCGGTCCACTCCACCATCGGCCGCCATGCGGCGCGCGCGGTGCGCTGCGCGGTGATGATGGATACCTTGAAGGCTCAATGGCAGAAGCTGGTCGACAACATCGGCACCGGCGATATCGACACCTTCAATGCACCGGTGTTTCCGAAAGGGGAGATCAAGGGTGTCGGTTTCCATCAGGCGCCCCGGGGAACCCTCTCCCACTGGGTGGTGATCGAAGACGGCAAGATCAAAAACTACCAGGCCGTGGTGCCCAGCACCTGGAATGCGGGTCCGCGAGACGCCAACGGAGAGATCGGTCCCTACGAGTCCTCGCTGTTGAACAATCCGGTCGCCGACCCGGAGAAACCCCTGGAGGTGCTGCGCACCGTCCACTCCTTCGACCCCTGTATCGCCTGCGCCATCCATATGGTGGATACCGAGCAGCAGGAGATTGTCAGGGTCAAGGCGTTATGAGCAACAAACCGGAGGGCATCCACTGATGGAGAACAGAGCGAAAAAGACCCTGATCATCGGCATGGGCAATGTTCTTATGCAGGATGAAGGCGTCGGCGTACGCGCTGTTGAGGCGTTGCAGAACCGTTACCACATCCCCTTCGGCGTCGAGGTCATCGATGGCGGCACCACCGGCATGGAGCTGTTTGAACCGATGCGTCAGGCAGACACCCTGATCATTGCCGATGCGGTCAATACCGGCGCCCCCCACGGCACCCTGGTGCGTATCGCCAATGATGAAATACCAGCCTTTTTCCAGACCAAGCTCTCCAATCATCAACTCGGCGTCTCGGACCTGCTTGCCCTGTTAACCCTGAAGGGAGAGATACCGGATCAGGTCACCATCATCGGCATGGTGCCTCACTCCCTGGAGAACAGGCTGGGACTGACAACCGAAGCCGCGCAGGGATTGGAGCGGATGGTCGAGATGCTGGTGGAAGAGCTGGCAACCCTTGGAATTGCTTTGCGACAACGCCGCCAGTCTCTGACCGGGCACTGGAAAAGAGAAGCCGAACGGGAAGCCGTCTCACCATGTGCGTAGGCATACCGGTTCAGATCATCAACTCCGGCGAGTTCATTTCACTCTGCCGCGGCCGCAATGGCGAGGAGCCGATCAATATGATGCTCACTGGCCCACAGCCGGAGGGCGCCTGGTTGCTGGCTTTTCTCGGCTCTGCGCGGGAAGTCATCAGTGAAGAGGATGCGCGCAACATCGATAGGGCCCTTGATGGCCTGAGCGCCATCATGAACCGGGAAGAGGATTTCAAGGTTGCCGACTATTTTCCCGGTCTCGCCGATTCGTGACAGCCGATGACCGTCAATATCACCTTGTAAGCGCACGAGGAGTGAATACCATGCAAGACCTGGAACCGCTGACCCGTCAGATCGAAGCGAGTTTCACCCGCATCCAGAATGAGCAGATGCGGGGAATCCCCCTGCTCAATCCCATGTTGAAAGTACAAACCATCGGCTTTCAGCACTACCAAGAGCGCTGTATCGGCATCATTATCACGCCCTGGATGATGAATCTGATCATGCTCCCTGGCGAAAACGAGGATTGGAGCGAACTGGAACTGGGCCGTAAACAGCCCCACCGCTTCCCGTCAAACCCGTTCAAATTCATGGTCAATGAAGTCGATGGCATCGGTAAGTGCCAGACCTATTCACTCCACTCGCCAATGCATGAATTCGTCAATCAGGACCATGCGACGGCTGCCGCCAAGAGCTTCATGCAGACATTGATGGTCGAAGTCGAGCACCCGGATGAGGACCCTTATGACGAAACGTTGCTGGGGCGTATACTTCGGGGAGAAGAGAAAGGCGAAGTCGAAATGGGTGGCTTTGCCCTGGCTGAGGATGTCACGGCTTCCCAGGCAGCGCTGGATAGCGGCTTGACACCGGCGGCTGACCCGGAGATTTCCCGCCGAGACCTGCTCCGGGGTGTCTACAGACGGGAGACCTAACCCGGCTTAGCCCGGCACCTGAATAGGCCAAGTTCAGACTTTACACTTTGAATTGATTCACCATCTTGTCTAGCTGAGCGGAAATCTTCGCTACCTCTTCGCTCTCCTTGAGGGTCTGGCAGGTTCCCTCGGCCGTCTGGTGAGAGACCTCACTGATAGCGATAATGTTGTTGTTGATTTCACTGACCACAGAGGTCTGTTCCGTTGCCGCGGTGGCGATCAGGGAGTTCATATTACTGATCGACTCCACCGCGCTTGCTATCTGCTTCAAGGCACCCCCGGCATGACTGGAATCGGAAACGCTCCGGTCCGCCTCCTCCTTGCTACCATCCATCACATCCACCGCCTGCGTGGAGGCAGAGACCAGTTGCTCGATGATCCCCTGGATCTCATGGGTCGCCTCCTGGGTACGTTGGGCCAGGTTGCGAACCTCGTCCGCCACCACGGCAAAGCCACGCCCCTGCTCGCCGGCTCTCGCCGCCTCGATGGCGGCATTCAGCGCCAACAGATTGGTCTGCTCGGCGATCGCCGTGATCGACTCGGAGACCTGACCGATGCTTTGGGTTCCCTCGGCCAGTTGCCGCACGACGACAGCGGCCTCATCGACACGTTTGGCCAGACTGGAGATGGAACTGGAGACCTGGCCCACGACTTCACTCCCGCTATCCGCATTGGATCTCGCCTCAACCGCGGCCTGTTCGGCGCCGGCGGCGTTTTTCGCCACATCCTCGGCAGCCACTGACAATTCGCCAATGGCCACGGTCAGTTGGCTGGTCTCCCTCTCCTGCTCATCGACACCGTCACGAGTCACCTTGGTCACCTGCGCCAACTGCTCGGCGGAGTGCGCCAATCCTTCCATGGTTTTAGCCAACTCTTTGATGGTCGGGTGGAATCTATCGAGCATCTTATTGACGGCATCGCCGACCTGACGGAACTCGTCGTTTGCGCCAAGCGCCACCCTTGGACGCAGATCCGATTCCGC
The DNA here is from genome assembly GCA_025656455.1 of Candidatus Thiodiazotropha sp. (ex Epidulcina cf. delphinae). Lineage (GTDB taxonomy): Bacteria > Pseudomonadota > Gammaproteobacteria > Chromatiales > Chromatiaceae > Thiodiazotropha. Next base: position 180,296 of record JAHXHS010000003.1, on the reverse strand, counting down.
CCCGATCGTTTCCACGGTGGACTTCAGCGCCTTGAGCGGTTTGATCACCACCTTGCGCATGATCATGTTGATGATGAACAGGCCGACTATCAGAACCAAAAAATTGATGGCGGCACCGAACAGCAGTTCATGATCGATGGCCCTGTCCCGCCCAGCCAGAGAGAATGTCAGACGACCCGCACCGAGGATTGTCCCTTCGTCCAGGGCATGACAGGTCAGACAATTGGTGCCGTTACGATCCGAAACCGCTGCGAAGGGCTCTATGACGGTGACGACCCTTTGACCGTCGGCCTTCCCGACTTCGACAATCCGCTCGCCGTTGAGGGCGCGCCGGTCGAGATCATCCAGGGGTTTTTCATTGTCGAATCCTGCGCCGAATGTCTTGTTGACGGCTTCGGAACGCAGCATGCGTACTTCCAACACGCCTTCCCGCTTTTGGATCTTCTCTCGCAACATCTCCCGATTGCCCATGGTGCCGGTAAACATCATGGCGTTCATGCTGTCGAGATAGCCGTTCAACACGTCAGTGATCTGGTTTTCAGTCAGCTTTAACAGCCGATCCTTTTGCTGTTGCGCGGAATAGACCGTGATCATCGCAATGATCAGGATGAAAACAAAGGCCATAGGAGTGAGGATTTTCCATTGGACTGAGATGTACTTGCTCATGAGGTAATCCAACTTGTCGCTATTTAGTGAGTAGTGTCAACTCAGTACTCTTATTCGGCAAGCGGCGAAAAACCTTGAGTCACGATAGCGATCCACTGCTGGCGGAACTGGATGACTAAAGAATCTTACGACGCTCCCGACAAATAGGGTGAAGATGCGAAATCAGGTTTCCCGGGCGGATGGCGTCGGCACAAATTTCACTTGCCGGCTTTTTGCCGATTCACGGATCCGGCCTGACTGTAATAACTTTGGAGTCCCCCAATGCGAAAAATCGCCCTATTTACACTCCTGGCAACAGCCCTGTTCTCCCATGCCGCGATGGCGGACCAGGCCCTGGCCATGCGATCCGGTTGTCTCGGCTGTCACAAAGCGGATGCCAAACTGGTCGGCCCGGCCTTTCAGGATGTCGCCACAAAGTATGCCGATGAGACCGGCGCTGTGGATCGGCTCGCCGATAAGGTCAAGGCGGGCAGCACACAGGGGGAGCCCCTGATCTGGGGTGCGGTGGCCATGCCGCCCAGCCCGGCGAAGCTGGAAGATATCAAGGGAGTCATCAATTGGATCATGACCATGAAATGACCCGGTGCGGGCCGCCCACGCGGTCCACGCCATGCCCAGCCAGGGAGTGACGTATCAAGCCTATGATCCATCTCCGGGGGGAGAAAGCCCCCCCTATCCGCTTACCAACCCTATCAAAATCAAGCGCTTTGAGCCTATAATCTGCCCCTTTAGTACAATGGAGTCGATCAATGCCAAGACCTACAACAACCTCGCTTCTCGCAACACTCTCTGCCATCCTTCTGGCAGGGTGCAGCGCCGGGCCGGCGCCGGTAAGCTTTAAATCGGATATCAAGCCATTGATCGACAAGTACTGTACCGAGTGTCATCTGCAGGGTGGCGCTGGCACTGAAGCCAGCGGTTTTCTCACCGACAGCTACGACAACCTGATGAAGGGGACCCAGTTCGGTCCTGTGGTGGTGGCGGGGGACCCGCTCTCCAGCTCGTTCTACCGGCTGGTGGCCGGCAAGGTGGACCCGTCCATCCGCATGCCTCACGGCAAGGAGGCGTTGTCGGATGTGGAGATCGCAAAGATCGAACATTGGATCACGCAAGGCGCGAAAAACAACTAGCCCGCATTTTTCACTAGGATTTGGATTTTTGGGGCAAGCTGGCGAAGCACACCAAGGGCACTATCGATGGGCACAGGTTGAACGATTAGCCTTGAACCATAGCTAGTGTACTGTCTCATACTAATTGCTGATATCAGCGTGACGCCAGGCCATTAGCCGCTAGGCGCGTGGCGCAGGGAATGGCGCGCCCTTTCCAAGCCACGCAACAACGCGGATGATGGCCTGGCGTCGCGCCCGCAGGGAGGCCCGCCAAGGCCCCAATCCTGCGTTACACCGCTTGACAAGGGATCACCATTGCCTGCGCGGCGTGCCTTGACTTGGGGCCTTGGCGGGCCTCTGATATCAGCAATTAGTATGAGACAGTACACTACTGTAGTGTCCGTCCATAAACAGGATTTTATAACGCAAAGCACGCAGAGAAACGCAATGAACGCAAAGCTAATAGATTGATATCGCTAGATTCTTTGCGTTCTTTGCGCTTCATAGCGATCTTTGCGTTATATTTTTTCAGCATTTCCGGAGGACACCACACTAGCTACGGCTATGCTTCTGCAGCTAATCGTTCAGCCTGCGCCCAAGGGACGGTCTGAACAGCCTTTGCCGTTTCATCTTCGGGAAATCAAGCCATCCCGGCATCAATCCCATCGATGATGGGCCTCCCCCCCTTTTTATGCCGCTATCGAACCGCTATCATGCACCGATTTACGATTAAGCTGACAATCATGAGGATCCCATGAAAAGATCGATACATACCCTACTGCTCTCCCTGCTATTGACGCCCCTACTCTATACCAATGCTTGGGCGGAGAATGTACAGGTACTGATGAAGACCTCGATGGGCGACATCACCCTTTCGCTAGACCAGGAAAAGGCCCCGCAGACAGTGGAGAATTTCCTGCAGTATGCCCGTGACGGTTTCTACGACGGCACCGTTTTCCACCGGGTCATCAAGGACTTCATGATTCAGGGTGGCGGCTTCACTGCGGATATGAAGAAGAAAGAGACCCGGGATCCCATCCAGAACGAGGCGAAAAACGGCCTCAAGAACAAGCATGGCACTATCGCCATGGCGCGCACATCCGTCCCTCACTCCGCGACCGCGCAGTTTTTCATCAACCACAAAAACAACGACTTCCTCGATTACCCAAGCCGGGACGGCTGGGGTTACGCGGTTTTCGGCAAAGTCACTCAGGGCATGGATATTGTGGATAGCATCGCCAACCAGCCCACGGGTTTCAACAACGGCATGCGCAACGTGCCCAGCAAACCTATTCTTATCGAGAAGGTCAGCATCCTTGAGTAATGTTTGCCCGGACACTATCGACACGCCTTACACAAATCAGGAATCTCCATGATCACATTGACCACGAATCTCGGCCCCATCGCCATCGAGCTTGACGAAGAAAACGCCCCTAAAACCTGCGAAAATTTTAAACGCTATGTGCAGGACGGCTTTTTTGACGGTACCATCTTTCACCGGGTGATCGATAATTTCATGATCCAAGGTGGCGGCTTCATGCCTGGCATGGTGCAAAAACAGACCGGGGAGCCGATCGAAAACGAGGCCAAGAACGGCCTCTCCAACGAAATCGGCACCATTGCCATGGCGCGCACCATGGATCCCCACTCGGCCACCGCTCAATTCTTCATCAATGTCGCCGACAACAAGTTCCTCGACCATCCTGGGCAGGATGGTTGGGGCTACTGCGTATTCGGCAAGGTCTCCAGCGGCATGGATGTGGTCAATCAGATCAAGGGCGTGGATACCACCACTCAAGCCGGCCATCAGGATGTGCCGGCAGAAGACATTGTCATCGAGAAAGCCGAAATCACTGAGTGACCGAATACCTGTTCATCTCGGACCTTCACCTATCCGCCGACCGGGCGGATACGGTGCAGTGCTTTCTGCGCTTTCTCGAAGGCCGCGCATCCCAGGCCGACCATCTCTATATCCTTGGCGATCTATTCGACACCTGGGTCGGCGATGATGATCGGCATCCCCCGATCCCGGAGGTAAAACAGGCGCTGCGGCGACTCAGCTGCGGCGGCGCCAAACTGTGGCTGATACATGGCAACCGGGACTTCCTGATCGGTGAAGCCTTCTGCCGTGAGACTGGCGCCGAACTGCTGACCGATCCCAGTCTGATAGACCTCTTCGGCACACCGACGCTGCTCATGCATGGCGACCTACTCTGCACTGACGATCAGGCCTACCTGGAGTTCCGGCGGGAGATACGCCAGCCAGCCTTTATCCAGCATTTTCTCTCTCAGCCGATCGAACAACGAATCGCCCTTGCCAAGGCGTACCGGGCCAAAAGCGGCGAGGCCAATTCACTCAAATCCGAGGCCATCATGGATGTCAATCAGCAGGCTGTGGAGAGGTACCTCAGTGAGCATCAGGCTGAACGGTTGATCCACGGCCACACCCATAGAGCTGCCGACCACCCTTTCTCGCTGGCGGAGAGAGCGGTCAGCCGCCACGTACTGGCAGAGTGGCGCGGAGAGCAGGCGGAAATCATCTGCGTTACCCCGGAGGGACTGCGCAGGGAGGCAGTGATCAGAAACTGAATGAAAGCCCCTAAAGGGGGCTATGTTAGGGCTACATCTCACTTTTCCACGCCTGTACTATGCCATCCTGGTTTCCGCATCTGGTCAGGCATGCAAAATTTTCTCGCCAAGATCGCAAAGTACGCCAAGAAGACATTGCCTGAGAATCCTTTGCGGGCTTTGCGATCTTTGCGAGAATTTGTTTTCCTCCTATGATCTCAGTGAGGGTCCAGTTTCAACCTAGAATCCTCAGTTGAACACCGTGAAGGGTGCGCTTGTGGCGGTGCAGGGCAAGGGTATCCCTGTGCTTGCGACACTTGTGCATCCCTGCACGGCGCACAACGATGCGGAATAGCTGTTCTATTGCAAGGCGTTGTAACGCAGCCATGCGCCGCCACAAGTGTGCCATTCGCGGTGTAGCGCTGCTCACCCAATAGGTGAATACTATCAAACCTGATAAAGCTCATGTTTTCAAAGCGATTAGTACAGTACATAGCGGTCAACTGAAGATTCTAGCCCGCATTTCTCACACCCAATCTACTGCGACCGCCCAATGGCAAGCGCTGAGCGGCGTTCACTCTGTCGGTGTGCTCGACATAGGCACCTGCCGGTAATCCGCGGGTAGCTTGAATCGATCCGATGAGACCGCCCGGTCGGCTGAAAAATCGATCAGCGTCTGTTGGTTTCCGTTTGCATCCCAGGTACGTAGCGGCAATCCTTTCTCCAACAGCGCCGAGGGGGCAAAGACATGGATGGCATCGTCACAGCCATCCCGGTACTCAGCCGGGATAGCCGCCAGGCTCGTTACATGCTGGTAAGCCAGAAGATCCAGATAGTCCCGGTATGCCGCCACGCCCTGCGGCATCAGGCCTGGCGCCACGACAGTCTGCTGACAGGTTGTTCCATTCACCGTCATGCGCCAGTGTTCCGGTTTACTGCCGCTGACCGCGGGGGCATCGATGTCACTCAGCTTTTCGATTGACAATTTCATCTCCTCGGGAAGTCGGCGTTGCCCGCGCTCAGGCTCAATGACCAGGATGGAGCGCTCATCGGGATCGACGCTGTAGATGATTTGCGCCTCTCGGTCGTAGAGGATGAATCCTCCGTTTTCATTATCCTGGTCCATGCGGAGAAATCCGGGTGTGACCAAAATCCTGCTGAGGTAGGGTTCACTACCCGCTTCCTCAACCCGATATACCAACAGATCGGCCTGCTGATCACCAGCCACGGCCGCGAAACCAGGCAACAGCAATATCAGTGACATCACCCGGCTTGAGGCTTGCTTGGTCACTATTGAGCGCATAACGCCTCCAGACGCTGCAGCTCCTGTTCGCTGAAGCCCGCTTCCCTGCGTGCCTGATGGTGCAGGGGACAACGAATCTCACCGTTCAGGAAATCGTGCAACAGCTCGAAATAGGTCTCTTCGGGCTCCAATCCCCGTTGCCGGCAAAGATAGGCGTACCAGCGACTGCCGAACTGCACATGGCCCACCTCTTCGCGCAGAATAATCCGCAGGGCTCTGACTGTCTCAAGGTCACCGATGGCCTCAAAGCGTCGCATGATGCCCGGCGTCACATCCAATCCACGGGCCTCCAGCATCCGCGGCACCAACGCCATCCTGATCAAGGGATCGTGGGCGGTGCGCAGGGCCATTTCCCACAGACCGTTATGTCCGGGAAAGTCCCCATAATCGACCCCGCCGTCGCGCAATCGCTGTCGCAATAAGCGGAAGTGGCAGACCTCTTCCCGGGCCACCTGGACCCAGTCGTTGTAGAACGCCTGCGGCAGGTCGGGGAAGCGCTGTACCGCGTCCCATGCCAGGTTGATGGCATTGAATTCGATATGGGCGATGGCATGGATCAGGGCCAGCCGCCCCCTCTCGCTGCCAAGCCTTCGCCGCGGCAGTCGGCTGGGGTGGACCAGCTCAGGAGACCGCGGACGCCCGGCCTGGGTGATTGACTCGGCCACCGTCCAACCACTGAGTGCAAGCTCACCCCTCTCCCAGGCTGTCGCGGTCCGGTCGGTGAGGTCCAGTTTGTCATCCACTGAATCGGATAGCAGGCAGGTCCTGGCCGCCTGATAAAGACTCGGCTGTAAGCTCATATCATCTCCGCAATCCAATCACCAGATCCATCACGTTGGTGCCCGTAGGCCCGGTGGTGATCAGATCCCCACTGGCTTCGAGCAACCTCCCGGCGTCAGCGGCCGCCAGACTCCGATCCGCCTCGAACCCTTCCAATTCCGCCCGTGCGATCGTGCCACCATCAACCAGGGCGCCGGCATCCTCCGTCGGTCCATCCGTACCGTCGGTGCCCGCTGCCAGCAGATAGCAGTCGGGGGAGCCGGCCAGTTCCCTGGCCGCCGCCAGCGCGAGATGCTGATTGCGTCCTCCCTGCCCCGGATCGGGGGGTAGCTTCACCTGGGTCTCTCCACCCCAGATCACGACACCGGAGGGCCCGTGCAACAAGGACCTGGCCAATCGCTGCCCGGTAACTGCCGCATCCCCCTGCAGTCTATCCCGCTGCAGGCAAACCGGAAACCCCAGCTCCCCCGCCCTTTGCGCCGCTGCTTCCATGGCGTTTTTCAGGGTGGCGACAATCTCGACCGCGGGTGGGCTGCGATCCACTCCGGCCCGTTGCCGCAACCCTTCACTGAGCCGCTCATCCAACCAGGGCGGCAGGGCAAGCGAGGCGAGTTGCCGCGGCAGGTCGGGTTCGGGCGTCAACAACCCGGAACCGATCACCCTGGGAAGATCCCCAGGCACATCCGATATCGCAAGCACGCGAATCTGGCGCTCACCCAACCACTGCAGCAGTCCACCCCCCTTGATCCGCGAAAGCGCCTTGCGCACGCCATTCATCTGCGTTATGTCAAAACCACTGCCAAGCAACCAGTCGTTGGCTCGGATCAGGAAAGAGAGATCGACACCTTCGACCGGCGCCTCGACAAGACTCGATGCACCGCCAGAGATGAGAAACAACAGCGGCCGATCGGCTCTCTCCGAAACAAACCCCAGAAGTCGCCGCCCCGCTTGGAGACTCATTCGGTCCGGAAGCGGATGGGCCGACTCGAGGGCCTCCCATCCGTGCCGACGGCAAAAGAGGAAATCCACATGTCCGGTCTTGGAGATGATCAAAGCCCGCTCGATACGACCGCCCAAACGGTCATGAGCCCCGCACGCCATCGACTGAGCCGCCTTGCCGATCGCAATCAGCTCCACCGGCCCGGACAGAGGGTGACGCATCAGCCAGTCCGACACCGCGTTTCGCCCCTCCACCCTGACCAGGGCAGCCTGAAAAATATCCACGAGATGTTTGCGATAGTGTGCCGTCAATCTTTCTTGTTGCATTTGGTGCACCAGAGTTACACTGTAACGATCATTATCATCTCGTCGGGAGCAGAGCGTTGGGAAGCATACAGCTACGTCGAAACTTCAGCCGCAACATCCTGATCCGGATGATACTCCTGTCCGCCGTGATTGCCGCGCTCATGGTGTGGAAATTCGAATTCATCAATCAAGTCTATTTCCGCAATCAGCTGACCAGCACCGGCCTGATCATCAACGGCACCATTGTCGGACTGTTCGGCATCGGCATCCTGCGCATGATCACCATCTTCCTCCACTATGCCACGGAGGAGAACGCCCTGATCCGCTTTCTGCGCAATCTGCGCGAGGGAGAGCAAGACCCTTTGAAGCACATCCATAAGAAGGCGATCATCGCCAACCGCTACCGCACCATGCAGGGGCTGCACAAGGCGAATTGCCCGATCAACCACGGCTCCCTGGCATCCACCCTGGTGGCCAATGAGAGCACCCGCAACAGCCTGCCCAAATTTATCAATAACATCCTTATCCTGACCGGCGTTTTCGGCACCATCGTCTCCCTCTCCATCGCCCTGATCGGGGCCTCTGACCAGCTCGCCACCTCGATCAACGTGGGCGGTATGGGACTGGTGGTTCACGGCATGTCCACCGCCCTCTCCACCACCATCACCGCGATTGTCTGTTTCATCTTCTTCGGCTATTTCCATCTCAAACTGAGCGACGTACAGACCAATCTGATCAGCGCCGTGGAACAGGTCACGGTCAATGAACTGATCCCGCGCTTCCAGGTACAGACCGATAGCGCCCTCTATGAATTCACCGGCCTGGTGCGCTCCCTGCAGGAGCTGGTCAACCAGATGGGGCAGTCGCAACAGACCTTCGAGACCGTGGAACAGCGAATGCTGGAGGCCCTCCAGGGATACGATGAGAAGAGCGAAACCATGCACAACGACATGGCCGAGATAAAACATGTGCTGAAGATGGGCTTCCGCCTGCACGAGGATGAGTGATCCTGATGGACGATAGCTTCATCGATCTGCGTCTCAACCAGCGAGGCAGTCAGGGCGAAGACAGCTTCTGGCCCTCGTTCACCGACATCATGACCGTGATCGTGATGATCTTTCTGCTGGCGATGGTGATCCTGCTGGTGCGGAATATGGAACTGCTAAGCCAGCTACGCGCCACCATGGAGGCAGAGCAGCAGGCCATGGAGCTGGTCCGCACCACCGGTGAGGAGAATGAGACCCTTGAGGAGCGACTGATCGCCCGGGAGCATGAACTCACCATGCTGCGCATGCGGCTGATGCAGATGCGCGAGCGCTCAGAAGAGCAGGAGGCAGCCATCTCCAGCCAGCGCTTCCAGATCAGCAACCTCAGCCGGGAACGGGATGAACTCGACAACAAGGTGAACAGGCTGAGCCAGGAGCGCGAGTTGCTCAACACCCAGGTGGCGCGACTGACCCGGGACGGCACCCGTCTACAAGGCCTGATCAGCGAGGCCAACCGTAATATCGAAAGCCTCACCGACGATCTCGATCAGGCCAATGCGCAACAGGCTACCACCCAGCAGGATCTGGAACGGCTGCGACTCTCCTTTCGCAGCAAGGATCAGGAACTCAGCGCAGCCCTGGCGCGCAATCAGGAGAGCGATCAGAAACTCATCGATATCCAGCAAGACTACTCCAAGCTGAAGATCCAGTACGACAAACTATTGCGTCCCGCTCGCACGGCCAGGGGTAAGACCCTGGTGGAGGTGCGTTACACCAAATCAGGTAAAACATTCCGTATTGACTACAAGGGTCCCGGTGAGCCTGCGTTCACTTCCATTTCAAGCAACAGGCTGGAACAGAACCTCACCCGCCTGAAACAGCAGGACAACAATCTCTACATCAAGGTCATTATCCCCAAGAAGAGCGGACTCTCCTATAACGAGGCATGGTCTTTCACCAACAACCTGCATCGTAAATACGACTATTATTACCAAAAGGAAGCACGAAAAGAGCGCATTCTCGAATAACCGACCGCTCGTACTTTTTCAAAGTGATATTGTCGGGTTCAGTCGTAGGTCAGGTTGACGCGGAGCGGCTACCTGACTCAAGAGGGGTGTGTCACGTAGCTGCGCAACGTGACCTACGGGTTTCTAAAGCCAAAACCGGCGGGGAATTTTACCCAATCCGGACAGTCAAAGACCTTGGGGCTGTCAAGGGCCTCGGGAAAGAAGTCATCGGGCCATGAACAGACGCAACAGACTCACAATACTGGGAATAGCCGGCACATTGCTGCTCAGCGGATGCGCCTCGAAAATCCCCGCCATCATCAGCACGCCTCCCCCTGGGGATATCCGGGTGGACGAGGTGCAACAGGACCACGGCCGCTTCATCGATTCCGCGATACGCTGGGGCGGCGATATTATTTCCGTGGAGAATCTCACGGATGAAACCCATATCGAAATCCTTGCGCATAAGTTGAATGCGTCGGGCAAACCCCTCAGCGACAGCCGCAGCAGCGGTCGTTTTATCGCCCGCATCAAGGGTTTTCTCGAACCCGAGGACTACCCAAAAGACCGAAAGATCACTGTCAAGGGAGAGATCAGGGAAGTGGTTGAAAAGCCGGTGGGGAGCTACCCCTACCCCTACCCCCTGGTCGATGTCGATGCCTACTATCTCTGGCCCAGGGAAAAGCGCTATCACCGCCCCTACTACTACGATCCCTTCTACGGCCCCTATTACGATCCCTTCTACTACCCCTACTGGCGAAGATACCCCTACTACTATTGGTAATACGACTGATGCGCTGGCTGATCTATCTGCTCTCCCTGCCACTCCTGCAAGCCTGCAGCAGCCAATCGGTGATCAGCGATGCCGACCGCAGCCTCACACCACAGGAAGCGGTCTCCAGCACACCCGTCCTTGAGCCAACCCCTCTGCAGTGGGGAGGCGTGATCATCAAGACTGTCAACCTTGCCGAGACGACGGAGATTCAGATTCTCGCCTACCCGCTCAAGGACAACGGTCGTCCCGATACGCAAGCCTTATCCAGCGGACGCTTCATCGCCCGTCAATCGGGATACCTGGAAGCGGCCGACTATGCTGTGGGACGGGAAGTGACGGCCACCGGCAGGCTAAGTGAAATCCGCCCCGGACGGGTCAACCAGGCTGACTATAAATTTCCGGTTTTGCTCTGCGATGAAGTCGTGCTCTGGGATAAAAGCAGCGAGCGCAGATTGAGGCCCCGGGTCCGTTTCGGTTTCGGCGCAAGCTCGGGGGGAGGCAGCTACAGCGGCGTAGGCATTGGCGTGAGCTTTCATTAACCCGGCAACCAAATATGTCGTGTTCAGCCGTCGTGCGCCAGCCTACAGCAAGACATCAAAACGCCGCTGTAGCCCCCCTACAGTAAGTTTTGATAACGCAGTCTGTAGGCTGGCGCACGACGGCTGAACACGAACGACATATTTGATTGCCGGGTTAATAACCGGTCTTCATCTTTTCCGCCACCTGGTTGCGCAGATAGACCGGCAGCGCCCGCTCGGGCGCCACGGCCAGGCCGGCCTCGAAATCCGCTGCCGCCAGTTGAGCCACTTCGCGCGCACTACAATACATCTGCGCTTTATAGCCCAACAAGGCATCCCTCAGGCGCTCACCCAAGGGTTCGCCATAGCCGTCCCATCCCGAACCCACGCCGTACCACTTCCCCTCAGATGGGAGCTTCACCTCTCCCGCGGAGGCCACCTGTTCTGGAATGACGGGCGCCACCAACGCCTTTTCACCGATCCGGTAGCCGGCCCAATAGAGTTCTCCCATCCTGGCGTCATAGGCCGGCAGCAGGTTGGGTTCACCCTTCTCCCGATAGGCCCGTTGCGCCAGTGCGGCCAGGGTAGAGACCGGAACAACCGGCAGTTCCGCGGCAAACGCCACGCCCTGCGCCACCCCGGCGGCGATGCGCACCCCGGTAAATGAACCCGGACCTCGTCCAAAGGCCACGGCGTCAAGTCCCCGGAGTTTCAATCCAGCCTCGCATAACAGGTCATCCATCATTTGCAGGATCAACTCACTGTGTCCACGGGGCTTGATCTCATAGCGCAGACTGATCTCTCCGTCCACCAGCAGGGCGGCGGAACAAGCCTCGGTGGCGGTCTCTATGGCAAGTAATTTCATTCCAACTCGACTTCGATAGTTCTGAAATATCTTACAGACCGTATGGTTTTTACAGCCGGTAAATATGAACAAGATTCGCACAGATAGAGGAATCAGGCACTAACCAATTGATCTTATTGGTATTCATATCATACCGCCAGACTGTCGAATCCCTTTACACTCGATAATATACCACTATGCCATAAGTTTATAACTATCTGTTTTTTATGCAATTAATATATTATGGCACATACTGTGCAGAAAGTTGTAAAAAAACCAGGGCCTGTTAACACTAATTTGATAGCCACTGTTGTGCCTTGCTGGACAAAAACAGGGTCTTGGCAGTGGCTATCAAATTAGTGTTAACAGGCCCTAATACTCTCGCAATTCATTCAAGGGTAAACCATGTACATCAAGAGATTCTTTATCAGTGCGGGATTCCTGGCTCTCTGCTCTGCAGGCGCCCCGGCAAATGCCGCCATTATGACCATCGGTGACATGGTTTCCTTCAGTTTCGATTCGTACGATACCCTCTACGACCGGAACCCCGGACAGGATCCGAATGGAAATAACTATCTGGCTTCCATGAGAGACGTGCAGGCTGTGTCGCTCGAACGCTTCGACAACGCCCTGGGCAACCTGCTCGATGTCGATATTTGGTTCGAATCCGCTTGGTCATTGGCCTCGACCGTGCACTCATACGATACTCGCTGGAGGAACAGGACGGCTTCCGGAGCAGGCAGGTCGGTCAGTAATCAGGCGGTGCGCATGATCGATCCCGACAGGGCGGTTGAGCGAAACCACGAGGTGGTCAGCTCCAACTGTAGAGACACCCAACGATGCAGGGACGTCAACAGGGATACAGGCGCCTTCAACGCGGCTCTCGACCTCAGCAGTTTCACCCTGGCCGACTTCATCGGCTCCGATGCACTGAATTTCAGGCTCGTGCGTAACCTGAAGGCCGACTTGACCCGTTGCGGCAGATTTGACAGCTGTTATCTGAAAAACAGTCGCAACGCCTGGCATGGCGATATCTTCGTAAACTATACGTACAGTGTGTCTGAATCCGAGGTGCCTGAACCCTCCGTGGTCGCCCTGATGGGACTTGGCCTGCTGGGCCTGGGGGCAAGCCGTCTCCTTCAGCGGAATAGTTAAGCGGAGAATTCCACCCTTTTCCCACTCACGCCCGCTTGATGCGGGCGTTTTTAATGCGCTTTCTGGAATATTTTACAGTCCGGATCGGCTTTCAGGAGAAAAAACATGAACAAATCTCGCCCAGACACAGGAACCAGGCATTATCCAATTGATTTTATTGAGATTCATCTCACACAACAAGATTGTCGAATCCCTTTACACCGCCTGAGATACGGCCAAGCAGCGATTCGCTAGCTATTTGGTTTTAAAGGATTAACTGCCACTTGGTGCAGATTTTGCTTGAATTATGATCAAAGATCGTAAACACAAGCACGACTTGTACGTTGTAAGGATGAACAATGTATATCGAAAAATTTGTTATCAATAGAGAAACCATAGACTGGTTGGAACCGACGACCGTTAAGAGGCCCAAACCGGCTAGAAATCGCGATCGTTTCCAAGACTATCGCTACAACGTGACCGAACCAGACATCGCCATGCCAGCCCTGGCCACTTGGGCGGAGCATGAACTTACGGGATTGAGCCGTTTTCGTCGCCGGAAAGGTTAGGTCCCACCATTTTCCCACTCACGCCCGCTTGATGCGGGCGTTTTTTATACGCTACGGGAAAGCCGCGAACGCCTGCGCGCATCCAAACGCTCCTGCATGCCCTGCAACAGATCCCATAGCACCGGAATGATAAACAGGGTCAATGCCGTGGCAGTGGCCAGGCCAGTGACGAAGGTGGAGGCCATTGTCCCCCAGACCAGAGAATAGCTGGGAAAGCCGATCGCCATCGGCAACAGCCCCAAACTGGTGGTCAGGGTGGTCAACAGGATCGGACGCAGGCGAATGTGCACCCCTTCGACGATCGCTTCGCGCCGCGACATACCCCCACGATAACGCTTATTGATGAAATCGATCAACACCAGGGCATCGTTGACCACCACCCCGGCGACACCGATCACGGCAATGAAGCTGTTAACGGTGAACAGGGACTGGGTGACCAGCTTACCGAACACCACGCCGATGAGGGCAAACACGATCGCCGAAAGAATGATCAAAGGCTGCAGGTAAGACTGGAACTGTGTAGCCAGGATCACATACATCACCAACACCGCAATAATAAAAGCGTAGGCCAGGGATTCGAAAGAGCGCTGAGTATCCTCATGCTCCCCACCGAAGGTGACCGTGGCCCCCGGGTACCGGTCGCGGATAGTCTCGTAGTATTCCCTGACGGCATTCACCACCGCCGGGGTCGAGGTGGGCGCGCCCTCGCGGATATCCGCTTTCAGACTGATCGCTCGCTGTCCCTGGTAACGCTTGATCTCACCAGCCTCGTTATAGGTCTGCACACTCACCAGGTCGGCCAGATAGACAGGCCGTCCGGCATCCTCCACCACCGGAATATAGAGGGCGCTCTCCGGTTCCTTGAGGGCCTGCGGATCGATGCGGAGTTTCAGATCGACCTCTTCGTCGATATGCCGGAACTTGCCGATATAGCGTCCATCCAACACGCTCGATGCAAGACGCGCCACCTGGCTGTTCTCCAGGCCGAACTCCGCCACCCGCGATTGCTCGACCTGGAGGCGGAAAACCCGTTTCGGGAGACCTCGATCATCGTTCAAATCGATCAGGTTGGGGCCGATCGCCGACGACTGCCGCATAAAGGCCAGCAGCTCCCTGGCCAGCCCGGAGACCGCTTCCACATCGGCGCCGACAATCCGCACATTGATATCCTTGCCGCTGGGAGGACCATCGTTCTGGGGATGGACATGCAGACTGTAGCCATCGGTTTCATAGATGGGTTTCAATTTCTCACGCATTCGCTCCAGATGGGCAAGCGGACTATCGAAGGTCTGGTCCCCCGCCGCCGGCATGGTCACCATTACCGATCCGTGATTGTTGCCGTAGACCGGCTCGTAGTCCTCATTGAAATACATACCCGCCAGACCGGCGGCTGCGCCAGCCATGCCGGGACCATCCTCCATCACCGTCTCGGCGATACGTTTGACCCGCTCATTCACCTCGTCGATCGGGATATTGCTGGGACCCACCACATCCACGTAATAGAGTTTGTAATCATCGGGGAAGAACTGGATACGGATCAGCGGAACCTTGCCGCTGGCGGAGAGCGCGATGATCATCACCGAGACCACGAACAGCAGGCTAACCGCCATCACTGACAGGAGGCGAAAACGCAGGGTCAGATTCAGCAACCAATCGGTAAACACCCGCGCCACCCGCATCATGGCGTTGTCCCGATCCAACAGCGTCACCGCTGCCTGCTGACGGGGCCCGAAATCGAGATAGTGAATGGGCAGGATCAACAGGCACTCCACCAACGAGGCGACGATGGCAAAGGTCACCGCCTTCGGCACCAGGGCGAAGAACTGCCCGGTGGAGCCGGTCATGATCAACATCGGCAAAAATGCGGCCACGGTGGTCATGGTGGCGGAGATCACCGGCATGGCCACCTCCGCGGTGCCGTTGATGATCGCCTCGCGCAGGGATTTCCCCTCCTGTACATGGCGGTAGATATTTTCAGTCACCACAATCGCGTCATCCACCACGATACCGGTCACCAGGACGAAGGAGAACAGGGTGATCTCATTCAGGCTGTTGCCGGTAAGATACATGATCAGCATCGTGATCATGAACGAGAAGGGAATACCGATGGTCACCAGGCCCGCGTTCCTGATGCCCATGAAGTACCAGATGATCAGGGAGACCAGGAAGATGCCGACCAGCATGTTCATGCCCAGGGTGGTGAGTCCGTCCTTGATATAGACGGTGGAGTCCTGGGTCAGCACGACCTCCACGCCCTGCGCCTGCAGTGACGGGCGAAATTCGTCGATCACCGCCATCACCTGATCGCGGATCTCCATGGCGTTGCCCTGGTCCGACTTGATGACCTTCAATCCCAGAGAGGGTTTACCATTGACCGAGGCGATCACGACCGGATCCCGGTATCCCATACCGAGATGCGTGGTCAAGTCCTCGATGCGCAGTAGACTGCCATCGGCATCCCTGCGCACCACGGTGTTCTGCACCTGCTCTAGGGAGTGGTAACGCTCATCCAGTTTGATCAGATATTCGCCGCTCTGGTTGGTGTATTTGCCAGCGGGGATGGAGAGGTTGGCGCCCGTCAGTACTTGTGCCACCTGATCGAAACTGACGCCTAACTCCCGCAGTTTCCGTGGATCGAGATAGATGTGAAACTCCTGGGTCTGTTTACCCGAGAAGTCGACCTGCTGCACATGGGGGACTCTCAACAGGCGGGTCTTGATCTCCTCCCCCATCAGCGCCAACGCACGATTACCGTGGTCGCCCACCAGATTGATGGAGATCACCGGCAGCCAGTCCTGTACCTTGGCATTCAACAATTGCGGTGGATCGACCCCTTCCGGCAGCTCGCTGATGATATTCAGCACCTCGAACCTCACCTCGTTGTAGAGGGTGTCGTAGTCCGTGTCGTCGACAAACTTGAGGCGCACATTCGAACGTCCGCTGAAGGAGGTGGAGTTGATCCACTCCACATCGTCCACCTTCTCCAGGGCCTCCTCGATCTTACGGGTGACCAGGCTCTCCACCTCCACCGGCGAGGCGCCGGGATAGACAGTGGAGATAATCACCTCGCCAAAGCCGAAATTGGGGTAGCGTTCGGCAGGCAGGGCGAACAGGGAGATGAACCCCACCACGATCAGCACCACGAACATCAGGTTATAGAAGACCCGTTGTTTCAGAGAGAAGGCGACGATCTCGTGCATGGATGCCTACTCCCCGTTCAACTGGAATCGATCGCCAGCCTTGACCGCTGGCGAGGCCACGCGCACCCAATCGCTGTCAGGCGTGTTGGCGCGTCCCAGGTAGACCACCCGGATCTCCTCGCCGTCAGGGCGTTTCAACCAATACTGCTCATAGCGCTGCCGCAGGGCGCGCTGTGGAACCAGAACCGCGCCGGTCCGCAACGGGATATCCAGTCCCAGTTCGACACGCAATCCACCTCTCGGAGATACCAAGCCATCCGCGATCTCCAACTCCAGGTGGATCTTTCGGGATACCTCGTCGAACGCGGGAGATACCCGCAATAGCGAGGCTGGGACCTCTATCTGCAACTCGGGGAGCCTGACCTTGAGGCCCTCCCGCGGTGCGATCAATGCCTGATACTCCACCACACTGAGTGCGAACGGCACCACCAGACGACTGTAGTCCCCCACCTCGACTGCCGGTTCTCCAGTATTCACCCACTCTCCCGGCTCCACAAACCGCTTGATCACCAGCCAACCGGCCGGTGCATTGATACAGAGCCGCTGCTTGCGCTCCCGCAGGGTCTGCGCAGCGATCGCCAGCGCATCGAGTTGGGTCCTGGTCTTGTCCAGGTTTCGTTGCGCCGCATCGAGTTGACTCTCGGATGAGCTGTTCTGTTTCAGCAATTGGCGGTAGCGGGCGACCTCCTTACGATAATAGGCCATGTCCACTTCCAGCGCCTCGCGCTCCGCCTGGTTGGTGCGTAGCTCTAGATTGATGAAGGTCTCATCCTGACAGGCAAAGGGTTGATCCGGGGCGATCCGATCCCCCACATCCGCATTGACACGCTCGATGCGCCCGGCCTCCTCCGCAGAGAGCACGAGTCGGGTGCGCGCCCGGGTAAACCCGGAGTGGACTTCCCGCTGTAGCGCCGGCCGTGCGGTCACCAGGGAGTCCGCGGCATGGGCGACTGGCAGCACCATCAGGTAACACAGCAATATAAATAGAAGCGTGCTCAATCTCATTTTAATAACTATCCCTAAATAACCTCGTTGCACAAAGCCTGCCGCAGGATACCCCATTCCGACAGGGGGGAATCAAGTTGAATCAACGGAAGCGTATCCTGACCAGAGGATCGGTGAAGAATAAAATTACACTTACTAACCCTAACCCTGACAAAGCCTCATTCAGAGCCACGCAGAGGATTCGGATCAAGGCGCGATGCGCAGGCAATGGCAAGCCCTTGTCAAGCATCGCAACGCAGAGCCGAATCCTCTGCGTGGCTCCCTACGGGCGAGCCGCTGGGCGGTCATCCACGGCGTTGCGCCGGCTTCCAATAGCCTGCTATTGCTGCGCCGACGCGCCTTGTGGCTAACCGCCCAGCGACTCGCTGAATGAGGCTTTGTCAGGGTTAGGGTTAGTAAAATCAATCGGATGATAATTATCCCATAGGGCGGCTGTTGTTAATCTTGAAGCTGTCTATACTGATATAGCGCCTCGAAAAATACAATTGACACCCCGCGATCTCGATCAGTTCCGCGCTGGCGCCGCGACAAGAATGAGGCCAACATGTGGATTTTCTTTAAACACCTGCCCCCTGACATCTCCACCAAGGAGATCCGCAGGGTCACCCTGAAAGGCGCAAGACCGGGTCGGCTCTTTTTTCAATTCTTCAACAAAACACAGATCAAACGATCCCAGATCATCCGCATCAAGGATCCGGGGGCCGACCGGCTTGAATACCATGCCATCGTGCAAGTGGAGTCAGCCTCGGCGGCGGACGCTATCATTGAAAACCTGGATGGAAAGACGGTCAACGGCCTGTTTCTGAAACCTCACCGCTACCATCGCAGAGTTCATCACAGGAACAGACGCATCAGACAGGCCTCTCTGGGCGGCGACCAGGACCGTCGCATCAAGGACAGGCGCAGAAGCAACCTGGTCAAAAGGGTGCTGGAGATCATCAATTGGACCCCACAGACCTAAGCGCTGCCAGCAGTTCCGCCAGCATCCTGCCGTCCGCGGGCTGCAGGGCATGGCTCACCGGCGCCACCCGGGTCTCTGTCCGACCCTTCAGCGCCTGCACGTTATTCATGTCCTGACTGAAGGCGGGGACCAGTTCGTCGCCCGTGCCGATGGGACCGGGACGCACGATCGAGACATAGCTGATGGATGGGTGAGGTTGTCTGTTGAGCCAGAACAGCAGATTCCCCGGCCGCTCAGGGACCAGATCCATCAATACCGCCCAGGAGTCGCGCACCACACCGTATAACTCGCTGGCAAAGAACGCTTTCACCAGACTGATGGGAAAGGGATCGTCGGTCTTATCCAATGCTTCCACCGCGCGCAGAGTGCCGAGATGGGGTGAAGCGATGGTGATCAGGGCCTTGGGCTGCCTCACCCCACCCTGGACCAATACCATACGTGCAATCACCCCCCCGGCGGAGTGTCCGACCAGAATCACCGGCTCGCCGGGATGACGCCGCTCCACCTGGCTCAGCATATCCCGAAGCACTCCGGCCTGAAGCGCCACCGGTCCCATCGAGGGGAGGTCGACGCTATAGAACTTGTCAGGGGCCGCCGCGCCGGGAGCAGGCAACAGACCACCGGCAGTCAGTACCCCGGCCCGCTGCCAACCATTGTGCGCCAACGCCGCATTCACACCACTGTATTCCCAGGAACCGGCGCCTCCCAGATAGCCATGTACGAGCACCACAATATCGGCCTGTACGGAAAGGCTGGCGAACAACATCAAAACCAATGAGATGAATCGTTTCATGGTAAATTCCTCCGCATCGAGACCTCGCCCGATCCACACCCCTCAGCGGCTCAGGCCATACTCTGGTAATAGAGATTCTGTGGATGCTTGGCCTCGGTAAAGAAGTGATAACGTTCCAATATCAGTCCCAGGTATTGAATCATAAACGCGGCGATCGGCAACCGGGGTGATTCCAACAGGTAAGCAAGCAGGATCAATAATACCGGCAACACGAAAAGCGACCATAGATAAGGCGTATCGGACCAGCCTTGGAAAACCATCCGACCTGCCGTGAAAGCCAGGAGGTGAGCCATTGTGCCGCGGCGCGCCAGGCCCGCCCGGGACGCGAATACCACAGCGACAGGCGCACATACAGCAGGTCGTCTCCTTGGTCTCGACACGACCTGTCTCGCTGTCGGAGTGCTTGGCGGGGTCCTGCATGATGAAAAACCTGAGATAGCGCCATACATGAGATTGTTATTAAGTTTTTGTATTAGCATTTTATGATATTTTATGCCGAATAATGGCTAGTAATAGATATCAGAAGTTGCTTCTCATGACCTATTCGGGTTCCAACGCTTCCCAGCCCGGAAGGGCCTCTATTCGCTGCAGCCAGTTTCGCACCCCGGGGTAGGGCTCTAGCGACACACCCCCCTCATGAGCCAATGAAACGTAAGGGTAACAGGCGATGTCGGCAATAGTGGCCCCCTCTCCGGCCAACCAGTCGGCGACAGAAAGCCGCGCCTCCATCACTGTCAGCCCGGCGATGCCATCCTGTTGGCACAGCGCCAGGTCATAGGGCCGACCGAGCACCAGCGTGGCCCGGGCACGCGCCAGTCCGTAGAGCAGTTCATTTTCGGAGACCGCCAGCCATTGCATGACCCGGACCTCTCCCATGACATCCTCCGGCAGCCAGCGCGGATTACCGTATCGCCTGGCCAGATAGATCAATATCGCCATCGAGTCCCAGATCGTCTCATCACCATCGACCAGCACAGGCACCTGCCTGCGGGGATTGATTTGCATGAACGCTGCTGTCAACGTCTCGCCCTTCACAACGTTGGTGTTTACCCGTTCATAGTCGAGGCCCAGCATGGAGAGCAGCAGCCGGACTTTGTAGCAGTTACCTGAACGGGAATAATTGTAGAGTTTCAAAGCAGTTCTCCCTGCACGGTCGGAATGACATGGCCGCCCACGCTTACCTCACGAGCCCCGTTAACCATCTGCGCGCGCAACATGACCAGCGAGGGTCGACGAACTTCATAACCTTGCTCAATCTGCAGATGAAGATCGGTGTTGGGAAAGAGTTCATGCTCCAACAGGTAAGCACCAAGAAAGGCGGCGCCATTCCCTGTCGCCGGGTCTTCGCGCACCCCGTGCGCCTCGAAGAAGAAGCGCGCGGAGAGATCATTCTGGGGATAGCGTGTCTGCCGGCAGAATAGGTAGATAAGGGGCGGAAACCCCTCAGCCAGCAGCGGGGCGAATGCCTCAAGGTCAAGCCTGCTGCGTTGAAGCGCAGCGAGGCCGCATAACGGGACGATCATTGCCGAGGTACCGGCGGAGATCACCTGGATGGGCATGTTTGTATCGATCTCTTCCAACGACAGACCCAGCACCGCCGCGACCGGTTCGCGAGCGGGCGTCTCGCCGAGGGAGATCGGCGGTGCGAGAAACCAGGCGACCTCTCGTCCCTCAACAGTAGTCTCGAAGCTGACCGGGACCTGCCCCACGGCGAGGTTCAACCGCACCTCCGGCGTAGATACCGGCGCGACGTAATGGCGAATGACCCATGCGGTGCCAAGTATCGGATGGCCGGTAAAGGCAATCTCCCGCACCGGCGTGAAGATCCTTACCCGGTATCCGCCATCATCTTCAGGCACAGAGGCCACAAAAGTCGTTTCCGAGAAGTTCATCTCCGCAGCGAGCTGTTGCATGGTCTCGTCGGGCAGGGCCTCAGGACTGACAATTACCGCCAGTTGGTTTCCCGCATAGGATCGCTCAGCGAAAACATCGACCATGTAAAAGCGGTGTGTCATGTTCCTCGGTATCCTTTGGTCAGATAAACTCCTTGTGGATGTGCCCCGGGCCTGCTTCCTGAACCCCATCGATCAGTTCGTTCATGGCGTGGTTTCTGTCCCTATAGAGACAGGAACAGTTGCAATATTCGGATGCCAGCAGATTTTTCCGCCAGGCGCAGGCCTCCTCCCACAACCCCCGGAAGCCGCCAGGGTGCTCCATGAAATTCCCGTATAACCCCTTGAAACTTCCGGTGAAGGTGCAGCAAGTGTAGACCTTGCCCTTGTCATCGCCGTTCACCGGACGAGTTGAGTGTCGAACAAATCCAGGCTTACTTCCTTTATCTGGTTAAAGAGCGACAACTGGCCTGGGCCAGCTGCAGGCTATATCTCAATGCCATCCGTTTCCTCTTTATTCAGGTCTTGCAGCAGCCTTTTGATATACCGATCGTCCATCCCAAACGCAAACAGCAGATACCAGAACTGCTGACACGAAGCGAAGTGGGAAGGCTGATCAACAGCTGCAGCAACCTCAAACATCACACGATGCTGTTGACCTGCTATGGCTGCCGCCTGCGGGTGAGCGAACTGATCAATCTAAAGATACGCCACATCGATGGCGAGCGCCAACTGCTGCGTGTTCAGCAAGGCAAAGGCGCCACCCGTGACCTGATTGGCGCCTTGGCGGTGAATCATGTCTAACCCACTGACCCTGCAAAGGATCTTGCATCAACAACTGGGACACTATCGACGAACACATCCGCTGGATGGTCATGCGGTTGAGCGCCGAGGAATTCATCCGCCGCTTCCTGCAACACATCCTGTCCAAGGGATTGATGCGCATCCGTCACTACGGCTTTCTCGCCAACCGTTGTCGAGCTAAAAAGCTATCGCTCATCCGGCGGTTACTCAATACCGCGAGTGAAGCGTCCCAGGTAAACGCAGAGGCAGCAGAAACAGGCCTCAACGGCTACCCCTGTCCCAAGTGTCGCTCAGGGCATCTCAAGGTGGTCGGCGAACGCTCCCCCGCAAGATGGAAAGGTGGTTGAGGGACTCAGCCGAATCACTGAGCCAAAAACCTGTACCGAGCATGATCGGGTTACCCAGACCCGAGGGAAGCACTCGACATGAAGGCAAAAAAACCGCTATTATCGGGTGAATTCAAAGCGATAGGGAGGCCAACATGGGCCAAGGAGTCACCCTCACACGCCCCAGACCGGCAAATCAGGCGCCATCATCCGGTGGTGACAGGCTTGGCCGCCCCTTCCTTGGCAGATCTGTCGAAAACAATTTCTTATTAAATAAGCGTCGTCAGGCACTGATGGGCGGTATAGTCCAACGGGCATTTATCCGCCATGCTGCGCACGGCGGATAAATGCTTAACTGTTAGATTTAAAAAGGAAACGTGTTGGCACTAAAAGACTTGACAGAATCATGGGCTACGCTGCTGAGCATCTTTACGGCATCAGCTATTGTGCTTTCCGTTACGTATGATTTTGGTTATCTCCTATTTGTTGGTGTTTCTCTAAGTGAGGTGCCGACAACATTAGCGGATCATGTTAGGAGTTCGCTAGTATGGTTACCTTATCTGCTAATCGCCATGTTTATCGTTTTTATATATGAGCTAATTAATACAAGGATTGAAGGCGGCTTGACTGAAGAGGAGATAGTGCAATCATCTCCGTTTCCACGTTTTACGTACTGGTTTAGAAGATCGCCATTGTATCTGTGGGCTGCGCTCGCACTGTTACCATCAACGCTTTTTCTATTCAAGGATATTGTAGTACCGCTGAAATACTGGGCTATATCAACGCCATGCGTTTGGCTTATCTTGCATTCATGGTTCTTTGGGCATGCGCGAATACAGAAGCGTACTACCGAAGAATTTTACACCCTTTCAAAATGGGTTCCAGGCGTGATGATGATCGTATTCTTCTTCGGGGCGATAAGCGCGGAATCTTCGGTTAAGAATGAAAGGCAACATACTTTCGAGTTGCAGAATGAAACTGTTTCTGGGGTTCTCCTGAGAAGTTACGATAAGTATTTTCTTCTTTGGAAAAAAGACGAAGACAGTTATATATTTTTGCCGTCGTCGCTTGTTCGGAGGTTTTACCTTGAGCGGAAAAATGAATCTAATCGGGAAGGGCGGGTCTCTAACCAGGTAAACCAGGGTAAACCAGGACACCCAATATTTACATTTTAAAAATCTGTCCAACATGGACTCAAGTCGGGATAGACAAGTCATTATGAGTGTATTGGCGCACTACAATGTGCAGCCAAACATAATTTTCACGACGCGTTCAGTTTTGAGAAGCGGGATTAGCAAGAATTTTCTGTACTGGAAACATAGCAATACCGGCTGAGGATAAAAACCATCAGCCAGCTCATAATAAACTAGAATAAACTAGGACACCCAATATTTATATTTTAAAAATCTGTCCTACATGGACTCAAGCCGGGATAGACAAGTCATTACGAGTGTATTGGCGCACTACAATGAGTAGCCAAACACAATTTTCACGACGCGTTCAGTTTTGAGAAGCGGGATTAGCAGGGATTTTCTGTACTGGAAACATAGCAATACCGGCTGAGGGTAAAACCATCAGCCAGCTTGAGACGGTTTGGACGTCTAACCTGGAATGTTGGTCAGCAAGGCGCGTAACGATACAACTGCAGGGAGGCACCGGTCACACACAGCCATTTCCTGCCCAGGGCCTGGCTGTATTGCTTGATCGCCTCCCTGGTGCCGACGACACGGTAGTAGCGTCTGCCATAATCACGCACCGTATCCAGCCAGGCATCTGGGTCGATGTTCAATCGTTCCAGGATGGGCGTCAGGTGGCCGGGTATGGCGCCTGACTTGTCATGGCGTATCGCCCGGCCTGTCCAGTCGGTCAGTTGGAGGTAATCTATGAGGCTGAAGGGCAGCCCCTGGAGTTTGTCGATGCGTTCCCCGCCGATGAATGGGAGCAGCCCTTTTGGTGTGGGCGGTGTCTTATCGGTTGTGTGATCGGTTTGACGCTGTATCCGGTGAAAATAGTTAATACGCTCTTGAATTGAGGTGTAGTCTGACCCTTCCGGGGTCTCTGCGATCCCGGCTCGAACCGGATTGAGATCCACATAGCTCATACAGGTCAACAGGGCTGCTTCATCGAGCAAGGCCTGACTTTTAAAGCGGCCTTCCCAGAATCGCCCGGTACAGCCATCCTCTTCATTGGCCCTTCGGGCAATGGTTTCATTCAGGTTGCGCATGAACCAGCTGATGTCATAGAGCCTGTGCCGCCAGGTCTCGATATCGGCTGAGATCACCTCGCGCTCCGCCGCTGTCAGCCTGACGCCGGCGAGCAGACGGGCGACCAGTGGGGTAGGCTGGTAGAGAGCGGTCCAGCGCGCTATCACTTCCTCATGAGTCCATGCTAGGGCCTGCGGCTTGTCAACGCGCACCACGGTATGGGTATGGTTGTGCATCACCGCATAGGCGCAGATATCAATGGCGAAGACCGCCGTGAGCTGTTTGAGCCGCTCGACAACCCAATCCCTGCGGTGCGCATAATTGCGTCCCGAGAACTGATCTTCGCCACACAAGAAGGCGCGGCGGACGCAGCGGGATACGCAATGGTAGTAGGGGGTTTCTTCCAAGCAGATCTGACTTTTGCGGGGTGTTGTCATGAGCCCTCTCCTTGGGTTTTGGTCTGTCCGTATGCAAGCCACTCTAACTCATGTTAAAGTTGATTTCAATTATTGGGTGTCCCGGTTTTGGCCATTAGTGATTAACAAAAATAGGTGTCATAATAGTAATGGGTGCACTTATACCGCTATTGTTTGTTTTGGTTTTATTGGCATGGGGCGCAATAGGGGGCTTTGTTGCAACAATAAGAGCATTTTCAAAAAGAGAAGTAAAAATATTTAGGGATATAACTATTTATGGCTATAAGGCTCAAATCCTTGGTGTGCTATTTGGTTTGTTTTCCGCTGCATGCACAGCATTATTCTTGTTATTGGTGTCACGCTTGGTTCAATGAATATCACACTACACATGAGCCACAAGATTTATTATGTCAGCCCTAAAAAATTAATAACGAGACAAGAGGCCTCGTTAATATCACTGTTATGAATAAAAAGGAAGGATCTATTACTTCTATCTTCTTGAGGGTCTCGGCAGTCTTGGCGCCGCTCTGGGCACCCCTATTTATTGGCTATTTCTTTGCGGCCTGGGAGTCACTGATCGATGCACGCCCACCTCGAAACCTTGCAGAGGGATCAGTTGCATATGGATCGATTCTTTCGTTAATTGTTGGGGCGACAGTTTTTTTTAGGGCTCTGAGTGAAAATCAATTATTAAAACTGATTGCACTTGCTGTTTATGCGGTAGTTGGTGGGTTTGCTTTGTTCTTTTCTGGCTGGATGGGAATGTCAGTAGCAGGATATGGGTACTAAGACATGAGCATTCATAACAAGCACATCATGTCGTTCGCTGTCGCTTACCGGGACCCTTCGCTACGCGCCCCATATGTAAAAGTTAGGGCTATAGAAAAACCCCAAAAACGGGAAATTCACGGAAATCGACTTTGTGTGCCGGCCGATGAGTGTAAATTCTATTCAAAGCCCTCAAATTTTGTTTAAAGTGCCCACAAAGGCTCTGAGTGATTTGCGCGGCTTCCTATATGTGCACCTTGGAAAATATTCCATTCTGCATTTGACTTTGGGTTTTTTCTACAGCCTCGTTATGAAATGAAAATTGGGGAATGTCGCCATGTCAATGTGGAATAATAAAGCCTTTACCGAAAATGAATTGAGCCATTTCGCAAAAACGGCTTTGGTATTCCTGGTTATAATTCCTGTCATATTTATCACTATCCAGAACATTATTAGGGGGGAAGTTTATCACCCTTATGCCTTTATAATCTGCTTAGTTGGATTTGCCTTATTTCTTGTTTCTAAGATATCAACCATTTCCAACGGGAGATGGATCAGCTTTGGCACCAAAAAGCTCACAGAGAATATGGCAAATCTTTATCGACTTGGTTATTGGCTTATGGCAGTTGGATTAATCTTTACATTTATTAAATAAGGGTGTTTTCATAAAAATGAATAACGAGACAGGGGCGTCAATATCACTGTTGAATGTCCGCTCTAATAGATAATGCTATGATTTACGGTACATTCTTCAGACGTCTCCTTTAGTCGCATTGCTGTCAGATGAGATTGAAACTACCTCTCCAATTTTGTCTGATCACATCTAGCTTTATTACAACTCAAGTTTCGGAGTTCAAATTTAACGCGTTCCCATGTTCTATGTGGGACCGTACAATGTGAACAGGGCGTAGGGTGCGGCCCTGCCGCACCATGCTGGGTTGCGCTCTTGTTTGCTATGACGGATTTCTTCACTTCGCAGCCCCCTGACCCAATACCTTGGGTTCCAGGGCTTCAAGTTACGGTGCGGCAGGGCCGCACCCTACGAAACTCGTAGAACATGGGAACAAGATGAACTCCGAAACTTGAGTTACAAATAACTCGTGAGCGAAGCGAACACCTCAACTCAAAATTCAAAACTCATAACTCAAAACTAATACCAAAACGCCTCCACCACCCGATACCCATACTCCGCCTTCCACCCCCAAGAGTAATTGCGCAGATCATACACAGCCGCCTGCTCCGCCCCTCGGGCAGAACGGCCGCTGAAACCGCAGCCGTAACTGGTGCGGACCTTACCCCTGGCTGCGGTGTACTCGGTTTTGATTATCGCCACATAGGCGTGGGACAGTTCACTGCTGGCCTGGGCATGGACATCCTGCCCCCGCTTTCGATAGCCTTGATCGAGCAGCCTCTGCTCGGCCTTGCGCATGGCCGACTCAGCACTGTCCTGGGATGTCGCCACCCACTCGATGGCCAACGAGTCGCCCTGCCGCTTGGCCACCACACAACTGGCGCCCCCCATCGCCATCTCTGTCATCGGCAGACAAGTTGCCAAAACGATCGAAAAAAAGGCTCTTTTACGCCCCCGTCTGGAGGGCTTCAAGGTTTTCCCAACGTACATAGGCCTGGTCCAGGTTCTGTTGCGCCTCACTCATCTGCTGCTGCAATCGGCTCATCCGTTCACTGTCGGATGATTGATAGAGGGCTGGATCGCTCAACTGCTCCTGAAGCGCTGCCAATCGCTGCTCCAGTTCATCTATCCGTTGCGGCAACTGATCGAGTTCCCGTTGATCCTTGTAACTCAACTTCTCTATCTTCTTTTTCGGCTTCTCTTGCCTAGACTTGACCTTATTCTGTGCCGGCCGCGACATGATTTTACGGCTCGCTTCCCAATCGCTGTAACCACCGACTGTCTCAACCACACGCCCATCGCCTTCGAACACCAGGCAACTGGTGACGGAGTGGTCGAGAAATTCCCGGTCGTGACTGACCAGCAGCAGGGTCCCCTGGTAATTCACCAGCAGCTCTTCCAGCAGCTCCAGGGTCTCGACATCGAGGTCGTTGGTCGGCTCGTCGAGCACCAGCACATTGGCCGGCTTGGTGAACAGCTTGGCCAACAGGAGCCGGTTTCGCTCTCCGCCGGAAAGGGCCTTGACCGGGGTCCGCGTCCGCTCTGGCGCAAATAGAAAATCCTGCAGGTAGGAGATAATATGCTTGCTTTTACCGGCGATCTCAACTTTGTCGCTACCGCCGGCCACATTGTCCTGCACGGAAAGCTCCTCGTTGAGTTGACTGCGCAATTGATCGAAATAGGCAACCTGTAGATGGGTGCCCAATTTAATCTGCCCCTGATCGGGCTGCAGGCGTCCCAACAACAGATTCAACAAGGTGGTTTTTCCGCAACCATTCGGCCCAATGATGCCAACCCGGTCACCACGCAGAATGGTGGTGGAGAGATCCCTGATCACTGGTTGCTTTTCCCAGCTATAACCGATCCCTTCGGCCTCCACCACCAGTTTGCCCGATTTTTCCGCCGCCTGGAGATGCATCTGCACCTTACCCATCTCGCTACGGCGTTTATTGCGCGCTTCACGCATCGCTTTCAGCATCCTGACCCGTCCTTCGTTGCGTGTACGGCGCGCCTTGATGCCCTGACGAATCCACACCTCTTCTTGGGCCAATCGTTTGTCAAAACGCTGATTGGCCTGGGCTTCGGCGTTGAGCCTCTCCTGTTTGCGCCGCAGGAAATTCTCATAGTCCCCCGGCCAGTCAGTCAGCCTGCCACGATCCAGCTCGAGAATACGGGTAGCAAGCCGTCTCAGGAACACCCGATCATGGGTCACGAAGAGAATGGCGCCGGCATAGCTGAGTAGAAACTCCTCCATCCAGTCAATGGCCTCGATATCGAGATGGTTGGTGGGCTCATCGAGCAACAGCAGTTCAGGCTCGGTAACCAGGGCCTGGGCCAGCAGCACCCGCCGCTTCAGTCCACCGGAGAGTTCACTGAACTCGGCATCGGCATCGAGCCCGATCCGGGAGATGACTGTCTCGACCCGCTGCTCCAGCTGCCAGCCATCGGCCGCCTCGAGATCGTGTTGCGCCTTTGATAAAGGTTGAAGAAGGCCCTCGTCACCCGTCTCTGCCAACTCATGACTGATCCGGTGGTAGGCCTTGAGCTTATCGGCGAGATGGCCGATACCGTCAGCCACCACTTCAAAGACGCTGCCAGCCATCTCACCCGGCACTTCCTGAATCAAATGGGCAATTCGCACCCCACTACTGACCACTCGTTCGCCATCGTCTGGGGAAAGGGCGCCAAGGATCACCTTCATCAGGGTCGACTTCCCCGCACCGTTACGCCCCAGCAGGGAGATACGCTCTCCCTTCTCTATGGTGAGTTCGACGTTGTCCAGCAGTGGCGCGTCACCATAGCTAAGCTGGAGGTTGCGCAAGGTTATCAGCGGCATTGGGTCTCCTGTGCGGAAAGGCTTATGACAGATTCAAACAAAGGCCCTGTTGTACGTGGAAAAAATCGGTCTGTTGTGTGATTATCTCAATGGATCAATAAGTTGTGCAATTCGCTGTGATAAATCCACAGGTTTGGAATTATGCAGTCCTTGAAAAGGGCATGCCATTCCATCCTTCGGTCCGTAAACGGCACATCCATGTGCCACTTCTCCCTGCGGACTGCGCCTTGGATGATGTGGAGCACACTGCATCCTAAGTTATCATCTAGGCTCGGGCCGAATATCGGAGAAGACAACACATGAAGACAAAGATTCTGCTGAAAGAAGCGGATATGCCGACCCATTGGTACAATGTGGTAGCGGATATGCCCAATCCGCCGGCGCCGATCCTCGCGCCCGATGGTTCTCCCATCAGCCCCGACGCCCTCACCGCCATCTTCCCCGAGGCCATTATCGAACAGGAAGTGAGCGCCGAACGGTGGATTCCCATTCCCGAGGAGGTGCGCGAGGTGCTGCGGCTGTGGCGCCCCACCCCCCTCTACCGCGCCGATCGCCTGGAAAAGGTGCTGAAGACGCCTGCCAAGATCTATTTCAAAAATGAAGCCGTCAGCCCGGCTGGGTCGCACAAACCCAACACCGCGGTTGCCCAGGCCTACTACAACAAGCTTCAGGGGATCAAACGTCTGGCCACCGAGACCGGCGCCGGACAGTGGGGCTGCTCACTGGCATTGGCCGGTCAGCTGTTCGACCTGGAAGTGCGTGTCTACATGGTCAGGGTCAGTTACGACCAGAAGCCCTATCGCCGCTCCATGATGCAGACCTGGGGCGCGGAGGTCTTCCCCAGCCCCACCGATATGACCCGCTCCGGCCGGCATATCCTGGAACAGCATCCCGATTCCCCCGGCTCCCTCGGCATCGCCATCTCTGAAGCGGTGGAAGAGGCGGCTGGACGAACCGATACCAACTACGCCCTGGGTTCAGTGCTCAACCATGTTCTCCTGCACCAGACCATCATTGGCGAAGAGGCGAAAAAACAACTTGAATGGGTCGGCGACTATCCCGACATGGTCTTCGCCCCCTGCGGAGGGGGCTCAAACTTCGGCGGTATCGCCTTTCCCTTCTTCGCCGATAAGGCAACGGGCAGACGGGTCGACCTAGTGGCGGTTGAGCCCACCTCCTGTCCGACCCTCACCAAGGGCGTCTACGCCTACGACTTCGGCGATACCGAGGGACTTACCCCGCTGACCAAGATGTACACCCTGGGCCACGACTTCATGCCGCCGGGCATCCATGCAGGCGGACTGCGCTATCATGGGGATTCCGCCCTGGTAAGTCAGCTATATGACGAGGGCCTGGTGAGCGCGATCGCCATCCCCCAGCTGGAAACCTTCGAGGCCGGGGTGCTCTTCGCCAAAACCCAGGGCATCATCCCTGCACCTGAGTCCTGCCATGCCATAGCCGCCACGATCCGCGAAGCGAGACGTTGCGCCGAGACCGGCGAGGCCAAGACCCTGCTGTTTAACCTGTCGGGTCATGGCCATTTCGACATGAGCGCCTTTGATCGCTACTTGAAGGGGGAACTGGAGGATTTCGACTATCCGCAAGAGGCCATTCACCAATCCCTGGCCCATCTGCCCAAGGTGGGTTGATCCAGCTCTCCACTCGTTGTATTTGCAGGGATATAATGCGGGTTAGGGCCTCGGAAAAAAGATTTAACCCAAAATGCGCCGGATTGTTGCCTGCCTTCGAGGCGTAGCGAAGGGCGCGTAGCCGGGCCTACGTAACCGAAGCTACAACAAAGAAGGCGGGCAAGAAGACAAGTAGTTTGGGTTAAATCTTTTTTTCCGCGGCCCTTAGAGCTGCTGCGACTCCCAAGCCATTAACAGACGACTCAGATGATGTGAGGCCTGATCCCTGTTCGGCAGATTCTCCGTATTCTGCAAATGGTCGATCAACTGATGAATGCCCGTGATCAGCGGCTGCAGACGCTCCCGCTCCCGCTGTTTGTCATGCAATCGATCGACATCGCTGATGCGGGTATTCACAACCTCGACCAGCAGATTGAGACTCTCTTTCCAGCGCTGATAGCGAACACTGTCATGCACCGGCATATTGCGCACCAGCACTGAAATGGAATCAGCATTGATCAGTGTGCGATGACCGAAATCGATCATCCTGCCCTTTCCGTACATATTCTCCATCATCTCCTGATCCAATACCCCCACCTCGCCCGCATGGGAGATGTAGTGACCGCTGGCTATCATGCGCACGATCACTCGCAGACCGAAGCGTTCGAAGGTGTCCAGCATGCGCTCTCCAAGGGTACGCACATCATCGCAATCGAGGCTGTCACCGATAAACCGGGCCAGTTCGCCCAGCTCCGTGCAGGTGGCCAGGGATTCTTCCATCTCCTCGCGGGCCAATGTCGATCGCTGCCTGGCGATCTCGAGATCGTGGCTGTTGTTGAGGGCGATGCGTATTTTTACCAATAACTCCTCGACGTCATAAGGCTTGGAAACATAATCGTCGGCTCCTGCCTGATACCCGGCAAGGCGTTCACTGAGACGCGAAAGCGCCGATACAAAGATGACAGGGATCATGGATGTGGCGGGATTTGCCTTGATCAAACGGCACACGCTCAAGCCATCCATCAACGGCATATCCACATCCAACAGGATCAGATCCGGTGATTCACGCGCTAGTTGGTCCAGGCAGCCTTGACCATTCGGAGCCAAACTCACCCGGTAGTCGGCGCGCAGTATCTGTTCGAGACTTTTCAGGTTCGCCGGCTGATCGTCAACAACCAGGATATGTTGAGATTCAGCGGCCTTTTCCTGTCGGTTTGTCATTCCCTCCTCCATGTGTAATGCCCACAAATCGCGTTTGTTACACTTTCAAAGGTTTGTACTGAGCTGAACGTTGGTTATTAACCCGGCTTGAATACCGCATCTCGACAACAATACACTGCGAATTCGAGACGATCCACCGTCAGACAGGAAAAATTTGTCTTCCACTGCTGCGGCGATCTGGTATTGTTGATATACACTACATCAATGGATCGATATAGCGACTTGCTTTGCGTTTCATGGCGATCTTTGCGTTATATTTTTTCAGCATTTCCGGACAGACACTAGCTAACAGACTGATGGGGCACGATATTTCAACCAATGTGGATGTAGGCAATCATGGTTAAGAATGTTTCCTTCAAGGAAGCCAGAGACGGTGAGGCGGACTGCCTGAACTGCTCGCTGCGGGAATCGGTGCTCTTCGCGGAACTCAAGGAAGAGGATTTCGAACAACTGCACGACCCTATCGATCAATACACCCTGCCAGCGGGTTCAACCCTCTATCATGCCGGTGACAAGGGCGATCGCATGTACACCGTGCGCTCAGGCACCCTCAAACTGGTGCAGTATCTGCCGGACGGCAGCCAGCGTATCGTGCGACTGATCCGCTCCACCGATATCACCGGACTCGAATGTATCGTGGGCGAAACCTATCAGCATGATGCCATCGTGCTCCAGGAGACCGAGGTATGCGCCCTGCCGGTTCGGGTGGTGGAGGAACTCAGTAAAGAAAACCCCGCCCTCTACCGTGAACTCCTCAACCGCTGGCAGCGAGCGCTCAATGAGGCGGATGCCTGGCTGACGGAGTTATCCACCGGCTCCGCCAAACAGCGGGTGGCCCGCCTACTGTTGCGTTTGGTGAGAAATACCCAAGAGAGTCAATGCAACCTGTTCGCCCGCGAGGATATGGGGGCGATGCTGGGCATCACCACCGAGACGGCCAGCCGAACCATTGCCGAATTCAAACGGCAAAGCCTGCTGGTCGAAACCTCGCCCAATCAATTTCTGCTCGATATCCCCAATCTTCATCGGACCGCCGAAGATTGATCATTTTCAATGCCTGAGAGCGCGCTCAGGTATAACCTGACCTCCGAATCGTGAATTCAGTTATTAACTTTCCGGTTAATGGAGAAGCAACTTGAAACAGGTTGTCAAGGAAACCAGGCTCCCGGTCTTCACCATCGAAATCGACAGTTCGGAATGCCGTTTCAAGTCAGTAGAAGAGATTGCCGAATTTCTCAGGGAGGAGATAGAGGCCCACAAAGCAGCCCGTTATATCGCCACCTTCGACCATCTGAAGCATACCCGCAACCTGCCCGAAGGCCAGATAGCGGAAGAGATCGTCGCCGCCTACAACGTCGTGTTCTGTTTCGGTTTCACGTTGCAGGGCCCGGAGCAACTGGCGACAAGACCAAGATCCATCGGTGTCTGCCAGTCGGGTGACCGTATCACCATCTCGTTCGTCGAGGCTCCCATGCCGGTGGCAAACGCCCTCATGGAGCAATGGGCAAGGTCCCTACTGCATAAAAAAGCACCGGCCCCTCCCCTGCCCGAAGCAGTTGCGAAACCGGGGCGCCCCACCTATCAAGACTGTGAAGATCGCGGTTACCAGCCAAACAGGAAACCCGTGATGCCCAAACCTTAACCCGCATTTCTCACGCCCGGTCGTAGCGAGACGATTCAAAGCCGCTCAGCACATGCCATTGGGCCGTCTCAGTAGATTGGATGTGAGAAACCTATTGCGAGGGGCCTGTTTGCATTGACGGCCCCTACATGGCCATCTCAAGATCGTCGATCACCTTGTCAATCCCGGCCTGGGCGCAAGCCTCATCCGTCACTCCCGAAGGCGCCCCGCTCACCCCGACGCCGCCCAGCAACTGGCCGCCCGCCTGAATCGGTAGACCGCCCGCCGACATCACCAGCCCATCGATTCGGCCGATCGGCGTATCGGCGCGATCCTTGAGGGCCGAAGTCGGGGCGTTGAAATTAGCGGCGGTAAAGGCCTTCTGCCGACTGATCGGCACCGTAATCGAAGCGGCAATGGTGTCCCGCATCACCGCCTGCAGCGTACCGTCCCTGTCGACCACGCTGACGCCGATCTGGATCCCCTGCTTGCGGCAGGCCTCGATAGCGCCCAAGGCGATCTGGTTGGCGGTCTCCAGAGAGAGACGCTTGAGAGTTATGGTGGGCGAGGCGTCCTCGGCTATCGCACCCAGCGAAAGTGAAATACCCGCCAACAGAGCACATGGCATAACCATTCGATTCATCGTCTCCTCCCAGTGTGATGTATAAGGATAAACTCCAGTCTGCTGGCCTAATGGTACTTTTCCTGCACATAGTTATCCAGCAAGCGAATAAACTGATCGGCGATGTCGTCCCCCTTGAGTGTAACCGCCTTTTCACCATCCACATACACCGGCGCCGACGGTGACTCCCCGGTTCCCGGAAGGCTGATGCCGATATTGGCTTGCTTGCTCTCACCAGGCCCGTTCACCACACAGCCCATCACCGCCACCGACATCGACGCCACCCCGGGATAGCGCTCTCGCCATTCAGGCATCATGCTACGCAGATGCTGCTGCACATCCTTGGCCAGTTGCTGAAAATAGGTGCTGGTAGTCCGCCCACAGCCTGGACAGGCGACAACCATCGGGGTAAAAGCGCGAATTCCCATCGATTGCAGCAATTCCTGGGCCACCACCACCTCCTGGGTCCGCGCACCCCCCGGTTCCGGGGTCAAGGAGATGCGTATCGTATCACCGATGCCCGTTTGCAGCAGGACGGCAAGCGCGGCGCTCGAGGCAACGATGCCCTTGGACCCCATGCCCGCCTCGGTGAGACCCAGGTGCAACGCATAATCGCACCTTCTGGCCAGCTCACGGTAGACGGCAATCAACTCCTGGACACCACTCATTTTGCATGAGAGTACGATTCGATCCCTAGGGAGACCCACTTCTATGGCGCGCTGCGCACTCTCCAGGGCGGAACGCACCATCACTTCTCGGGTCATTTGCTCCGCATCCAGCGGTGAGGAAGCTCGGGCGTTTTCATCCATCAGCCTGGCGACCAACCCCTTGTCCAGACTTCCCCAGTTGACGCCGATCCGAACCGGCTTTTGATAGCGGCAGGCAATTTCTATCATGCGGGCGTATTGGCTGTCGCGCTTCTCGCCACTCCCCACATTGCCCGGATTGATGCGATATTTCGCCAATGCCTCGGCGCAGGCTGGAAATTCACTCAGCAGACGATGGCCGTTGAAGTGGAAATCTCCGATCAATGGCACATTCACGTCAATCTGCCGCAGTCGCTCAGCGATCAACGGCACCGCCTGTGCGGCCGCTTTGTTATTGACCGTGATCCGGACCAGTTCCGAGCCGGCAGTGGCCAGCTCAGCGATCTGATCACTGGTGGACGCCACATCGGCGGTATCGGTATTGGTCATGGACTGCACAACCACGGGAGCGCCTCCCCCGATCCGTACGTCTCCCACAACAACGCCCAGGGTATCGTGTCTCTCGATTGCCACGCTCTTCATCGCCTCTATTCAGTCGCTTGGATGTGGAGAATAGCACAGGTCAGCATGCCGCCTATATCTGTCTGAACCTGCACAAGGCCAGCATCGCCTCAGCGGTCGTCTAACCCGGACAGGGCGAACCGGAGAGGTGGGGGAACGATAAGACCGATAACCGGAATCCAACCCAGGCTCGCGACGACATAAAAAGCCAGAAACACAAAGGGCATTCTCGCATGAAAGCATGTCATGCTTCCCTGTTAGCTAATACCCTTTTCAGTATGAAGGTATAGGACTCGTCAGTGTATGGCTTCGCAATGAACTCATCGAACCCATGCTCCTCGCACCGCTTCCTGTTCTTCTCTGAATCGTCGGCGGTAAGCGCGAAAATGAGAGATCTCTGCAAGCCCGCTGCTACTTCGTGCTCACGGATTTTTGATACCAATTCAAAACCGTCGCCCAATGGCATGTAACAATCCACAACCAGCGCATCGAATCTTCCTTTGGCGTATTTATCAAACCCTTCAATGCCATTATTCGCCATGATAAGGTTAACACCATGCTTCAGGCAGTACTGCTGAAAAATGAGCTGGTTTATCACCGAGTCCTCGACGTAAAGAAGATTGATGTTAGGGTCATATTCAGCGGCAGCAGTAGATATGGGCGTCTCCAAGCCGGAGGCATCTCCCTGATCAAACTTATTGAATACGCACTCGAACGTAAAACAGGAACCACTTTTAAGCAGACTGGACTTCAGGGTAATACTGCCTCCCAATTTTTCAGTGACTTTTTTCGCTATGGCCAATCCTGTCCCGATTCCCGGCACAACCTTGTTTTTCGGATGCTGGGCGATGTGGAACAGATTGAATATCGCATCTTTTTCCTTGTCGGAAATACCTATGCCGGTATCCCTGACCTCAACGCATAAATTCACATTCTCGCAATCGGAGAGTAAACGGATCCTGACACTTACATCCACCCCCCCTTTTTCTGTAAACCTTATTGCATTGCCTATCAGTGAATTAAGAACTTGCGCAACCCTAACCCAGTCAGCCAGCACCCATACATCTTCGCAACCAGAACATGAAAAGCCAAAATCCAATCCCTTATGTTTTGCAAATACTTTGTGCGACTTAATCAGGTTCATTAAAGAAGCGTTCAACTGAACCGGTCTCTCGTTCAATCTAATATCATCGTAAATATCCTGTATGGAAACCAATATCTCATTCATCATATCACTTATCTCACGGCTTCCGTATTTCGCGGTGTCGACGGATATGATGGTTCTGAAAATGTCGTTTCTCAATGATATTTTCGCCTCATGAGTTATGCCACTGTCCGGGTCAATATCGTCAATCTTTGAAAGTATCTCGTAAATCCCATGCTCTATCAGATCGAGACCGGAAACCACGCCGGTGAGCGGCCGCTTGAACTCGTGCGTTATATTTGCAACAAAAATATCTTTTCTTTCATTCGCCTCGTCTGCCGCCCTACGGGCTTCAATCGCGATTTTCACCTGATTCTCAAGCTCTTCCGAGTGCTTTCTCAGTTCATTGCTGGCATCTTCTATTTGTTTCGTTTTTCTCTCGATGGAATCACCGGCCCTGGCTAAAGCACTCGATAGCAATGCGTATTCATCCATATAGTCGGTCGTTGGCAATCGCGATGAGTAATCGCCTGATTCAAATCGCTTCAGATCAGACATGATTATTCGCAGAGGATGAACCAATGACATTGCGAGGATGTAGCCTACCGGCATTGATAGAATTAGCGCTATAAATAGGGCATATGACTTTTCTATCATCGCCGACCAAACAAGATTGCTCAATGCATCTTGATCTACCTCAACAGTAATTTGACCAACCTTCACTTCACGATCAGCCACAGACTTCATATCAATATCAAAGTCATCAAACTCGGCAGATAATCTCTGCCAAACAACATTGACCGAAAATAACTCGACATTGCCTGATCTATTTTCATCAAGCTCATCAGATATGAAGATTTCACCTTTACTATCCTTAACCACGATTTTTCGTATTTCCGTAGAATCAAGCAATGTCTTGATAACTGACTCCAACTGCGCTCTGTTTCCTCTCCATAGAGCCTGCCCCGCCGTCTTGGTGAGAAGCTCAGACACAATAAAATCAATCGACTCCTTTCGCGCTTTCTTTACATCATCAAGATGAGTAAAAAATGAGAAAATTGAAGCAAAGTAGAAAAAGAACAGCATCACACCTGAAAACAGGTATATTCTGAATCTAATCGTGGTTTTACGCCGCAATAAGTTAATGAGGGACTTGTACATCTATTTCCCCCCCTTTAACAAATCAGCAATACTGTTTTTTACAGCGTCATCATCCCTTTCAGGAAGCTCAAGAGACCTCATGACGTACTTGTTTACCGAAACACTGTAAAACTCTGAAAAGTCAGGTGGCGGGATATCTCCTGAGGTTTCTATCTTTCTAACCAGGACAGCGAAGCTGTTTACTGTGTCTTCTAATGAGGTATAGGTGGTTGCAAGCGCCCCGTTCTTTACAACGCCACTGCTGTATCCAATGATGCCCAGATTATTGATGTCGTATGCGAGCACTAACATCGTATCTAGAGGTATTGTTTCGAAAACCTCCTTATCCTTTTGAAGCAACAAGGCCCTAACGCCACTTAGCGACTCTATTACCGACTTCGGGTTCTTGTGCCTATCTATATCCACGACCCTTAAGCGTACCCCAAGCTCCTTTGCAGCAAGAACCGATTCGTTAACATCCTCCCGCACGCCAGAGGATTGAATGACGCCAGCAGAAGCGCCCTCTCCCAGCAGGGTCTTTATCAGCGCTATCTGTCTTTTAGGTGAAGGGTCAGAGTAGACAGCCGTTACTCTGCTGCCTGGCCTTGTTCTTTTTATTACCTCTTGGTATGATGATCGGCTGATAAAAACTGCCACAATCGGACTGCTCCCTTTCCCCTTCGCGACTTCAGAGAGCGCATCCTCGCCCAGTGCCACGACGATATTGTCCGGCCCTTCCAAATCGCCGGCATCACCAGGAGGGACAAACTTTGCGCTCCAGTCTCTCAGCTGTCCACTCAGTCGCGACCCGAAGGATGCGACAAGCCTCTCCTGTTGCGCCGAAAGACCCTCTTCCTTGGTAATGAACAAATTCCCAGCAAATGCACGCCTCCCGTCCATGGACAGCATCGTTATCACAATAATCACCAATAATCGAATCAACATTCCGTTAGCAACATAGCGGTTTCTGTGGCTGCGAATACACAGAACATATATAATTCATGTTAATGCTTCACACCAATTCAAGATGGTATGATATTATCTTACCGTAAGAGATATTAAAACTTGATGATTTAACAGTTTGATTAGCTTAGGTTTATGCGGAAAATGAATAAGAGTGAAAAAAAGGTCGTCCGACTGCATAGACAAATAGAAGAGTTCAACCAGACCACCTCTGGCACCGTCTCCGAGGTGTTTCCCGGCTTTTCCAAGCGCCTAAACCACCTTATAGACCTTACCGACCTTAACGTTCCCGCGATGGATGATGGCCGTCAGGCATATATATCGGCCCTCCTTCAGGCATCAAAGATGGCGCCTGGAGACTGGCTAAAGAAAAACAAGCCGCCAAAAACGACCACACTACGAAAACTGGTCATCTACCTGCTTTCGCGCATACCCGGCGATCATAACCCCTTCAAGATCGAAGCATGGCTCAAGTATGGCGATGAAGCCGTACAAAATCCATTCAACAGCATGCCACAGAATAGCCAAGCCCTTATCCCACTGGCTACAGCCCTGATCGTTTCGGTGGCAAAAGAGATCAACGTCACCGCCAATGAATTCGATCTGAACAAGGTTCTCTCCGCCACGGTAGAGACCCTTTCCGATTTCCAACTCACCCATGAATCCATGGTTGAGGCCGTCCATCGCAAGATCATCGCCCAGTACATCAAATCCAATCCTCGTTAGTAGCACTCGGTAAAATAAAAACGTACACGATACTATTGCAAGTAAGATTTTTAAGTATATACTGTTTTTTGAGTGGCATTGATTTTGTGAATGAAGACTTTATCACTTCATTAGGAAAATTCGCGGGTTGCCTTGAATATCGGACATCGCTAACCCATTGAAATATATATAATACCTATTTTGCTAGGTGCATCTTTAATCCTTGCGCCTACTTCTGGATACAGCAGGATGAACAGCATGATGGAACTATTTTCAAGTGTCTGCCTTGACTGGCCGAAACAACCCAAAAGTACTCGCTTTTATGCACCTACATGCTGTCATCCTGTTTTAACTCGGCGCGGCAGGGCCGCACCCAACCTTTTGAATCCTTGCATTCCTCAACCGGCCTGGGTGGCAAAACTTCTCTCACCAAGCTCGCTAAGCATGCCAATAAGACACGTTCTAAGGCTCCTCGGCAGGCTTTCCGAGCTTGGCGAGAGGCTCTTTTTCTCTTATGATCTCCGCAAACACCCTGTTTCGGCCTCTCCCATCCTGGCAATGGATTATCAATATTGAATTAAGGACTGTTCTCATGGAGGAAGTAACTCAGCATCACACTCATTTCGAAGGAAGTCCCATCACCGTGCAG
Source organism: Candidatus Thiodiazotropha sp. (ex Epidulcina cf. delphinae) (assembly GCA_025656455.1). Classification (GTDB taxonomy): domain Bacteria; phylum Pseudomonadota; class Gammaproteobacteria; order Chromatiales; family Chromatiaceae; genus Thiodiazotropha. The sequence continues at coordinate 139,995 of JAHXHS010000003.1, read as the reverse complement.
TTGGGTTGGGACAAGGGACTACGCTGCTACTACATGGCGATAATAGATGGTTGGGAAGAACATGGAAAACCCCTCTATACGAGTTTTATCTGTCCCGACCTGGACCCTCAAAACAGTAACCTAGAGGGATTCCGGTCAATCCTAAACCGGCTAGGCATAGAAATATCGGAAACCCTGTTTCAATGCAGACGATTGAGTAACACCAGCTATTCAGGCTGACGCAACTCGATAACCTCATCATCCTTTTTGCTGAGCTCTTCCCTTGATCGGGTGGGTAGATCATACAAATCATCTGGCTCAGTCCACCAGCTCAAGATTGACTGTCCGCGAATGAACACAAATGGGGACAATCCGTGTGCCACTTCTCCAAGATGACGCGCCAGGACGAATACTGGCTTAGTGGAACCGCGGCATGGGGCCATTACTAACCCGGCACCCTAACCCAAATATTTCATCCGGCTGCTGATAATGCGAGTTAACCTTTTGATTTAAAAGGCAATATCTAGAATATTAGCAAAGTGTCACCTGGCAATACTGAACGCGCCCTCATACCGATCATCACGTTCACGGGTGAAACATCCGGGCTAATGGGCCATGCTCAACCGCCGCGTGCCGGGTTAATAAACTACTGATATGCAAACTATTGACTTCGATTTGCCTATTCACCTGCTGGGTGAACCACGCTACGGGGTGAATTGCACGCTTGATATCGCTCAATGGCCTTGGCTTCTTTACCAACTCGAATAGGGGATGAGCCTTTTCTGTTTCTGAGCCTCATCCAGGCACGCCACTCTGTTCATACCGCTTAACCGCTGACTGATATCAGCCTACCTCGGAGTCCAGATTCACAACACCTTTGATCACCGGTCTGCCGTATAACATCCGTGCTGTCATGAGAGGCGCACCTATGACTAGGCTTGTCGTCACTATATCCAAAATCGAGTGGTACGCTTGGTACAACATGGCCATAGCGTATAGAAAGAGCACAACAATCAACCATCTTGCCGAGCGCACAGCGACACTGATCGCCACACTAACCGCGATAGCAAATGCTGTATGAGTGCTGTAATCACTTCCAAATGAATGCCAAATATTCAGCCTGGTATCTAGAAAAAAAAGGCTGTAGACAAACGCCAACCCTGCAAACAAAAAAACCAGAGTCTTTCTCGCCCTTATAAAAACTCCTTTGCTCAGATCCTTAAGCACCAATCCGACAGCTGTCAAAAACAGGATGGGATTGACGCTATCACATACCGCATCAATGATTTCGTACTCAGTCACCTGCATCCTCACCTAAATGAGTAATCCAGTGTCAGGTAAAACGTTGTTGAGTCTTCATTGATATTTTTCACATTGAATGTTTCACTGACGACAAAACTATCCTCCTTATCTGGCCAGTAAACGGCTTTACCCTTTATCAACAAATCACCCTTGCCCAATCTTGTGGTTCTCCCCAGACCCAACTCCCAGCCATCGAATGCTTCACCATTAATCGCGCTATTTCCGTAGTACGCAATTGAAGAAAGCCAGCCGCCATGAAAGTTGAAAATCGCATACGCGGCCCCGCTGTGCTGGGCGTCTAATGAGCGTTCATAGAATTCGTCAGTATCACTATCCATATAGGCATAATTCAGATGTAAACGTACTTTTTTCAAATACTCGGGAAAGACAACATCGTTTAATGTCATATTTGCATCGATTTCAAACCCCTGCAGGGTCACCTCGCCATCGTTCGTTGGCTGGTAATCAAAGAACTGCAGTTTTTCAGACACCAAATTCGACAACGAGTCATGAAAGTACTTAACATCCAATACCTGGTTAACCATCCCGCTGCCCATGGCAAACGTTTTACTCGAATAAATCGATAACTCTCTTGCAAATATCTCTTCTGATCCGATTTCGCCGTCCGCTTTGGCATTAAAATAAAAATAGGCATTCTCCCTTCCGTCGAGCGGATATGCCGGTTCAAGGCCCCGGCTGAAATAACTCCAATTTCCATCATGCTCGATAATATCCGGCGTTCTAACAGCTTTCGAGAAAACCATGCGAAGCGTGGTAGCGTCCGTCAAGCGATAGTTAATCCCCAATCGGGGCGAGAAAGCGGGTTTGTCCAGACTCCTTTCCTCATCTTCAATCATGCCGCCAAGGTTAAAAACAAAATCACCCCAGCGATACTCCGCATTTCCGAAAGCACGATATGAATTGACTGAAACAGTGCCGTCGAGAAATGTCTCTGAAGAACCTGACTGGCGCATGGCTCCAATCCCGGACACCAACCTTAAATTATCTGAAACGATCAGTGTGTCCTCGACCTCAATATCGAACTTTTTCTCTATTCCATCCTCGTTAACCCATCCGCATAATGGCGCAAAGGCATTGGCTCCAAGGGCCGACAGCTCTGCTAAAACCGCATCTCTTAACGCATCATCCTCAGCCGAACCCCCCGTAGGAAATTGCTGGTTGGCAAGCGCCTCTGCATAGCCGGGATTTTGAAGATGCAATTGCCGCAGATTTTCTGAAAGCAGGATGGCCGGATAGCAGGTATTCCACTCCATATCCTGTTCAACATGGGTATAGTAGGCTTTTAGCTTGATCTCATGATTTACGGAGAAGCTGTGCCTTAAATCCGACATGGCAAAAAACGATTCGGTTGTTATATCCGGGAAGGATTGTTGATTGCTGTCTCTAAATTCAAGCTCCGTCATGACGTCACTGTAACCAAGGAACAGCTCTCCCTCTGTGTTTGCATTCACTCGGTAAGCCAGTTTTCCGTTAATGCGTTTCGCGTCCGTGCCATCGCGCCGTTCTTCTCCGCGAAAGTTCTTGTCGTAGCCATCGTTTTTCGCTGATGACACACTCAGCCGATACCGAACATCATCGGACAACTCGCCTGACGTATAAATATCAGCCGCTTTTGTTCCTTGCCCACCGATAGTGCCTACACCACCAAAAGTGCTCACATCGTAGGGATCTTTGGTTTTTATGTTGATGACCGCCATCATCGAATTTGCACCATAGGATGCGGTACTGGGAGACCTCGTGACTTCCACCACATCAACATCGTGTATCGATATCGCCAGAGTCGGCCAGCTTACTTCCGCATAGCTTGGCCTATAAACGCTAATCCCATCGAGAAGCACTTGCATACGGCGTGGGATCAGCCCATTCGTGCCATGGTAGTTGATTCTGGGTTGGTTGCCGGAGGCATTTCCAGAGATCATCCCTGCGACATATTTCAGCAATTCCGGGATACTGTTTATCTGTAGGTCCCGTATCGTTTCCTGGGTTACCTTTGAAACAGAAGCGGGAATGTCGTGTGGACTTTGCTTCAGTCGTGTCGGTGATAAATAGACCTCTTCGAACTCCAGTTCGTCCAGTTCAATTCCCTGACAACTTCCATACCAAGCCATCCCTATTATTACTGTTAGATATTTTCTTGCTTCCAGCACTCCAACCCCCTCTACTGAGACACCAACTACACTTTATGACATAGCTCGTAGTTTCAACCAGAGAACTTAACAACGTTCATAACCCGCTATTTATATTTATTTAAGGATGAGTCAGTCTTCGATCTGGCGAGGCAAAATGCGAAACATAGCATCCAATTCGACGCCTTTGCTCTCGATCTTCGACAACCTGGTTATGCTTCAGCCATCCCGGACAGGCCCTTTGCCGTGATTTCGCTCACCCAGGCGGGTGAAAATAGAGCCTTTCCGTCGGCATGGCCCACAGCATAACACGTCAGCGGTCAACCCCATATTTTATGTGGTCAGCAAGCGGATGCCCGAAGAGGGTGTATAGCTCGGGTGAGACGGCATGCCAGTTATCCATAAAAAAACCCCGGTCGCGGACCGGGCTTTCTGGTGACTGGCGAGTGTTTGCTATTTCAGCTTGCCAATGCCGAGCATTTTGAGGATGTATTTCTCGTAGATCGGCTCAGCGGTGCCCTTCTTCATCTTGCGAATAAAGTACTTTTCAAAAGCGATCTTGGCCATGTGCACCCACTTGCCCTTCTTGAACCAGGCCACGTTGCGCGGCGGCATCTGCGGCAGCGCCACAAACGCGGCCCCGGTATCGCCCATGTCCGCGAGACAGATGGCGTTCCAGGTTGCCAGGGTAGTTCCCTCCTTGCCAGCCAGTTCGTCGGTGATGTTATGAACGATGGCGGTCACCATCGACTCGATCATATACCCGGTTTTGGGCGCCCCGGTCGGTATCGCGGTCGCTTCCACCGGAGGAATGGCGATACAGACCCCTGCGCCGAATATATTCGGGTAGGTCGGATTACGTTGATGGGCATCCACGAAGACGAATCCACGCGGGTTGCAGAGCCCCTCCACATTGGCCACCGCATCGACCCCTTTGAAGGCAGGCAGCATCATGGAGTACTTGAAATCCAACTCGTGATCCTTGAGCTTGTGGCCGGCGTCATCGTACTGCTCCACGTACATCTTGCCTGCTTCGACCTTGGTCACTTTGGCATTGGTGATCCAGTTGATATGGTGATTGCGAAAATCACTCTCAAGAAATCCCTTGGAATCACCGACCCCGCCCAGACCCAGGTGCCCGATATAGGGTTCGGAGGTAACGAAAGTCATGGGCACCTTGTCGCGCATCTTACGTTTGCGCATATCGGAATCCATGATGAAAGCGAACTCGTAGGCCGGTCCGAAACAACTGGCGAACGGCATGGCGCCAATGATGACATGCCCTGGATCATCCAGCAGGCGTTGATAGGCCTGATACGCCTGCTCGGCGTGATCCACGGTACAGATGGACTGGGTAAAACCTTGCGGACCTGAACCTTCGACCTCCTCAAAGGCAAGTCTGGGACCCGTAGCGATAACCAGATAGTCGTAGTGAATGACATCGCCGCCATCCAGGGTCAGCTGATTGCCCTCGGGATCGATTTTGTCGACCCGCTTGGCGATGAAGTTGATGCCTTTGCGCTCCAGATGGGGGCGAATATCGAAGGTAATGTGTGAACGCTCACGCCAGCCGACGGCAAGCCAGGGATTCGACGGAACAAACTGGAAATAGTCCCGTTCATTGATCATCGTGACCTCATGTTCACGACCCAGCTCCATTCTCAGTTCGTAAGCGCAGGGCATTCCACCGGTGCCGGCACCCAAAACAACGATATGCGCCATCGTGCAAGACCTCCATCCTCTCCTGAGGGAATTGGAATGCGATGAAGCCAGGAGAAGAAGCAACACCACGAAAATCAAACCGGCCTAGTGTAAACTCAACCCACTGAAAATTAAAACCGTTTAAATTGTAAGCCAAACGCCTGTAGAAGGACCCCACCCCTCTGGATTCAGCTCAGAATTCATACCAGTCGCTCACCGTCTGCTGGGAAGCGATCGATAATCGCTGCGCCAATTCGGGCAGGTGTTGGGCAATCAGCGATGTTACCAAGTGGGGCGAATTGTTCTTCTCGCTCAGATGGGAGGCCACCAGATTGTGGAGCCGGGTATAGGGCAAACGCTGCAGCAGCCCCAGCGCTTGGTGATTGCTCAAATGGCCATGCGCTCCGCCGACCCTGGCCTGAAGCATGACCGGATAGGGTCCGTTGGCCAGCATCTGAGGGTCATGATTGAATTCAAGAATCAGACTGTCGCATGTCTGGAGTATTGCAACGATATGCGGCGTGATATGACCGGCGTCCGTCAACAATCCGAGGGTGCGCTGCCCGGTCCGAAAAATGAATTGGCAGGGTTCTCTGGAATCGTGCGGCACTGGATAGGGAGACACCTCCAGATCGCCAATCGACCAGCCTCTGGCATGGCAATCGATCCGGTGCAGGCGGGGCAGTTTTCCATAGTCGGCGGCATGATGCGTACCCGGCGTCATCCAGACCGGTAACCGATAACGCCTCGCCAGGGTTCCCACGCCCCGCCTGTGGTCGCCATGCTCGTGGGTCACCAGGATGCCGGCCAGGGACTCGGGATCGACGTCTAACCTGGCAAGTCGCGCCTCGATCTCTCGAGCGGGAAATCCGCAATCGACCATCACCCTGACAGAGGGGGTTTCGATGAGTAACGCATTGCCCCGGCTGCCGCTACCCAGCAAAGCGAAGCGCAAAGACACGGATCAGCGAATCTGCTCGTGAATCAGGGTCAATATCGTGGCAGCCGCTTCTGACACGGTCTGCGTCCCGGTCTGGTCACGGATAATCACCCGGGTCCCATTGTCGAATTCGGTCAATTTCACCTGATACTGTGTCTCTGTATCGAGGTTCTCTTCATCATCCTGCCAAAAAGCGAGCTTGGAAAAGAAGCCCTTCCCCTCCTGCTCCTTACCCGATAGCTCGTTGTAACGGACGAAATAGACACCTGATGAGCGATCCCTGTCTTCCACGGCGAACCCCACTCGATCGAGGGCCACCCCGGTGAGACGCCAAGCGCGGGCGAAGCCTTCGTTTATCCACAGTTCCGATCGATCTCCGGTCTTGACCAGCCGGGTGCGCTGCTCTCTCGATTCCGCCTGGGCGAGCGCCGCTTCGGCCCGCTCCTTCGAAACCCCCAGATAGACCATCAGACTGCGCAGCATGGCGGCCTCGATACCCGGATCGTTGGGCCGCGGCGTCCAATAGGTGGTGTCGGCTTCCCCGCTCACGTCCTCCTTAAGCCGCTCCTCCATACCACGATGGGTCAGATAGAGCTCGGTAGTACCGGGTTCGCCCCCCCTCTCCAGACGCACCCGGAACTGATCCCTGGTGGCGGAGGAGTAGATGCTGTCGAGCACATTACGAAAGAATTCGGTAATCACTCCCTGTTTAATGTCCGCCCGGCTCTCCAGCCAATCGGTCTTCATAATGCCGATAGCGGGATCTTGTTCGACCAGCAACAGACCGTTTTTTCGCCAAAACTCCACCACCTTGGGCCAAACCGACTGCGGCTTGGCCGCTATCACCAACCAGCGCTGATCCCCGTCACGCTCCACGCGGATATTGTCGAACTCCGGCAACACCTCACCGGCGGCAACGCTACTCGGTGTGCCCCCCTTCTCCCTTCGATTTGCGTATTCCGCATAAGAGGCGCTGCCCGCTCCGGGTATCACCATCGCATCCCGGATGGCCGAACTGGTGAGATCCGGTGGTATTTCGAGATCGTCGACACTCTCCTTCTGGGTGCGATATTCACGTTCAGTGTCGGAAAAGAAGCCGCCGTCGGAGCTACAACCGGCCAACAGCATGAGAAACAGGGATAACAGAATTACATGGGGTGATTGCATATCAGAGAGTTCAGTCAGATTGTCTTGTGTTGCCTATGACAACGAAACTTGAAAAGAGGGCCGCAGGGAGCGCTATCACACCAGCCCGGCCTGCTGCATCGCCCCCAGCACCTCGCCTTCGGCGGCAGGATCGAGCCAAGTCAGGGGCAGCCTGATGCCTTTATTCGCCAATCCCAACTTCCACATCACCCATTTCACCGGTATGGGACTGGACTCCACGAACAGCGCACGATGCAATCCGGCCAGCCTGGCATCGATGGCTACCGCCTCCTCGCGTCTTCCCGCCAAGGCCGCCACTGACATCTCATGCATCAACCGGGGGGCGGCATTGGCTGTCACCGAGATGACGCCATGCCCACCCTGCAACAGAAACTCACACCCTGTGGCATCATCGCCGCTATAGAGTTCAAACGACGGGTCGCACAGTTCGCATAACCGCTGCAGACGGGAAAGATCACCGGTCGCCTCTTTGACGCCGATGATATTCGGCACATCCGCCAACCGGGCAATTGTCTCAGGCAACATATCACAGGCCGTGCGGCCCGGCACATTGTAGAGAATCTGGGGGATATCCACTGCCTCGGCGACTGCCTTGAAATGCTGATAGAGTCCCTCTTGAGTCGGTTTGTTGTAATAGGGCGTCACCAGCAGGCAGGCATCCGCCCCTGCCGCCTTGGCGCATTCAGTCAGACTGATCGCCTCGCGGGTCGAATTCGCCCCGGTGCCTGCGATAACCGGAATCCGGTCATCGGCATACTCGATCACCTGCCGGATCACCTCGCAGTGTTCCTCCTCGTCCAGGGTGGCCGACTCGCCGGTGGTGCCGACAGCCACGATTGCGTCGCTCTCCTGACGGATATGAAACTCCACGAGCGCGCATAAGGCATCATCATCAAGACTGCCGTCCTCCCCCATGGGAGTGATCATTGCTACCATACTGCCGTGAAACATCGCCCCACACCCCTAATTTTTCTCAATCGGCAATGGTATCCTGTGGCTTGCGATCATGACAAGTAGCATAAAAAAATAGCGATGCCACTGGGTAAAATATCGCTAGACAGCGACCTCTGGTGTTACACTTCCAATGAAATCCATCCAACCACACGACCGCAAGCAATGCTATGTCTACGCCGAAGAACTATCTGGTCATTTCAGCACTCGGAAAAGATCGTCCGGGAATCGTCAAGGCCCTGTCTAAGAAAATACTTGACGAGGGTTGCAACATCAGCGATAGCAGAATGACGGTACTGGGGGGCGAGTTTGCCATTTTGCTGCTGATTGAGGGCCCCTGGAACACCCTGGCCAAGCTGGAGTCCGCCGTTCCCGATCTGGAGAGTGATCTCGGACTGACGATCATCTGTAAACGCACCGAAGGACGGGCGCGCTCGAACAACCTGTTGCCATACATGGTCGAAGTGGTCTCCATGGACCATCCCGGCATCGTCAATCAGCTGGCTGAATTCTTCTCCGAGCGGAACATCAATATCGAAGATATGATGACCACCAACTATTCAGCCGCGCATACCGGCACTCCTATGTTCTCCGTGCATCTCAGCGTCGGCATCCCGTCGGATATTCACATCGCGGTGCTGCGGGAGGAGTTCATGGATTACTGTGACGGCCTGAACCTGGATGCCGTCATCGAACCCATCAAAGGTTGAGGAGGAAGTTTCGGATTATGAGCGCAATCGCCATCGGTAACCCCGTACCCGACATCGAACTACCGGCCACTGGTGAGAAAAGCATAAAATTAGCCGACTATCGCGGCAAACCGGTTGTGCTCTATTTTTATCCCAAGGCGAGTACCCCTGGCTGCACCAGGGAAGGCCTGGATTTCAGCGCCGCGGCTGCAAAATTCCGTCGCCAGTCGGCGGTCATCCTCGGCGTCTCCCGTGACGGCGTCAAGGCTCAGGAAAATTTCAAGCACAAGCAGGGCTTCCCCTTCCATCTGCTCTCCGACAAGGATGAATTACTCTGCCAGGCGTTTGATGTGATAAAGATGAAATCGATGTACGGCAAGCAGGTTCGCGGCATCGAACGCAGCACCTTTCTCATCGATGAAGCGGGCTTGCTACGTCACGAATGGCGCAAGGTCAAGGTCGAGGGCCACGTGGAAACGGTGCTGGAAACACTCAAGGCCATGCGCGCAGGAAAACTCCCCTGATCCTCGTCAGCCCGAATCAATCAACCTCCAGGCCGGCAAGCACGGGATCCGCAGCGGTAAAACGCACGGTAACGGCTGTTGCCTCGATTTGCCACGGTTTCCAATCCACCAGTTGAGACGACGCATGTCAGAAACAGAACAAACAAGACCCCGTCTTTTCGTCCTCGATACCAACGTGCTGATGCACGACCCATCCGCGCTCTTCCGCTTCAAGGAACACGATATTTTCCTGCCGATGGTGGTCTTGGAAGAGCTGGACAAGGGTAAAAAGGGCATGTCCGAGGTGGCGAGAAACGTACGCCAGACCAGCCGGTTTCTCGATGAACTGATGGGTAATGTGCCGCAACACGCCATCAGCAAGGGTATTCCACTCAATACCTTACAAATCAACGGCGGCGCCGAAGCCCTCAGCGGACATCTCTTTTTACAGACCAAACCGGTCTCCGGTGATCTATCGTCCATTCTGCCCGGCAACACCCCCGACAACACCATCCTGGCGATAGCACTCAGCCTGCAATCGGAACATCCCGAAAAGCGGGTCATCCTGATCTCCAAGGATATCAATCTCAGAATAAAGGCAGCGGTGGTCGGCATCCGCGCAGAGGACTACTCCAACGATAAGGTGCTGGAGGACGTCAACCTACTCTACAGCGGCATCGACAGCCTGCCGGAAGGCTTCTGGGAACGCCACACCAAAGCGCTGGAATCCTGGCAGGAGGAGGGACGAACCTTCTATCGCGTTGCCGGACCCGATACCCAGAGTTGGTATCCCAGCCAATGCCTCTATCTGCCCGGGGACGAAGGTTTTCAAGCGATTGTCCGGGAAAAGCGGGAAAACAGCGCGGTCATCGAGCTGGTGGAAGATTATACCAATCCCAAGCATGCCGTGTGGGGCATTACCGCCCGCAATCAGGAGCAGAACTTCGCCCTCAACCTGCTGCTGGATCCGAACCTGGATTTCGTCTCGCTGCTAGGCACCGCCGGCACCGGCAAGACCCTACTCACCTTGGCGGCAGGCCTGGTTCAGACCCTGGATCTCAATCTCTATCGTGAAATCATCATGACCCGGGTCACCGTTCCCGTCGGGGAGGATATCGGTTTCCTGCCCGGCACCGAGGAAGAGAAAATGACGCCTTGGATGGGCGCGCTGATGGATAATCTGGAAGTCCTGACCCAGACCGAAGGCGGCGAATGGGGCAGGGCCGCCACCGAAGATCTGCTTCGCAGCAGAATCCACATCCACTCGTTGAACTTCATGCGTGGCCGGACTTTTCTGAACAAGTACATCATCCTCGACGAAGCGCAGAATCTGACCCCGAAGCAGATGAAAACCCTGATCACCCGCGCCGGTCCCGGCACCAAGGTCGTCTGCCTGGGGAATGTGGCGCAGATCGACACCCCCTATCTGACGGAGACCACCTCAGGACTCACCTATGGCGTGGACCGGTTCAAGGGCTGGCCACACAGCGGCCACATCACCCTCCAACGAGGCGAGCGTTCGCGGCTGGCGGATTACGCCTCTGAACATCTATGAACCTAGTACTCCGTCAACCTGATAACTTAGGATGCAGTGTGCCCCACATCATCCAAGGCAAGGCGCAGTCCGCAGGGAATGGCATGCCCTTTTCAAGGACTGCAACGCCGCATTGGATGATGTGGGGCGCACCCTTTGGGCCAGCCAGGGGGCTTTTTCAGGCGCAGCAGTGGCAATCCGATTCGTGTTAACAGGCCCTGGATCAATGGATGCTGCCCCTGTCCACGATGGCCCGGAGTTCAGCAATCGTCCGCCGATAGATATCGGCGGCATGGTTGTAACTGTTGACCAGTCCATCGGCTTCCCGCTGGCGTCCCTTGAACTCCAACTCCCTGGCAAGAATGGAGAGTTCCATGGCGCCCACGTTGGCGCTGCTCGATTTCAGGGGATGCGCCGACTTGACCAGCGCATCCATGTCCCTCTCTTTCACCGCATCCCGAATGGCATGCATCAAACCCGGGGCGCTCGTCAGATAGCTCTCCAGCACGGAGACGAAGTCATCTTCCATGATTTCATACAACTCTTCCAACACACTATGATCGATCATGCCACCTGCAGACATGCCTGAGTCTCCCATACCAACCAAAGTCTCGCTTGAATTGTCGATATCAGCCGTTAACGCCTGCTGATGGCTGCTTTCGACTGTTAGGGTATCATCCTCACTCTGGCTAATCATCTCCTCCATGGGCAACCATTGGCGGAGCATATTTTCCAATTGGGCCGGCTTGACGGGCTTCGAGAGATAGTCGTCCATGCCAACCATCAGACAGCGTTCACGGTCACCCGACATGGCATTTGCCGTCATCGCAATCACCGGGGTGCGCATCAAGCCCTGTTTCACCTCTCTATCCCTGATTGCCTCTGTGGCTTCATAGCCATCCATGCGCGGCATCTGGCAGTCCATCAACACCACGTCGAACTGCTCTCCATGCAGGGCTTCCATTGCCTCGATGCCATCATTGGCGGTGATCGGCGACAGTCCCGCCTTTTCCAGCATCTTCTTGACCACGGCCTGATTGACCGGATTATCCTCGACCACCAGCACCCGGCCGGCAAGTTTGGTGTGCCGATCCTTTACCTGTTCTTCCTCCGCCCGACTGGCGCCCGGCGGCGACTCCATCCCACCCTGCTTGTCGAGCCAGTTGAGATGGTCATCAGGCAGGCGTGGAATCGGCTCTTCTTCGGGGATGGTATGCGCGGCGGAACCCTGTTCCACATCGAACATTCGCCATAAGCGTTGCTTGACCTCCTTGCTCCGGCCACTGCCACTGATGCACTCGACGCCTAGTTTTTCCAGCATCTCGACACTCTCGATCGGAATATTGATGGCCAACACCTGGACATCGCGCATATGGGCGATGGCGCGTGCGGAATTGACGGTCTGCAGAAGATTGACACTCGCCAGGTTGGCATCGATGATAATCAACTCATAGCGCCAGCTTGCCCCGAGATTGGCCGATGATTTCAGCTTGCTGAGCGCATCATACTGATCATCGGTCACCTCCAGCAACATACCCAGTTCTTTCAAGGAATTGGCGAGTACGGCAACATCCGGAGAGCTTTGTGAAGCCAGCAGCAAGGTACGGATATCCTGCAGATTGCGTCTGCTGGAAGGGATCTCCTGGAGCGATTTCCGCATCGGTAGAATAAACCAGAAATAGGAGCCCTGCCCCACTTGAGACTTGACGCCGATATTCCCGCCCATCAGTACCGTAAGGCGTTTACAGATCACCAGTCCCAGGCCTGTTCCGCCGTGCTTGCGCGTCGTCGAGGCATCGGCCTGTGAAAACGGCTCGAAAAGGCGTTGCACCTGCTCGTCAGACATGCCTATGCCGCTATCCCTGACGGCAAACAGCAACTCGACCTCGGTACGCGTGGTCTGGCGACTGGAGAGTTCGACGGTAACCTCGCCATGCTCGGTAAATTTGACGGCATTGCTGACCAGATTGGTCAATACCTGACGCAGGCGAATCGGATCCCCGCGCACCGACCGGGGTACATCCTGATCTATCTTATAGTTGAGTTTCAAACCACGGCGGTCTGCCGCATTCTTCATCAATGAGGTGACCTGTTCAACGGTATTCAGCAGGTTGACATCGATAAACTCCAAATCCAGCTTACCCGCCTCAATCTTGGAAAAGTCGAGGATGTCATTAATGATGCTGAGCAGGATCTGAGATGAGTTCAACGCGGTGGTGACGAACTGTTTCTGTTCACTATCGAGCTTCGTCTCCAGCAGCATTTCCAGGATCGGCAATATGCCGTTGAGAGGCGTCCTGATCTCATGACTCATGGTGGCCAGGAACTCCGACTTGGCGAGGTTGGCGCTCTCGGCCGCCTCCTTGGCCAGAAACAGCTCCTGCTCCACCGATTGCCGCTGGTCATTTTCGACGATCAGGCGGTTTCTCATTTCGCTGAGTTCCGTCTCTGAGGCGACCATGCGCTCATGCAGCAGCACCCGGTTGGCAGCGATCAACAGATAGCCCTGTTGATACACCGTCATCCAGGCGGATAAAATCAGCAGCGCCAAGGCGTAAGCGATCAAACCAGCCACAAACTCCGTAGAGACCCCTTCCCTGTCACCCGAGAGGCTGAGCACGACCAAGAACAACGCGGCCAGGATAAAGATGATGCTAAAAAAGGTATCGACGGTCAGCAGCAGGGCCGTAAGCAGAAACACCGTGCCGATCAATACCAGATCGATCACCAGGAATTCGGTATTGGACGGAAGTAGCAGGAGATGAATCAGCGCCGCCGCCCAAAGCAATCCCAACAGGAGCACACCAGGCAGCAGGGCATAGCGCCAGAACTGCAGACGAACCAGGGAGATGTTCCTGACAAATATCGCAAGAATGGTCTGGGCAAGGAGAACGGTGGCCAGCAGCCCGCCCCATAGCACACCCAGAGGGTACTCCCAGGCCCGATTCAGATAGAAAAAGATCAGTCCGGCAATGCAATTCGCAATAATAAGGGTCGTACCGTTCGCGTAAAGCAGACGCACCCTTTCTCTTTTTATTTTTACCGCTTCTTCGTTTGGATCTGCCATGCCTGATCGCCAGGGACTTAACCCGCAAAATATCTCTCTAAATTAGCACATCACACCCGCCACTGCCTCATATCTCCTGACACCGGCAATCCGGCGATGTAACAAATCCTGTCACCGGCGCCCAAGGAAACGGTTAAGATCACTAAATATCGTACTATTAACCCGGCACCCTGATAGGTTGCGTTCAGCCGCTGTGTGCCTGCCTTAAGAAAATTAAAATGTTAGGGGCTTCAAGCCTGCCCTTGCCCGGCGTTGTGGCTCTTGCCAAGGGCATCACCCTTGCCGGCGAGCCACGCCTTGATCAAGGGCAGGCTTGAAGTCCTGAACGCAACCTATTAGGGTGCCGGGTTAATAACCTGAAGCTGTCAAACGAATCATCCGTCTCCATCGCATGTGATAGCCTTGATTTCAGATCCGACCACAATCAGCAAGCTCTCCCGCCAATTCCGTTTCTTACGAAACGCCGATGCGGATTTCGTACGGCGTTTCTTCAACAGCACGGCCAAAATCACGCTCAAGCCTTCCCAACCCATCTGTCAGCAAGGGATGCAATGCAGCCATCTGGCACTGGTCATCGAAGGCATGGCGCGCGTCTACAAGATCGGTGAGAGCGGCAGGGAAATCACCCTCTACCGTATCGGTCCGGGTGAAAGCTGCATCCTTACCGCATCCTGTATCATGAACGGCAAGCCCTTTCCCGCCTTCGCTGTCTGTGAACAGGCCATTGAGGCATTGATAGTCAACACCGCTGACGTAATGCGCTGGGCGGACGAGGCGCCTGCCTGGAGAAATTATCTTTTCAGTCTCGTCAACGACAGGCTCAGTGACGTAATCAGCATTGTCGAAGAGATCGCCTTTCGCCGCGTCGACCGACGACTTGCGACCTACCTGTTGCAACGCACCGAAGCCACCGAAAATCGCATGCAAGCGACCCATCAGGCGATTGCATCCGACCTGGGAACGTCCCGTGAAGTGGTCAGCCGGATTCTGAAGGATTTTGAGCAGCAAAAGATGATATCAGTCGCCCGAGGCAAGATACGGATCCTCAACAGGCTGCAGCTGATGGAGAAAAGCGCTGAATAATGTGACTTAGTCACATACACCTCCCACGACAGCGAGTATTCTCCCTCCCTGTCGAGTCGGCGCCGGAGCGGCCTTCACCGACTTCTCACTGAATAAAGATACGCCGTGAAATGCAAAGGACAAAAAAATGTCTATCTATCAATTGGCTTTGCGTTCATTGCGTTTCTTTGCGGGCCTTGCGTTATAACCTGCTGTTTATGGAAGAACACTGACTAAGGAGAAAACCATGACTCAGAATGTTGGTAATATCGAGCGGATTATTCGGATTATCGCGGGAGTGGCCATTCTCGCCTGGGGATTTCTGCTGAGCGACCCGATCAACTGGTGGGGCGCCATTGGCGCTATCCCCCTGATCACAGGTCTTGTCTCTTTTTGCCCACTCTGGACGATGCTGGGAATCAATACCAAGAAAACGGCTTGAACCTTAGACCTTCCCCCAGCCGGACCCATCTGTCAGATGGGATTCGGCTGCACCGGTCCGCTTGGCTTGTTATCGATAAAGACGATTCCCGACCGGCCAACGGCAGGATTAGGATGGCCTAGCCAAGACAATTTCTCTCGCAAAGACGCAAAGATCGCAAAGTTATAACATATTGTTTTTTAACATATTTATTTTTTCTTGGCGATCTTTGCGTCTTTGCGAGAGTTTTTTTCCGACTAGTACGCTTTCAAGCACTGTCGACGGCATCCTCCTGGGTATTCTTCGGCCAGGCGGCGAGCACCGCCTGCACCAGGGTGGCCAGGGGGATGGCGAAAAACACCCCCCAGAACCCCCAAAAACCGCCAAATACCAGAATTGCAACGATAATCGCCACCGGATGCAGGTTGACCACCTCGGAAAACAGCAACGGCACCAACACATTCCCGTCCAGGGTCTGGATGACGAAGTAGGCCGAGGCAAGCCAGGCGAAATCCGATGACCAGCCCCATTGAAACCAGGCGATAAAGAGCACCGGGATGGTGACAACGGCAGCACCGATGTAGGGAATGATCACCGACAGCCCCACCATGACCGCGAGCAGGAGCGCATAATTCAGCCCCAGCAGGGAGAAGGTGATGAAACTGACAGCCCAGACGGTTATGATCTCCCAGAACTTGCCCCGCACATAGTTGGCGATCTGCTTGTCGACATCCCTCCACACCGTGCCGGCGAATCGCCGATGCCTGGGAAGATAATCCACGAACCAGCCGATGATGAGCTTCTTGTCCTTAAGAAAAAAGAACACCAATAACGGCATCAGAATGAGGTACACCACCAGGGTGATGACGCCCACCACCGATGCCAGCGACCAAGAGACCGCCTGCTGGGCAAAAGATGCGATCTCATTGCGAATCTGCCTGATCAACTGGTCCACCTGATCCTGAGGGATCAGATCCGGATAGCGCTCGGGTAGCTGCATCAGCGCCTGCTGACCCATGGCGATCATGGTGGGTAACTGTTGCAGAAAATCGGTCACCTGACGCGACAGCAAGGGCAGAAGTCCCAGCAGGACAAGCGCCACAAACAGCAGAAACAAGATGAACACCAGCACCACCGAAATCGATCTGGGCCAGGAGCGTTTCTCCAACTGAGCCACGATCCCCTCCAGCAGATAGGCCACCACAATGCTTGCCAAGACCGGGGCGAGCATATCCCCCATGGTGATGACGACACCAAAGAAAAGCACTAGAAAGAGAGTCAGAAAAACGATCTGCGGGTCAGAAAAATATCTTTTAAACCAGTTGGTTATGGCCTGCATGGGATCAACCTAGTTGAAAACCTCAACTTGCAATGAGCCGATGGATACGATCACCATTACACAATCGTTTCAGCGTTTCCGGACAGACACCAGGTAATCTTGGTAGTGCTTGGCGAACAGCGCCTCCAGTTCATCGATCACCGATTCCGCTTCCCTTCCCTGCATCACATGGGACATCATCAGCGAAGAGGTCTCGTCGAGCAATTTCTCTCTCTGCAACATGTGATAGCTGGCGGAGAGGCGTTTGATCGCCTTCACCACGGACTCCGGGCGGGGCCGTTCCATCGGCGCGGGTTGATGCACGATCGCATCCTCCCGGCCACCGACTGACGAATCCTGGCCGGCCAGGAAGGCAGCAAAAGAGCACAGGGTGCGCCGGTCCTGCGGATCCAGCCGGGTGTAGAGATCCAGTAGCTTCCGCTGATCTGAATCGAGGCCTTGCTGTCCGCTGACGATGTGCAAGACCTAGCTCCCGGGCGCTTCCATCGGGGCGTCCCGGCGTATGTGGCTGACTCTGAATGTTACAGTATCTATGACGAGGTACACTAGAGCTGCTCCGTAGCATGGAGTTCGCAATATCCCCTGGCAAAATCGAGCAACTCCTCCATGGCGCGCAATCGGAATTTCTGCTTCTGATGGACAAAGGAGAAGGGCCGCTCCAGCTTAGGCACAAGATTGACCGCCCTCAGGGTATCCAACTTAAGCTCTTTCTGAATCGTCGCACGGGAGACCACCGAAACGCCCATCCCGGCCTCGACCGCACCCTTTACCGCCTCGGGACTGCCCAGCTCCATGGATATATTCAAGGGTGAATCACAATAGTTGCCCAGGTACTCATTGATCACCTCTCGGGTCCCCGACCCTTCTTCACGACAGATAAAGGGATACTTAAGCAACTGCTCGATATTCAGGGACTCTTGGTCCGCCAGGTCATGGTTAGGCGGCACGATCGCCACCAGCTGATCCCGTCGGCACACCTCAACCACCAGATTCTTATTCCCGACCGGGGCCTCGACGACCCCTAGATCGATGGTGTTATTCTCCACCATCGAGACGATCCCTTCCGAGTTAGAAACCCGCAGATGGATGGTGACCTCGGGATACCGGGCACCGAAATCCCCCAACAGGGAAGGCAGCATATACTCCGCGATCGTGGTGCTGGCGCCAATGGTCAGCGCACCCCGGATCTCCCCGGTCATCTCCCGCACCGAGTTTTCCATGTCCGTATACAGGTCGAATATCCTGTCTGCATAGCCGTAGACCCGCTCGCCCGCTTCGGTCAGGCTGATGCGGTTGTGGGTGCGATCGAACAGTCGGGTGTTGAAATACTCTTCCAACTGACGAACCTGGAAAGTTACCGCCGGTTGGGTCATGTGCAAGGATTCAGCGGCCTTGGTAAAACTCAAAAGACGTGCAACCGTATGAAAAACCTGTAATCTTCGATCCGCCATAGGTTAAAGCTGCCTAATCAGTTGTTCTTTATGAGGATAAGCGCTTTTTATACCACAAACCCCTGGTGTGAGGGAACGGCGATCAACAATGCCGTCGACGAAGTTTTTTAACTCTGAACCGATTGTGGTAATTTGCAACCTGTCCACTAGACTCAATGACACACTGACCCGACTTATTGCAAGCGAACCGGCTTGGAAGTCGCTCGGCTGTCGGATCGCTTCCCATGAGGTCGAGCAATGCGAAACGAGTCTGGACAAAAACAACAGCAACTCGATGGAGGACTGCATGCATCAACACACCCACTTTCGAAGCTCTTGTCTGGCGCTGATTTGTGGTTCGACGCTCGTCGCACTGAATCAGTCTGCCCAGGCATCCGGTTTTGCCATCCCGGAGCTTAATATCACTGGACTGGCCACATCCAACGCCATGGTGGCAAATCCCGATTCCTTGGGCGCCATTGCCTATAACCCGGCCGCGATGTCATTCCATGAGGGTAGCTCCGCCGCTGCCGGCGTGATATTGGTGAAGCCCGACCTGAGTGTCGATACGGGATCAGGCAATATCGACAGCGACGGCAACGATGTGGTGGCCATCCCCGTACTCACAGCACATGACCAGCTCAGCGAAGAGTGGGCGCTGGGTATTTCAATCAATGCCCCCTTCGGGCTCGAGACCGATTGGGCATTGGAGACCTTTGACGACCAATATCCCGTCGGTTCATTCATCCCGACCCAAACCAAGCTGGAGATTGTGGCGTTCAGTCCCAGTGCGGCCTTCAAGGTTAACCAGCAGGCCAGTCTCTCCTTCGGTGTCGATTATTACTGGATGAGAGAGGTCATTTTCAGCAGTAAATTGAACAACATGTCCACCTATCCCAACTTCAATCTCGAAGGCGACGGCCGTAGCGTCGGTTTCAACCTCGGCGCTCTGTTGGTTGTGGATAACTGGAGTTTCGGCGGCAGCTACCACTCCTCCTCCAAGATCAAGGCCGAGGGCACCCTCAAAGACGAGGGCGGCGTGCTCCCGGCGAATCTTTCAGACAATGTCACGGCAACCCTTGAGCTGCCCTGGAGACTGCAGATCGGGGTGCGCAATCAGACCACCGACAAGCTCGCCATTGAATTCGACTATACACGGACCGGGTGGAACACCTTTGATACCCTGGTGGTTAAAAACGAGGAGTTCGGCTCCACCATTTTCACCAGCATAAACGCCTTCGATAACGCCAACGCCTATCGCCTCGGCGCTACCTATGACTTTAGCGAGGCGACCCAGTTGCGGGTAGGTTATACCTATGACGAAACCCCTCAGGGGGATAAATATTTCAGTCCAAGAGTGCCCGACGCCGACCGCCAGCTTTTCAGCCTGGGGATAGGTCATACGCTGAGCGGCGGCTGGACCATCGATGCCGGATACATGTATGTGAAATTCGACGAACGGACCATCGACAGCCCGAGGTCCGCTGTAGCGGGAGAGGAGTTGAACGGCACCACCGCAGTCAATGGCAGCTATGACTCCAGTGTCCATCTGCTGGGATTCGGCGTGACCAAGCACTTCATGTAACCATCGACCTCAAAAAAAACGCCGCCCTTGTGGGGCGGCGCCGTGACTGCATTTACAACGGGTTAGATGTAAAGGCAGATATCGCTTTGACCGGCGAATTCAAAAAAACGGGCGGCGCCCGCATATTCGATGCCATCGATGAATTCAGTGGTATTCATCTCAAACAGATCAACGGTCATTTGACAGGCGATCAATTTGACTTCGGCTTCCTGGCAGAGCTCGCGCAACTCCGCCAGATCGGCAATGCCCTTGGAGGCCATCTTTTTCTTCATCATCCCGGTCATCATGCCCTGCATGCCAGGCAGCGCCAGGCCCAGCACCGGAAACCACTTATCCATGCCCATCGGCATCGGCATCCCCGGATTGCCCAAGGGAGTAACCTCCAGGTCAAGGTTCTTTTTCAGCAACTGCAAACCGTAAAAAGTGAAGAAAATTTCGGTTTCATAACCCAATGCGGCTGCGGTGGAAGCCAGAATAAAGGGAGGATAGGCCCAGTCGAGCGACCCTTTAGTGGCAATAATGGCTAACTTTTTTTCGTCTGACATCGATATCGTCTCCAAAAAAAGTTCCGATCAGGCGGTCGATCAGACCTTCTTGATCAGAAATTCAAATTTACCGCCGACTTCCTTGGATTCCATCAGCTCATTCCCGGTCTGGTTGGCAAAGGCCTCGAAATCCTTCACTGAACCTGGATCGGTAGCAATGATGTGGAGAATTTTTCCGGATTCCATACCATTCAGGGTTTTCTTCGCCCGCAGAATCGGCAGAGGGCAGTTGAGTCCGCTTGCGTCAAGTTCTTGATCGAAATCTGCCATGGTATGACCTCCAGCTATATATCAATGTATTAGGTATGTGTGGAAAAATCAGACGGACCTTTATATGTCATGCGCCCTACAAACGCAAGCAGGGTCACTGCCTGGGTACCGCTGAAATCCGTGCTATCCCTATCGATAGTCACCGACCGATAAAATCCTTAACTCGCCAACCTGGCAGCCAGCTGGTAACCGGATCTTGCCCAGTTGAGAATACCGCCGCGCAGGTTGATGACGTTAGCGAAGCCCTGCTGCGTCAGATAGGCGCAGGCATGATAGGAGCGCGCCCCACTGTGACAGTAGAGGATGACGTCTTTGTCTTTCGGCAACTCGCTCATGCGCAAGGGTAAAAGGTGCATCGGCAGATGCTCCGCATCGGGCAACACGCCCTGAACCAGTTCACCCGCGCTACGAATATCGAGCAGCAGGTATTCATCGCCTTCGACGATGCGGTTCTGGAGATCACCAGCGTCAATTTCCTTTATCATCACGACAGGGCCGCCTCAAAAATGAAAACCAAGGTGTATTAGTATATTAATGTGTTTAAATATTGCAAGCTGAATTACCTTGTAAACCCTTAGGTTTTTCAGGGTGATTGACTCATGATAGAGTCCCATCAGCCCTGTCGAAACCTGACTTATTTCAAATTATCCGGTTGTTTATATGGACTTTTTTCCCATCTTTCTCAATATTAAAAACAGACCCTGCCTGGTTGTTGGAGGGGGGGCCGTTGCCGAGCGCAAAACCGCGCTGTTACTCAAATCCGGCGCCGATGTAATCCTGGTGTCCCCGGATCTGAACCACAATCTCACCACTTGGCGTGACATGGGCCGATTCACCCATCAGCCAAGGGAGTTCCAGGATGAGGATCTGACAGGCTGCCACCTGGTTATCGCCGCAACCGACAGCAGCGCAGTCAATCGCCGGATATCCGAACTGGCCGATGCATTGCGTATCCCGGTCAATGTGGTCGACCAGCCGGCGCTCTGCAGCTTCATCGTCCCCTCTGTCATCGACCGCTCCCCAGTGGTCGCGGCGATCTCCACCGGCGGTGCATCGCCGGTGCTGGCCCGCCTGATCCGTTCCCGGCTGGAATCACTGATTCCGGCCGGATACGGACGTCTGGCGAATCTCTGCAACCGCTTTCGCCAGCGCGTGAAGGATCGCTTTACCAACCCCGCCGACCGGCGTCTGTTCTGGGATCGAGTGTTACAGGGCGGGGTCGCCGAGAGGGTCTTCTCCGGCCACGACGACGAAGCCGACCGGCTGATGGAGCAGGCCCTGGCCAATCCCAGGCTGAGCGAGGAGACGGGCGAGGTCTATCTGGTCGGCGCCGGCCCCGGCGATCCCGACCTGCTGACCTTTCGCGCCCTGCGCCTGATGCAACAGGCGGACGTGGTGGTGTATGACCGGCTGGTGGCCAAACCCATCCTGGAGATGACCCGTCACGAGGCGGAGCATATCTATGTGGGCAAGGAGCGGGATAAGCACGCCATGCGCCAGGAGGAGATCAACCAACTCTTGGCCAAGCTGGCCAAGCAGGGAAAGCGAGTGCTGCGTCTCAAGGGAGGAGACCCTTTCATCTTCGGCAGAGGCGGCGAGGAGATCGACACCCTGGCAGCGGAGGGGGTTCCCTTCCAGGTCATCCCAGGCATTACCGCCGCTGCCGGGTGCGCCTCCTATGCCGGCATTCCCCTCACTCACCGCGACTACGCCCAATCAGTGACCTTTGTCACCGGTCACCTCAAAGACGGCAGCATCAACCTGAATTGGGAGATGCTGGCCCAGCCGCATCAGACCATTGTCTTCTACATGGGCCTGGTCGGCCTGCCCGTGATCTGCAAGGAATTGCGAAACCACGGTGTGCAGGCGGATATGCCGATCGCCTTGATCCAACAGGGCACCACCCACATGCAACGAGTCTTTACCGGCACCTTGGACAACATTCTTGATGTGGTCGAGAGAGAACGGCCCAAGCCGCCGACCCTGATCATTGTCGGCCGGGTGGTGAATCTACAAGAAAAGCTAGCCTGGTATGAGGCCCCGCCCCACTCCGAACAGGGCGCCACTTCGCCGGTTGATTTTTGAATCATTCCCAGGCCGTCATTCGAAGCTGTAAGGTTTTAGATTCATGCCCGCAAATGAACGCGAATTTCGCTATATGTTGGGAGGGGGGGAGTGGTAGGGTGCGGCCCTGCCGCACCGAATAGCGTCTACAGATCCATGCTCCATTGAGACTGCACACAACGCGATTAACCATCTTTCCGTTTGATCCGACACGCTGATGGTGCGGCAGGGCCGCACCCTACGGCTCTCCTCAAGCTTGTTGCCACATTAGCGTTTATTTGCGTTCATTTGCGGACTGTTTAAAACAGCTCATCTAGGGCTTCGGGCTGAGCTGATCCGGGCGCAGTTTGGGGGTGAAGTAGTCGTCCGCCTGCTCGACCTCGACCGGCTTGCCGGCTTTGTCCACCAGGGGTTGCTCATAGTCATTCCAACCCCGCAGGCCTGTTTTGAGGGAGACGACATGCTGAAAACCCAGCTTTTTCATGGAGGAGGCGGCCAACACGCTGCGATAACCGGAACGGCAGACCACCACCACCTCACGCTCCCGCGCCTTGACCAGTTCGGGAATGGTCTCTTCATAGTCCCATTCGCAGGCGGATTCCAGGATGCCCCGGGGAACGAGAAGGGAACCCTCGATATGCATTGCGTCATACTCATAGGGTTCGCGCACGTCGACGATCAGCAGATCCGGGTTGGCTTCCAGCCGCTCATCGAGATCCCAGGGCATGATCTCCCCGACATCGCCGAGACAATCGCTTATCAGAGTTAAAAAATTTTTCATCAAGTATAGTGTATTGTAACTCAAGTTTCGGAGTTCAAATTTAACGCGTTCCCATGTTCTATGTGGGAACGCACAATGTGAACAGGGCGTAGGGTGCGGCCCTGCCGCACCATGCTGGGTTGCGCTCCTGTTTGCTATGACGGATTTCTTCACTTCGCGGCCCCCTGACCCAATACCTTGGGTTCCAGGGCTTCAAGTTACGGTGCGGCAGGGCCGCACCCTACGAAACTCGTAGAACATGGGAACAAGATGAACTCCGAAACTTGAGTTGTAACTAACGATCAACCGTTCTCTCTGGCGCGCCCCGGGAACAGAGGTTCTGTTCGACGGCGATCACTGCTGCCTCGACCCTGGAATGGACCTCGAGCTTGCGCAGGATAGCCTTCACGTGCAGCTTCACCGTGCCGTCCGAAATCCCCAGATTGCGGGCAATCACCTTGTTGCTCTGACCATCGGCCAGGTGGCAGAGAATCTCTCGCTCACGGGGGGTGAGATCGTCCAGCGACGAGGCCGTTTTGCTGGTGCTGTGACGCTCCCCTTGCACTGCCTTGGCCAAAATACCGGTCAACTCCTTGGCGACCACGGTTTGGCCCTGCTTGATCTGCTGCAGGGCGTCGATCAACTCATCCGGCTCCATGTCCTTGAGGAGATAACCCTGGGCTCCTTGCTGCAAGGCGTCGATGACATCCGACTCCTCGCGGCTGGTGGTGAGCATACTGATCGGCATCTCCGGGTAGTGTTTTCGCAACACCGTCAGCACCTCGGTGCCGGTCATATCGGGCATGCGCATATCGAGCAGCACCACGTCAGGCCGCTCATGAGCCACGGTCTCTATTCCCTTCAGGCAGTCACCGATGGCGATCACCTCGATTCCTCGGCGCTCCAGCAACTCCTGAAGGCCGATGCGAAACAGGGCATGATCATCTATCAGCAATACCCGCATATCTGTTTTACCTCTGTAAAGGCGCTTCGCTTTTGGGATTGCGAATCATCAGTTCGACCCGGGTCCCCTCGCCGGGCTCGCTCTCTATCGACAACTCACCCCCGACCCGCCTGGCGCGT
This sequence comes from Candidatus Thiodiazotropha sp. (ex Epidulcina cf. delphinae), assembly GCA_025656455.1. Classification (GTDB taxonomy): domain Bacteria; phylum Pseudomonadota; class Gammaproteobacteria; order Chromatiales; family Chromatiaceae; genus Thiodiazotropha. The sequence goes on along the minus strand of JAHXHS010000003.1, from coordinate 115,456 downwards.
TCCTCCATAATCGACAGACCGATGTGTTCACCGGGACTGCCCTGTGGGGCGGCGCCTTCGAAACCGACGCCGTCATCCTCCACCAGGATAAGATACCTGCCCGAACCGCGGCAACGCAGCAATACCCTCACGGTATGGGCCTTGGCGTGCTTGCGGATATTCGCCAGGGACTCCTGAACGATACGCAGGGCCTGCATCTCCTGGTTGGTGGTAAGATCGGTCTTGATGCAATCGGGTTGGAAAAAGGCCTGGATCTCCGTCTCCTGATTGAAGCGCTCCACCAGTTTGCCCAGGGCCGGCACCAGACCCCGCTGATCCAGCGGCGCACGGAAGCTGTTGATCAACTCTCGCAACTCGCCATGCGCCTCATCCACGCCGTTGTGGATACGCCGCGCCTCCTGCTGCGCCCGCCCGGATGCGCGGCCGTTCTGCAGCGTCTCCTCCAGCATGCATATCTGAAACCGCAGACTGGCCAAGGTCTGCGCCAGGGAGTCGTGCAGTTCGTGGGCCAGGGAGGCGCGCTCCTCGACAATCGACAGCCGGCGCGCCTCTGAGTCTGATCGCTGCTTGGCCACCGCCATCCCAAGATGACTGCCGATGGTGTTGAGGATATCGAGAACATCCTCTCGCCCGTCATAGATACCCGGCTTATCCACATACAGGTGATAGAAACCGAGCACATCCCCGTGATACCACATCGGCACCGAGACCCGCTCCACCTCGTCGACGCCGAACATGCGCCGCTTATTCCTGCTGGAACAGAGCCGGGAGTCCTGGCCGCAGAGAATATCCCCCGGAGAGAGGGCGATGCCGCATTGGCAGAGCCTGATCGGCAACATCTCCTGCTCATTGTAGAGCTTGCCGTCCTGGTCGATGCAGCCTACCTGCCGCACCTTGTCGTCGGGCAGCACCAGATGGACGGTGGCGGAGCGGGCATTGACCATGCGTTTAAAGACCCCCATGTACTCCAACAGCAACTCATCCAGGTTTTCCGACCGGTTGATGCCGGCGGCGACATCGTAAAGCACCTGCAGAGAAGTGGTCTTCTGCGCCAATCGCCAGGTCTGGCGAGCCACCCTGACCTCCATATCTTCGTAGATATCAGTCAGCTCCTCGCTAAGGCTGTCGATATCCCGCGCCATACCGCTGAGCACGCCGGTCTGCTCATAGTCATTGCTGGCAACCGGCTCTCCCTGACAGACATGGTTCACCGTCTGCTCCAGGGAAGCCAGGGGACGCAGCAGCTGGCTGCGCAGGCGTATCAACACCAGCAGCAGGGAAAACAGCGCCAGGGAGACTGCCAGCGCCAGCACGACCTGCACCGTGGAACGCCCCCCCGGCTCACCGATCAACAGCAGCGTGGCGGTGAGACAGACCAGCAGACTCACCCCGAGTACCAGGATCGGAAGCAGGAGATTGCCGGTAAACAGGATCCGCAGACTGGGCCAGTGCCTGGGATCGATCAGGCCCTCCAGCCAAGCCTGCCAGCCATGGGGATGTGTCACCTCCTCCCCGGCGCCGGAGCCATTGTTCATCGGCAGCTGTTTCTCTTCGATTTGCATACGCGGACTCTATCACGAACCTCAAAACCGGGTCAGTTCGATGCCTCCATGGCGCGCAGCGCCTCTTCCAGGCGGGCCACTCGCCAGGCCTGAATCGCCTGCCCCAGCGCCTGGCCTTCCAAGGGGGAGCCGGTCAGCTCGGCCGGCGCGCCGGCCGCAACGATCTCACCCGCCAGTTCGAGGCGCGGCGCCAGCCTGGTCATCAGCTCAGGCCAAAGTCCGCGGGATGCCTGGAGAAAACGCCGAAAGCGCTCGGGCTGTTGCTGCGGCTTAAGCCGCATGGCCAGTTTCAGCAGCGGCGCCGCCCGACCCCTGTCGAGGGTTTGGCGATTGAAGTACAACAAGTCATTCAGCAACAGACGCACCGCTTTGTCGAGGCGCAGGTTCGCCATCCACAGACCGGGATCCCGCTGTTGACGGGCCGCCTCGAACAACGCCGCCGCACCGCGAACCGCGCTATCCTCTGTGACAGCAACGGCCCGCTTGAGTGCCGACATGACGGCTACCGATTCCCCCTTGCCGTGACCGGCTGCAACCCCCATCCCGGCTGCCACATCGGGCAGCAATCGCTGCAGTGCGCCACAGCCGTGGAGCAGTTCGAAGAAACGCCAGGGTTGGGGCTCCGCCAAGGCCCTGCCCATCTCCCGCCAGATCCTCTCAGACGTCAAGCTCATCAGATCCTCAGAGGCGGCCATCGCTTTCATCAGCCGGTGGGTGCCGTGGGCCACCCGGAAGCCCCATCGCCCCAACTTGGCGGCGAAGCGGGCGATGCGCAGCAGCCGGACCGGGTCTTCGATAAAGGCCGGGGTGATATGACGAAGCAACCCCTCGCGCAGATCGTCCTCTCCGTGACAAACATCGATCAGATTGCCAGCCTCATCCATGGCCAGGGCGTTGATGGTCAGATCGCGCCGCAGCAGATCCTGTTGCAGGCGGATATCGGGGCCACATTCGACCTGGAAACCCTGATAGCCGGGACCGCTCTTGACCTCAGTGCGGGCCAGGGCGTATTCATCGCCGGTCTGTGGATGGAGAAAGACCGGAAAGTCGCCTTCGACCCGGCGAAAGCCCTCGGTCAGCATCTCATCCGGGGTGGCCCCCACCACCACCCAGTCCCGTTCAACGACCGGTAGATCGAGCAACCGGTCCCGCACGGCGCCGCCGACCAGGTAGACCTTCATGCCGGGTCCTGCTCCTCTTTCTGCTGCAGTTGCCACATCTGCCGGTAGAGACCCGCTGCCGCCAGCAGCTCAGGATGGGTGCCCTGTTCCATAATCCGCCCCCGCTCCATCACCAGGATGCGATCGGCATCCACCACGGTGGAGAGGCGATGGGCGATCACCAGGGTGGTATGGTTTCTGGCCACTTCCCGCAGTGTCTCCTGTATCGCCTGCTCGGTCTTGGTGTCGAGGGAGGAGGTGGCTTCGTCGAAGACCAGGATCCGCGGCCGTTTCAGCATTGCCCGGGCGATGGCGACTCGCTGCTTCTCTCCCCCGGAGAGTTTCAATCCCCGCTCTCCCACCACCGTCTGGTAACCCTCCGGCAATTGTTGGATGAAATCCACGATATGGGCGATGCGCGCCGCTTCTTCGATCTCCTCCATCGTGGCGCCGGGCCGCCCATAGGCCAGATTGTAGAGAATGGTATCGTTGAACAGCACTGTATCCTGCGGCACGATGCCGATCGCCGAGCGCAGGCTTTGCCGGGTGACCTGGCGTATATCCTGACCATCGATGGTGACACGCCCACGGCTGACGTCATAGAAACGGAACAGCAGCCGCGACAGGGTGGACTTACCCGCCCCGCTATGGCCAACCACCGCCACCTTCTCCCCGGCGTGGATGGTGAAATCGATTGCGTGCAGAATCTCTCGCTCTGCCTGATAGGCGAAATCGACCTTTTCAAAACGCACCTCGCCGCCGTCCAGACGCAACGCCCTCGCATCCGGCGCATCGGTGATCTCCGGCTCCCTTTCCAGCAGTTTGAAGATCAGATCCATATCAGCCAGGGAGTATTTGATCTGCCGGTAGACCATGCCGAGAAAATTGAGCGGAATAAAGAGCTGCAGCATAAAGGCGTTGACCAGCACCAGATCGCCGAGGGACATGCTCCCGGTCACAACGCCGTTGGCGGCCAGAACCATGATCAGGGTCACGCCGACGGCGATGATACCGCCCTGACCGGAGTTGAGCAGCGACATGGAGGTCTGGCTCTTCACGGCATTGCCTTCCCAGCGGGAGAGGGTCTCATCGAAGCGTTTCAACTCCAGTGGTTCGTTGCCGAAATATTTCACTGTCTCATAGTTGATCAGGCTATCGAAGGCCTGACTGTTGGCTTGGGAGTCGAGGCGGTTCATGATATGGCGATACTCCATGCGCCATTCGGTGACGGCCAGGGTAAATCCCACATAGACCGCCACCGTTCCGAAGGTGACCAGGGTGAAGAGGATGTCATACTGGCTCAGCAGCACCGCTGCCACCAGACCGAACTCCACCACCATCGGCAGAATGCTGAATACCATGTAGTTGAGAATGGTACTGACCGAGCGGGTGCCCCGCTCAAGGTCGCGGCTGATGGCGCCGGTCTGGCGCTCCAGATGGAACCGCAACGAGAGTTCGTGCAGATGAGCCAGCACCCGGCTGGAGAGGTTGCGCATCGCCCGATAGCGGACCCGGGCAAAGACCGCATCGCGCAACTCGTTAAACAGGGAACTGCTAAGGCGCAGGGCGCCGTAACCCAGCAACAGAAACAGGGGCATCACCAACAGGGTCTTGTCCCCTCGCTCCAGGCTGTCGACGATCTCTTTCAACACCAGGGGGATGCCCACATTCGCCAGCTTGGCCAGCACCAGACACCCCAGGGCGAACAGCGCCCGCCCCCGGTACTCCCAAAGAAAGGGCAGCATATTGCGCAAATTGTGGAAATCGCGCCGGTCCTTATGAACCTGGGGCTGGGATCGGATGTTATGAACCATGCTACTGTCTCATACTAATTGCTGATATCAGAGGCCCACCAAGGGCACTTCCTGCGGGCGACTTGAGGCATTGGCGGGCCTCTGATAACGTCAAACAATATGAGACACTACACTAATATGAGCGGTGAGTGGACGGCGAAACAGCGATTCTAGCGGAATTCAGACAGGCCTGCGCCATTGAATTTCACCGGATATTCAAGCGCACGAAACCTCATCGAATCCGGTATAACCCCAACAAATGTGGTCATGAGCAAAGATTGCAGTTACAACGAACTCTATCCCCTGCAGGTGCTGGATGACAGCATGGCGCCCGAGTTCCCGGAGAAATGCGTCATCGTCATCGAGCCCTCCGAGATCTGCGCCACCGGCGCCTACGTGGTGGCCGAGGCCCGAGGGGAGCGCTGGTTCCGTCAATACGTCTCAGAGGGCGGATCGGGCAAGCGGCTGGTCGCCTTGAAAGCGGGCTATCCCGATATCGAGCTTAGCGACGGTGAGTTTAAGATTATCGGCGTGGTGGTGCAGCGCAATATCGGCCGCGAGATCAAACACTACCACCCCTATGTCCCCAACGGCGCAGCTCCCAGACCTGTCGGGCAGCATTGAACCGTGCGAAAGAGCGGGTGTGACTCCCTGGGGGTGACGATCGGGTCGATACTCCTTTGTCTGACGATGGGCTGCTCCCCGGGGTCAGGCAGCGACGGCGCCGAACCACAAAACAAGCCGTCTCCCAAGGTCCACCTGGTCGCCATCGAAACGGTCGAGGCCAAGGCATCGGCTTTGAAGCATGAGCGTAACGGCACATTAAAGGCGCGCCAGAGGGTGCGCATCTTCAACCAGGAGGAGGGACGCATAACCGCACTCCCTTCCTTCGAGGGCGACCGGGTCGAGCAGGGAGAGCTGATCGCCCGGCTGGAGGATGAGTTGCTGAAGGCCGAACTGGAGAAGGCCATCGCCACCGCGCGACAGATGGGCGTCAATCTCAAGCGCCAGCAGGGATTGGCCAAGCGAAAGGCGGTCTCCGAGGATGAGCTGGCGCGCGCCCGCACCGACCTCAGCGTGGCCGAGGCGGAGCAACGGATGTTGCAGGCGCGTCTGGGTTACACGCGCATCACGGCGCCGTTCACCGGCCTGGTCAGCGAGCGTCTGGTCGAACCCGGCGACGTCGTCCCCCGCCACACCCATCTGCTGACGCTGATCGACCCCGACTCCCTGGTCACCCGGATCCTGGTTTCCGACCTGCTGCTGCCGCAACTCAAACTCGGCGATCCCGTCACGGTCCGTATCGACGGACTCGGCGAACGGCATTTCCCGGGCAGGATCGCACGCATCCACCCGGAACTCGATGAGAGGACCCGAATGGGCCTGGTCGAAGTGGCCCTCGACCCGGTGCCTGCAGGGGCTCGCTCAGGACAACTCTGCCGGGTCACGCTGAAGACCGCTGAGCGCTCCCGCATCACCATCCCCTTCAACGCGCTGCAGCGGGACAACAAAGGAGAATACGTCTACCGGCTGGACAGTGAACGGCAGGCGAGACGAATCGCCGTCAACAGCGGCCTGCGCATCGCAGACAGGATAGAAATCCTCCAAGGCCTGGCGCAGGGCGACCGAATCATCACCAAGGGATTCCTCGAACTCCAGGAGGGGATGAAGGTTGAACCGGTGAATTGATGCAATCCCGGTTTTTCCGACTATTCTCTTTAGTTGTAGCCTCGCCATAAAAGGGGCTATCGGCACACAACCGGCCATTCAACAGCCGCAAGGTAATAAAAACCGGAAGCGATTGTGCAGCGCTTACCGACTTGAAGGAGAGAAAATCATGAACATCGATCTCGCGGATGTCACGCTGCATGTGGATGAAACATTGGATGCCGACGGTCTTGCTCAATTGGAAGAGGCCTTCCGCAGCCGGGATGGGGTGGTGTCGGTGCATGTGGACCAGAAACACCCCCACTTGTTCTTACTGGAGTACAATCCCGAATTGGTCAACAGCAAAGACCTGTTGTCCATTACCCACTTTCAGGGGCTTCACGCAGAACTTATTGGTCTTTGAGATTACCCCGGACGAATCACCCTCGTCCGTTGAAGGCTATCTCGCCATCTGTTGCGTCCATCTCGTAAGGACTGTTTTTTACTCGATTCAGCACGACTCGTCATACATGAAGCAGTAAACGCCTGCTGCGCAAACAATCTCGGACATGCCGACCGTTTGTATTGCTTGTTGGTGTAAACTAAGCGATATTGCCGGGTTCAGTCGTAGGTCAGGTTGGCGCGGAGCGGCTACCTGACTCAACGGCGGTGTCACGTAGCTGCGCAACGTGACCTACGGGTTTCTAAACAGACATCCACTCAAAATTATCTGAGATTTGAATGGGTGATGATATTGCCGGGTAATAAACAACTTGGAGTATGGGCATGCAGCGAGTGACTATCGTAGGCAGCGGTTTTGCCGCGCTGACCGCCATCAGGAGCCTGCGGGCGCAGGACAAGTCGATCGAGATCACGGTCGTCAGCCCTAAGGCGGAGTTCCACTATCTGCCCGGTTCGATCTGGATCCCCTCGGGCATTCGCCAACCCGGGGATCTCATCATCCCCCTGACCCCCTTCTTCACCCGCATGCAGGTCAGGCATGTCGCTGCGCAAGCCAGTGGCCTCAGCGCCGACGGCCGCCTGTTGAAGACCCGCGAGGGCGAGATCGAAAACGACGCCTTGATCATCGCTTCCGGTGGGCGCTTTATCAAGAAATTGCCAGGCATCGAGCACGCCATTACACCTTGCGAGGGCATCCCCGCCGCGATAAAGATCGGTGAGCGCCTCAGGGCCATGGAGGGTGGCGTCATAGCCGTTGGCTTCGCCGGCAATCCCAAGGAGCCCAGCGCCATGCGCGGCGGTCCGATGTTCGAGTTCCTGTTCGGTATCGACCGGCAGTTACGGCTCGAGAAGCGCCGCGACAAGTTCAAGCTGATCTTTTTCACCCCGGCGGCTTCTCCCGGTCAACGGCTCGGCCCCAAGGCCGTCGCCGGCCTGATGCGGGAGATGGAGCGGCGGGATATCGAGACCCGGCTCGGGCATAAAATGGTGGAGTTCACCCGTTCCGGTGTGGTCACCGAAGGCGGCGCCTTTGACGCCGACCTGATCCTCTTCATGCCCGGCATGACCGGCAACCAGTGGTTCGACAATACCGAACTGCCCCGCTCGCCGGGCGGGTTGATCAAGGCGGACGCCCAGTGCCGGGTCGAGGGCCTGCAGCGCGTCTATGTGGCTGGCGACTCGGGCAGTTTTCCGGGGCCGGAATGGATGCCCAAACAGGCGCACATGGCTGACCTGCAAGCGGTTGCCGCAGCAAAAAACCTGCTGGCGGAATTCAACGGCGAAACGCCGAAAGAGACCTTCAAGGTGGAACTGCTCTGCATCGTCGACAGCCAGACCAGCGGGATGCTGGTGGCGCGCACTATGAAGAACAACATCGTAATGCCGAATATGGCCCTCTTCCACTGGCTGAAACGATTCTTCGAATGGTGGTATCTTCGCCAATATCGCTGACCGTGGAAAGTAGGAATATTAAACGAATACTTTTCAACGCCGGGATGGCTATCCCGGACCAGGCACGTCTTCAAGGTAATGCATGAGGATTCACGACAGATGGAGAAATGAGTGACGCGGACTAGCGAAATTGCCGCATCGAAAACAGAGGTCAAAGCCCTTCTTCTGCATGAAGAGCAGAAAAGCGAACGATACGCCAACTATGTCAGGCTGCTGTTCACATTCCTCTACTTCGCCGTCGGCTTCAGTATCCGCAACGAGCTGCCCGCACACTCTTTCAACGCCATCATCATCGCCTCGCTGATCAATCTCTGCTACGGTATTTTCGTCTATTTCAAGCTCCGAGATCCAAATCCGCCGGGCTGGATCAAATATCCCTCCATCAGCATCGACATCCTGCTGCTTTCGATCGTCATCTACAGCTTTGGGACTTTCCGGACCTTCAAGACCGAGGCCTTTCTGCTCTACTACCTCTGGATCGGGCTCTCGACCCTGCGTTTCTCCCCCCGCCTGACCCTGGCAGCCGGCCTGCTCAGCATCGGCGCCTACCTGGTCATCGTACTGCTCGCCTTGGGTGGGAACACGATTCAGCTCGGTACTATCACCGATGAGTTCACCACAGAGCGGGTCAGCGGCATCAATATCGTGTTGCGCCTGCTCTTTCTCTCTGTCTTCGCCGCCCTGGCGGTCTATATCGCCTATGTATTCAGATTGATTGCCTCAAGAGCGATAACCAAGCAGCTCCTGCAAGCCCGCAACGATGAGTTGAACCAAACCCTGGACAAACTGCGCGCAACGCAAAAACAACTCGCCAGTAAAAACCGGGAGCTGGCCACCCTCTCTGAAATCGACGCCCTTACCCAACTCTACAATCGCCGTAAAATCGATCTGATCATGGCCGAGGCCTTGGCCGAGACAGGCCGCAACCGGTCACCGCTGGCGATGATTCTGCTCGATATCGATCTTTTCAAGGGTTACAACGACCGATATGGCCATCAGGCCGGTGACGGGATCATTCGCCGGGTTGCGGAGGCGTTGTCGAAATCGGCCCGGGGCAACGACAGTATCGGTCGCTGGGGGGGAGAGGAGTTCATCATCGTCTGCCGCGATACGGATGCGCGAGCGGCGGCGAAGATCGCCGAGCGGCTGCGGCAAAGGATAGGCGATATCAGCTTTGATATCGATGAGCAGGTGACCTGCAGCTTCGGCGTCACCGGCTACCGGGCGGGTGACGATGGCGATTCCCTGTTAAGGCGAGCGGACGAGGCGTTATACGCCTCGAAACAGCAGGGCCGGAATCGGGTTACCTGTCATTAGATGAAAAGATGCGGCAAGGCCGCACCTACGCATGGCTTATAGATAGGGTGTGTCCTTGCCGCACCAAATCGGCCTCAGGATCGCTAGTGTAGTGTCCTATACCAGTGTCCGTCCAGAAACAAGACAACATCTCTCGCAAAGACGCTAAGATCGCCAAGGAAAAATAAATACAATAAAAAAACCATAAGTTATAACTTTGCGATCTTGGCGTCTTTGCGAGAGTTTTTCTTTCCGGGCGGGCACTACAGCGATCCAGACCATCGGCTCAACGGCCGATCAACCGATAAACCGAGGGGATCAACAACAACGTCACCAGGGTGGAGAAGATCAACCCGGAAACCAGGGTCACCGCCAGGGGCTGCAACATCTCCGAACCCTCGCCCAACGCTAGCGCAAGCGGCATCATCCCCGCCACCGTGGTCAGGGTGGTCATCAGGATCGGGCGCAGCCGCAGCCTTGCGGCCTCGGTGATCGCCGCATCGATATCGAGCCCGGCATCCCGCCGGCTGGCGATATACTCCACCAGCACGATGGCATTGTTCACCAGGATGCCGGCGAGCATGATCAGTCCGAGCCAGACCGGCATGGAGAGCGGCAGACCGGTCAAATTCAACCCCAGGACCACCCCTATCAAACCGAAGGGAACGCTGAACATGATCACCATCGGATTGCGCAACGACTCGTACTGCACCGCCATCACCACCAGCACCAGGAACAGCGCCAGGCCCAGCAGCAGCAGTCCCATCTCCCTGCCCTTCTGCAGGGCCTCTGCGCCACCGCCCTCATAGAGGGTGTAGCCTGGCGGCAGTTGTATGCCATCGATGACCTTGCCGGCCTCCTCGATCGCCTGTTGCAGCGTCAGACCGCTACCCAGGGAGGCGCTGATCTCCACCATGCGCTGCTGCTGATCTCGCTGAATGGTCACCGGCGTGGGGATCAACGCCACCTTTGCCACTTCACCGAGGCGCAGCGGCACCGGCGGTTCGGAACGGCTGAAGATAATGATCGACTCCACATCCCCTGGTGTCGCCAGATCCTCCCTCAAGAGTCTCAGCCGCACATCGATGCTGCGGTCACCCTCCAGGTAATCGGTCACGACCTCTCCGCCAAGGGCCAGCTTGAGCATCTTACCTACCTCTTCCACACTGAGTCCGAAGGTGGCAGCCCGCTGGCGATCCACCGTCAGCGATAGCTCCTGAGAGAACGCCTCCCCGGTATACTGGACATTGCGCAGCCCAGGGATCCGGGAGAGCTTCTGCTTGGCCTGCTCGGCTATCTCGCCCAGGACGGCAAGTTCCGGGCCCTTGATCCGCAAACTGATATCGTCATCGCCGCGGTTGAGTCGGATACCCCTTATCCCGCGCACCCTGAGATGCACCCGCACACCCGCCAGCCTGGCCTGACGAATCGCCTCCTGAACCCGGTTGATCCAGGCGCGACTACTGATCTTTCGCTCCTCGATAGGTTTCAGGGTAATCATGATGCTGGCGCGATTGACCGCCTCGTGCTGCGAACGGCCGAAGACGAACCCCCCGACCTGGGAAAACAGCGTCTCCGTCTCCGGTTGGCGCCTGACTATCGCCTCCAAGCGCTTCACCAGGGCGTCCATACCGCTCAGATTGATGCCCCTGTCCGCGGTAATGCTCATGCTGACGCGTCCCTCGTCGATCTGCGGCAGAAACAGTTGTTTATCCGGCACCAACCGGAGAAGCACGAAGACCAGCACAAGCAGAAACAGCAGCGGCGGCAACCAGGGTAGTTTGAGCAGCACCCCGACAAGTCGTGAATAGCCGTTCTGCAACCGTTGCATCAGGTGATCGATGATCCGCCTCAACCTGCCCTCATCCGCAACGGAGAGTCTGCCCGCCAGGGCCGGCACCAGGGTCAGCGCAACCATCATGGAGGCCAGGATCGCGGCCGAAATGGTAAAGATCAACTCCCGAAACAGCAACCCGACCAGACCACCGACAAACAGGAAGGGCAGGACGGCCGCCAGATTGGTGGAGGTAGAGGCGACGATGGCGCTGTTGACCTCAGCCGCCGCTTCACCCGAGACGGAGGAAACCGCCGGCTGACCCCGCTGTTTTCTTTCCCGTTGATGACGATAGATGTTCTCCAACATCACAATGGTGCTGTCCACCAGCATGCCGATACCGAGCGCCAACCCGCCGAGGGTCATGATATTCAGGGTCAACCCCGCACCCGACATCAGGACGAAAGTCACCAGAATCGCGATGGGAATGGCGCTGCCGATAATCAGTGTCCGGCGCAGACTGCCAAGAAAGAGGTAGACCACCAACATCGCCAGGAGAGCGCCGGTCAGGGCCGAGTCGATGGCGTTACTCAGTGCCCGCCGGACAAAACGGGCCTGGTCGTCGACCGGATGGATCTCGATATCCGCTGGAACGATCGCTCTCGCCTTGAGTTCATCCAGCCGCTCAAGCACATGATCCACCACCTCGATGGTATTCGCCATGGGCTGTTTCTGAATAGAGAGTTTGACGCCCGGCAGACCATTGAGGCGAATACGCAAACGCTCATCCTCAGCGCCATCCACCACCCGGGCCACTTCGGAAAGCCGGATCAGGGCGGTCGTATCGTCATCCACGGTCCGCCTCAGGGGCAGATTGAGGATCTCCTCCACCGAGGTGAAGCGCCCGGCGGTCCGGCCGCCGATCTCCCCCTGCTCCATGATCAAACGGCCGCTGGCGGTCTCCACATTGGCCGATTTCAGGGCATCGCTAAGATCGAGCAAGTGCATGCCCAACCCCGCCAGGCGCAGCTGGTCCGCATGGATGGCGATCTCCCGCACCAACCCCCCGCCGACTTCGGTAGACGCGACGCCCGGCAGGTTAAGAAACCACTTGCTCAGCTCATAGTCCACCCAGCTGCGCAGCGCCACCGGGTCGCGCAGTGATGAACTGACCACGAATTCCGCCACCGGCCGCTGCGAGGGATCGCGCTTGTAGATAACGGGGGGGTCGATGGTGTCCGGAAGAAAGCGCTTGGCGCGATCCAGGCGGGTGCTGGCATCCTGCAACGCCCGATCGATATCGGCGCCGTAGGCGAAGGAGAGATCGACGGAACTGCGTCCCTCGTTGGTCCGGGACTGGATAAAAATCGCATCCTCGGTTATCGCCAGCTGCTCCTCCAACTGGCGGGTAATCCGGTCCTCCATGATGTTCGCGGGCACACCCGGATCGATCACCCGGACACGAATCTCCGGATAGATGACGTGGGGCAGAAGATCGACGCCCAGGCGGCTGAGGGCCAACAGCCCCAGCACCATCACCGCCAGGGTGATCATCACCACCCCGATGGGATGACGAATCGACCAGCTTGCCAAACCACCGCCGATAGCCTTCTTCATTCAGACTCCCCTCAAGGAACGGCTAATGATAGGACAATTCCATCTGACAGGCACGAAGAGAGATTGCGTGCGGTGGTGCGGCTGAGACGCTTCGTGTCTCCCCGCCGGTGGCAATGGTTAACCAACATTGAATAAATTTGCGTTTATTCGCATTCATTTGCGGATAAATCCCGCTTGATACGCTTGACTTTTTACCCACTCGAATAGGGGAAGAATCAACGGTTCTTCGCTTTATTCATCAACATCATGCGACCCGATATCCGATGCCTCTTCCTCCATTGCTGGTTCATAGATACAGTAACGCTTTTTTCCGCTATCCTTGGCAGCGTACATGGCAAGATCCGCACAGTGAATCAGGGTCCCGGCATCCTCTCCGTCATCCGGATAGATGCTGATGCCGATACTCACACTCACGGAACAAGGCTGGCCTTCGATAATCAAATCGTCACCCGCCAACGCGTCGATCAATCGCTTGGCGATCAGTTTTATTTCGCGTATACCCTCGATCGTTCTGATACAGACGATGAACTCATCGCCACCGAGACGCCCCAAGGTATCTTCTTCCCGAATACAGGCCTTGAAGCGCCGGGCCACTTCCTGCAGTAAAATATCCCCCACATGATGACCGAAGCTGTCGTTAACCGCTTTGAAACCATCAAGATCCATAAAAAACACCGCGGATTTGCTCTGCCCCCGCTTGGCCATGGCCAGATTCTGTTCGAGCCGGTCTTTCACAAGAAGACGATTCGGCAACCCTGTCAAGGCATCCCGGTAGGCCAGGGATTCCAGTTGGCTCTCCTTGACCTTGAAGTGAGAGATATCCAAGAACATCCCGACATAATTGGCCACCTCTCCTTTTTCGTTCTTTATCGAGGTGATGGTCAACCATTCCGGAAAGACTTCGCCGTCCTTTCGCCGATTCCAGATCTCTCCCTGCCAAAGGCCCAGTCGATCGATGGACTCCCACATGCTGATAAAAAACTGCTTGCTGTGCCGCCCCGAATGCAGGAAATTCGGATTTTTACCTATCACCTCTTCCGCTGAATAACCTGTCAATTCGAAAAACGCCCGATTTACCGACTCGATACGCCTATCGGCATCGGTGACGATGATCCCTTCCTCGGCATTGGCCATGACATCCGCCGCCAATTGCAATTTTATCTGCTCCTTTTGGCGTTCAACGGTAATCCGGGCGGCACGGGTCAGTGCGATAAAAAGGACAAGCAGGATCATGGCGATCGCCATGGTCATGCCCAACGCCGACCAGAACATCAGATCTTTCAACGCCGACCATCTTTCAGTGATGTCCAGGTAGATCTCAAAAGCGCCGGCAAAATCCCCGTTCGGATTCATCAGGGGCACATAGGTCTCGACGACATCCGCGGTGGCGACCTGGTCCTCAGCGGTCATCTCCTCCTTCTGCACGACCACCGTATAGATACTCCCCTTGGCCACGCTCTGGTGGAAATAGGCCTTCTCATTGATAACGCCCATATCCTCGCTGTCAGTGGAAAAAAGCGTCTCTCCGGCAGGAGAAAATATCTTTAACTTTCGTAAACCGAAGGTTTCGAGGAGTAAGTCGCTTGCATAGAGGAACGATTCTGGAATGGAATCCACCGTCAATGCCCCGGATTCGACATCCACGTCCAGCGCCAAGTGCCTAGCTATACGCCTCGCATCATCCTCGGTAATGGATACCAGGTAGCTTGAAAACATGGGATAGATAACAAACCGCTCAACCAGAGATATGGAGAGACTGCCGATCACGGCGACCAGCAATACGTTGCGGAGAAATCGTATTTTGAATAACTCCTTGGTATTGCTGATGAGATCTGTCACATACCTACCCCATTGTGAAATGACTGGCATCGCCTGACTGCCGGCATTCGCCCTGTTGGAAAACAGTGACGACGGACATGACCCCTCTTTCGCCGCGGAAACGCCGACATCAGCCCCGCCTATCAGCCGTTAAGAGATAGATGGCGAACAATCCGCCATCATCCACCCAATGACGCAGTTCACTGAATCCACTCTCCGATGCCAAGTCGATAAACTCCTGCGGCACATACTTGTAGGAGTTCTCCGTATGCAACCGCTCACCTGCCTCGAACTCGAAACTGTGCCCGTTGAGACGAAACCTGTGCCGGTGCGTACTGACCAGATGCATCTCTATCCGCCCAGCCTCGGTATTATAAAAAGCCCGGTGCTCGAAGAGATCGGGATCCAGGTCCGCATTCAGTTCCTGGCGCACGCGATGCAGTAGATTGAGATTGAATTTCGCGGTCAATCCCGCCGCGTCATTGTATGCGGCATTCAACAAAGACTCGCTCTTTTTGGTATCGACACCGATTAGCAACATACCGTCGTCACCCAGTGCACCGTGAACCATGCGCAAAAACGCCCCGGCCTCGTCCCGGTCGAAATTCCCCAGGCTGGACCCGGGAAAGAACAGTAATCGCGGCCCATCGGGTATCTCTTCAGGCACCGGCATGGAGTGGGTATAATCCACACAGGTTGCATGTATTTTCAACCAGGGATACTCCCGAGCCAGGTCCATTGCGCTGGACTTGAGGTAGTCAAAGGAGATATCCATGGGCACGAACGCCACAGGTCTGAGTTCATCGAGCAGAAGACGCACCTTGGCGGCGCTGCCGGCGCCCGGCTCGATGAGTATACGGCCCCGGCCCGTCAGCGCCGCGATCTCTTGGGTCAGTTGCGAGAGCATGCGGCGCTCCACACTGGGCAGATAATACTCAGGCTGTTCACAAATCCTTTCGAACAGCTCCGAACCGCGTTTGTCATAGAAAAACTTGGGTGGAATGGACTTATCCACGCGTGAGAGGCCATTGACGACAGCATCGTACAGACTCGACGCAGCCGGTTTATGATCATGAAAGGTCACTTGTTCTGTCATGCATCCCCCCACAAAAGGCGCTCTGGAAAGTGCCCAGTGCACTCCCGCATAGCAGAAGATACGGCAGCCGGGCCGGGTAGTCCAGCCGCCCGCGCCACACCCCCTTCAACAGCTTCTATTAACCCGATATATTAGGCTGCCGTATTATAAAATACCTCTATTTTTCTATTTCCCTGATCTCAAGGAGCTTTTCTTTGGCCTTTCCGGCCTCCTCTGTTCGGCCAAGGTTACTATATACTTCGATTGCCGTCTCTAAACTTACGTCTGTAAGATCAGCTAATTGCATAAACTCGTCAACATACACCGCTGCCTCATCAAATCGATTGAGTCGAGAATAACAACTTGCAACATTTGCCAGGTTTATACCGCTGCGATTCAGCTTTACCGCCTCCAAAGCGGACTTTATCGCCCCTTCATTGTCGCTAATCGAGATTTGAAACAGCGCTAGCTGATTGATTATGTCGGCCTTCTGTTGATCGGTGACAATCACTTTATCAAATAGGTCCTGAATCAGCTCGCGCAGAATCTGCAATCCTTGTTGATTTAGATTCCTGTTGAAATAGTATTGCCTCAAGGAATAGAGGCAAAGCACCATCAGATCGTGATCGATGTTCTCCGGCTCCTGCAGCCCTTCCAAAATAGCCTCTTCTCCAGCCGGCTCGCCAACCAGGGCGAGATTGTTGGCCCCTTGAATCCACTCCTTTACCCCGATCAACCTTTTAATGCGTGGGAGTAGTTGAACGGCAAGCTCGAGATTACCGGACTCATAGGCATCGTTAAATGCCCCTATTGGATGTTGAGTGAGGATATCTTTTATGTTCGGGCTTACCCTCCCTAAGTTCTGACCGCCAGATAGTCCCTGTGTCTCTATATGGATCAGGCGCCTTTCAATGCGCCGTATCCCTTCCGCTACACTTGACAATGACTCACCAGTCGCTGCTGTCTCGTAGCTATGCTCTTCAAGATTCTTGATATATGCTTGAATTTCATGAATTGACTGGAGTGTCGAGCGAGGGGTTGAAATATCGAAATTGATAGTCCGAATCCCAGAGACATCAAAGGGAAGATCGTCTCCTTTCTGTATCAACTGAATAAATGGTTGCCCATTTTCATGACGCCGACCACATTCATAGAAAACGTTGGGATTATGGGTGGTCAGATCAATGATACATAAATCGGAATTCTGCACATATCTAATGACATCCGATGTGATGACGCTGGATGCGGTTATCTTGTCAGCGCGAATAATATCGAAACCAAAAGGCTGAAGAGCAGGTTCTATCAGCAACTCTAAAAAATCGTCGGCCATCTTCCTGATTTCCGTCCCGTCAGCTCCGATTGGAGATATGACAAAACAAGTTTTCCTACGCTCATCCATAGATCCATCTCCTCTATTCCCACACGCTTTTACGGATTATAGATGAGACCGCCCCCTGGATGCCAGACACTCAATAATTGGCGCCCCTCCCAGTGGAGAAAAATCAAGCGAGTCATTTTACAAACACTGGTGAAACATGCGGGTTAGTGTCCGGGCTCGATCAATATCTCCAGTGTACATAACCGTCTCTGACTCACCTCGGTTCACACTGCTTCGAAAAGGTAGATGGCGAACAATCCTTCATCATCCACCCAGTGGCAAACCTCATTCACCAACTGCCGGGTAGCGCACTTGAGGTAGTCGCAAGAGATATCCATGGGCACGAAGGCGGCGGGTCGCAAGGCATCCAGCAGCATGCGAACCTTGGCGGCGTTGCCGGCGCCCGGCTCGATGAGCAGCCGCCTGGTGCCGACAAGACCGGCAATCTCCGGGGCTGGTGCTTCCAGCATGCGGCTTTCCACTGTGGGCGGATAGTATTCAGGCTGCTCACAGATGTACTCGAACAGTTCCGAGCCCCGTTCGTCATAGAAGAACTTGGGGGGAATGGCCTTGTCCTCGCGCGATAGACCCTCCACCACCGCGTCATACAGACTCAACGCCTTGGGTTTGTGATCGTGAAAGGTGACGTTACCCATCAGGCATCCTCCGCCAGCCGCGGCCCGGTATAGGCCCAGCGTTCGTCCGGATAGAAGAAATTGCGGTAGCTGACGTGGGCAATGTGCCATTTGGGCGGACTGGTCTGCACGATGGATTGAATCAGATAGTCGTCGCTGGCCAGCGGGGCACAGAGACGCTCGGTATCGTTGCGGACACGGTCGAATTCGGCAATGAGGGCCTCGCGGCCGGATCTCATGTTCACTGCGCTATTCATAGGTAAACCCTTGTTTGCGGTCTCTGGAAGGGAGCGCAGTCGCTACAGCCCCAGCCAATATAAGTCGTCAGGCCATCAACCTCTTGCCATGGGCTTGCGTGGTTTGCAGATAGTCCGCCAACAATTCCTGCGGGCGGCTGGACGCCACCAGCGCTGTATAGGGCAGTATTGCCCCGGTCCATCCCTCGGTATGCCAATAGGCGCCACCGGGCAGCTCCAGCTCCGTCCATCCTGCCGGGGCCGGGTAGGCGGTAACGTAGAAGTAGGCATCCGGGATCGAGTCGTCGCCGGTGACGAAGCCGAAGTTCATCTGCTCGTCGGCGCTCTCCTCGTCCGCGGGGTCTATGCCCGGCACCAGACGGCCGGAAAACCAGTTCATGGCCAGGTCCAGGTGATGGGGAAATATCTGCACCGGGCTGGTTTCTTCCCGCAGGCCGCCTTTGAAGGTCTTAAAGGCGGCGTCGACCCAATTGACCGCCCGGCGATAACGACCGATCGCCTTAGTGTCATAAGGCAGGACCGTCTCACCATCGAAGGCCGCAAACAACTCCTCTTCCACTTCGGCACCTGCCGCCGTCAGGGTGGCGGCGATGTGCCGACACAGCCCGGCTGGACTCTGCTCCTCCAGCGACAGGCCAGCACTCCAGCCCTCACTGCTGTCGATGGTCAACCGGTGAGTGACCAGGTTCAGGATGAGCTCCAGGTTCTGACCGCCAACCGGCAATGGCGTCGTGGTCAAGCCACGGGCGGATACACTGAGGGTGATGTGCCACCAGTGCTTGGACTTCGGCATGTAGCGGCTACGCACCTTGCCGATGATTTTCGCGTATTGGTGTAGCGTATCCCTGGTGGATTTCCAATCATTCAAACTGAGGTTGGGTAGTTGTTGCGACACAGGACTGTTCCTTATGGTTAAATTGTCGGATTAGGGGTTCAGGCTGTTCAAGAAGTTCGCGAACTCCTGGGAACCCTCGAGCAACCGTCCTGCCAAATCACGGGTGGCGTCGATCTCCTGCTCCGGCAAGGCAAGCGTGGTGGGAATGGCATTGAAGTACTCGCGTTCCGCGGGATCGGAAATCTGGTTGAATGTGAGGGTGACAAAATGGATCTTTACCTTGGGTTCCGCCGGTGAGCGTTGCGCATTGAGATAGTTACCCCAGCTGTCGAACGCATGTTTCGCCAGGCTGACGGTCTCCGTATTGAGGATGCCGATGGCCGCGCTGAAGGCTGCATCCAGGGTGTCGATGATCCCCGGGTCCCTACCTTTTCTCGACCACTCGTAATCCACATAGGTCTGGGCATTGACGACAATGACCAGCACCCGCTGAATGCGCTTCAGGTCCTCGGAATCGAAGGCCCCGCGCATTTCGAGCACGTTACCATAGTGGGCAACCGGGCTGACGATGGAGCCGCGAATGCCCAGGTTATCGGTCACTCCGCCATCGACCAGCCGCACTATGGGCATATTCCGCGGATCGAAATAACGTTCCAACGCGCGCGCCACTTGGTAGCGCCGGTCCAGGATGCTGTCGGACGCCAGGGAGTTCTTGACCCACGAATTTCTCGAGTTGGCCATTTTTGGGCAACCGCCTGCATGATTGAGCAAGGTCACCGAGCCGAACAACCCGGGAACCGCGGAAGATGCCATCACCGCGTGAGCCACCGGATAATTGTCTATGTCCGAGCAGAGAAAGTCGAACTGCTGTTGGATAAACGAAAAAGTCATACCCGTATTCAGGTCGCTGGCATTGAGGATCACGTAGGGCAACTCGCCCATGGCCATGTCAGCGAAGGTCTTGTTGTCAAATACATGGTCGCCTAGCCAATTCGCCGCCATGTCGCCCCGGTTGTACTCGGCACTGGCCAGAGCCAGCAGGTTCCCAGGGTTTAACAACAGGGAAACAAGCTCGCCTTCCACATCCCGGTAGAGAAACCTGGGTTCGAAATCATCGAAGATACGGTCACCGAACAAGCCGTAATAGGCAGCGGTATAGCTGCCACCGGAAACCGAGCTGATCACGTCAACCTCGTGTAACAGACTTCGGGGCTCACCGTCCACAATGACCCGGGTGTCGCGTAGCTTCTCCAGCAGGCCGTATGCGAAGGCCGCCGAGCGGGTGCCGCCACCGGAAAAGGCGAGCACCACGAAGGTCTCCCCGGAGTTGCGCCTGGGCAGGCGTTCGTCGAAGACATAGCCCGCCGCAACATCGGGTCCCAGGGGCTGGTTCCAGGTTCTGGTCGCGCACCCGGACAAGGCCATCGACCATAGCAGAAGGCTGAGTGTGAGACGATAGCTCATGCTGTACGATGACCAGGCAGCCGGCTCCCGCATTCGGGACAGAAATTGAGCGGCCGTTGCGACTCTTCGATGCAATTGGCGATGATGGATCTGGCCTCGGTGCGACTGATGAACAACTCGATCCGATGTGGCTCCAGCATTGCCTCCGAAACCGGATTACCGGCCTCGATATTCTGTTCCACCAAGCGGCGGAACAAATTCTGCTGCCGGTGCATGACCTGGGAAAAGCGCGACGCCAACATACCCGCCGGCAGGGCTACCATGCCCACGCCGAGCAGCATGATGACCGCGCCCAATGTCCTGCCAAGCCAGGTCAGCGGCACCGCATCGCCATAGCCGACAGTGGAGAGGGTCACCACCACCCACCACAGCGATGGGGGAAGATCGCCGAAGGCCTCGGGCTGACCCTCCCGCTCCAGTAGATAGATGCCGCCGGCGGCGAACAGCATCAGGATGATGATCACCGACAGGGCCGAGAGCATCGGCCGGTACTCCTGCTTGATCACCGAGCCCAGCAACGCCAGACTACGAAAATAGGGACTGATGCGAAACACCCGGAACAGCCGCAGCAAGCGCAGCAGACGCAAGTCCATGCTGATTAGGAATCCGAGATAGAAGGGAGCGACGGCAAGGATATCGGTCCAGGTGTAGGGATTGAACCAGAAGCGCCTCCGTGACAGCCCGGCGGAACCGTTCTCCGACAGGTCGGACACCCAAAGGCGCAACAACAGTTCCAGTGTAAAAAGCGCTACCGACAACAACTCGAAGGCGACAAACAGCGTTTGGTACTCCGTCTCGATGGTATGCACGGACCCCAGGATGACGGCCAGCACGTTGCCTAGTATCAGGCCGACCAACAGGAGATCGAACGCTCTTTGTCCGCGTGTATTACGTGGAGTGGCTTCCAGCAGCAGATAGAGTTTTGCTTTCAATACAGCCATGGGAGCAAGGGGTCAGTCGGAGTCCAGCTCATCGAAATGCAGCAAAATGATGTGCAGGGAAAGCAGAGCCTCCCGCGCCAGACCGATCGCTGCGAAGATCACCACACCAGCGCATGGTCCCACCACGCTGAGACCACGGCTCCCAGCAGGCTGGCCGTGGCGGAGATGAACAGCAACGGCGTCAGCCAGGACTCCAGGGCATCAATCATCGACGGCAGCACTCTCGGATTCAGGGGCGGCCGACAACCGCAACGGCATGAGGGTGACCGTCTGCTGTTCGGAAGAGAGGTCGTCGCCGCGCCGTTGGCAGATTTTCAGGGCGGCAGCGTAGGCACTCACACCGGGCAAGGCGGTAAGGCCATGCAACAGCACGCTCAGCGCCACGGTGACAATGACGGTATCGAATACCAATGACGCATGGGTCAGGCTGGCATGATCGAGCACCAACAATACGAATAGGATGGAGGCCAGTCCCCTGGGGCCGAACCAGCCGAGAAAGAGCGTCGTCTCCCAGCGAAGGCGCTTGCCGATGAGTGAAACAAACACGGGAATCATGCGGACCAGCGTCAAACTCAGCAGCGCGTAGGCGACGATATCCCAACTTAAATGTCCCCATACCTTTGGCAACAGCGCCACGCCGAACAAAAAGAATATAATCAGATTAAGCAGTTGGCCTTCGGATTCGGCAAACTCGTAAATCTCCTCGTTGACATGCTTCAGTGTATTGCCGGTGGCCATACCAGCGACGAAAGCAGCGATGAAGCCATTGCCGCCGATCAGCTCGGATGCCAGATAGGCAATGAAAGCGAGACTAAGCAGATAGATGTTGCAGAACTCATGGGTGAGAAAACCCCGCTCAATCGCCGCATTGATGGCCCTGGCCCCCACCCACCCAACGACTATGCCGGCCAGCGGTCCGAAGGTGATCTGCTTGATGATAAAGGGAATCCAATCGGCCTGGTGCTCGCTGCCGTGAGTGCCAGCGGCAAAGGAGATGACAAACAGCAATGCCGGCAGAGCGATGCCGTCGTTCAGACCGCTCTCCACATTGAGTGACTGGCGAATACGCTCCGGCACCCTGGTGCTACTGACCACCGCCTGCCCCAGCGCGGCATCCGTCGGCGCGAGAATAACCGCCAGAACCAGCGCCTCGATGAACAACAGTTCGGGCAGTACGACCTGAGCGGTAAGGACTCCGGCAACGATGGTCAGCGGCATGCCGACGAACAGCAAGCGCACGGGCACATCGTGGTCCGTCCGGAGAGTCTTGAGATCGATCCTCGCCGCATCGGTGAATAGCACAAGTATCAGGGTGATCTCAGCCACCGCATGGATGATTGCGTTGTCGAGGGCCAGATCGATCCAGCCGAAACCGATGGGGCTGAAAAGCAGTCCCAGGGCGCAGAAGGTCATGGGCGGCGTCAGACTGCCGCGACTGATCGGCCCGGAGAACAGGGCGAACAGCGCAATGCCGGTCAGGATCAGAAGTAGATTCGCTTCGCTCATGCCTACCTGCCCCGCCTACACCAGCTCCGCGTCGGTCATCACCTCCACCAGGGCTGGACCGGGATGATTCAGGGCACGCTCCAGGGCCGCGTCCAGGTCTGCAGCACCGTTCACCCGGATGCCCATCGCCCCGCACAGCTCAGCGTACTCAGCAAAGTTCGGATTGTGCAGGCTGGTCTGCCACACTTCCCAGTTGCCGGCCCGCTGCTCCTTGCTGATCTTGCCCAGTTCACCGTTGTTCATCAGCACGTGGGTGATGTTCATGCCGTACTTCACGGCGGTGTTGATCTCCGCCAGGTACTGGCCGAAACCGCCGTCGCCGGACACTGACACCACCTGGCGCCCGTGGAAGCGCGGGTCATCTTCCTGGGTGGCCGCCCAAACCCCCATGGCCGCCGGAAAGGAGAAGCCGATAGAGCCCAGGTAACCGGACATCAGCACCGACTGGCGCCGGCATTCGAAATAGCGGCCGAAGGAATAGGTGTTGTTGCCCACGTCCACGGCAATGATGGCGTCGGGGTCTACAACACGAGTCAGCCGGTCGAACAGGATGGCGGCGTTGATGCCCTTGCCGCGATCATCCCGGGTACGGCGCTCCTTCTCCTCCCGCCAAATGGCCCAGCGGGCCGCGACGTCGGCGCGCTGGTCCTCGCTGCCGGTGAAATCAGAAAGGGCCTCGGAGAGGGCACGGGCAGTGACCCCGATCTCGCCCCATACCGGCACATCGATGGCGTGGAACTTGGCCAGAGTCATGAGATCGAAATCCACCTGGATGGTGGGCCGCTTGGACGTGATGCCGGTATGGTTGCTAAAGCTGGCGCCGAATACCAGTAGAGCGTCGGACTCGTTCATCAGCCAACTGGCGATGGGGGTGCCGCTGCGGCCCAGCACGCCGCCGGCCAGGGGGTGATGGTCGGAGATCTGGCCCTTGCCCTTGAAGGTAGTGATCACCGGGGCCTTGAGCTGTTCCGCCAGGGCTACCACCGGCTCCATCTGGAAACGCGCACCATGGCCCACCACGATGACCGGGCGTTTGCTGGCGCGCAGCAAATCGACGGCGGCCTGCAGTGTGTCCTCGGGCGGGAAGATGTTGCGCGATGGCAAGCGTCCCTCGGGGCCGCCCGCCGACGGGGGATCGGTCAACTTGCGTTTGGGAACTTCGTCAGGAAAGATCAGGTGCGAGACGCTCCGGTTAAGAATGGCGCTCTTGCAGGCCAGGTTCATCAACTCGGCATGCCGGCTATCATGCAGTGCTGTCTGCGACCACTGGGCCACCTTGCCAAAGGCGCCAACCTGGTCGATCTCCTGAAAAGCACCGGGGCCCAGCACCTGGGTCTCCACCTGTCCGGTCAGCGCCACCACAGGGGCTCGGTCCACATTGGCGTCCCACAATCCCGTGAGCAGATTGGTGGCGCCCGGCCCGGCGATGGACAAGCAGGCGGCGGGCCGGCCGGTGAGCTTGCCGTAAGCGGAACAGGCGAAGGCGGCGGCGCCCTCATGGCGAATGCCATAGTAGCTCAGGCGCCCTTCCCTTTCCTGAATCCGCAGGGCATCCGCCACACCGAGGTTGGAGTGCCCCACCATGCCGAAGACCTGCTTGACACCCCAGTTGGTCATGGTCTCCATCATCAGGTCGCCCACGGTGGTGATGTGGCTCTCCTCCGGCGGCAGGCCGACATAGATGCCGTCGTCCCGAATCTCCACCGGAAAGGTCTCCACGCCGTCATCGAATCCTGGCGCCTTGCCGGTAATGGGGTCGTAGTCCCAGCCATGCCAGGGACAGCGCAGTAAGCCGTTCTCGATGGAACCCTCGCCCAGGGGACCGCCTTGATGCGGGCACTTGTTGTCCAATGCGCCGTACTGGCCGTCATGGTGACTCACGCAGAGGGTTTTCTTCTTGCAGGTTACCGAGGTGACGCGCCCTTCGGGTAACGCATCCTTTGACAGCACCCTGTGCCAGACTAATTCTTGTTTTTCATCGGTCATAATGTTTTTCTCTGCTGGATAGTGGTGGTGACTCAGTCCAATGTCACGCCGGCGTATTCGATGCCTGTCAAGTGGGCCATCTCCCGGTCAAAGGTGGTCAGGTCGTCGATGCAGAACTGGTTGAGATGGTCGTGACCGCAGGCCCGGGCCATGACCTGCATCAGCTCGGTGGAGGCCTGAAAGAAGTTATTGAGCTGGCTGGCCCCCTTTTCGATCTTCAGGCGGCGGCGCAGATCGGGCTTCTGGGTGGCAATGCCCACGGGGCAATTATTGGTGTGACAGGCCCGCATGCCGAGACAGCCGATCGCCTGTAGAGCGGAATTCGAGACCGCAATGGCATCGGCTCCCAGCGCCAGGGCCTTGATGAAATCAGCGGGCAGGCGCAGGCCGCCGGTGATCACCAGCGACACATCGTCACGTCCCTTCTTGTCCAAATAGCGGCGGGCGCGGGCCAGGGCCGGGATCGTGGGCACGGAGATATTGTCGCGGAAGATCAAGGGAGCCGCGCCGGTGCCGCCGCCGCGGCCGTCGAGAATAATATAGTCCACATCGATCTGCAGGGCCGCCTCTATGTCCCGCTCTATGTGCTGGGCGGAGAGCTTGACGCCGATGGGGATGCCACCGGTGGCTTCGCGAACCTCGTCGCCGAAACGGCGGTAGTGGTCCAGATTGTCCCAATCGGGAAAGCGTGGCGGCGAAATCGCCGACTCGCCCTCGTCGAGTCCCCGCACCTCGGCGATCTTGCCCTTCACCTTGCTGCCCGGTAGATGGCCGCCGGTACCGGTCTTTGCGCCCTGGCCGCATTTGAAGTGAAAGGCCTGGCACTTCCGCACCTTGTCCATTGAGTAGCCGAAGCGGGCAGAGGCCAACTCGTAAAGGTAACGGGTGTTGGCTGCCTGCTCGCCCGGCAGCATCCCGCCCTCGCCCGAGCAGATGCCGGTGCCGGCCATCTCGGCGCCCATGGCGAGCGCTACCTTGGCCTCCTCCGAGAGAGCCCCGAAACTCATATCCGAGACGAACAGGGGGCGTTCCAGCACTAACGGTTTCTTTGACTTGGGACCGATGATCACCTCGGTGCCGACGGGATCGTCATCCAGCAGCGGAACCTTATGAAGCTGGGCCGTCAGGAGTTGGATCTGCTCCCACTTCGGTAACTGATCCCTCGGCACGCCCATGGCGCTCACCCGCCCATGGTGGCCGACCTTGGACAAACCATTTTCGGCGAGGTGCTGAATGTATTTGTAATGAGGCTCTTCCGGCCCGCCGTGGTGATCCTTGTAGAGCCCCTGATAGGCGTCCCGGTCATAGGGTTGGGGATTGAGAGACTTCCACGCCAGGATCTCCTCTTCGTCTATCCACACCTCGCCGTCTTTCAGCCAAGCATTGAAGCGATGCAGTTTCTCAGCGGGATTGTACGAGCTGACGCCGGTCTTGTAGCAGTAATCCCAGTCATGCAGGCCGCACACAATGCTGTCGTCCTCGATTCGCCCGTCGGACATTAACGCACCGCGATGAGCGCAACGCCCGTACAACACCGATACCTGTTCCTCATCGGCCCAACGGACGATGACCAAGTCCACGCCAGCCGCTAGCGCGTAATGAGGTTTCAGTGGGACTAAATCAGACCAAAAAGCAATCGATATTTTTTGCATGATAATACCCAGGTTTCGTTAGTTTTGTAGTTTCGTTTTTCTATTTAATCACTGCCAGATTCGCGATCCAAAGATGGTCAAAAGATAGTATCAAGAACGTGTCATGGAGACTCCCCAACTTGAGTAATGGCTCTTCCCCTTTCAAGGGTAAATGATCATTAGCAATAGAAAGAGTCGTGCCAAGTGGATCGCCACGGGTGAAAATGCCTGTAATTCAACCAGTTAACTACCGGCAGTCACGCTATCTTCGATACCTCACCACCACGAAATACCGTAATCTCACGGTAAGTCGTGACGTTCCGATATATCTCAACAACTCAAGTTTCGGAGTTCATCTTGTTCCCATGTTCTACGCGTTTCGTAGGGTGCGGCCCTGCCGCACCGTAACTTGAAGCCCTGGAACCCAAGGTATTGGGTCAGGGGGCTGCGAAGTGAAGAAATCCGTCATAGCAAACAAGAGCGCAACCCAGCATGGTGCGGCAGGGCCGCACCCTACGCCCTGTTCACATTGTGCGGTCCCACATAGAACATGGGAACGCGTTAAATTTGAACTCTGAAACTTGAGTCAACAAGAGTTCGCCGGCCCGGCCGAACGCTATCGGATGTCGCGATGATCGGGCCGATATCGAGATCCCTCGCAGGTTGGGATTATTAACTTTTACCGCAGCCCTCAACGAGCGTGCGCCATTTCATCGGCGACTCTTAGCGAACACGCCACAACCGTCGGATTTTCTTCGTAGCTGAACAGCTCAACATGCTGAGGCTGCGCCAACATCTCGTGAGCGGCAATGAACCCGGCGATGCTCCAAGTCTGAAAACTCCTAGCCTCTTTTCCGATGAAGCGTCCATCACGGCCATCGTAATATTCAGGCCAGTGCTGCGCGGTGATGCGCGATGCGGCGATATCGAGGGCGCGATGGGCAAGCTCCTGGCATCCCGCCTTGATCGCGCCCCCCGCCAGCAGCCAGAGCAGGAAAGGCCAATTGCCGCCGTTGTGGTAAGACCAGGGGGAATTCTTGGGATCGGCGCCGGTAACGGTTTGCCAATCACGGTCTGCTAAGGCGGGAAAACAGAGTTTCAAGGGCATTGAGCCGACGAGGTCCTCCCAACGCTTTTCCATGAGATCCATAATTGCGGCTGCCTGTTCGTCGCTTGCGAGCGACGTTAACAGGGCTAAGAGGTTGCCCTGGGCAAAATAGCGGAAATCCATGCGTCCAGGCCCCAAGTTTCCAACGAAATAGCCGCCCTCGGAAGGAACCCAAGGCATGACCCAGTCAGGGATAGAGTCCGGGTAGATGTTGAACGTATTCACCATTTCACTGCCGTATTCCTCGACTCTGAACCGATAAATTTCGTTCAGACGCTGAAAGTCCAGCCAGTAGTAACGCCGCAGGTGATACGTCAGATGACCGAGGCGCTCGGTGACAGCGTCCACGAGAGGATCACCCTCTGCCAATAGCTCTCGAGCCGCCGAAAGGGCCGCAAACAGCAGAGCCTGGATATCAAAGGGATAGCCGTAGACACCCATGCGTCGGTCGATCATGTAGCCACCGTCCGGCACGAGCATGGTCGGATACATGTCGAAGCGTGGTGTCAAACAAAGTTCGAGCACCAGGCGGATCGCATGTTGGAATTCGGCTTCGCGGGCCAGCGACACATCCCGTAACACCCTGGTATAGGCGCGCAGGAGAATCAGCCACCACAATCCGGAATCCACTGGCGCAACCCGGGCAATGGCGTGCTCGCCGAAATCCGGAACCAGCACTTCTGCCGGTCCCTGTTTTTTGACACCGAAGCTGGCTGGCATCAGTCCCTGCCCAGGCCGGAAACAATCAAGGTGCTTGTCGCGGCTCTGCAGCTCCACGAGAGTGGTGAGAAAATTACGGACAATGTCCGTGCGCCCTCGCATCAGAAACGCGGCGGCCGAGACCGCGAAATCCCTCGTGAAACACTGATCATAGTTGAGCGCATCGATCTGTGGGTCCCGTGCGGCGACCGTTCCCACAGGCTCACCGCGATAAAAAATCACGGCTTTCTCCAATTCATCCCATGCTGTGGTCAATAATGGGTCGTATTCAGTCATGATGTCCTCCGGTTGTACCCCGCGTCGTGTCGTGGATCAGCACACCATGCCCGGTGGGCCCGCGCGCGTGCAATGCGTTTCGGAAGCGTGCGGCTTCGGGCATCGTGATGACGCCGGGTGACACGAGCGAGCCGCCTTGCACGGTAATTCGCTTCGCCAGCGAATCCAGCGAATCCGACCGCAAGCGTATCTGCCAGTACCAGAGATCGTTGGCCCCTGTGTCCGCCGGCATCGGGCGCCCCGTTCCCGGCGACAGATACTCTAGGAACTCGATCGCGGGCCCGCTGCTCGCGCTCACCGACGTGATCTTCAGCCGCGCGCCGAACACGTTATTCAGGCGTTCCTGTTCGATTCCGTAATTCTCCGAGTGTCCTCGAACGGTCATGCCCAATCCGTCCCGATAGAACCGCAGCGCTTCTTCTGTATCTCGGACGACGATGGCGGTATGATCGATGCCGAGAAACAGTCGATCCGTCGGTACATGCCAGCGTGGGTCTCCCTTGTCCGCCGGGAATTCAAGAATCTCGAGATGATTGCCATCGGGATCCCGGAAATAGAAAGCCACGATGCCAGCTGCATTCACATTCCAATCGGGCAACCGTTGCGGAGACGGCGATGCGTGCGTGACGCCGTGGTCACGAAGATGCGCATACGCTGCATCCATATCGCTGACGATGATCGCAATGTGTTGAAACCACTCGTCGTTGCTGCGGCTGTCGACAGGCATGGGGCGGCCCTCGGGGGCGATGAAATCGATCAGTTCGACAAATTCATCGCCGAGACGCAAACGCACAATCCGTGCGCGCATGCCGAATACCCCGAACAGGTGCTCGGTTTCGGAGCCCGATATCTCTTCGTCAGCCACGATTTCAAAAGACAGCACGCGCGTATAGAAGTCGGTGGCCGTTCGTATGTCTTTGACCGTGATACCGACCGCCTCGACGCTGACCACGCTTCCCACACCGGCAGCCGAACCGATCGAGACGCCACCAAGCAACAGCAGAAACAGGACGATCCGTTGCATGCTCCGACCTCTCATTGCCGTGAAGACACCGGTACCATCAGTCCCAGTACGACGCCGTAGGCGAGATGGCCCATCAACGACGCAACAGCCTGGGGCATGGCGCCCATAAAGAAGCCTTTGCCCATCATCGGCGACATCGCGAGCATTGCGATCAGCCAAAGCACAAAGCCCCAGATCATGCCCCGGATCGCTGCATGCCCGGGCAAGCGCGGCCCGACCACTAACGCATACGCGAATGAAAATATGACGGTGCCGGTCATGAAATGCATGACCATGCCGAGGAGCCACGGAACATTGAGCATCGCACCGAGTTCGCCGGCGATGTCCATCGGCGCCCCGAGCATCATCGATGCCCCGAAATACATCATCGCGGTCACCACGACCGTGGCAACGAGGCCTCCCGCAAGCGTGCGCTGCGGCGCAACGCGGCTGTTATCTTCAATTCGTGCATTCATCGCAACGCTCCGTTGGTAAGATAATCTCCAAGGCGCAAGCCCCAGGCATAAATCGTCAGCGCCGGATTGACACGACTCGATCGCGGCAGCACGCTCCCGTCGGCAACATAGAGGCCTTGCATGCCATGCACCCGGCCGTCGGCGTCCACCACCGAGGTCTCTGGGTCATCACCGGTGACCAGACTGCCCAGGGCATGGGCGGTGCCGGCCAGTCCCATGTAGCGGGACACGCCCAGCAGGCCGGCCTTGCGCAGGGCGGATTCAAAGGCCCGGATCAGCCCCTGATGTTCCTGCTGCGCCGGCGGCAGGCGCCCGAGTTCGTAGTCCAACACCGGCAAGCCGCCATGGCCGCCACAGGAGATGATACGGTTGTCCGCATGGGAGCCGTCCTCGGTGGTAACGAAGAAGCCATAGGCCCGTGCTCCCATGGCTCGGGCGACGAAGCGAGGCACTGCGGCGGGCAGTTGGGTAGCCAGGATCTCCCCGTCCATCCAACCCAGACACTGCACGGTGCTGTGGGGATAGTGCTCGTTGAAAAAGATCGCGGTCTTGCGCAGCAGATCGGTCTTTTTGAAGGGCGAGAAGCCGAGCAGGGCACTGTTGGCGTGCAACTTGAAGTTGGCCCCCACCAGAGGGGCGGAGGGCAGGCAATCGCCCAGTCCCGTGACCTCGAGATGATCCTGCAACAGGCGCGGCGAACTCATGGCGCCCGCGGCCAGGATCACAGCGCCGGCCCGGTAACTGCCACCGTCGGCGCCAACCACGCCGGTGATTTGTGCCGGGTCGCCATCAGCGTAGAGCAGCCCGGTCGCCGTCGTATGGGGCATCAGCCGGAAATTCGATTCCCCCCTCAGGGCATCCAGCAGGTTCCACTCCGCATCCGACTTGAAACCGCAGGCGGAGGCGAAGCCATCGAAGTGCTTGGCCTCCTCCGGATGCTCCAGAATCTCCCGCTTTAGGCCCAGGGGCAGGGCGTCGGCGCGCCAGGCCGGATCGGAGGCGAGAATGCGCTCGATCAGTTGTTGCAGCTCAGGTTCATTGTCGAAGCGGGTCACAGCCAGCAGGGATTCGGCCTGTTCGTAGTAGGGCGCCAGCTCATC
Source organism: Candidatus Thiodiazotropha sp. (ex Epidulcina cf. delphinae) (assembly GCA_025656455.1). GTDB lineage: Bacteria > Pseudomonadota > Gammaproteobacteria > Chromatiales > Chromatiaceae > Thiodiazotropha. The sequence continues at coordinate 84,484 of JAHXHS010000003.1, read as the reverse complement.
ATAGCCGATGGGCCAACCCAGGCACTTGTGATCGGGGTCTGCCTCGAACTCGTGGGGGGCGAAGCGCAACAGTGCGGCGCCGTACCACTTGGTCTTGCCGCCCACGTTATGGAACTCACCAGGGATGAACTGACGGTTCTGGTTATCCACCCAGGATTGTCGGTTCTTGAAACGACCTTCAGCGAATACCTGCTTGACATCCAGGGTGCTGCCGTCCCGAGGCAACTGCCCGCCCTTCTCCAGCAGCAGCACCCGGCGGCCCGCCTTGACCAGGCCGTAGGCTGCCGCCGAGCCGCCCGCACCGGAACCGACGATGATAACCTCGTATGCTTGTTCGCTCATGGCTTGTCTACGCCTTAAGGGTTAAGTGACTGCTCTGGCGGCTCGTAACCGCAGTGGATGCAGCGCACGTGGTCGGGATGATCCAACTTAGCGCACATGCGCCGGGTGTCGCGCCGCAGCAGGCGGTACAGTTCCACCGCTGCCAACATGCCCAGGATGGGGGCGGTGTAATAGATCCAGGCGTGGGTCCAGGGGCCCCCCGGGGCGGCTGAGGCGAAGGTACGCGCCGGGTTCATGCTCATCCCGGAGAGCGGCGCCTCCAGGATGATGTAGGTAGCTACCAGGATGCCGGCCGCCAGGCCGGTGAGGCGGCCGAGGCGTTGCGAGTTCATGAAGAACAGCACCGTCAGCATCAACCCCAGAGAGATAGCGAACTCCGCCAAGAAAGCCACCAGCGGACCCTGGGCGCCGGGCACGGTGGCCACCTGGTTCACCGGCGGCAGGCTAAACGCCTCACCAAGCAGGAGCAGCACCAGCAGCACCCCCAAGGTACCGCCAGCGAACTGGGCCAGGATGTAAAACAGGGCATCCAGCGGCGCGATCTTGCCCAGGCGCAGAAAGGCCAGGGTCACCGCCGGGTTGATCTGGGCGCCGGACTGCTGACCCCAGGGAGAGTAAATAATGCCTACTGCGGTCAGCCCCATGGCCAGCCCGGTCAGAGCCCGGCGCAGATCGGCATCGGGCAGCAGCGGATGCAGCGGCGAGCCGGGATACTCCAGCAGGGCCACCACCAGCCCGGCAGAGATCATGAACATGCCCAGGCCCCAGGCCTCCATGAGGTACTCGGACCAGTGCTGGCGCAGGGTCTCCAGCACCCGCTCAGCCCCCCTCGGCGAAACCGGGATAGAGGGTCATGCCACCGTCCACGAAGAAGCTCACCCCCTGCACATAGTCGGCATCGTCAGAGGCCATCCAGGCGGTAGCCCGGGCGATGTCCTCGGGCTCGCCGATGCGATTATAGGGGATCAGTTTCATCAGCTCGGCATAGGCCTCCGGCGTCTCCCAGGCATCGGTATTGATGGGGGTGCGGATGGCGCCGGGACAGATGCTGTTGACACGAATGCGGTAGGGCGCCACTTCCTGGGCCAGGCTCTTGGTCATCAACATCACCCCGCCTTTGGAGGCGGCGTAGTTGACGTGGCCCGCCCAGGGGATGACCTCGTGCACCGAGCTCATGCTGATGATCTTGCCGGCGGCGCAGGAGACCTCGGGCACCACGCCGCGCCGCTTGAACTCGCGCACCGCCTCACGGGCGCAGAGGAACTGGCCGGTGAGGTTGACGCCTAGCACCTTGTTCCACTGGGCCAGGGTCATCTCGTCGAAGGGGGCGTCCTGTTGCAGACCGGCGTTGTTGACCAGGATGTCGATGGTGCCCAAGGCATCGCACATCTGGCGGAACATGGCCTTCACCTGCGCCTCATTGGAGACATCTGCCTGGATGGCCAGACCGCGCTGGCCGGTGGCCTTGATCTCCGCCACCGCTTGGTTGGCGGCCCTCTTGCCGGCCACGTAATTGACCACCACGTCGGCTCCCTCCTTGGCCAGGTAGACGGCCACCTCCCGACCGATGCCGGAGTTGGCGCCGGTGACCAGGGCCTTCTGGCCCTTCAGCAGTTGACGGTTGGGGCAGCTCGGCATGATCACCTCGGGCAGGGTTTCATCGTTCATGTTCTTCTCTCTCCCTATTCGATAAAGGTAAGCGGCGCCGTTCAGGGTCTGTCCGGCGTGACGTGCAGTTCATGGATCAGGTTGGCCACCAAGCCGCTCCAGCCGGTCTGGTGGGAGGCCCCCACCCCGCGGCCGCTGTCACCGTGGAAATACTCGTAGAACTGCAGGTGGTCGCGGAAATGGGGATCGTTCTGGTGTTTGTCGGAATGGCCAAACACCGCCCGCCGGCCCTCGCCGTCGCGCTGGAACAGGCGGGTCAGGCGCCGGCTGAGCTCCTCGGCCACCTGCAATATGCTCAAATGGTTGCCGGAGCCCACCGGGCACTCCACCGTGAATGTATCACCGTAGTATTGGTGGTAACGGCGCAGTGAGCTGATCAGCAGGTAATTGACAGGGAACCAGATGGGGCCGCGCCAGTTGGAATTGCCGCCGAACAGGCCGGAAAGGGATTCGGCGGGCCAATAGCCGACCTCCAGGGTCTCGCCGGTGCAGTCGAAACGGTAGGGATCGTCCGCATGGACCCGGGAGAGGGCGCGCACACCGTAATCCGAAAGGAATTCGGTCTCGTCCAGCATGCGCCGCAACAGGGCCTTCATGCGATGGCCGCGCAGCAACGACACCAGGCGACAGCCATGAGCCCCCTCCTCCTCCCAGTGGGAGACCAGGGCATGCAGCTCCGGCTTGTAGTCGAGGAACCACTTCATGCGCCGGGCGAACTCAGGCACCTCATCCAGCAGATCCTGGGGCAGGGTCTCCACCGCGTAGAGCGGGATCAGACCCACCATGGAACGGATCTTCAGGGAGAGCTTGTTGCCGTCGGGCAGGTTGAGCACGTCGTAGAAAAACTGGTCCTCATCGTGCCACAGCATGATCCCCTGATTACCCAGGTTGTTCATGGCCGCGGCGATGTGCAGGAAGTGCTCGAAAAACTTGGTGGCGATATCCTGGTAGACGGGATTTTCCCGGCCCAGCTCCAGGGCGATGCGCATCAGGTTGAGCGAGTACATGGCCATCCAGGCGGTGCCGTCGGACTGGTTGATGTGGCCGCCGGTGGGCAGGGGCGCGCTGCGGTCGAACACCCCGATGTTGTCCAATCCCAGGAACCCACCCTGGAACACGTTGCGGCCGTCGGCATCCTTGCGATTCACCCACCAGGTGAAGTTGAGCATCAGCTTGTGGAAGACACGCTCCAGGAAGGCGGAGTCGCCCTTGCCGCCGTTGCGCTCCCGGTCCATGCAGTAGACCTCCCAGGTGGCCCAGGCGTGCACTGGCGGATTGACGTCCCCGAAAGCCCACTCATAGGCGGGCAGCTGGCCATTGGGGTGCATGTACCACTCGCGGGTCAACAGCACCAGTTGGGCCTTGGCGAACTCCGGATCCACCAAGGCCAGGGGCAGGCACTGGAAGGCCAGGTCCCAGGCTGCGTACCAGGGGTACTCCCACTTGTCCGGCATGGAGAGGATGTCGGCGTTGTTCAGGTGCTCCCAGTCGCGATTGCGCCCGTGGCGGCGCGAGGCCGGCGGCGGGTGGCCGTCCGGATCGCCGTTCAACCACTGGGGCACGTCGTAGTAGAAGAACTGTTTGCTCCAGATCATGCCGGCCAGGGCTTGGCGCTGGACCCGGGCCAGGTCCGGGTCATCGATATTCGCCTGCAGCCCGGCGTAGAAGCCATCCGCCTCGTCGATACGGGTCTGCATCAGCTCATCGAACCCGGTGAAGGCATCGCCGGCGACGTCCTTACCCAAACGCAGGCGTAGTGCGGCGCTGCCACCGCCCGCTATCTCCAGGCGGTAGAGGGCCGCCGCCTTGGTGCCGCTCTGCTGCGGATTGACCGCCTCGACCCGGCCATCGATCAGGTAGTCGTGGAAGGCATCCTTGAAATACCCGTGCCCCTCCATGCCGTAGAGGCGGCGCACGTTGCTGTCGTTGTCGCAGAACAGAAACTCGGGCGCGCCCTCCGCGTACCAGTGGAAGCCCCCGAATTCGTTGTGGCGCACACTGACGGTTCCAAGCTCAGTGGCCGAGAGCTCGGGACGATTCGCATCGTAACCCCAGCTCCAGGTGTTGCGAAACCAGAGCTGGGGCAGCAGGTGCAGGGTGGCGGCCCGGCCGCTGCGGTTGTGCACCGTGACGCGCATCAGGATGTCCTCTGGTCCCTCCTTGGCGTATTCCACATAGACGTCGAAATAGCGATTCTGATCGAACACGCCGGAATCCAACAGTTCGAACTCAGGCTCGCCCATGCCCCGTTGCCGGTTCTCCTGCAACAGGCGGGCATAGGGATATTCGGCCTGGGGATACTTGTAGAGGAACTTCAGGTAGGCGTGAGTAGGCGTGGCATCCAGGTAATAGTAGAGTTCCTTTACATCCTCGCCGTGGTTGCCCTCGCCGTTGGTCAAGCCGAACAGGCGTTCCTTGAGGATGGGGTCTTTGCCATTCCATAGTCCCAGGGCCATGCACAGGCGCTGCTTGTTGTCGGACAGTCCGGCCAGGCCGTCCTCGCCCCAGCGGTAGGCACGGCTGCGGGCGTGGTCGTGGGAAAAGGAATCCCAGGCGCCTCCCCCTTCACTGTAGTCCTCCCGTACGGTGCCCCACTGGCGCTCGCTCAGGTACGGACCCCAGCTCTGCCAGTCGGCCTCGCCGGATCGCTGATCAAGAAGGCGATGCGCTTCGGCCGTGATAGCTTGTCGTGGGCGTTTGTTCATCCTCTCTTCCTTTTGTGGTTGGCGTCGTCGGACCGGTTACCGAGCTCCGTCCAGAATCGCAGCGTTTCGGAGATACTCCAGGCTTGCGCAAAACAGCCGTGCGCCAGGTGCGGGACGTCACGACCCAGTCGCCGAACCACGGATAACCGGCGATAAACGTATGTCCGTCAGCCAAATTTTCGGAGCCGCGCGCTACACCTGCCTTACAGCAAAGACTGCGCCAACTTCCTCGAGCTCCGAGGAAATGCTTGTTTTTCAATAACTAAAGTGGGTTATGTGTCGCACATTAGGTGCCGCGACAGGGGATAGTATTTCGTGAATCGATGATTTCTCATCACGAAAACGGCCATGTGGATCGCCGGCTTTACCTCACTGCTCCGACTTTGCCGACGGTCAAATTCGGGCAGCTAACGCAACATGGCTCGAAATCATGTAACGATATGTCATAATGTCATGACATTTCGTATACATCCCGTCACGGATCGCACGAAAGTGCCTCTGTGACCTGACAAGAAACTCCTATCTCTCAGTAACTTAGTAGGTGGCTAACATGGACAGCCGAGTTGGCACTAACTTTGTTGTGCAATATCAAGCATTATCCTGCCTGTTGCAGCGAACTCCGATCCGGCGATGAACATTTTGTACGTAGAAGACGACCCGGGACTGTGTAACCTACTGAGTACCCACCTGCGGGCGCAGGGACACAACGTCACGACCGCCGATGGCGCGCAAGCTGCACGCCGCAACCTGGCGGATGCGATACCGGAGGTGATGATCTGCGATCACGATCTCGGCGATGGCACGGGTCTTGATTTGATCATTGAGGTACTGGACACGAATCCCGGTCTACCGTGTGTCATGTTAACCGGCGTCGGCGATGAGGCGCTCGCAGTAAAAGCAATGAAAGCCGGGGCACGCGACTACATCGTCAAAGACATTGAAAACAACTTTCTGACGCTCGTTCCGACGATCATCGAACGCATTGGCAAGGAGCTAGCGCTCGAACACGACCTCGAGGTTGCGCGCCTGGAGCAAGGCCGGCTCGAAGCGCGCAATCGCTATCTCGCGTCCACGCTCGAAAAAGAAGCGGCGGAAAATCTCGCGGTGGGCCAGGATCGGGCATTCAAGCACGTGATGTCCGTCATCTGGCAGGTGGCGCCGACCGATGCAACAGTGCTGATCCTGGGTGAGACAGGCACCGGCAAGGAATTGGCGGCTCGCATCGTCCATCGCGTGAGCGCACGCGCCGATCAGCCCTTCATCACGGTCAACTGCGCGGCTTTGCCCGCGAACCTGGTCGAGAGCGAACTCTTCGGACATGAGAAAGGAGCATTTACAGGGGCAATCAAGGCCCATATCGGTCGTTTCGAGGCCGCGGACGGCGGTACCCTGTTCCTCGACGAGATCGGCGAGATTCCGATTGAGCTGCAGCCGAAACTATTGCGCGTATTACAGGAGTCTGCCTTCGAGCGCGTTGGCGGAACGACGACGCAGAACGTCGATGTCCGTATCATCGCCGCTACGAATCAGGACCTGAAAGCGATGACGGCAAACAAGACATTTCGCGAGGACCTCTATTATCGAATCAACGTTATTCCGATCGAGATGCCGCCACTCAGGGGGCGCGGCGCCGACCTGGAACTACTGTTCATGTACTTCATCAACCACGCCAGTGAACGGCATAACATCGAAGCGCCTCATGTCAGTGATGCCTTGTTAGATCGAGTGAGATCGTATTCGTGGCCGGGCAACGTGCGTGAGCTAATCAACTTCGTTGAACGTGGCGTCATTACACGCAAATGGGACCTGCCGTCGCTGACAGACGCACAACCGCGGCTCAGCCCGGCAAGTGACGAAACCGCGCTGACGTTGAGTGAAATGGAGCGCAGGCATATCGTACGGATTCTACAGCGTACGGACGGCTTGATCTCTGGCGACGGAGGCGCTGCACAGATACTCGGGCTGCCCGCCAATACCCTGAGATCCCGTATGAAAAAACTCGGCATCGAAAAACCAAAGTACTCGTTATGAACGTCAAAACCTACATTATTTTGATCACGCTCCTGACTGTCGCAATCTCACACCCCGCATCCGCACAGGCAACGCCAACCGACGTTTACCACCAGGCCTTGGTGGTCGCCGCGGAAGTCGAACTCATCCGCCTCGAGATGGGCGCCCCACCGATTCACAGACCCGAAATCGCCATATCCGGCGCACAACCCCGTGAAGTCTATTTCCAGGCGCAGACGCTGTTCGAGAAGAGCAATCGGCTACTTTTTGAGCAACTGCGCGAACGCGCCGATTCACCCGTCGAGGTATCCTCAGTATCGGAAATCTCACCAGACGATGTATTACAACTCGTCAATGCGTCGCTCGAACTGCTTCGACGCATCAAGGCAGCGCTGCAGATCCCGGAGTCAGCAACGGTATCGCCCTCGGACGCAACACGGACGCCGACCGACGTCTACCGGCTCATCGTTAATCTGAATCGAAACCTGAACAACCTCTTGCAGAGGCACTTCGCACCAGCCGACGTTTACCAACAGCTCACTTATGCGGTCGGCATGGCATCCACGATTCTCTCGTCGGTCGAAATATCCGAGCGACTTGGCGCCGAACCCGAGATCGCACGACGCAAAACCCCCCTCGATGTCTATCGAAAGCTGATCGGTGTTTACATGATTGTCCGCGAGACCATGCAACTGTCTGGCGAACAATGCCTTACCATCGAGCAGTTCGAGTTCGATCGCGAGGACGTCAGCCCCAGTGACGTATACGACATTGCATCTCTGCTCGTATCGGAGCTGAACTATCTGCACGGCTTGACCCCTGGCGCGGCAAAGCCCAAAGACAGTTATTACCCAGGCGATCGACTGCCCTCGCATGTGTTTCAACGCGCTGGACGGCTGGAATCTCAGATCATTGCAATGCGCGATCATGCTGCCGCTCATCCCGGTTGGTTTCGCCCATGACGCAGTCGACGCGTACGCCGCACAGCCTCTACCAACGGCTACTCATCTCACATCTGCAAATCGCCGCAATCTCTGCGATGTTGCTTTGCATTTGCGCATTCATGATTGCTTATTTCCAGCATCGTTTGGCAACCATTGCAGACGTTCGCTTGCCCTCGGCCATGGCATCGAGCCGAATCGTTAATGGTATCGACGCATCGAATTCCCACCTGCGCTCCTGGGTTCTACTAGGCGATCCCCAACGCATCGAAGAGCGCAACATTGCCTGGTCCGAACGAATAGAACCCGCCATCGCTGAACTTGAGGCACATTCTAAAAGCGTCGAATTACCGGAACTGGTGATTCTGAAACGAAACATGGAACAGTTGAAGGAGGCGCAATGGTGGGTAGAAGATATCGCCACGACCGAAGGAAACAATCCGGCGCGGATGATCTATGAACGAGAACTACTACCTATTTACCACAAAATTCAGAACGCAGTAATCGGCCTTGACTGGAACTCCTCGGCTGTCAGCGATGTGAGTGATATTCAGCTCGCAACGGCACTAACGCATCAAAATCTCAGCGAGGCCGTACGGCAATTGAGTGAAGCCGTACGAACCGGCAATATAGCAGAAATCAGTGAGTTTCGAGAAGGTTCCGATTCGGTTTTGGATATGCTCAATAGGCTGTCGGATCGCATCGGCCAGAACGTGGATACCCAACGGCTGCTCGATTGGATCTTGCGTGAGTATCAGGTCTACGAAGATCTTGCCGATGAGACGATCAAGACTCGGCGATCCAACGACTGGAACCGGGCCCTTTTTATTTTACGAAGCGAAGTGGAACCGTTGTCCGCCGAGGCCAAGGGTAGCATCATCGCACTGCAATCGCGGCACAACGAATTACTCAAGAATGACATCGCGAGAAGCGAGCTGATCAGTCGGGCCGGAGTATTTCTGACATTCGCTATGATCATCGGACTGGGCATCCTCGCTTGGGCAATAGCACGTGAGCGATCGCAGAGAATTGCGGCGCCGATTAAGGCGCTTGCGAATGCAAGTGAGCAGCTCGCTGCAAGCGGCGAACGCGCGATAAAGCTTCATGTGTCAGGACCCAGTGAAATCGCGCATTTAACTGAACGGTTCAATTTCATGAGTCGCGAGTTGACGGCGCGCACCCAAGACCTCTGGCGCGCCAATCAGGAATTGCAAGAATACACACACATCATTACGCACGATCTCAAGCCGCCGTTGATCAATATCAAGGGTCACGCCGGATTGATTAGCTCACAGATCAAAGAGCTGGAGGCAATTGCCGATCAGGATAATGTCTTGGCCAGTCAGCTCCGCGCAGCAATCAGGCGGTGTGTCAGAGAGACGATACCGGAATCTGTTCGGTTCATTGATATTTCGATTGCGAAAACCAACGTGCTTATCGGCGGAATGCTCAATCATTCGAAAGCGCTTTTCAGATCGATAACGATAGAGGAAGTCGATATCAGACATTTGGTGGACCAGGTTCTGATTGTTTTCAACCACCGCTCCCTGAGAATTGAATTCGAGATCGACGAACTCCCGGTTATTCGAACTGACACATTCATCATCGAACATGTTTTCTCCAACTTGATTGACAATGCGATCAAGTACCTGGACCCAAAACGACCAGGACGAATTTCTCTCGGTTCCGAGTCGGTGAACAGTGAGATTCGGTTCTATGTCAGCGATAACGGTATAGGAATACCCGATACGGACATTGACGTATTTAAATTGTTCAAGCGCGTAGACCATGACAATGAAGGCGCCGGTGTCGGCTTGGCGCTCGTTAAAACGCTGCTGGCAAGAATAGGCGGCAAAATATGGTATCAACGCAACGACGACTTCGGCACGACGTTTGTCTTCAGCCTTCCAACTGACAAAGACATTGTCATTTAAAGAGGAACCGGGCGCGCGTCATCATGGATCAATTTATTTGGTCAGATGTTCATCGATTAACTTCGTCACCTAAGCCCAGGTTCGGGTGGCCAGCCGGGACCCGCAACGTAATCTTATATTTTGCTCGGCTACACGCTTTACGAGCCTTTACCAAAATCGTGGGATACCGCCAAAAAGTCGTGGTGCTGTCTAAGCCCGTTGATGTACCGTGTCACTATATATCTGAGGCGCTGCAAGTTCAATTTCTATTTACAAGGCCTGTGAAAACAGTGAAGAGCCTACCGGCTCCTGGTGACCAAACCACGATCAACAACGTGGAAAAGAACTCCACACTAAACAGGCATATTCTGTTTCAGCTGTCGACATAGATCGTATCACCTATGATTTTATCGGAGGTTCCCTTCGTAAAAGGCCTTGGCCAGTTTTTGGAAGGCAACCCAGTTAGCAACCACCACCTTTTTCGCCTCTTGCCCGACCTTGTTATTGTCAAAGGTGCCTTCAAGGATCTTGGCCTGCTGGCTGCTCTTGCCCTTCAGGTTTATCTTCGGGCGTTTTCGAACCCCGCGTTTGTCTTTCTCGATGATATAGACCGGCCATCCGAGTTCGTGTTGTGAATGAAACGAGAATTCGTATGTCAATTTTTGCCAGACGATGATTTTACTCATCTCCCGTTTCCATGTTGGACTATACCGACCTGCAGCCGCACCACTTACCGGCGATGGCGTGTCACCGCCGACCCGCCAAAACCCTGTCGAGGGTGCTTATGAAGTTATAATATATTGTTTTTATTACTGATTTGGCGGAGAGGGAGGGATTTGAACCCTCGGACCCCGTGAGGGATCACCTGATTTCGAGTCAGGCCCGTTCGGCCGCTCCGGCACCTCTCCAAAAGAACCCCTGGTACTGTATCAGACTGATCGCATGATCCAGACCTGCAACGGTCGGTTAGTACTATAAATCCAGTTAATTGTCGACAGTCATTGCCACTGCCACCGGTTTCCCCTATTAATACGCTATTCGTTTTTCACGGCTGAGGCTCTATTCTATACTAAAGCGTATGGATTTAGGGCTTCGGATAGATTTATTCGCGCCTTTGAGTCAGCGAGAATCGAATTTTCGCCCGCTCCCAAGACGCAGGAAGCGCCCCAAGAGGAGCCGGCGGTGGTTTCAGTTGTCATAACAATAAGTAATAACAAGCTATAGAGATTGATGCATCCAAACCCACTACTCATGCTGTGCACTGTCTGCCTGATGGCCCTCTCCACGCTGCTCGGCAGTTGCAGCATCCCGCCGCCCCTGGTGGAGCGAATCAAGGCGGCGGGCGAGTTGAGAGTCGTTACCCGGAACAGCGGCACCACGCTATATGAAGGTTCTGAGGGATTGACCGGCTTCGAATATGACCTGGTACAGCTGTTTGCCCAGGAACTCGGCGTCAAGGCCCATTTCATCATACCCAATCGTTTTGACGATCTATTGCCCACCGTGATCAAGGGCGACGCCCACTTGGCGGCCGCGGGGCTGACCATCACACCGGAACGGGAATCGGAGATCCGTTTTGGCCCCTCGTATCAGGAGATCACTCAACAGGTCATATACCGCAGCGGTCAGAAACGACCCCGTAAGGTCGAGGATCTGATCGGAAAAGAGCTGCACGTTCTCGCCGGGAGCAGCCATGAAGAAGAATTACAGGGTCTGCGGGAAAAGTACCCTGAACTGAACTGGAAGAGCCGCTCCGACCTGGAGAGCGCTGAATTGATGCAAATGGTGCAGGACAGGGAGATCGACTACACCATTGCCGATTCCAATGAGTTTGCCGTCACCCGCCGCTTCATGCCGAATATCCGGGTCGGTTTCGATCTGACCCCGCCCCAGCCACTGGCCTGGGCCATGGCCCACGCTGAGGATGCCAGTCTCTATTCGGCAATGGAGGATTTCTTCAACCGTATCCGGGAGGACGGCACCCTGTCACAACTGATCGAACGCCACTATGGACATATCGGCCGGCTCAACTTCGTCGAGTTGCGCACCTTCGTCAAGCATTTTGAAAAACGCCTGCCGAAATACGAGGCCCTCTTCAAAGAGGCGGAGACCATCACCGGGATAGACTGGCGCATGCTGGCGGCTATCGGCTATCAGGAGTCGCATTGGAACCCCAAAGCGAAGTCACCCACCGGCGTCAGGGGCATCATGATGCTGACCCTGACCACTGCCAAGCAAATGAAGATCGAGAGCCGCCTCGATCCCAGGCAGAGCATTATCGGTGGCGCAAAATATCTGCGTTTCATTGAAAAACTCTTACCCGAACGGATTCCGGAGCCTGACAAGCTATGGCTGACCCTGGCGGGATACAATGTCGGATTCGGCCATCTTGAGGATGCCCGCATCCTTACCGAACACCTGGGTGACGACCCGGACAAATGGGCAGAGGTAAAGCAGCATTTACCGAAACTGAGCCTCAAAAAGTGGTACACCAGCCTGAAGCGCGGCTATGCCAGGGGCAAGGAGCCCGTCAACTATGTGGATAATATTCGCGCCTACTATGAGTTGTTGAAGTGGCAACTGCGCCAGAGAGCACCGGCTGATCAGTCCGAAACCACCACCCCCCACGCCTTTTCGATCATTCCGGAAGCACTATAAAAATCAAAGCCAATCAGTCAACTGTAAACCAAAACCCAGGCGATGGCTCTTTGCGTTATAGTCGATCAGACTCTCGCCATAGCCGCGGAAATACTGAAAATAGCCGCGCCAACGGCCATGCAGGGGAAAGCTCCAGTCGAGCTGAAGGGTATCCCGGCGATCACCGTCGAACAGGTTGCGCAGTAACAGGCTGAAGGTCTGATCGCCTCGCTTATAGAGTCCCGTCAGTTCGTAGCGACCAAGATAGTCATCGATATCCGGGTTATCGTCGTTGTCCTCGGGTATCCGGTACCAGGGTTTGATCCCCAACAGAAAGTTCCGCTTCTCGAAAATGAAATTGGCATACGCACGGTTCCAACTACGCGACAGATACCCGCCCTGACCATTGGACTGATGCACCACGCCGAACCGCATCAGGGCGTTTCTCCAACCGTGAAGTTGCCAACTGTTCGGCACCACCAGGAACATCTCGGGTTCATGGACGGTTTCGCGAAAAGGGGAGGAGATATCCCGGTTGTAGGCCTGCCAGAAAGAGAGATTGGTATAGGCCGCATAGAGGTCTGAGCGAGTGCCGAAAAGGCCTTCGACCACCGGCATCTTGAAACTGAGCTGGAACTTCATCTCCAACCGATCGAAATCGGATGCCGGTTCGTTGTAGATTTCATAGTTGGGGGTATCATTGTAGGAGGCCAGCAGGAGATAGTTCTGCTTGTGGGGGGATAGCACGAAGGGATTGGAACGGGTCTCCAACTCGGCATTGATCCGCTGTTCCACCAGGGAGATCTCGCCATCCGTCACCGACGGGAGTTCTTCATCCGCTTCTGTCGATGACGCCTCATCCGCCAACCCCGGTTCCGGCGGAAGAAGTTTGGGCGTTTTTGTGCAGCGATCCCTCAATTCTCCCACACGGGTCGTCGGGGATGCCTGCTCAAGTTGCCGCAACAGGCAACGCTCCTGCTCCGATATCGGGTCCGCGTGAATCAGTGATGGCTGGAGAATCAGGCACAGCGACAGCATCAGGGTCTTTCGGAGAAATAGAGAAGTACAACTCATTGGTTTCTATTCCCGTTTCCGGTTCATTCTTTTTTGACGAAAGAAATTTCTCAGTAGTTCGGTGCTGCGCGCCTGCAGCACACCCCCATCCACCACTACCCTATGGTTGAACCTCCCGTCCGTGGGTAACAAATTAAACACGCTGCCTGCAGCGCCGCTCTTGGGATCGGGCGCGGCAAAGACCACCCGCGCCACCCTGGCATGCACGATCGCGCCGGCGCACATCGGACAGGGCTCGAGGGTGACGTACAGGGTGGTATCCGGCAGACGATAGTTGCCGACCCTTGTCGCCGCGTCCCGCAGGGCGATGATCTCCGCATGGGCCGTCGGGTCCTGCCTGCCGATCGGTTGATTCCATCCCTGGCCGATGACCTCACCTTGCATCACCAGTACAGCGCCGACCGGCACCTCGCCCTCGATCTCAGCCTGTTGCGCCAATCTCAATGCATGTTGCATGCAGCGCCGATCGGTCTGTTCACTGTCACCCGGGAGCATGGATTCGCCCGGCCGTCATGCGCCGACCTATTCCCACTCGATGGTTAATAAGTTTGGTAAATCTTGTAAATACAATTGCTTAGAATTGGCCAGTAGAGTGAATACCATGAAAAATACCATTATCTATAATTTCTTGACTGAGCGGCTAAACCAGCTGAATTGAAAATCAGTTTAATCAAGTAACAATGACTCAACCCCGTGGAGGCTCAAGTCTTCTCATCGCATCAAAGTACAAGACTATCACAGACCATCAAATACCACGAAAGGCATTTTAAAAACAGTGTCTTAACGTAAATACAATTCAACCGGGCATTAATCGTTCTCAAGCACGATACTGAAATGCCCAGAGCGTTTTCCCGACAGACTCAGCGAATCTTGCCAGCCTTGGTCTGGCTGTTGATGCTTGTAAGCCGTGAGCAAACACTATTTGGTCGCCGGGTTAATAAAGGCGCGCTTTATCAGCAAGAACTTTCAGGTGTGCCGCGTCGCCATTGAGGTCTTCAAAGGCATATGGGTTCAGGAATTGACGGCCCCAGAGAAACGCGCGGTCGGTAGCGCTGAGCGACGCCTCATCGCTGATCGCATCCCAGTGATTGATGATGCTGGTGAGCTGACTTTCGACGATATCAATTGCCGCCGCGCGCGGCAGAAGAAACTGTGCCGCCGTCTCCAAGCATGAAGATATGCGGCTCATTCGGTTGTTACCGGCAAGCAGCATGGCCTGCGATACCTCATTGCCTGTACGCCCTTGCGGGCAGATATCATAAGCCGGGGTCAACGTAAGTGTTTCTCCATTCCAGAATGCGGCATGATTGCGAGCATGATCGTCAGTATTTCCGCAGAGGATGTTGAAGACGAGCCGAGAGTAAATTTCCCGCAGCGTGGCGGGTGCATCAGTAAAGCGGTGACGGATAATTTCAGCGAGGTCTTCATAGCTCGCATAGCGCGCCATCATTTCATCAAGCGCAAGCACAGTGAGCGCCGAGACCATAATCTTGCGCTGCCACCCAGCCCCGATAGGCACGCGGTCAAAGCGCTCGATCAATAGCACATCTTTGTGCAAGGAGCTGGTGAGCGATACCTTTGCAACATTAAGCCCGGCCTGTGCCGCCAGGCGCATGGCGATGTACTCAGCCTTTACAACGCTGTAGAGATCAGTCGTCGAGGAAAACTTCGCGATATATTTTTTATCACCGTCCTCAAGCTGCGCCTTGGGCCGCGCACCACCGAGCGAAGTGCCGTGTTGCAAAGCCTGATCGAGCTCCGGGCTCAGCGGCAGGCCCTTCTCAATGAACTCGGCAGCTTGCACGAGTTCATCCAGAGAAGCATTCACCGATCCGCGCGGAACATATTTGGTGGCAGAACGCTGAAAATCCAGAGCCCCGATACGGTCCGAGCCGGATTCCAGCAAACAGGTCAGCTCATCAAGCTGGCCTGGATCAGCCTTCATACCCTTCAGACCGAACTTTCTATTGATGATGATGCGCCGCCCCCAGGCATCGGGCGAGGCATCGCGGATGCAGGCCGGCATGCTTAGACCCGGAAGCAATGGAATAAGTCCGGCCTGTAAGGGCAACTCGGGATCATAGAGAGCAATGGCATTATCACGCGCCAGATAGCTCTTGCCGTAATTGAAGATCAGTTGATCCCCTTCGGCGGCCAGCCTGCCTGCCACGACCGGCTGGGTCTCACCAGGCAGCCACACCCAGACAAAGGCCTCGCTGTAGGGCTCCTCAGAAATCATCATGCACCGTCTTTCTGCGCTTGCGTACGGCACTCGGTAACAAAGCCAGCTTGTCATCGGTGCGGGCAAGGTGAGCGGCAAGCGAAGTGCGCTCCTCATCGAACAAGGTGACACCCACCAAGGCCGCCACCTCGAACACAAGCCCGATGGCCACGCTCAGGTCACCCTTTTCGATCTTCTGGAGCGTCGCCCGCGAGATACCAGCCCGGTCCGCAAGCTCGTGCGCAGTCCACTTACGCTGCTTGCGCCCCAGCTGGATCTGCTTAGCCAGCAAGGCTGCAGCCTCACGCGTATATCGCGAATACGCTCTGTCTTTCACCATTTGACCCACCTGACTATGACCGCCAAAACAGCCACGAAACTACTTTATAGCTGTGTTAATAGCCATTTACCAGATAAATGTCAATAAAAATGACCACGAAAACAGTCACGAGGTCAATTCATGACCAGTATACTAGCCTTTTATGTATAGGAAGCGTAAATGCCGTATTTATCCAAGTCCATCGGTAATTCTCTGCGATTGAGCGGCCGTCCGGCCGAGCACCTTCCCGAGACCATAAAAAATACCATGCACAAAAATCAATGGAGATCAGCCTGAATGAAGCTTTTCCATAAGCCCTGCCAGAGAAATAATCTTCACATCATTACCCACAGGAAACTCATCATCGCCGCCGTAAAGGATGTATCTATGCGTTGCACCAACATCATCACAGGTTTGGCTATAGTGCTTGCCGAGTTTGGGGGCAACGCCATGCTTGATCTCTACGGCCCAGATTTCAGACGATGGCATTTTGATAACCAGATCGACCTCTGCTCCTGCGGCTGTTCGGTAAAAGTAGGTTTCTGCGCGACTCGGCAGGACCGAAAGAATATTTTCAACGGCAAAGCCTTCCCAACTCTTACCCAAAACCGGATTAGACAGCAAATCATCATAGCTGTTAATACCTAGCAAGCGGTGCAGAATGCCGCTGTCACGGACGTAATAACGGGGTGATTTCACTAATCGCTTCTTGACGTTGGTATGCCAAGGCTCAAGATGCCTGACCAGCAAAAGGTCCGTCAGAATATCAATGTAGTTACTCACCGTCTTAGCATCGACTTCCAGGTTCGAAGCCAGCTTGGAATAGTTAATGGTTTCACCTTGCAAATGAGCCAACATCGTCCACAATCGGCGCAACCTTGCTGCGGGAACACGGAAGCCCATTTGTGGGACGTCACGCTCAAGATAAGTGCGAACCAGATTTTCAAGCCAGTCCATGGCCAAATCATCATCTGCTGCCAGATAGCTGTCCGGAAAACCTCCACGCAGCCAAAGGGTCTGCCGACCATCTTGGTTACCAACAATTTCGGCAACGTTCAGGCCGCTCATCTCGATATAACTAATCCGACCAGCAAGACTTTCCGAAGACTGACGCATTAAATCCATTGATGCCGATCCAAGCAGCAAAAACTGACCGGCTCTACGACCCTGCGCCCGGTTTTTATCGATCAGCCCCCGTAGCACGGGGAACAATTCCGGGCTTCGCTGTATTTCATCCAGAATCACCAGCTTATCGGCATGAGCGCTTAAAAAGCTGGTGGGGTCGCTGAGCTTCAGCAAATCCTCGGGGGCTTCCAAATCGAGGTAAATTGAGTCAATGTCTTTAGCAATGGTTTTTGCAAGCGTCGTCTTGCCGACTTGGCGCGCGCCAAGCAATACGACCGCAGGCACTTGTGCGATAGTTGCTTGAAGTTTCTCTGTAATTTGGCGCCCTAACATACCTTGCATTTTAGGAGCTACACTCCGGATTTACAAGGTATTTATGAGCTATCAATTTAAGCTTCTATGTCTTTCTAATGCCGGCCAGTGCCAGATATTCCTGCCAGTTCCGGTCACTCCCACTCGATCGTGGCCGGTGGCTTACAGGAGATATCGTAAGCCACCCGTGAGATCCCCTGCACCTCGTTGATGATCCTTCTCGATACCGTTTCAAGGAACTCGAAGGGCAGATGGGCAAACTTCGCGGTCATGAAATCGACGGTCTTTACCGCACGCAGCGTCACCACATACTCATAGCGGCGCGCATCACCCACCACACCGACGGATCGCACCGGCAGGAACACGGTAAAGGCCTGACTGACTTCGTCGTAGAGATCGTGTTTGTAGAGCTCTTCGATATAGATATGATCCGCCTGCCGCAGCAGATCGGCATACTCCTTGGTGACTTCACCAAGGATACGCACGCCCAGACCCGGGCCGGGAAAGGGGTGACGGTAGATCATCTCGTAGGGCAGGCCCAGCTCCACACCGATCTTGCGCACTTCGTCCTTGAACAGTTCGCGCAAGGGCTCGACCAGTTCCAGCTTCATATACTCAGGCAGACCGCCCACGTTGTGGTGGGACTTAATGACATGAGCCTTGCCTGATTTGGTGCCGGCCGATTCGATGACGTCGGGATAGATGGTGCCTTGGGCGAGGAAGGAGACATCCTCCAGCCTGCCGGCCTCTTCCTCGAACAGGTCGATAAAGAGATTACCGATGATCTTGCGCTTCTGTTCCGGTTCGGCGACACCCCTCAAGGCCTTGAGAAAGCGCTCCTCCGCATCCACCCGGATCACTTTGACCCCCATGTGTTCGGCGAAGGTAGCCATCACCTGGTCGCCTTCATTGAGTCGCAACAGGCCGTTATCCACGAATACGCAAGTCAGCTGATCACCGATGGCCCGGTGCAGCAGCGCCGCCACCACAGAGGAGTCGACCCCACCGGAGAGTCCCAGCACCACCTGCTTTTTCCCCACCTGGTCACGCACATGGCGGATAGTATCTTCGATGATCCTACCGGGGGTCCAAAGCACCTCACAAGCGCATATCTCGAACAGGAAACGCTCGACGATGCGCTTCCCCTGACGGGTATGGGTGACCTCGGGATGGAACTGCAGACCGTAGTAACCTCGTGACTCGTCCGCTATCCCGGCCACCGGAGCGTTTTCCGTTTCACAAATCACCTGGAAACCGGCAGGCAGGGTCTCGACCCGGTCGCCATGACTCATCCACACATCCAGCAATCCATAGCCCTCTTTGCTGGTATGGTCCTCGATATCCCGCAACAAGCGGGAATGCCCCCTGGCGCGCACCTGGGCATAGCCGTACTCGTGCTTGTCGGAATTGGCGACCTCTCCCCCAAGTTGCATCGCCATGGTCTGCATGCCGTAACAGATGCCCAGCACCGGCACGCCGAGGTTGAATATCGCCTCAGGCGCCGCCGGGGACTCGTCAACGGTCACCGTCTCCGGCCCGCCTGAAAGAATGACGCCAGCCGGCCGACTGTCACTAAAACCCATTTCGGCATTGTCATAGGGGTAGATTTCACAATAGACCCCGGCCTCGCGCACGCGGCGGGCTATCAACTGAGTGTATTGGGAACCGAAATCGAGGATCAGGATACGGTGAGCATGGATATCAGTTGTCATTGCTGTTTAGTTCCGCGAAACACAAAAAAAGAAGCCGATTGGAATGATGCATTACTAGCGTGGCCCTGATGTCCTTATCGGCCTTGTTTTGATGTGAATTCAGTCGCGCCGGTAATTGGGCGCTTCCTTGGTGATGGCCACGTCATGCACATGGGACTCGGTGACACCGGCATTGGTAACCCGCACAAACACCGGCTTGGTGCGCATCTCGTCGATATCGGCGCATCCCGTGTACCCCATGCTGGAGCGGATGCCGCCGATGATCTGGTAGATGATGTTCGCCACCGGCCCTTTGTACGGAACCCGTCCCTCGATACCTTCGGGGACCAGCTTTTCCTTTTCGTTGGTCTCCTGGAAGTAGCGGTCGCTGGAGCCGTCCTTGCCGGACATCGCCCCCAGGGAGCCCATGCCCCGGTAGGATTTGTAGGATCGGCCCTGATAGATCTCTACCTCGCCAGGCGCCTCGTCGGTGCCGGCGAACATACCGCCGATCATCACCGAATAAGCGCCGGCGGCCAGTATCTTGGAAATATCGCCGGAATAGCGCAGCCCGCCGTCGGCGATCAGCGGCGCCCCGCTACCCGCCAATGCCTTTGCCACATTAGAGACCGCAGTGACCTGGGGCACGCCGACCCCGGCAACCATGCGAGTGGTGCAGATGGAGCCGGGGCCGATCCCGACCTTCACCGCGTCAGCCCCCGCCTTGACCAGATCGCTGGCCGCCTCCCCGGTGGCGATATTGCCGCCGATCACCTGAACCTCTGGGTAGTTTTTCTTCACCCAGGCCACCCGGTCGAGCACCCCCTGGGAGTGGCCGTGGGCGGTATCCACCACCACCACATCGACGCCCGCCTTGACCAGGGCATCCACCCGCTCCTCGGTGCCGGTCCCGACACCCACCGCCGCCCCGACACGCAGCCGTTCCTGTTCATCACGGCAGGCATTCGGGTTGTCTTTCGCCTTCTGGATATCCTTGGCCGTGATCATCCCGCGCAGTTCAAAATCATCATCCACCACCAGCACCTTCTCGATGCGGTGTTTGTGCAGCAGTTGCAAAACCTCGTCACGGCTGGCGCCCTCTTTCACTGTCACCAGATTTTCCTTGCGGGTCATGATGTTACGCACCGGATCATCCATCTTGCGCTCAAAACGCAGATCGCGTCCGGTAACGATCCCGACCAGCTCCTTGCCATCCACCACCGGCACCCCGGAAATATTGCGCGCACGGGTAAGCTCCACCACCTCTCCGATGCTGACATAGGGCCCCACCGTGATGGGTTCACGGATCACCCCGCTCTCGTATTTCTTGACCTGCATCACTTCGGCCGCCTGCTGCTGAGGGGTCATGTTCTTGTGGACTATGCCTATCCCCCCTTCCAACGCCAGGGCGATGGCGAAGCGCGACTCGGTCACCGTGTCCATGGCGGCTGAAACGAGGGGAATGCTGAGGTCGATCCCGCGGGTCAATTTGGTCCGCAAATCGACATCTTTGGGGAGCACCTGAGAGTGGGCGGGCACCAGGAGAACATCGTCGAATGTGAGGGCTTCCTCGATTACACGCATAGCATTCATTCCAACTGGAGGGGTAAACCTGAACCCAGGGGTTCAGGGTGGAGTAAGCGGGGCATTATAGAAGTTGCCGGGTAGCCGGTAAACCGGCAGTCTGAAATCCGATTCACCCGCCATTCAGAAAAGCGCTGCGTTGCCTCCGTCAAAGCGCTATGCTTCAGAGAAGGAATATTCACATGAAGTCGTGGAGTGCAGATATGCACAAACGGGCAGTCAAAGGTAGATACCTGCTGCTTCTACTCTACACCCTGCTGATTTTCAGCAGCGCCTTGCCGGGACAAATCCCCACGACATTACGGGTGGGGATCTACATGAATCCTCCGCTGGTAACCACTGATCTGCGGGGCCGGCCAGGCGGCCTTTTTATCGACATTCTGGAGCAGATCGCTCGCCAGGAAGGTTGGAAGCTGCGCTATATCGTCGGCACATGGAGCGATCAATTGCAGCGGCTGTCAACGGGCAGTATCGACCTTCTGCCCGCCATCGCCTTCAACGAAGCCCGCCAACAGCGATTTCTCTTCTCCGACCACACTGTGATTGCCAACTGGGGACAGATCTTCGTATCTGAAGACTCGGATATCCAGTCCATTCCGGACCTGGACGGCAAGCGTATCGCGGTTCTGCGCGATGATGTCTATATCACTGCTGATCCTGGGTTGATGAACATCTGCGAGGCCTTCGACATCGATTGCAAGCTCACTGAGTATGCCACCTATGACATGGTTTTGCGGGCGGTCGTGCAAGGAAAGGCCGATGCCGGCCTGGTCAATCGCCTGTTCGGCGCCACCAGGGGCCACACCTATACCCCGATTGCCAGCCCGATCGTGTTGATGCCGCTGGATACCCGTATCGCCATATCCCGCATGAATCCCCATGCAGAGGAGATCAAACAGCAAATCGATCATCAGCTGACGATCATGAAAGCCGACGATTTCTCCATCTATCATCAGCGGCTGAGCAGCCTGTTTGAACGGAATGAGAAAATCGTGCAGACACCCGCCTGGATATACCAGGCTGCATCGGTTGGCGGCTTGCTGGTCGCCGCCCTGCTGATTGCCGCCCAGATCCTCAGGTGGCAGATCAAGAAAAAGAGCCGCGAACTAGCCACTACCGAAGCCCGGTATCACCGTTTTTTCGACGGTGTCGCCACCGCCCTGTGTGAGGGGGACAGCTCAAGGGCGCTGGACAAGCTTGAACAGCTCATCGATTCCGGCGTACAGGACGTGAGGGCATACTTCGACACAAACCCCGATGAACTCAAGGCCTATCTCGCGCTTATCAGGGTCGTCAACGCCAATCCGGCGACGCTCAAGCTCTTCGGGGTCAACACCCTGACCGAACTGCAAAGATGGGTGCCAAAGAGTGTCACACCCGAGGTCTGTACCGCCTTCAAAGAATTTCTGGTGGCCGTCAACGATCAGCAGGCGACTTTTGCCTGTGAGGTTCCCCTGCTGACCGCCGATGGCCGTACGATCCTGGCGATCGTCTCCT
This sequence comes from Candidatus Thiodiazotropha sp. (ex Epidulcina cf. delphinae), assembly GCA_025656455.1. GTDB lineage: Bacteria > Pseudomonadota > Gammaproteobacteria > Chromatiales > Chromatiaceae > Thiodiazotropha. Next base: position 62,445 of record JAHXHS010000003.1, on the reverse strand, counting down.
TTCCCCTTTCAGAGACCATGGATGCGGCTAGCCACATCCCGGTCTCGATGTTGGATGTCACTCATCTGCGTGAGACCGAAAGGCAGCTCTCTCTGGTGATCAAAGGGGCTTCATTGGGTTTCTGGGACTGGAATCTGGCCACCGACGAACTGATCGTCAATGATCGTTGGATGGAAATGCTCGGCCTGGAGCCCACCGACCTGATGAACCATATCGATGACTGGCGCGGTCGCCTGCATCCCGGTGACGAGGAGCGCATCCTGCCGATCGTCACCAAGCATATCGAGGATGGCACGCCTTACAAGGTGGAATTCCGTATGCTGCATAGCGACGGGCACTGGATCTGGATCGAAGGTTCCGGAGGAGCCGTGGAGCACGACCCACTCACCCAGCACCCAATCCGCGCCTGCGGCACGCATCAGGAGATCAGCGAGCGCAAACGTGCGGCAGAGACCCTGCACACCCTGATGCAAAGTATGGTCGGCATCACCGGCGAGGACTTCTTCGAGCATGTCGCGAGGGAGCTCTGCCGCTGGTTCGACGCCGACGCGGCCAATATCGGAGAACTGGTGGATAACAACCGTGTCAGGGCGCTGGCCACCATTGTGGACAACAAGATCGTGGAGGACTTCAAGTACAATCTCAAGGGCACACCCAGCAACAATGTCATCAACCAGGGCGCCCGTCTCTATCCTCAAGGTATTCAGGACCTGTTTCCGGGGGATGAAGACCTGGTGGTGCTGAATGTCCAGGGTTACGCCGGCTCCCCGATCCGCGACCTCAGCGGAGATGTCATCGGCATCGTCTGGGTGGTATCGCGCAAACCGCTGTTCATGGCCCCCGACTGGGCGGATGTGATGGATATCATCGCCGCGCGCATTAGCGCCGAAATCGAACGCATGCGCGCCATGGACAAACTGGAGCACCAGGCCACTTTCGATGTCCTGACCGAACTGCCGAACCGGCGGTTGCTGATCGACCGCCTGACTCAGGCCCAGGCCCGCTGCCGACGTCATCACCATAACGGGGCTGTACTGTTCATGGACCTGGACCATTTCAAGACCATCAACGACTCCCTTGGCCACAACGTCGGTGATCTGCTGCTGCAACAGGTTGCGCACAGACTGCTGCGCCAGATCCGCAACGAAGACACCGCCTCCCGGCTCGGCGGTGACGAGTTCGTCGTCCTCTTCTCAGAACTGAGCGGCAATCACCAACTCGCCGCGCAGCAGGCCCAGCAAGGCGCCAGCAAGATTCAGAAAGCCCTGTCCCAGCCCTACACCATCAACGACAACGAACTGCACATCACCCCCAGTATCGGCATCGTGATTTTTCCGATGGATGGTGAAAACGCCGATGACATCCTCAAATATGCCGATACCGCGATGTACCGGGCCAAGGATGAGGGCCGCAACACCATTCGCTTCTTTCTCCCCGGCATGCAGCAAGCCGCAGAGGAGCAGTTGCGCCTGCAGAACGACCTGCGGTATGCGCTAAAAAACGACCAGCTGCTACTCTATTTCCAACCCCAGATGGATGTCGATGAAAACCTCATCGGCGCAGAGGCCTTGCTGCGCTGGGCGCATCCGCAGAATGGCATCGTGGAGCCCGGGATCATCATTCCCGTGGCGGAAGAGTCCGGGCAGATCCTGCAGATCAGCGAGTGGGTGTTGAAACAGGCCCTGACCCAAGGTAAACAGTGGATGGACGGGGCCGTTAATCTCAAACGCATCGCCATCAACATCAGTTCGGTGCATTTTCACCAGGTCGGTTTTGCCGATCAGATAGAACAGATCCTGCAGGAGACATCCGTCAATCCCAGCCAATTGACCCTGGAGATTCAAGAAGACACCCTGGTGGAAAATTTCGAAGAGGCCGCGGAAAAGGTTCTCAAGTTGAAAAAACTGGGCGTGCGTTTTTCCATCGACGGTTTCGGTATCGGCTACGCCTCCATCGCCTACTTGAGACGGCTGCCCCTGGATGAACTCAAAATAGACCGAAGTTTCGTGCGGGACATCACCGGCGATCCCAAGGATGCACAATTGGTGCAGACCATCATCACCATGGCCCGTCTCATGGAAATCGAGGTGGTTGCCATCGGCGTGGAGACCGAGGCGCAACTGCAATTTCTACGTGACAACGGCTGCAAGATATTTCAAGGTTACTACTTCAGCCATCCGCTGCCAGCGGATCAATTCGAAGCCAATCTGAAGAAAGAACTCGTTTGAACACCTCCACCCTCCAAGCTTCGCAAAGAGAGATCTACTCGGTGTCACGACTGGTGCGGGAGACCCGCGCCATACTGGAAGGAAGCTTCCCCCTGATCTGGGTAAGCGGTGAGCTATCCAATCTGGCGCAGCCCGCCTCAGGCCACATCTATTTCAGCCTGAAAGACGAAGCAGCCCAGGTGCGCTGCGCCATGTTTCGCATGAAGCGGCAATTGTTGCGCTTCCGCCCGGAGAACGGGCAACAAGTGACGATCCGCGCCAGGGTCAGCCTCTACGAAGCGCGGGGCGAGTTCCAGTTGATCGTAGAACAGATGGAGCCTGCCGGGGAAGGCGCTTTACGTCTCGCCTTTGAGCAGCTCAAGCACAAACTCGCCACAGAAGGGCTGTTCGATAGCGAAACCAAAAAGCCCCTGCCATCGCCGCCAAACCAGCTCGGCATCATCACCTCCCCCACCGGCGCCGCGGTGCGTGACCTGTTGACCGTGCTGCGGCGGCGCTTCCCTGCCCTGCCGGTGATCATCTACCCGGTGCAGGTCCAGGGAGAAGACGCCCCGAGGCAGATCATCCGCATGCTGCAACTGGCCAATCAGCGTCAAGAGTGCGACCTGCTGATCCTTAGCCGGGGTGGCGGCTCACTGGAGGATCTGCAGGCCTTCAACGACGAAGGATTGGCCAGGGCCATCCATGCCTCGCAGATACCACTGGTGACCGGCATCGGACACGAAATCGACTTCACCATCGCCGATTTTGTCGCCGACCGCCGAGCGCCCACCCCATCCGCCGCCGCCGAACTGGTGACCCCGGATCAACAGGAGTGGTATCAGAGAGTGACACAATTGGCGCGGCGTCTCAGCCAGCGTCAGCGACAAAGGCTTCAACAACTGTTTGATAAAACCACGGCACTGGAAAAGCGATTATCGAATCAGCATCCCCGGCAGCGCTTACAGCAGCGGGCGCAACGAGTCGACGAGATGAACCAGCGGCTGAATCGGGCTCTGCATGTCCGCCAACTGCGGTTCGGCCATAAACTGGAACAGCTACAAGCAAGGCTGGCCAGACACTCACCGCAACAGCGGCTGGAAAGCGTCGCACAGACCGCCAGACAACTGGAAGAACGGCTGCACCGAACGATTACCCAACGTCTCAATAACGAGGGGACCAGGCTCACCCAACTGGCGCGCGACCTGAACAACCTAAGCCCCCTCAACACCCTGGGCAGAGGCTATGCCATCGTTAGCCGTGAGTCGGACGGCCGGGTCCTGCGGGCTACGAATGAAATAGCGATAGGCGAGAATATTCGGGCCAGGCTTGTTAAAGGTTTTCTTGTCTGTCGGGTGGTGGAGAAAGAGGGGGATTGAGTTTTGAGTTCCCTGCGTTCGTTTCACTCACTAGAGTGCATTTGCTTTTTGCAGTCCATTTCTGATTGCGCTTGCGAACAGATTCAATTTAGCAGTTGGATCTTTACGTCCGGCTGAATTTAGTGCACTAAAGAAGCGGCGGCGAAGGCCTCTAGCCACTTCTAACTGAACTCCAGCCGACGAACAACCACGATTGCATATGTTATTTAGTGATTTTCCCTGCAATGAGGGATTTGTGTGTGTTTCTGTGGTGTATCCCGCCTCCACAAGCGCCGCTTTAAGATGGTTCAATAATCCGTTATCACGCCCCCCCAAATATACAATTTCATCTTCACTCCCTTCACCATGAACCGCCACTATATTTTGAAATTCCTCTACAATTTCAAGTGCTCTCGGTTCATCAAAGTTTGTGCTTGTAATATGCAATATTCGATTGTTGCTGGATTTTATTCCCTCAAATAAATAGTAAGATAGATCATCTCCGGCAATTGCTCGCGCTATTTCAGATGTACCTGGCTCAATTGCACCGCCATGTGGCGCTAAAAGAAGTGTTTTTGCATTGGCTCGATCAACTACTTTTACAGAAAAATCACTCCCTTCTTGCTCTTGTGCCGCCAGCTCTCCATAATTTCGATACGTGTCCATGTTTTCGCTCACTCTTAGGATGATAGAAACGCCTCTTACCCAACCCCCAAGCAATCCCGGATGTGCAGTTTTTCCTGTCTCCGACCCTCTGTTGCACTCGCTTTCGTACAGGCAATCACTCTATGTACACATTGCATGCTGTTGCCACTGCCCGAAATCCAGATTTTCGCCACACCTAAACATCGAATTAGACGGACATCTATTCAAAAGAGAATGCGTATTTGTATCATCCTATACCATTCATGATGATTTTGAAACATACGATCAGCATAACCAGGCAATAAGCACTCGTTATCAGCGTTTAGCGTCAACTGGAAAACACAAAAAATATCTCCCTTACTCCTTGTATCCGCAAACTTGCAGTTGGATTTTTTCTTCTTCTTAATTTTGCTCAAACGTCAGCCAGTTTTTTGCCTCCAGCGTATTAGAGAAATAGGCCTCGCTACTGCTTACTATACCCGGCACTCTATACTTAGCCGGTTGAACAAAAGCGATTTTAATTAAGCCTCCTTGCATTCGACTTAGTTTGTGTAAAAAACCTCTAAGATATTTCAAGCATTCTATCGATTCAAAATCATGCCTGTTTGTATCTAAGAGAAGAGAGAATTCTTGGGGATTTTCTCTTTCTTCCAAAGTTCGCTCGAATTCATTGGTCCAATTCTCGAGGGTTCTGATAGCAATATGTTCGGGCATGTACACCATATAAGCACCTATCTTCCTGCCATAGTTCGTCTTTATCGATTCCATGCGGTTTTTTCCGTGGCTCCGTCGCAGTAGTAACGCTGGTCACTCACCACTCTTGAGTTATAACCGATCCTGATGTTTAGCCGGTTGAAGAAATGCATCATAACTGATTATTTGTTGGTGCAATACATCAAAGCAACCAAAATAGACACGGCTTAATGCTGTGGATAAATGCTCCGCTCACAAGTAGCGAGGCTGGTGCTCGTCTGTTTTTTTCTCTTCTGGATCCCCCGGCGGGTCTCTATCAATGCCTGTCGAAGGTTGCCATTGTCTCCTTCCAGCGCTTGGTCGATGTTAGCCATCGCCTCCGTAAAACACCCACGATCGGCCAGTACCTCGGCCAGATTATTGCGCGCCGCTGTGTGGCCCGGTTGCCCGGCGAGTAGTCTCCGGTATGCCGACTCAGCCGCGGCCAGATCATTCTTGCGATGCAGGGCCGCAGCCATCCCAAACAGTGCCAACTGGTCGCCGGGCCAGCGGTTCAGTCCCGCCTGATATGCCTCAATCAGGGTTTGGGGCGAGGCGACCTGTTCCATTGCAGCCACTGCTTTCAGATAGGTTAGCCGCTCCGGCCTTTCCGGTAGCTCTCCGGGTTTCAACAACACCAAGGCCCAACGGCCGCCAGCCCCCCAGGTGTCGAGAAATCGCTGAGCAGAGAGGACCTTGCGGCGGGTAACGCCAGAGCGCAGCAACACCTCATCCCGCTCCACCGAGTAGCCGATCACCACGGCATAGTGCCAGAGAGGAAATCGCCTCAATCCCAGATTCTGAAGCACCAGCACCGAACGCCCGGCCTGCAGTTCCGCCATCAGGGCATGCAAGTCCGGGGTAATGACATAGGGAATCCGGTTGAAGCGACGGCTGGCGGCGATCATCTCCACCTGCAGACTGCCTTCTCTTTCCGGCAGATAGACCAGGGGGACCAGCTCATCAGGGGTCACGGATATGCCAGATTGGTCGAGCACGGTGGCCAGCGCGGCAGGGCCACACTGGTACTGCCTTTGGGGATAGAACGGCGTCGCCTGCAATTCCAGCTCGGGAGCTACCGCCTCTCCTGAGAGCGAGGGTAAGAGGACTGGCCGATGGCTAGCGCAGCCAGCCAACACCAGAAGCACCAATACAGCCAGCCTGCATTTCTCACACCCGATCGCAGCAAGACGGGTCGAGGGTGCGTGATGAGCGGCTTTGTGTCGGGCGTCCTGCCCTCCACCCTTCGGGCCAGCAAAGCTGTCCAAATCCGCTCCCGGCGGATTTGTCGCGGCCGAGGGGCGCGCAGGCATCGTCGATACGCTGTCGAGCACCCCGACAGCGTAAAAGCCGCTCAGCGCGCGCCATTGGGCCGCCGCAATAGATAGGGTGTGAGAAATGCGGGCTAGCCTTCTGCAGAAAACCTCCGTCAACTCGACACCCTCATCGATGCTCGATCGAGCAGTTTGGTTAAGCCGGACCTGCCGTGCTATTTTACAGATGCGTGAAGATGTTGGTGATGCCCAGCACTTCCAATATGATCAACACCACCAGCACGACACCAAGAACCTCCAATACACCACCGGCCGGCAGGCTCTCTATTTGCCGCTCCAGCATCACCAGTTCGTCAAGAGTCAGGGCATCCACCCGCAGTTCAGCCTCGACCGGATCCACCCCCATCCCGATCATGGTGTTACGGACATCCTCCCGGGCCATGGCGGCACGGATACGGTCGATATGCGCCTGCCTTTCATCCATTTGTATAACGACCTGAGTGCTGATCGGCGATGCCAGGACAAAGGAGGGAAAGCCGATGGCGGCGGTGTTCAGGGCAAGGATGAGAATCAGGAGACGCTTGAGCGTGGATTTGAGCATGTGGATCCTCCAATGCCGCCGGAATGGCGGGGTAAAAGAGGTTTATACCTTTCAAAATGCAGCCATGGCAAGCGCTACGCAATGACTTGATGACTTTCTGTGGACACAATCAAAAAAATCTTGTGATTACGGGATCTTGAATTCAACAGGGTCTTCCTTCGATTGAGTAGGCAGGAGATACCATGCGCCACCATCGCTCATGTCAGATCAAGCTGAATTAAGTCCGCAAATGAACGCAAATTTGCTGTGGGTGATCTCATACCCTGGTTCCATCCACTTATCCAGTGTCCATCCAGGCAGGCCATCCCGGAAGAGTGGGCATGGATGCACCGTCTACGGAGCAAAGACTAGAACCCGGTCAGTCGTTGAGCCCGCTAGGACATGCGGTGAAAAGAGACCCTCGCCAAACCCGTAAAGAGTCTTCAGAGCTTGCATGCTTAGCAAGATAAATTTTGCCCTGCTTGAAAACCATCCAAGTACAATAACAGCGTTTCTTGGCACGTGATTTCTCTTGCTTCATAACGACAAAGCTATTCGGCGCAAACGAAGCGCAGCGTAGTTTGCGTCCGAACGAGCGCCTTGTTAGGTGTTTTTAATACCATAAATAATTTTTTTGCTTTAAAACTCATGACACACTGACTCTGATTGCTATTTATTTTATTCATTGATTATACAAAACCCATTACCGAAAGGGTCAGCACAATAAGCAATAGATCCCCAGTCACCACTTTCTCCGCCTTCATGTAGCCCGCCTAGTTTAAGTATTTTTTCAACAACCCTATCAACATTCTCGGTAAGAAAATCCAAATGAACAGGTGTCCAATGGCGTTTATAGTCACGGACCACTTCACTTGACACAAGAGGCTTTGTTCCTGCTTTTTTTTCCTGTAGATATAAATCGCAGTTCTCTGTAGAAAGAACAACCATATCAGAGCCTTGATCTCTAACCTTCTTACAACCGAGCGCCTTTACATAAAAAGCCTCTGCTTGCTTCAGATCAGAGACATCAATACTCACAGAAATCTTTATCATAAAATATTCTCCTTTTAAATCAATTTTTATTCAATTTATGCACTTGCGTTGCAGACACCTAATGTTAAAATCAGACGATCGAAAAACGCGCAGCGGTTTTTGGGTCGGCTGTATTTTCTGGTTGGGTGTATTTTTTATTCACCATACCGAGATAATTCCAATGTGCGAAGCATAACTAACATTGCGCTCACGCTGCTGAAGATAAACCTTGCTTCGAAAGGTTCCAGTATTTCATTATCGTGCGCAAATGATCGTTTATTCCGTATGTCGTTAAAGCTTTCTAACATGCTAATAAATGATTTAAGTGCACGACTTGTGAACTCATGGAGGTTCTGTTCACTTTACTAGGCATCTTCGATATTTGCCAAATCTCGAATGAAGCGGCTCGTCCTGAGCACAATCGATGCCTCGTATTTCCAGAAGATGAGTAAATTTTTTAACGCAATAAGTGTGAAGGTGGTCAATTGCAACCTCTGGCTTGTTTGCATTAAGCGTTCTTTCAATATCCGCAACTAACTCTTCGAGTGTTCGGTCACTAGAAAACTGCTCAACACCTGCTGATGCGAGCGGTGCAGGTTCGCTTTGAAGCTGCTCGATAACTTTCTGGAATGGTTTAGATTTGGCCAGAGGCTCCTGGGTATATTCAGAATTGGGGTGAACAGCGAGAAGTCCTTCACGTCGCTCCCACAGTGCCCGCAATACTTTTAGAGCTGTATTTGTATCGGTACGAAGGAGGAATGTAGTTAAACAATTCCGCTTTGATGTCCCACTTGCTTGGTTTTCTTTCGCGTAGATTTCAATATTGAATTCATCCTCGAAAAACTCCGCCATCGTCCTATCGGAGAAATCCAAGACGTAACCAAAGCCATTTGGATAAGCCATAGCTTCTTCAATCGCCCGGATCTGAGATCGTGTCAAATCTACCATTGCCTTAGTTTTTCACCCAACGTTGCCGCTCAAGCCGACAGCTTGCCCTGGAGCTGCGCTCCAGGGCAAGCTGTCGGCTTGAGCGGCCTTGTTAGCTCTTTTCTTTCTTTTTAAGAACCATTGTATGGTATTGCTTTAATTCGTCATTTTCCATAATTAATTCTTCTTTGTATGCATCCTCATCACTATGGATGATAGGAGTAAGGTTGCATAATTTGTAAAGATGACATTTGCCGGGTTTATCCTCGTCTCTATCAAGAAATACCGATATTTCTAACTCTTTCTCAAGAAAATCATGCGCAATTTTATTTGGAACATTTTTGTGGACTATGACCGTTACGTCATTTCCTTTTAGAGACATCATACACAGATCCTGCTTTGCCAATTCTTTCAATTTTTTCGCGTGTTCTGGATCCATAAATCCTCCTCATTTGTTGAATGTTAAAAGCAGCCTTGTAGGGCGTAAATGTTTGTTTCAGTGAATGATAAAATTTCAGTAAGCAAGAATAAACGGAGTAAACGAGGACACCCATCGATTGAAGTAGTGCGCCAATACACTCGTAATGACTTGTCTATCCCGGCTTGAGTCCATGTAGGACAGATTTTTAAAATCTAAATATTGGGTGTCCCTGTTTATTCCCTGTTTATTCCAATCAGATCGCTTAATGCCTGTTTCTTTTTCAAACACTTGGCGGCCAGGTGCCTTACCGCCATTTTCATTAGCAGCACGTTGAATTTCAGCAATGGTGTGTTCTTTACTAATCACTTTATTGGCCGAGCATAGCGAGTAATTTGTCCGTGTGAAGCGCTGTGTTATAAATTCTTTTTATTCTCTTTGTTGTGCCAAATTCTTAATATATAGATAATTTCATTGGCGATAAGGTATCGTACTGTATAGTTACCTATGTAAAGATCACGGATTTGCTCCGGGTCTGGGGCTTTCAAAATGGGTAAACCAATTTTTGGAAATTGCTTCAGCTTATCAACGCCCTCTTGTAGATCTATCGCTATTCGACGGGCTGCGAATGGATTCTTAACCTCTACAAATTCCACCACTCTTTGGAGATCATCGATAGACTCCGGCGAATACCTTACCTTCATAATTTAGGTGGCGAATTGCGATCATTGGTGCCCCAGCTATTCAGCCAGGCATTCACATCCTCTTCATCAATGGTTTTACCTGCCTTTATGGATTCAAGTGCTTCGAGGGTATCCTGCCACCTTGAATCTTCCAGGGATTGCCTTGCAAGAAACTCCTTAATAGCTTGATTTATAATATAATTTCTACTCCTATCAAGCTTTTTGGAAAGAGCCTCCAGGGGTTTATCCACATCGTCAGCGATCCGAATACTCGTAATGCTCATTAAACTAGCCTCAGTGTAGTGATTTGTATTACATATTAGTACAGTCAGGGTAGTATGGCTAGAGGGATTTATAACGTTGCCGCTACGCCGACGCTTGCTCTGGAGCGCAGCGGAAGAGTATGCGATCGGCTTGAGCGGCCTTGTTAGAAGCCTTTATTCAGACCAACCAGGCATTGACTGCATATATTTTTTGGCTCGAATAAGAGCTTCTTCCATATTTTCTGATTTTTCCATTCCAGCTTGTGAGCAAGCATCACTTAACATAAATGTTGCCATTCCATTCAACACTTCGTTATAACTTTTATGACTCCCGTCTTCATGACAGCAATGGACGCACCAATCGTTTGATGCATCATTTCCACCATGATCTTCATCTTTTTGCATGGGCATTCCACATGAAGCACAGCATTTCATTGTTTCATTCTCTCTTTGATAATTTGTTGCTTCTAACAGTTAAGTATTTATCCGCCATGCGCAGCATGGCGGATAAATGCCCGGTCGAGTAGCCAAAAGGAACCACCCCCTAAGGCTCTCACAGACACGGACGTGAAGTCTCCATTCATCCGGCTTATCATTCAGCCATTCCACCCAAAGGATCTCCAGTGAGCAAATAGACACGCTTGGTCGCCAGCTATTCTGGACATCCAAAGCGTTGCTCTTTTCCGATGACCCTTCAGGCGTTTGTATTTCCGCATTGCCCATCTCGTCAAACGGCAATCAAGGATGCGTAAGGTTCGTCGTAATTCCGATTTACAGTAGCATCCGTAGTAATTTATCCAACCATGGATCTTTGCATTGTACAGCTTTGCTACCATAAATGTTCTCAAACAACACCCCGCCCAAGCAACATACCTGTCCTTACCCCCCATCAATTCAAAATCATCGGCTACCCTCTGAGCGGATAGGATGATGAAAGTCCCCATAAGGAGGCTGCTTTTCTGCGCCTACACTCTGACATCCTGTTTTAACTCGGTGCGGCTGGGCCGACCCTACGCCTATTTCTTTGAATATGCCTGTTAATAGAGGTTGTTACCTTTATGGCGAGCGGGGCACTTGAGACAGTGGTGACCCGAAAACTTTCCGTGCTGCTTACTCCTTTATCGATTCTGTTTTGCCTGTCGGCGATTCTGGATCCCGGCATCCGCCGGATGACAGTGGTTTCGATCTTAAGTTAAGCGCCATTCGGCTCAGCATCGTTTCAGTATCGTCCAGCTGGATGATCCGATATAACGCCTCTGCCTGAAGGCGTCTCACACCCCCTGACAAGGCCACGATGTTTCCCCAAAAACCGTACGCGCAGCGTACACATCAATTCAAAATTCAAAACTCATCATTCAAAATTAAAGTTCCGAAGACCGAATCACCATCATCTTCTCCACCTGCATATCGCGCATGCTATGGGGAATCCCCCCCAACCTCAACAACCTCAACAACCTAAACAAGGACATCCATCAACCTAAACGAGGACATCCATCGATTGAAATCAACTTTAGCATGAGTTAGAGTAGCCTGCATACGGACAGACCAAGCGCCAAGGAGAGGACTCATGACAACACCCCGCAAAAGCCAGATTTGCCTGGAAGAGACACCCTATTACCATTGCGTATCCCGTTGCGTCCGCCGCGCCTTCTTGTGTGGCGAAGATACACTCTCGGGACGCAGTTATGAGCACCGTAGGGATTGGGTTGTCGAACGACTCAAACAGCTCTCGGCGGTCTTCTCCATTGATATCTGCGCCTATGCGGTGCTGCACAACCATACCCATACCGTGGTGCGCATTGATAAGCCACGAGCCCTGGCCTGGACCGACGAGGCAGTGATCGCGCACTGGACCGCGCTCTACAAGCCTACCCCGCTGGTCGCTCGCCGTCTGGCTGGCATCAAGCTGACTGCGGCAGAACAAACCGTGGTCTCGAACGATATCGAAAAATGGCGACACAGGCTCTATGACATCAGCTGGTTTATGCGCAACCTGAATGAAACCATTGCCCGAAGGGCCAATGCAGAAGATGGCTGCACCGGAAGGTTCTGGGAAGGCCGCTTTAAAAGTCAGGCCTTGCTGGATGAAGCGGCTCTGCTGACCTGTATGAGCTATGTGGACCTGAATCCGGTTCGAGCCGGGATCGCCACCACGCCGGAAACCTCAGACTACACCTCAATTCAACAGCGCATCGAACATTTTCACAGGACAAAGGGTCAAACCGATCACACCACCGGTGAGATGCCTCCCACGCCAACAGGGTTGCTCCCATTCACAGGCGGAGAGTGCATTGACAAGGAACAGGGGTTACCCTTCAGCCTTGCAGATTACCTCCAACTGACTGACTGGGCAGGTAGGGCAATACGCCATGACAAGGCGGGGGCCATACCTGCCCACCTGGCGCCCATCCTGGAACGGTTGAACATCGAACCAGATGCTTGGCTGGACACGATGCGTGATTATGGCAGACGCTACTACCGTGTCGTTGGCACACGGGAAGCAATCAAGCAATACAGTCAAGCCCTAGGCAGAAAATGGCTGTGTGTCACCGGTGCATCCTTGCAGTTGTATCGTTACGCGCCTTGCTGACCGGCATTTCAGGTCAGAAGTTCAAGTCGTTTCAAGCTGGCTGATGGTTTTGCCCTCGGCCGGTGCTGCTATATTCCCAGTACAGAAAATCCTTTCACATTCCCCTTCTCAAAACCAAACGCGTCATGAAAATTGTGTTTGGCTGCTCATTGTAGTGCACCAGTGCACTCCTAATGACTTACCGAGCATGGCCTAATTTTATGTAAAACAGATTTTTTAAATGTTGGGTGTCCTTGTATTTTGCTTGTATTTTGCGTTTTTTGGTCAGGCGGAGCGTCGTGTTTGGCTAATTGGTGGCCAATGCCTAAGAGGTGCTCAGAGGCTTGAAGGTTTTATTCTCACATTTTACCAAAGTGCCTTCTTCTTTAACTTTATGCTCCTCAAGTTCTTCAGGCAAAAGATATTTTGTATTCACCATGAATGTGCCTTTATAAAGGTGGCAAAGACCTGGTTTATCTTCTGAGCGATCCAAGAACTCGCAAATTTCCTGTTCTTTCCCAATTAGGTCATACGATATTTTATTTTGAACTCTCTTATCTACTATGAATGTAAATTCGCCACCAACACCGTGAATACACAGCTTAGTTAGCCCTTTTTTGCGTAATTCTTCTAGCTCTTTTGCATGCTCTGCATTCATGGATATCTCCCATTAAAGTTTGAAAGGTTACTGATACTTTATCAATTTGTATTTAGGGACTACATCGGGGCTAGCTCTCGCTTTTCCGCGCCTGCACGCTGACATCCTGTTTTAACTCGGTGCGGCTGGGCCGCACCCTACGCCTATCTCTTTGAATATGCCTGATAATAGCCGCTTTTGCCTTCCTGCCGAATGGTGTGAGCAAGACAATGGTGGCCCGAAAACTTCCTGTGCTGCTTACTCCTTTATCGATTCGGTTTTGCCTGTTTGCGATTCTGGATCCCGGCATCCGCCGGGATGACGGTGGCTTTGATCTTAAGTTAAGCGCCATTCGGCTCAGCATCGTCCGGCTGGATGATCCGATATAACGCCTCTGCCTGAAGGCGTCTCACACCCCCTGACAAGGCCATGATGCTTCCCCAAAAAGCCGTACGCGCAGCGTACACATCAATTCAAAATTCAAAACTCATCATTCAAAATTAAAGTTCCGAAGACCGAATCACCATCATCTTCTCCACCTGCATATCGCGCATGCTATGAGGAATCCCCCCCACCCCCATCCCCGACTGCCGCAGACCGGCAAAGGGCATCCAGTCGACACGAAAGGCGGTGAAGTCGTTGATCATTACGGCCGAGGCGTTGAGCCGTTTATAGCCGCGCAGGGCGGCCTGCAGATTCTGGGTAAAGACGGCGGCCTGGAAGGCGTAAGGCAAGGCATTGGCCTGCTCGATGGCCTGCTCCATCTCCTCGCAGGCGTAGACGCAGACCACCGGCCCGAAGACCTCCTGGGTGCTCACCTTGGCCTGCGGCGGCGGATTGTAGAGCACGGTGGCCGGATAGCAGGTCTCGGATAGCGGTTCGCCGCCGCACACCAGCTCTGTGCCCTGGGCCACGGCCTCTTTGACCCAGTCGTGAATCCGCTCCACTTCGCGGGGCCGGATCAGCGGGCCGATCCCGGTCTCTGGCAGGGTCGGGTCGCCGACGCTCATCTGCCCACCCTCGGCCGCCAGTCCCTCAGCCACCCGGCGGGCGATGGCGGCGTCTGCAAAGACCCGCTGCACCGAAACACAGACCTGCCCGGCATGATAGAAGGCGCCTTTGGCCAGCAGGGGCAGCGCATCGGCAAGGTCGGCATCGGCCTCCACGATCACCGGCGCCACGCCGCCATGTTCCAGGGCGCAGCGGGTGCCGGGGGCTAGCCGGGAACGCAACCACCAACCCACCTTGGCGCTGCCGATGAAGCTGAAGAAATCGACCCTGGGATCGGACACCAGTTGCTCCGCCACCTGATGATCGCTGGTCATCAACGCTTGGGCCCAACCATCCGGGAGCCCGGCCTGTCTGAGAATCTCAATCAAGCGCATGCATGAGAGGGGGGTATCCTCTGCCGGCTTGATAATGACAGGACACCCGGTGGCCACGGCGGGCGCCACCTGATGGACGATCAGGTTGAGGGGGTGGTTGAAGGCGCTGACCGCCACCACTACCCCGATCGGCTCCCGATGGGTGAATGCCAGACGCCCCTGAGAGGCGGGATTGACCCCCATCGGAATCTCTTCGCCGGCCTCGGTGCGCAGGGTCTCGATACAGATCTGAATACCGTCGACGGCGCGGGCTACCTCGATCCTGGAGTCGGTAAGCGGCTTGCCCCCTTCTCTGGCAGCTTCCAGGGCCAGCTCCTCGGCCCTTTCCGCCATGATCACGGCGGTGCGTTTCAGGATTTCGATCCTGTCCGCCAACGGCAGCCGGGCGTGAGGATCGTCAAACAGCTTTCTGGCGTTATTCAACGCCTGCTCCACCCCCCGTCCGTCCACCGTATCGATGGTGGCAATCACTTGCTGATCGAAGGGCGCGGTCACCTTGAGGCTACCAACGGGTTCGATTTCACCGGCAATCATCGGCGCAAAACGGTACTGGCGCGACATTGATATCTCCTTCGACCAAGGGTCATGCAATCTGTCTGAAAAGAACACTGGACTCGCCCCATACTAACCTGAGCTTAGGCTAGTGTCCGTCCGGAAAGAAAAACTCTCGCAAAGACGCCAAGATCGCAAAGTTATAACTTATTGTTTTTTTTATTGTATTTGGCTCTTCCCCTACTCGGGTGGGTAAGAAAGTCATGCGCATCAAGTCATATCAAGCAGGATTTGTCCGCAAATGAACGCGAATAAACGCAAATTCGCTGTGAATGGCCTGATGCCGTGGTTCCGCTAACCCGCTGGGGTCGCTGCGAAATCTCTCTCGCCAAGCATGCAAGGCCTGAAGAGGCTTTGCGGGCTTGGCGAGAGTCTCTTTTCGCCGCGATTGAAAACCATCAAGGCAAGCTACAGATGGATTATTTGCATTTGCGTTTATTTGCGTTCATTCGCGGACAATCAGCTTTGAGTTGGATAGTGATTTGTATGAGCTACCCACCCGATCAGGGGAGGAGCCTTGTATTTATTTTTCCTTGGCGATCTTGGCGTCTTTGCGAGAGAAATTGTCTTGTTTCTGGACGGACACTAGGCTAGCCCGCATTACTCTCCAGGATTTGGATTTTTTGGGCAAGCAGGCGAAGCGGGTTGAACGAATCATCTACGCACCGCAAAGCGGGTAGCACGATGAAAGCCCCCAAAGGGGGCTATGCCTGGGCTAACTCTCGTTTTTCTGCGCCTGCACGCTGGCATCCTGTTTTAACACGGTGCGGCTGGGCCGCACCCTACGCTTTGAATCCTTGTTTTCATCAACTGACTAGGGATGCAAATGGATGGTATTCGCTAACTCGCATACGAGCCCTGAATTCTGGCATGGACCGGAATGACAAGGTGGCCATCGCTAATGCCGGGTTGATAACACGCCTTCAAGGAGCGTCAGTCATCAAAGCCTTTGCCTGCTCTACCCAACGCTCGCGTTGAATCCTGCCCTTGAAGTTGAGCCTTTGAGAAAAGTCCTCCACATCAACATCTTTCCAGGCGGCAATCTGCGCATACCCGTCAACGCCATAGTCACGCAATCGCTTTTCAATGACGGCGCCTATACCCTTGATGCGCTGCAGGTTGTCTTTGTTGATTGAGGATTCGCTCTTTTTGGTTGCGGCCTTTTTCGGCGCCGGTCGGGGTTTCCCACCGCTTTCACCAAGCATCCGGCGAATTTCGCCGAGTTCCTTTTCCAGGGCGTCGACTCGTTCTTTCAATTGTTGATGGCTACGGGATTTGGCAAATTTCTTGCGGAGATTCCGCTGAATTTCGGCTTGCAGATTCTTACTGGATTTGCTTTTTTTCGGCATCGAATTTCCCCATGTGGAAAGTTGTTTTTTTTTACGCTTCTCGCTTCCCAGTATGGAACATTTTTGCCGTTTTATCAGGGGCTTCACGAGTTGTACGCCTCAAAGCCGGGCCGACAGGACTAGCCAACGACGAATTGTGGGTAATCGTGAAAATCGATGACCGCACAGGAGACACCGCTCACCACAGCGTTAGCCGGACCTTTGCGCAACCACTCCCGCAACTCCCCCACGGCGCTGACACTGCCGCAGGCCACCACCTCCACTCGACCGTCGTGAAGATTCTTGGCATACCCCTTGATGCCCAAACGTTGCGCCTCATGTCGCGCCGAGGCGCGAAAGAAGACACCCTGAACGCGTCCCGCCACATGACAACGGACACACACCATTCCGCTTTCCGACTGATCACTCATCCCGCAACCTCATCACGGCCTTCTCCCCCGCCCGTAAACGCATCCCCGACATCGGAGTGAAACTGGCTTCCAGCCTATACTTCGCACCTTCGGCATCCCCCGCCATCGGCTGGATGCCGATGAAAGCAATCTTTCCGTCCAACCATTGCCCACGTACACCGATCCGCACCCCTGTCCCCGGTTCCAGCTTCGCGGCAGTCCGTTCATCGACATCGGCCACCGCCTTCATGACACCATGCTCTAACAGGGTCAGTAAAGGTATGGCGTTGAAGCGGTTGATCACCGCTTGTCCCGGCTGCACATGAATCCTCTCGACGATACCGTCGAAGGGGGCGGTCACCCGGCTGTACTCCCGTTGCAGGCGAATCCCGACGAGCTTCGCCTGGGCCTCGCGGTAGGCGGCATCGGCGGTGGCGGCTTCGATCTCGGCCTGCTTGCGTTCATGATCCGACAGCATGGTCCGGTCATACAGCTCTAGCGAGCGGTCCAACTCCCGACGCGCTTCGTCATTCTGCTGTGTCGCCGCCTCGAGGCGTGACTCGGCCGCTGCAAGCTCGGCTTTGTTTTGCCGCAGGTCCAATTCGATAAGCACCGATCCACGGCTGACGACTTCGCCGACCGCCACATTCACCCGGTTGACCATGCCGCTGGCAACGGTGCTCAACGCCATACGATTATGCCAATCGGTCACCGCCTGCAGATCCCGGGCAAGCGATTGGCCGCTGAGCAGCAGACAGAAAATCACCACAACCCTCATCGCTCCCCTCCCACGCAATCTATCATTAGTCTCGGCATTCCGCACGGACACTATTTCCTTACCCCTGCCCCGCCCCCTGTGAGCGCCTGAACACGCGCATGGACCAACTGAATCTGAAACGCGTTCCTTGCTCGTTCGAGCTGGATATCGGCGATCTGACTCATGGAATCGCCCAGATCGGTCGCCATATCCATCTCATAGAGTGTACGACTGCGATCCAGATAGAGGTCCCGATAATCCCCTGTCACCTGCAACTCATCCCGCTGCAGCCGCAGTCGGTCCAACTCCATCCAATGGTCCAGCAATTGCTGTCGCAATGCGTATTCGTAGGCGGTCAGTTCCGCCTGCTTCTGTTGAATCAGGGCGCGGCCTTCGGCAACCTCCGCCGCTACCCGATTGCCGGTATAGAGCGGCAATTCGAGCACCAGGGCGGCCGCAAGCGGATTCCTCCCCCCCAACTCACGCCTGTAGGCAGCCGCTTCAAGCTCCGCACGCAATACTGGATTATCCTCCGCTTCGCTTGCCTGGAGCTGCCTTTGCGCCGCCAACAGTTCCGCGCGCAGGACGCCGAGTCGGGGGTTGTCCCGCAGGGCCCGCTCCAGCAAAACCTCAATATCCTCTATCTCCCGCAAAGTCTCAAACACCGGCATCGCCAGGTCGCTCGGCAGATCCAGGGGACGACTGAGACTGATGGCGAGTTGCGAACGGGTGATGCGCTGCCTGTTCCGGCTGGCATTCATCCGGCGCCGGGACTGCTGGTAGCGGCTCTCCAGCTCCAACATCTCGATATCCGAAACCTTGCCCAGTTCATTCCTGGCGCTAGCCCTGTCGAAGCGAATAAAGGCAACGGAGAGGGCCTCGTTGTCCCTGGCAAACTCCAAATCCGCCAACAGGACATCAAAGAAGCGCGCCATCACATCCAACCTGCGCTGTTGCCGAACCTCAAGCAAATGCCACTGGCGGGACTCCAGTCCAGCCTCGGCGGCCTCCTCGGCATGGGTGGTGCGACCGAAATCATACAACTGCTTGCTGAAACTGAGCCGGGCGAGACTATCGTTGCGTGTTTGATCGACGGCGATCTCGGAGGGCTCGATGGCGCGCAGCTCCGCTGTCAAATCGACGCGCACATCCTCCCTTGCCGCCACCTGTTGGCGACGGGCCTGAGCCTGCGCCAATGCTGCGTCCGCCAACACCCGCTCGGGATGGAGATCCTCCGCCAATACCAGCGCATATTGTAAGGTCAGCGGCGAAGGCAGCGGCTCCAGGGAAAAAACCGGCCAACAAACGCCCAGCCCGAGTGTCAGGAACAGACAGCCGCCAGCGGCGGCCGACAAACGGGGAAACCTGCTCACTATTTGCGGAGTTCCTTTCTTTTTGCTCGCTTGAAACGTGAAAAGTTGCCCGACTTGTAGTGTCCCTCGACCACGAATTCGCCGAGCCAAAGGAACTCATGGACATCATTGGTCGCCCCGGTAAAACGGGCGACCATCTTGCCTTCGAGGTCAAAAAAGCCGAACACCGGTGTGGCGCGAACCTTATGCTGCCTGAAGGCGAAATCCTTCTCCTTCATGGTCTGGCCCTGAAAATCGACAATCTCCACATCGCCCTCGATATCCACTGAATAAATAAGGAAATATCGCTTGAAATAGTCCTGCACATCGACTTGATTCAGCACCCGGGTCTTCATGCGATGGCAGAAAGGGCACTCATCCATCTCAAACATGATCAGCACACCCTTTTTGCCCTGTTCCCTGGCCAGTTCCAGCTCCTCGTTGAAATCCCCCAATGACTGGTCGAAGAAATGGCTGCCAGGATCACGGGTCGTCGCCCCGACATCCGCAAGCATCACCGACAGCGCAATAAACAGGCATCCTATGCGCAGCATCGCTTTCTCCTCATTGGACCTTGCCCTCAATGAATGCCTCCAGATCGTCCAGGGTCAGCGGACCCACCTGACGGGCGACCAACTTCCCTTCTGGATTGACCAGGAATGAGGTTGGCAACCCAGGCACTCTACCCAGTTCGGTGCGGGCAGCCGGCTTGGTCAGTAAAATCGGATAGCTGAGAAACTGCTCATCGACGAAGGTCTTGAGACGAGGTGGATCGATGCGCTCCATGGCGACACCCAATACCACCGCATCCTTGTCCTTGTGGGTGTTGTGAAAGACCTCCAGTTCAGGCAACTCTTCCAGACAGGGCGGGCACCAGGTCGCCCAATAGTTGACCAGCACCCACTTTCCCCGGTAGTCCGATAGTCGATAGTTTTTACCGTCAAGCCCCGGTAATTCAAAATCCACCTGTTCAGCCACTGCGGCGTTTGAAAGAAATGACAGCGCACAGATCAAAATGGCGCATCGCAGCGGACTAGGATGGGGCATATTTCTCTCCCGTGATATATCTGAATTAAGAGCCAGACCTGTTTACCGGACCGGTCAACAGTCCTATCAGACCCATATTCTCGGGCTAAATTCCGATCAGTGCAATTCAGGTAAACCTTATAAGCGTCGATATTGACGCGCCGCATGCGGCTCAGGGATCAGATATGTCTGGCGAAAAGCGCTATTCTGCCTAGATCTCGCGGATGCTATAGTTAGTGTCCGTCCAGAAACAAGACAGTTTCTCTCGCAAAGACGCAAAGATCGCCAAGGAAAAAATAAATACAATAAAAAAACAATAAGTTATAATTTTGCGATCTTGGCGTCTTTGCGAGAGTTTTTCTTTCCGGACGGGCACTTAGTAGCTGGACAATGAAGCCAAGGAATTAAATGCCACATTGCCATGTTTGATTTTTTCTCCCATCGAAGCACATCGGCGCAGCAAGCAGTATTTTTCGTGCCCCAGGCCGACCCCTTCGAAAACCCCCTGGTCGAAACCGACCCTGAACAGCTCCGCCAGTGGGCCACGGCGCTGCCGTTCGCCAATCAACAGCAGCTTGCTGAATCCGTGATCACCAGCCTGGGCCGCCTGAACCGGTTTCCAGGCCAGGTAAAGAAACGCGAAGCGTTGATGGAGATCTACTCCACGCCTTCGATCCGACTCTCCCACGGACTTGCCCAACGCAAGGGACAGGCACCGATATCGCTGATCCGTAGAGTCATGACAGAGATGGCCTACGGCTACTGTCACATCGCGAATGAGTGCATCGGCAACAAGCCCAACCGGAAGAATCTGGAGCGGCTAAACCGCGCCATCTACTATGCTCTCAAGTATTTCTTGCTTGAATTCCTCCTGGCCTGTGAGGATTTCGACTGCCGGTCGATAACCGCCTATCGTGAAATATCCCGACTGAGGACCTATGCCGAAGAACAGAAACTGCACCTCAATCAAATCGACGACCCTGATCAGCCCGACCCTGAACAGGCCACCATCGAACACCAGTTCAATCGTTTCATGTTACTGACCCTCCTCGATCCCTGCCATCTGCAGGAGGGTGAGCCGAGACTCTGTTTCGACTATCTCAATACCCTTGCCGGGGAAGTCCGTCTCGTACCGCCGATCGCCAACACAGAACCCACCGGACACTATGTCATCGACCGCTTGGGCGAAGTGCCGCCGTACCTCTATGACCCGGATTGCCGCGACAACCTGGCGCAACCCCGCTTTACCCTGTTCGATCTCAACCCCGTGAGCCAGCGGCTGCACCATCAGCTCAGACGCATGGAGCGCGCTGAGGAGAGAAAACCGGATCAAATCGCCGGACTGACGACTCAGGAGGCCACCAATCTGCTGGCGCGCATGCTGAGGACCTGGCATATCCGCCTGAAGCGTGACAGCGAGCGCCACAACACCTCTGGCCAAGTCATGTTGTGGGTCGGAATCAAGCATGTCCACAGCTACCTGATGGGCGAGCAGATTACCCCGGAACACCAGGAGCAGGAGCAGGAGATCACCATGTCCCAGCCGGCCGGGATTCACAATGTGGGGGACAACGACACAACCAGCCAACTGACCGGCCAGCGCAGCAATCAGAGCCGCTCCGGGGTTGCGTTGCGGATAGCGAAACAGAGCACCAAGCTGCCGCTGGTCGGCGAGGTCGTGCTGATCTCCAACCATCGTAAGCGAGAGGGAAACGATTGGAAGATCGGGATAGTGAAACGCGCCTTGAACTGCCGGAACGACCAGCTCGAGATCGGCTTGCAGTTCATTCTCGGAAAAATCGAACCGATCATCCTGCGCTCCATGAATCAGCAACAGAGTGAAGAGGAGACGGTGGATCGTCCCGGCATCTTCATCGATCAGGGGCATACCCATCGCAGCTCCCTGATCGTGCCGAAACACTTCTTCGTCATCGGGCAGGAGTACCGGGTGGAAGAGATGATCCCCGCACCCAGTGTCATCCCCTTACAACTTCTCGAGACCACGGCCAGGTTCGAACGCTATCGGATCAAAGGCGTCTGAAACGACCCGGACCCAATGCGCTTCCCCTGAATCAGGGCCTGCTCATCACAACAACTCTTCCAGCGAACGATCCATGATCTGGCGCATATCGTCATTCAGTTTCTCAATCAGGCGACGCAGGGCATCGGAACCCCTTTCAACCTGTTGCTTATCAGGCAGCACATAGGCATCGGAGCGGTAGAGATCCGTGAACATGACTTCACGTAAATCACGGGCCAGCGCCCAACCCTTCTCCTCGGTCCGCAATACCAGACCTGCCTGTTGCAACCGCATCAATGCTTCCTCCAATTGCTCTTCGGCGACCCCATCCACCTCATCCTGCAACCGCCGGGTCGAGAGGGAGTCCCCCCGGCGCTGCGACTCACGCAGCCGCTGCAACAGCTTCATGGCCAGCAGGAGCCCGCCTCCCCGCGGCAGCAGGCTCTCCCGCCAATCTTCCCGGTAGATACCGAGACAGTAGGTAAACTCCGCGCCGAGCAGGGTCACCAGCCAGGAGAGATAGATCCAGATCAGAAAGATAGGGACCACCGCCAAGGCCCCGTAGATCGCCTCATAGGTTGGAAAGGTGGTGACATAGAGGGCAAAGCCCCGCTTGGAGATCTCAAACAACAGGGCCGCGACCACGCCTCCGGCCAGGGCATGACGCAGCGGAACCGAGCGGTTCGGCACCAGGGCATACAACAGGGTGAAGGCCAGGACCGAGATCATTACCGGCATCATCCCGAGCAATCGTGAACGCACCATCACCACAGCCTGGGCATCATCAAAAAACGGCATTGAAACGAGATAGGAGGTGGCCCCCACACTCATTGCGATCAAGATCGGGCCAAGGGACAGAATGGCCCAGTAGACGGTGAACTTGGCAAGCGGCGCACGCTTGCGCCTGACGTGCCAGATGGTGTTGAAGGCCTTGTCGATATTGCTCATCAGCAGCAACGCCACCAGGATCAGAAATAGAAATCCCACCCCGGTCAGTTGCGCCGCCTTGCGGCTGAAATTCCTCAAATGCTCCTGCACCGCCTCACCGGCAGCCGGCACAAAATTTTCAAACAGAAAGTTTTCGATCTGCCCAGACATCCGTTCGGAGGCGGGAAATACCGAGAACAGGGCCAGCATGACGGTTATCAACGGCACCAGAGAGAGCAATGTGGTGTAGGTCAGCGCCGCCACATGCTGCACCCCGCCGTCTTTCATGAAATGGTGTATCAGCAGCCGCATGAAGGAGCGGATGTGCCGCAGGGGGGAGAGAATGGTCTGGATAGCAGCCGACTGGTTCATCAGTGAACTCCATGCAATCACTATTATTGACCCGGCAACCCAATATGCCGTGTTCAGCCTGTTTACTATCGATCAGCTTGCCTGAAATGGTAGTCCATGGAAAATATTAACCCGAATCATGGAAAATTCATGATTCTTTGCGGTGATTGGCGGCTTACTCATGCGCTATCCTGTTACCCAGTTGATCCGGGAAAGAACCGTCTGGAGGGCACTCGCCCGGATGGATACAATGGCCGCAAATCACTGTTGAGGCAATAAACCATGAGCGTTGAGATCTATCACAACCCACGCTGCAGCAAATCAAGACAGGCCCTGCAGCTTCTCCAGGACAGAGGCATCGCCCCCAAAGTGGTGGAGTATCTGAAAACCCCGCCGGACAAAGCAACCTTAACCCATATCCTGGATCTGCTGGGACTGGAGCCCAGGGATCTGATGCGAAAAAAGGAAAAGGAGTACCAGGCGCATCGGTTGGACGACCCGGCACTTGGCCGGGAGCAGCTGATCGAAGCCATGATCGCCCACCCTAAATTGATTGAACGCCCGATTGTGATCAACAATGGCAAAGCAATGATCGGCCGGCCTCCCGAAAAGGTAGCGGAGATCCTGTAGCTCTCTTTCAGTCCTTATTAAGATGCGCCAATCAAAAACCGAAGATCGCTATTTTTAGCGCGACGCACGACGGCTGAACATGGCCTAGTGCCGGGTTAATAATCACATAATTCACAACACAGGATATCAATATGGCCGAAGTGCTGATTCTTTACTACAGCCGCCACGGAGCAACCGCTGAAATGGCGCGACTGATCGCCCGCGGGGTGGAAGAGGTCCCAGGCGTAGACGCCAAGCTGCGCACGGTGCCGGAGGTCTCCACCCTATGCGAAGCCACCCAGGACAGCATCCCCGATAGCGGCGCTCCCTATGTCGATGAGGCCGATCTGGGGAGCTGCGATGGGCTGATCCTGGGCAGTCCGACCCGTTTCGGCAACATGGCAGCGCCAATGAAGTACTTTTTAGACACCACCAGCAGGCTATGGATGAGCGGTGCGCTGATCGGCAAGCCAGCTGCGGTATTCACCTCCACCGCCAGCCTGCACGGCGGGCAGGAGAGCACCCTGTTATCGATGATGTTGCCCCTGCTACATCATGGCATGCTGCTGCTCGGCGTACCCTACAGCGAGACTGCGCTACTACATACCAGCAGTGGCGGCACTCCCTATGGCGCCAGCCACCTGGCCGGCAGCGACAGTAACCTGCCCCTGACGGAGGACGAAACGAGGATCTGCCGCACCCAAGGCAGGCGGGTGGCGGAGACCGTGCAGCGCCTCCAGGAGAGAGACTGAGCATCCGCCCCATGTCGACCCAGTTGCCACTCGGCCTCAGTATCAGACCCAGCGTCGATTTCGCCGGTTTCATCATCGGGCGCAATGGCGAGGCGATATCCCGGCTACGCAGCCATCTCGACCCCTTCATCTACCTCTGGGGCGAATCGGGCACCGGCAAGAGCCATCTGTTGCAGGCAAGCTGCCATCAGGCACAGGCCGAAGGCGCACGACCTGCCTATCTGCCATTCAAATCGGAGCATGGCCTGGAGCCTGCCATGCTGGAGGGACTAGAGGCCTTCTCCAAGGTCTGCCTCGACGACTTGGAAGTGCTGGCAGGCGATCCAGCATGGGAGCTGGCGGTATTCAACCTCTTCAATCAGCTAAGTCAGAAGGGCGCACAGCTAGTGGTGGCGTGCGACCGTCCCCCGGCTCAGCTCTCGCTCAAGCTTCCCGATCTCGCCTCCAGACTGACCTGGGGGCCCTGCTACCACCTGATTGCGCTGAATGACGAGGAACGCCTTGAGCTGCTGATCAGCAGCGCCAAGCGACGCGGCATGTCCATGAGCGTGGAGACCGCCGCTTTTCTATTGCAGAGGACCCCCAGGGATATCCATTTTCTGACCCTGCTCCTAGACCGGCTGGATCAGGCCTCCCTGGCCGCACAACGCCGTCTGACCATACCGTTTGTCCGTGAAATCCTGAACCTCTGAGACGATATACGAGTCCTATTACTTACATTTTTCAGTTGTTTGGTCTCTCTTTTTTCGAGAGGATAAGCGGACTGAAGATGGAAATGAGCCATTGGGCGACGGTGTCAAGGGAAGGCCTGCCGGAACAGGCTGCGCCGAACCCCGTCCTGCCGCGAGCGAGAAACAGGTGCCGATATGACAACCACTCAGCAAATCATCCGCCAAAAGCTGCAGTCGACCTTCTCTCCATTGCATCTGGAGGTCATCGACGAAAGCCACATGCACAGCGTGCCGGAGGGTGCGGAATCCCATTTCAAGGTGGTACTGGTCAGTGATGCCTTTCAGGGTGAGACATTGATCAACCGCCACCGGCAGGTCAACAAGGTGCTGACCGAGGAGTTACAGGGCGACGTCCATGGCCTGGCCCTGCATACCCTGACCCCGGAGGATTGGTTCAATCGGGGCGGCACCGTCCCCGATTCACCCGAGTGTCTCGGTGGTTCAAAGCAGAGTGTCTAGTGTAGTGTCCTTTAGACTATTCGGACTCATCACCCTACCGGTAAGACGCACTCCTGAGCGGCAGCGACAGGTAAACCAAGAGACAAGCCGGCTGGCGCTCTATCACTTTCCTCTCTGCCCCTACTGCCTCAAAGTGAGCCGGGGCATCCGGCGATTGAATCTACGCATTGAGCGCCGCAACGTCTTTCGTTGGGACAACTGGGCGGATGAGCTGCGCAGGGAGGGCGGCAAGCTGCAAACTCCTTGCCTGAAGATCCGCCACGATGACCGGGTGGAATGGCTGTATGAGTCGGATGAGATTCTCCGTTTCCTTGAACAACACTTCGCTGAAGTTGAGGATACTCAGGCAGCATAATTCACCTGACCTCCCCGGTAATTCTATGCAAAATATCAAATACTTTTACAATTTAGGGCTGCGGCAAAAATAGCGCCTTTTGTCGCCCTGCTCCAAGTGGTCGAAAAAGATCTACGAGATCTTCGACTCGGCGAAATAGTCCCGGGTCAATTTGAACACCACCGGACTGAGCATCAGCAACGCCGCCAGATTCGGGATCGCCATCAGTGCATTCAGGGTATCGGCCACCAACCAGACAAAGCCGAGATGATCCTGGGCCAAGGCCCCCACGGGAATCATCAATACCCACAGGCTGCGGAAAGGGGTAATCGCCTTGACACCAAACAGATACTCGATACACCGCTCGCTGTAGACGCTCCACCCCAGGATAGTGGTAAAGGCAAAAACCGCCAGGCCAATGCTGACGATATAACCACCGACACCCGGCAGGGCCAATTCGAAGGCCATGGAGGAGAGGGCCGCCCCTGTCTCACCGCTGGTCCAGGCGCCTGTCACCACGATTGCCAATCCGGTGACAGAGCAGACGATCAGGGTATCGATGAAGGTGCCAAGCATGGCGACAGTACCTTGGCGCACCGGATTGTCGGTGGCTGCCGCGGCATGGGCGATCGGCGCACTGCCGAGGCCCGCCTCGTTGGAAAAGACCCCGCGAGCGACACCGAAACGGATCGCCGCCCAGACTGCCGCACCGGCAAAACCGCCTGTCGCCGCCGTGGGGGTGAAAGCGTGCTCGACAATCTGCACCACCGCCCCAGGTATTGCTCCGAGATTCAGAATCAATACCACCAAACCGCCGAGAAGATAGGCGATGGCCATGAAGGGAACCAGCATACCAGCCACCTCGGCAATACGCCGGATACCCCCGATCAGCACCAGCGCAGCCAGCACGGCCATCACCCCGCCCGTAATAGCCGGTGCTATACCCAGATTGCTGTTTTCCAGCAAGGCCTGGGCCACCGAATTGGCCTGTACGGTATTGCCGATGCCAAAACCGGCCAGGGCGCCAAAGATGGCAAACAGGGTCCCCAGCCATCGCCAACGGCTGCCGAGTCCGTTCTTGATATAATACATCGGGCCCCCGACATGGTTGCCGTTCTCATCCACTTCACGGTAGCGGACCGCCAATACCGCCTCGGCATACTTGGTCGCCATCCCGACCAGGGCCGTGCACCACATCCAGAACAGGGCGCCCGGCCCTCCCAGGGCTATCGCCGTGGCCACACCGGCGATATTGCCGGTACCGATGGTAGCCGAAAGCGAAGTCATCAGGGCGTTGAAAGGGCTGATCTCACCCTCGCCCAGTCCCTGGCGGCCGCGCCATAGCATGCTAAAGCCGTATCCCAACCTGGCCAGGGGCATCAGTTTCAGCCCAAGCATGAGAAACAGGCCGGTGCCCAGTATCAGCGCCAGCATCAGAGGGCCCCAGACGATACCATTCAAACCATTGACGAGACCGGTCACTATCTCCATGCTATCCCCCGATTTGTTGTTGTTTGCCGCAAGCGGGAAAACCGTTGGCTCGACCTGCCGTTAACCCCAAGGTTGCAGAAATTATTGGGGCTGAGGCTTGCTAGTTTCCGTGCTATGGCAAGAGGTTAGCGTCGTCAGCCCGATAATTTCTGCAACCTTGGGGTTAACTTAACACACCCCGTGTCAGAGCGCCCCCAAAACACAGGGGCTGACATGGCCTGTTTTAGGGTGCCAGGTTAATAATATCCTTGAGATCCTCTTGGTTGCCAGCTAACCTCATTAAGCAATATATCAACTTCCTACGTGGTTCATGCCCATGTCAGTCTGGAAAAGTCTCAAAGGGTATTCCCGGAAGCATGAGCGTCTGGCTGATCTTTTCACCCTGCTCGCCGCCGTGCTCTTCTTCGGCACCCTCTACCTCGTCACGGCCTTTTACGCCCCGATCCTCGGCTGGTTGAAAACAGATACCGTCATCCATGTCCCGATCGCCGTTATTGTGGTGGTGCTGAATATCGCCCTGATCTACTTCTGCCTCGATATCGGCGCGGCGCGCTTTTCCCAGGAGGAAGAGCGTTGTTTCCACACCTTCAAGGGTCGACGCGCCGGCAGCGGCTCCATTGGCGCCATGTTCAACAACTGGCTTCACCACATGGAACAGGTTGGCAGAAAACATCGCTGATTTCTGTCACAATCCCCTCCATGAACCGCCCGTTGATCCTGGCCTGCCGCCGTCCGCCTATCGCTATGCTACTGTATGGGCTGCTCTTGCTGTCGATCGGTGGTTGTGTCTCCATGGCCACCGACCGGTTGGCGGCCAATCTTTCGAACGCGATGCTCAACCAGACAGATCCGGAAATCGTGCGCCACGGCGCTCCCGCCTATCTGCTGTTGCTCGACTCGCTTATCGAGGAGAGTCCCGATGATCAGGGTCTGCTCTACGCCGGCGCCAGACTGTATGGCGCTTATGCCGGGGGGCTGGTGAGCGATCCGCAACGGCAAAAAAGTCTCAGCCAAAAGGCCCTGGACTATGCCGGCCGGGGACTCTGCCAACAGCAGCCCAGCATCTGCGAGCGCAGCCAACACCCCTTCGAAAGTTTCGTCGCCGCACTGGACAAGGTCGGCACGGATGATATCGAAGGACTCTATCTCTATGGCACCAGCTGGGCCGGCTGGATACAAGCGCGCACGAATGATTGGAATGCCATTGCCGAACTGGCCAAGGCGGAAGCCTTGCTGCAACGTGTCGTCTCCGTTGAACCGGGCTATGAAAACGGCCGCGCACAACTCTATCTCGGTGTCATCCGCAGCCAGATACCACCCGCCCTGGGCGGTAAACCCGAGATCGGGCGCAGGCATTTCGAACAGGCCATCGACTACTCCTCGGGCCGCGATCTGATGGCAAAACTGGAATATGCCCGACACTATGCCCGCCTGGTATTCGATAAAACACTGCACGATGAACTGCTCAATGAGGTCATTCAGGCCGACCCGGTGCAGCCGGGACTCACCCTGAGCAATATCATGGCGCAACAGCAGGCCGAGCTTCTATTGAAAGACGACTATTTTTAAACCTCCCACAGTAAGCGAATTGTTTTTGTTGCGTCCATTCGCGGCCTACAAACGTACACTGTGATAAAGATCTGGTCATAACCGAGGGATCCCCCATGCCGCGCATGTTGAATGCACTGATTCTGCTCTTTCTGCTAACGCCTTTGAGCCATGCCAGCTCCACGTTGAAGATCGCGACTCTGGCGCCGGACGGCACCAGTTGGATGAAGGAGATGCGGGCGGCGGCCAAGCAGATCAAGCAAGAGACCGACGGACGGGTCACAATCAGATTCTATCCAGGCGGCGTCATGGGCAATGACAACAGCGTACTGCGCAAGATTCGTATCGGCCAGTTGCAGGGCGGCGCCATTACCGGCGGCGGCCTCAGCGCCATCTATAACGAAGCCCAGATCTACACCCTACCGTTTCAATTCCGCAACCTGCAAGAGGTCGATGCGGTGCGCCGGGTGATGGACAAACAGATCATCGACGGTCTGCAGAAAGAGGGGTTCATCAGTTTCGGCTTGAGCGAGGGAGGCTTCGCCTATCTCCTATCCAATTCGCCGGTAAAATCCACTGAGAACATGAGGGCGTTGAAGATCTGGATCCCAGAAGGGGACCGGATCAATGCAAACATGTTCAAAGCATTGGGCATTTCACCCATCCCACTGCCATTGACCGACGTGCTCACCGGCCTGCAAACCGGCCTGATAGACACCATCGCAAGCGCCCCCATCGGCGCCATCGCCCTGCAGTGGCACACCCGGGTGAACTATCTGACTCAGGTGCCCCTGGCTTATCTCTATGCCACCCTGGTGGTGAAGGAAAAGGCGTTAATGAAACTCAGCAAGGCCGACCGGGCGGTTGTCAAACGGACGCTCGAGGCAACCTTCGTCTCAATCAACCAGCAAAACCGTAAGGATAATGTACAGGCCCTGGCGGCCCTGAAACGCCAGGGGATCCAATTTGTCAGCCCGAGTCCAGATCAGCAGCTGGCATGGGAAAGGCACGCCAGGACAACCCTCGAAAAACTGCGCAGCGACGGGATCGTCAACGCAAGAATGCTCAACAGAATGCAGACCCTGATCCAGCAGAAGCGGCAGGATGAGTCGGTGAAAACACCTTGAGGATCTGCCATCTTCACAAATCGCTGCCAATGGTGTAAGTACGAATAACAGGCACCGTTCTCGTTTTCAATCATCTACACTTAGCTATCAATCCATTCGAAAGTTGTCTGCTCATGAACCTGTACCCGCCCCCGGATATCGTAACAAACCAGCATCCGGAACGTATTTCGTACATGATTCAGACACCTTTCCCGCACATGCTTTAAGCCACCGACAGGGGGGTACTAAGAAAATATGTCCTCGATGAATCTGTTTAAACCCGATACGGCCGAAGGGCTGGGTGAGACTTTCGACACTCTGTTGAAGATGAAGAATATTGCCATAGAAAGGATTCTGAGCCCTCCTGACACGTCCACGGCAATCACTCAACAACCCCATGATGAGTGGGTCTGTGTCCTACAGGGCAGCGCAAGATTGGAAATGGCTGATGCACACCTCAACCTGCATCGCGGAGATAGCGCGCTGATACCCGCCCACACGCCACACCGGGTGATAACGACCAGTCACCAGCCACACTGTATTTGGCTTGCCGTACATATCCGGTAGACAGATTGCCGCAAACTGAGATTGAACGGATTTACGATGACGCTTCAGACAGCCAGTCAGGGGCAGCTTATCAATCGCTGACACACACCCATCCCTCACAACGAGACACATTCAAACTGGGCATGAAGACGCCTTAGCCGTTATTAACCGCCAATCACCGCAAATTCAACGCGAATGGTTTCATCCTCTATGCGATGCCTGGCCACCCGGTTTGCAATTCATCGGGTTGTCGGAACCTGTGAATCCTGGGCGCCATCCGATAAACCGACTTGAAACGGTAACAAGCAACTGATTTACCATCAATCCGAAGCATTGAGAAATTTGCGTTCATTGGCGGCCTAATCATGCGCTTTCTGTTACCCTCTGGATCGGGGAGCGGACTAACCCGTATTTCTCATGCATCATTTGCCGCATCCACGAGTTGGACAAATCCGTATAATTCACAATCATGAAAACCTCACTGCAACGCATCAGAGACCTGATGCTACGATTCGAAGAGGGCCTGATGGCCATCCTGCTGGGCGCTATGATCCTGCTTGCCGCCAGCCAGATCCTGTTACGCAATCTGTTTGACAGCGGCCTGATCTGGGCCGATCCCACGCTGCGGATCATGGTGTTGTGGGTTGCCTTGCTGGGGGCCATCGCGGCCACCAGAGAGGATCGGCATATTCGCATCGACCTGTTATCCCACTATCTCTCCAACCGCGGTAAATCCATCGTGTCCGCGCTCAACAACCTGTTCGGCGCACTTGTCTGTGGCGTCATTACATGGCATGCGGTGCGTTTCGTGTATCTCGAATGGCAGGTGGGAAGCAAACTTTTCGCCAGCCTGCCCGCCTGGATGGGCGAGGCGATCATCCCCATCGGATTCGGCGCCATGTCGCTGCGTTTTCTTTTCAACATACCGCTGCAGTTCATGCACAGGAACGACCCGTGTTGATCGGATTGGGTTTAATCCTGCTGGCCCTTTGCGGCGCCCCTCTCTTTACGATCATCGGGGCCAGCGCCCTGTGGGGTTTCCATCAGTCGGAGATCGATCTTTCGGTGGTGGCGATCGAGTTCTTTCGATTGGCGGAGATGCCGATATTGCTGGCGATCCCTCTGTTCACCTTCGCCGGCTATCTGCTGAGCGAAAGCAAAGCACCGTTCCGTCTGGTCAGGGTGACCGAGGCCCTGCTCGGCTGGATGCCCGGTGGCATGGCCTTCGTCGCACTCATCGCCTGCGCCCTGTTCACGGCATTCACCGGGGCCTCAGGGGTCACGATCGTGGCATTGGGCGCCCTCCTCTATCCGGCGTTGCGCGAAGCAGGATACCGGCAGAATTTCAGCCTGGGTCTGGTCACCACCTCCGGCAGTCTGGGCCTGCTGTTCGCCCCGGCGCTGCCATTGATTCTCTATGCCATCGTCGCCCAGCAACTGGGCATAGGCGGCTCCATCACCGTGGACGATATGTTCCTGGCCGGGATTCTGCCCGGCGTGCTGATGCTGCTGATCCTGATTGCCTGGGGACTCTGGTCGGGACGCCACCTGCCCCTCACCCCCTTCTCGATGGACGAGGCAAAGGCGGCGATACGGGAGGCTGTCTGGGAACTACCGTTACCATTCATCCTCCTGGGCGGCATCTACAGTGGTTACTTCGCCATCTCTGAAGCCGCTGCCGTCACTGCGGTGTACGTACTGATCACCGAGGTACTGATCCATCGGGAGATTCCCTTCAGGCAACTCCCCCGGGTGATGCGCGAGGCGATGCTGCTGGTGGGGGGGATTCTGGTGATACTCGGTCTCTCCCTGGCCTCCACCAACTACCTGATCGATGCAGACGTGCCGAGCAAGCTATTCGGCTGGTTGCATGAACGGGTCAATGACCCGCTCACCTTCCTGATTCTACTGAATATCTTTCTGTTGATACTCGGCACCATGCTCGACATCTTTTCCGCGCTCGTGTTAATGGTGCCGCTGCTGCTCCCCGTGGCCATTCAGTATGATATCGATCCCGTCCATCTCGGGATCATCTTTCTGGCCAACATGCAGATCGGCTACTTCACCCCTCCCGTGGGCATGAACCTGTTCATCGCGAGTTACCGTTTCGACAAGCCGATCACTGAGATCTACCGCGCCACCCTTCCCTGGTTCATGCTCCTGTTCGGCGCGGTATTGATCATCACCTATTGGCCTTCGCTCTCGCTCGCTCTGCTGGATCGGGGCTGAATGCGAAACCGACCGCCCAGTTCAAACCCCAACAGGCCCAGCATGATCAGCAGGGTGCCCGCCCAGACACGCCCATCCACCTGCTCCGCGTTCAACCACTGCCCCGCCAGCAGGGCAATGACAGGGGTGACCAGAGTGATCAGCGCCACCTTCGTCGTCTCCACATAACGCAACACATAGAAGTAGAGGGCAAACCCGAGCACCGAACCCACGATAGCCAGATAGATGATTGCAGAGAGAGCCCGCCGATCGATCACCATCGGCCAGCTCTCTCCCTGCAGGAACCAACTCAGCAGAAACAGCGGCACCGCCACCAGCAATCCGCCGGTGGCCACCACCAAACCGTGCAGCTGCGCATCGATGCGTTTCACCCAGACGGCGCTGGCCGAATGGGTGGTCACCGAAATCAGCACGCCACCCAGCCCCAGGACAAAGTTCACACCCAGGTGCAGACCTACCGTGAAGATCGTCGCCAGCCCTGCAAGCGCCACCAGCACCGCCAACAGGCGCTGTAAATCGAGCCCCTGTTCCTGTAACCAGACACGCGCCATCAGCCCGGTGACAATGGGTGACAAACCGAACATCACCGAGATCCAGCCAGAGGGGATGAACTGGGAAGACCAGTAGACTGAGGTCATGGCGATGAAAATACCCAAACCAGCCGCCAGATAGGTGCATCGCGCCTGTTTATGCCACGCAAGGCGCAGGCCTATCAGTCGCAGCACCAACAGAGCCAGGGCCACACCGATAACCATCCGTCCTGTGACACCGAACAGATAACCCACACCCTCACCACTCCATTTGATCGCCAACGGCGTGGTTCCCCAGATCAGCACGATCCCCAGGTAGGCGGCCGGAACAGACATGATATTTCCTCCTAAAAACGAAAAAGGCCGCAGATGTTGCCATCTGCGGCCTTTGAAAAATCCGATTGCTTATGTTGCTAGCTGTGAATCAGACTCCCGGACGCAGATGAACAGGCCAATGCCCATACGAACAGGCGGC
The DNA here is from genome assembly GCA_025656455.1 of Candidatus Thiodiazotropha sp. (ex Epidulcina cf. delphinae). Lineage (GTDB taxonomy): Bacteria > Pseudomonadota > Gammaproteobacteria > Chromatiales > Chromatiaceae > Thiodiazotropha. Next base: position 28,202 of record JAHXHS010000003.1, on the reverse strand, counting down.
GCTTGTCAGCCATCATCTTGGTCAGAAAGTAGTGATTCATAGACGTCAGCATGCACGCGGAAGAAAATAAGGTCAAGCGGATTATCCTCTCCATCCGGCAGCCGCAACCACCCGACACGCCGACAACTGATACAATCCCCGGGAATAGCCTTCGCCAGCCAGAATAATGAACCTCTCCAGTCTGTTTCCACCGGATGCCGTTATCGTCAAGGCCACCACCGAGATGTGGGCAAAACCGTTGTGCCTGGAAGAGGAGAAACTGATCGAGGGCGCCGTGGAAAAGCGTCAAAGGGAGTTTCGCGCCGGCCGGCATGCCGCTCATGCGGCCCTGGATCGATTGAACGCACCGTCCGCCCCCCTGCTGCGTGGAGAGAAACGCCAACCGCTCTGGCCCACAGGGTTCCTGGGAAGCATCACCCATTGCCGGGATGCCTGCGTCGCGGTCTGCGCCGAAAAAGGGGATATCGTCAGCCTGGGCATTGACGTAGAACCCCTGACGCCCCTACCGGAAGGTATCGCCCGATATATCAACACAGCACAGGAGGAACAGTTTATGCGACGGCATGACTCACTGCCCGGCAGATTGATCTTCAGCGCCAAAGAGAGCCTCTACAAATGCTACTACCCCTTGCTGCAGCACTATTTCGGCTTTCATTCAGTCAGCCTGAATATCGACATTCCTGAACAGCGCTTCCATTTCACGCCGACCCCGGAGAATCACACACGCTTCCCAGGGAGTCTCAATTTTCACGGATCCTATTGGGTAGAGGACGATCACCTCTATACTGGCTGTTTTCTGACCGGGCGACTGACGGCTTCGCCCTGATTCCGTCAGCCCATCAGCACGGATACCCCCGTGGCATTCCAACGCTCTCCGCCGACAGGCGGCTTTCCCTGGCCGTTCCACAGATCCGCCGTCTGCTCCGGGGAGATAAAATTCATCTTCAGTTCAATGCCTTCCCTGCGCAATGCGGCAATGTACTTATCTCTCCCTACCAGATCGATCAGGCCGAGATAGTCCACATCCATGGAAAACTCCTTGCTCAGTAAATCGATCGCGTCATCCACCAGGTTGGTGTCGAGAATCTCGACGGCACGATCCTCCAACGCACTCCTCTCCAGCCTGATCCGTTCTCGCTCCAGCCAGATCAGTTCCCCTTTGCGAAACATATCCTCGTTCCAGACCTCAATCGCAATCCGCACCGGTTTGGAGGAGAGATGAGGAAAATCACGGGTCAGGCGCTTGAGTTGATCAATCGCCTCCCTCGCCGTTACAAAAAAATCGAGTGTTTCAGCCATGTTCTCACGCGTGTTTTCACCACTCTTAGGCTATCGGCAGTGCGGCTGAAACCTTTACCGACCCTGGCGGAATGGCGAACCTCCCCGTATACTGGCGCCCTTCAGAAAAAGGCGCCTCTCGGGAAATGTACACGGTTATCAAAGAGATCCACTTTTGCTACGGCCATCGGCTGCTGAACCATCAAGGAAAGTGCCGCCATCTGCATGGACACAATGCCAAAGCGGTCATTCGTCTGGAGTCGGACCAGCTAGACCCTCTGGGAATGGTTTGCGATTTCAGCGATATCGGCGACTATGTCAAGGATTGGATCGACCAGACCCTCGATCACTGCATGCTGCTGCACGCAGACGATCCGGTATTGCCCCTGCTGCGGGAGGCCGGCGAACCGGTCTATGTCATGCAAAACAATCCCACCGCCGAGAATATCGCCAGACTCATCTTCGAGCGGGTCGAAACCGGCGGCTTCCCCGTGGTCGAAGTGTCGATCCACGAAACGGACAGCGCCCTGGCCAGCTATCGCCGGGGTTAAGAGGGAGGCTCATTTTTTGCTTCTTCCCCTGATCAAGTGGGTAACAGAAAGAGAATTAATGGGCCGCCAATCATCTACTACCCGCAAAGCGGGTTAGTTTATTCGAAATGCAGTATCAATACTTACTTATTTAGTATCAATTAGTTACGTTCATATATGTACTATTTCAAGTCTCAAGTTTCTGGCATGACAGCCGATAGAGACCGCAAGACAGGTAAACAAAACAGCAGTAGATTACTCTGAAATAGCTTGAAATATAAGAAAATATTAATATAATGTACCTACTATAAATGGGCTTTTCCAAGGCACGACAACCAGATGAGCAACAGATATCAGGATTTCAGCCCGGCACGGGATTTCGATGAGGGGATTATCCCCTTCAGAATCGGCCGTGTCGAACAGCTTCCTGTGATGGCTCAGGACGAATCCTGCCATATCATCAAGCAATATTTCGACTACCTGGAATCGAGCCTCACCCTGCAAGACAACAGCATCGATATCGGTCAGTTACGGGAGATGTTAAGAGAGGTCTCCCGCTTCCTCCGCTCTGGTAAGAGTCAAATCCAGGACGACGGTTACATTCGCATGCTAAACCGTTTGACACGCATCTATGCAAAGGGAATACGCGCCCAGGACGACAGGGCGTTCACCGGAACCGCGGTCAATTTCGCCGACATCCTCAACACCGTCAGTCAGAACTATACCGGTTACGATTACAGCGAATCCGTCGGATTGTTGCTGCACTACATGAACAAGCTCTTCAACTATCGGGAGGAGGGATGGATCGAGGTGTTCGAACATCTGCTCTCCATGCCCGACTCTATCCATGTGATGCAGCTGCTCAAGGAACAACACCTGCAGGAGATCCAAAACTGGGTGGAAGAGGGTGTCGACAACCTGTTTGCGATCTGGGATGAACAGCTGGAGGTCATCGGCAAGCTCAACGACGAGATTCTCGAACTGGATCGGGAGATTCTGCAGCGAAAAAGGGCGTTGCTATCAGACAGACCGGTCGACCCGGCCGCCTCCGTGGTCTCATACGCGAAGCAGCGCGATGTCCGCTCCATCGACCGGCTAAGAATAAAAAGAGTGGAACTGCTCAACGCCCGCGAGGGTAAACTCGAGTTGGCGGATCTGCTGGACGCCAATATTCAAGAGTTCGGGGACAGGCTCACCGAGATAAGACGCAGCACCTTGATACAGCTTGTCTGGAGCAATCCCAACGTCTGAGCAGGGTTGCACACATCGCTGCCGGCGCCACTGCGTCGACTCCCTGACGATAACCGGAAAACCTGTCCAATGACCTGCCCTCTCAATCATGGCTCTGCGTTGAGAGCTCCCCATCTCCACCTATGAGACGGGCAGGTCAAGACATTACGTGACTATTAACCCGGCAGCCAAATATGTTACCGGACAAGGCGCTTATCGCGCCTGCCACACCTCAGCGAACACAGGGGCGGATTACTGTGCGCCGCCGCAACGAATTTGCCATCTGGAACCGGTCAGAAAATCGAACCAGCCACTGCTGGAACCTTCGCTGGAGCCGCTGGTTTCAATGTCGACGACATCGCAACCTCTTTCGATCGCCAGTTCGGCGATTCGTCTCGAAGCATTAATGTTGTAGATCGCCACGACCGCACCGATGATCGCCAACGCCACGACCACAATCGCAGCGACCACCGCCGGCGCAACCATCGCCTGAGCCGGCACATTCGGATTCGGGTATGCCAGACCGGCCGAAAACAGTTTGTCCAACACCCCACGGCCGAATCGCTCAATGGCGCTGCCAAAGGAACCGATCTCATTCTCTATCGCCTGCACAAGATCCCGGACCACATTATCCGCATCGAAGATCAGATCGACGCCTTGGCCCTGCTCCATCGCTGCGACCAGTGCGTCAGTCCAGTTCGCGTCACTTACCCTGATGACCACCGGATTGCCGTAGATGGCCGCCGCCGGCATGGCGCCATAGCCCTGGGGTTGGCATCGATTGCCCCGGTATGCCTGACGATTGGCGTTTGCAGCGCCGCCATAGACGTTGCCGCCGGGTGGATAGCTCTCAGCGGCTTGGTTTGGGAAGCTCACTTCGACACGAAAGCCGTTCGGATTTTGCTGGTTCGGCGCACCGTAGGCAGCGTGCGGATTGACCGCGGCCGGGTAACCGGTATAACTGTCCGGATGCGCCTGTCTGTTTACACCCTGGTGTGGCACGGGCAATCCTGATTGATATCTGTTGGTCATGTCTGATCCTCTCAGCTGTGTCGTTTGCGGGTTGGTTTAAAACTGTCGTGACTTGCTGGTCGGCACAGGGCAGTGTTGCCATGACAAATGCAGGTTTCTCTCAACACCCGTCTCTGCGCTTGCGGAAAAGAACGCTATGGACTCTGTCCTCTCCCTTCGACTGACTCACTACGACTTTCAATCTGTCTGTGGCAAGTTCCATACCAATCGTCTTCAAACATGGTTCATTCTTTGCTTACAAGATTGAAAGAGACCCGTCCGCGATTGTGATTCGCTCTATTTAAACTGCGTTTTAATGCAAGACCCAGATGGACGCCAGATTATTTCCCGCACGGAGTCACCAGTCAGCTAAGGCGTCTGACAGGCGAAGGGTATGAAAATATTTGAAGAGTAGTTTCCGATTGCGATAACCTGTAAGTTCGGGGTATAGCCCCTGAAAAAACTGACCCATAAAAAAAATCAATCAAGCCGTTCTTAAATGGTTGGCGAACAAATACAGCAGGGAACAAGATAGCGAGTTAGTCATTAGCCGAATGCTCATTAAGGGATACAGAACAACTATGATTGGATCATCCAGAGCTATAAGCGCACTATTTGATAAAATACCCGCTGTTGCCAGGGCAAAATGCACCACGCTGATAAGCGGTCCGACCGGCTCTGGAAAGGAAGTGCTGGCCAAGGCCCTGCATGAACACGCCTTCGGTTCGCCCGCGCCTTTTATACCGGTCAACTGCGGCGCTTTACCCGAAGAGCTTATCGAGTCTGAACTTTTTGGCCATGCAAGGGGAGCGTTTACCGGCGCAGCGGAACGCAAGGGACTGATAAACGCCGCTAACAAAGGGGTGCTTTTTCTCGACGAAATCAACTCATCCAACCTGCAGTTCCAGGCGAAAATCCTCCGTTTTCTCGAGTCAAAAGAGTACCGCCCAGTCGGTTCGGATCGGATTGAAAAGGCCAATGATGTCTGGGTATTGGCCGCTACCAACCGCAACTTGAAAGAGGAGGTGCGCGAGGGGCGCTTCCGAGAAGATCTGCTGTATCGCCTGAATGTGGTGCATCTGAAAATCCCGCCGCTGCGAGAACGCATAGACGATATCGAGGTGCTCGCCCGGCATTTTCTCAACATCCTCGGCGGTGGAAAATACCGTATCTCAGACAGAGCCATGTCACTGATTAACGCTTACGATTGGCCAGGTAATGTCAGAGAGCTCAAACACTGCATTGAGCGGGCAATGATTTTCTCAAAGCATCACCTTATCGATATCGATAATGTTGAGATCTCAATGGAGCTGCGCTCACCGAGCCATCAGGCAGAGCTGAATGACAGCGTAGTCGATCTCTGGCAACTCGTTGAATCCAACGGTCTTTCTCTTGGCGAGGCGATGGCTTTTTGTGAAAAGAAACTGATATGCGCGGCTTTGCGAGCAGAAAAAAACAACAGAAGCCGCGCCGCCCAGAGATTGGGCATACATAATCGAACAATTTTTAAAAAAATAAATGGCTTGAATTACAATCTTGAATAATCACCTGACTTTTATTGCTGTCTGATCTCTCCCTTCACCCCATCGAGTCACCCCTTGATCGCGCAACCGATCGGCTTTCGCGCCGCTTCGCTCCCACAAAAAAACATGCCCGTTCGGGCATGCCTTATCGGGCACGGTGATCCTAGAATCCTCAGTTGGACGGGGTGAAGTGTGCGTTTGCGGGGGTGCGGGGCAAGGCACAACGACGCGGAATAGTTATTCTATTCCAAGGAGTTGTAACGCAGCCCCGTGCCGCCGCAAGCGTGCAATTCACCCCGTAGCGTGATTCATCCATGGGGTGAAAGGGCAAGTCGATACTTACCGCTTTCATATCAGCACCATACCTTTACGTTGGAGCGGTCAACTGAGGATTCTAGGGTGATGCCTTCTGATTCGGCTATCGTGCATCCCATAACCGCTGTAACCGTTGAAACCCAGATCCGCGCCCTCCAGGGAAGGCTGGCCGTGGTCTTGAGGTTCGCCCCACACGATCACGCCAGTTGCTGACATCAGCGATGCAGACAGCAGCCAACCAGGGTACGCCCCGCTGAGATGGCGTGATGGGTTGGCGAAACCGATAGCAAAGCCTTGCTTGGCACAAAGTGTGCACCAATGGCTATGCGAACTGGCTCATGGCGCACCGCTATTTCGCAGCATGGTCAGGATGAAAAGATCACTCTTTTTAAATTGATGAGGTATTAGGCATTGGAAACAATCACTCCTTGTCGGCGAATCGTATCTGAACGTTTTCCAGTCATATCCTTCATGGTGAGAGTCCCTGCCGGACGCCATTATGAAATCGTATGCGCGACAGACCCCAATCTATACCACCCGGACTATGCGAGGTATAGAAGCCCGCAAAACTTTTACACCAGCCGCAATCACGGCCTCATGCAATCAAACGGGGACACTCATACCTTTCTGATGCCGCAGGATCAGGCGGAGCGATTCTCCGGTAATAAAAGTCTCTACTACGCCATCGGCTCCTATGGAGACAAAAAGGGCGATGACCCCAGGTTCTCAATCTCTCCCCACGCCTTGAATCAGGTTCCGAGGATTCGCCTCACTGAAAAGTTACGCGCTTCGAATCGATATCGCCGCAGTAGACCGCCCGCCTACGGATCGCCTCACCACGCCGGCTACACGGAAAAGAGGGAACAGCTACTGCGTTGGGGAGGCGATGATTCGCTGACTCGTCTACGGGACGAAATCGCCCGGCAGCCCCTTCAGCAGCCCTCAGGCGCGCTTGAATACGATGATGGATTCAGCAATGAGCTGTGGCAGGCCGACGGCATCTCTTATGCTGAATCTTCATCCAGCGCCTCCTCTTGGAGTAACGGCTACAGCAGCAACCATCACACCGGGGACTCCCTGGGATCGGTAACCTCGCATAATGGGACCTATTCCGATATTGCCGCCGCAAGGCCGCACCATTTCTCATCCGGCCCTGCCTCTGGATTGGACCAGCGTTCGCCGTACAACCCGATGTCGTCGCACGATCCGACAGTCTCCCCGGCGACTATCGGAGGCAAGGCCGACTACAACGCCTCCATGCCTGAACTGGCGCTGCCCGTCGGTCCCGCCTCCGCGCCTTTGAGCGATGCGCCCGCTACCAACCAACCCCTCGATATTCCGGAAAAGGTGCGCCTGCTTCGCTTGGTCAGCGAAGGCATGCCCGGCACACAGGGTTATGCCACCACATTCGCCGACGAACAGGCGGGCCTGAGATGGGGCCTGGCCGGTTTCAGGCAAAGGAGCGGTGAACTGGGAGAGGTGCTGCGAAAAGCGCGTGACCGGGAATTGAGGCTTGAGCAGGAACAGACGCTCGAACCGCAACAGCGTCTCTCCACCCTGTTTGGAGAGGAGTGGGAGCAACTGCTGGCGCAAACCGATCCTGCCCGAACCGTGGATCCCAATGCCAGGATGCAGCCGCTAGGCGGCGCCCCGCTCTGGCAGGAACCCTGGCTCAGCCGGTTCAGCGCCGCGGCCGCTGTCCCTTACATTCAGTATGCCCAGAACGAAGTGGCGGTCGAGCGGGTTGCCGATCCCGCCGAACGGGTCGCCTTCTGGCTGGGACTCAACGCGCCGTTTGGCCCGGCGATGATCATGGATCGCATCGTCGAAATGGGCATCGGCGGCGGCGTCGCCTGGTTAATGGACATGATCGGCCCGATACGGACCGAGGCCGATATCAGCAGTGCGTTACAGGCCGTCACGGGCAGCGCTCAATTGGCCGCCTTCCAGGCATCCCAGGGCCTAGAGGCAACGGGCGTCTGGGATCCGCTAAGCCATGCGGCGCTGACCGGCGCACTGCGCGGCATGGGGGCGAATTCACCCATCGTGGTGCTCACTCCCCAACAGATGCTCGACGCCGTGTTGGCGCAAAAAACGCCGTTCGCGGAGCGGCTCGCGGCACTGAAGCGTCGCTTCGAACAGACCGCTCCCACCGACTACCTGAGCGAGAGCCGATAGCGTGTCCGATCTGCCCAGGGAAGCACTCCAGGCCACCCAGGCGCTCAGGCGCTCTCCGGGATACGGCACATTGAGCGCCGATGAAAGAGCGAGTCTGGACTACCATCTCGGCCGCATCGAATCGGCCCTGCTCGGGGCCTCTTCCGAGGGTCCTCTCCACGGCCGGTCCGCTCAAGGATACGGCACTGCCGCCGCCCCCTATTCGGCGGATCCCTATGCCATACCGCTGGCCACGCCCAATGACCTGATCGGGGTGGGCGGAACCAGGCGACAATCCCAGGGTGATCGAACACAGCTCGATCGACCCGCGGCGCCGGCTAGCGAACCACGACCCAGACAACCGGCAGGCACGGAGATCCTCGGCGAGCGCGCCCGTCGGGCGCTGGAGGCGGTCGACTTCCCCTCATTCGTCGCTGAACTCATTCAAGGGACATTCGTCGCCATTGTCGACGCCACATCGCAACAGGTCCGCGAGTACGCCAAACTGGTCGCGGACCTGTCCCAGACAGTGGATAAGTTCACCCATACCAATGTCTCCGTCAACCAGGCCCGCGATCAACTGGTGGAGCGGCACTCCCGGGACTTACGAATGGTCTTGCCCGGTCCAGGGGAGTCCTTCGAGCCCAGGGTAGATGCTGCTGACGATGCGGAAGCGTCCCCCGATTGGCTGGAAAACTATGGTCTTGGCGGGGCCTCCCTGACCCCTGAGTTGATCGAGGGGCCACTGCTCGACGCCAGCCGTCAACAGTTGGGCGAAGAGCGCATGCGCAACTTGGCCACCATGGTGTTGATGGGGATCAACCGCATCGTCGTCGACGATGGTCAACTGAAAGCGCGCCTGCAGTTTCACGCCCGCGCCCGGGAAAAGGTCAGCGCCGACATCGTCTCCCAGGGCGGCGGACAGCAGATCGGCATCGCCGGCCGGCAAAACAGTCTGCAAAGCGCCGTCACCACCATGGTGAGCACGGTCGACGTGAACTCCCAGGCGGATGTGGCGATCAAGGCGGATCTTGTCGGCGAAGTGTCGCTCAAGTTCCGCACCGAGACCTTCGATCTGAACAACTTCGCGGATGCCTCGATCATCCAGGTGATTTCGCGCCATTCGCTGTCACGTGAAGCACCGCCGGGGGCGGCGATCACCGCAAACCCAGTTCCGACCGACACGGCCGCCGAACCGCAAACGGCGATGCCCGATAGTGAAAGTTCAGGTGGCCCGTGAAACAGCGAGTCTCTGAGTTTCTGGTAGATCTCAGCAGCGACCTGCCGTCAGCCGTTGTTGAGGCGGATACGGGAGAGGGGCTCGGGGTAAAGACCTTCTCACTCAGCGTGCCGATCGAATCGACCATCGACGAAGCGGGTGAGTTGGCGGTCACGCTCCCCCACGGCCGCCTGGCCACCGGATTCGATGCGCCACATGGACGACTCCGGGTCAGCTTCGTGCGGAGTGAAGCCGAGTGAGCGGTTACCTGGGATCGGGATTGGGAACAGGGTCGGGAAGCGGTCCGGTGTTCTCAGTGGAGGAGTTCGTGCAAAGCCTGACCGCGCAGTTGGACCGCGCCCAGGATGCGCTCGCCATCAAGGCGAAAACCGGCCGGCCCTTGACCTTCGCGTTGAAGGATCTGAGTGTCGATTTAAAGGTGTTTTGGGAGGCGCCTGAGGGGCAATTGAGGCTTCGTCACGCCAATCCCAACGAAGAGGGGGCGAGCACCGTGCATCTTTCGTTTACAACCATCACCAGGGCCATGGCAGAGGAAAACAGTCTCTCTCTCAGTCAGGACGAAGACCCGCGCGCGCTGAGCGAGATCACCGAACAGGGCGGGCTGGGCGAACAAGAGAGGCGGCAACTGGAAATGGTCGGGATTCGCACCGTCGGCCAGTTCAAACGGCTGTCGCAAAACACCGATCCCAAACAGGTGGAGGCCTACCTGGGTATTCCGGTCAACCGCCTGCGCATGGCGCTGGAGCGTAGCGCACAACCGACAGTGACCGGCAACGAACCGGTGCAGGGAGCGGACAAGCGGCGACTGTTGCGCATCCGTGGCGCCAACCTGATGAAGGGAGAGACGCCAAGGGTGCTGATGTCAGGGGAGCCGGTGGAGGTGCTCGAGGCCTCGGAGAGCGAGCTGCTGGTCAAACCCATGTCTCATCATCGGGAGGGGCGGTTCGAGGTGGAGGTTGGCGGCCAAATGACCGGCGGATTCTATGAATTGCCGACCGAGCCGAACGCCGACCCGTTCGCTGCGCGGCAGCCGATGCGCCGGGTCGGGGGGATCAAGTCATGGTAGATGTGGCGCCTTCGCAACCCTGGTCGCCGGATCACACCCGCCGCGCCCTGCGGGGCCGCATCTTGCTCAAGATGGCGAATGACGACGGGCCTCGCAATGCGCCGCACTATCTTCAGACAGGCGTATTGGCCGCGCCCCTGCACTTCGACCGGGGCAACGTCGATCGGGCGATACGGCGCCACAGTCACGCCATGCAGGTGACCCGGGCCTATCAACCGTCCCGCGCGCCGCTGCTCGGCAGCCCGGTCGCCAACGCCTGGGACAACATCGAAGAACGCATCGGCCTGGCCAGAACCTATCGCATCGATATCGACCCAGACACCCGTCTGCTGCATCTGCTCGACACCCTGCGCGGCCTCTCGAACGTGGAGCTGGCCACGCCCCACTACCTGTGCGATACCCCGTTCGAGCTTGACCGCCGTTACGGCAACGACCGCCCCGCCGACCCCTTCTATGCGCAAAACATGGTCGGCGTGGCCGAGGCGCTTGGGTTTGAACCCGGCGACCGGGCGCTGCAGGTCGGCGTCGTCGACAGCGGGGTCGATCTGGGCCATCCAGAGCTGCTTGCCGCGCTGCGGCCTGGGGTGGACACCGTGGATCTGCCCACCCAGATATTGACCGGCGATGTCCATCTGGTGGGCGACAGCGAGAATCCCGACCGCATCCCAAGGGACGAGATCGGTCACGGGACCGCCTGCGCATCGATCATCGCCGCCACGGGACAACGTATGCCGAAAGGCCTCGCGGGCGCCGCCCAACTGGTTCCAGCCCGTGCCCTCGCCGGGGTCAGGATGCTGGAGAGCAATCACCTGACGGCAATGGGCTCCCTCCCCGATATCGATCAAGCCGTCAAGACCCTGGTCGACCTTGGCGTGAGGGTGCTCAATCTGTCGTTTGGCACCCCGGCGAGCGCGCTGAGGGACGATGATCCCATGCCCCATCAGGATATCATCGAGTATGCCTTGCAGCGCGGCTGTATCCTGGTTGCCGCGTCGGGTAACGACGGGGCGTTCCAGCGCTATTTCCCGGCGGCTCACCCGGAGGTCCTGGCCGTGGGATCCGTGAACCCGCGCAGTGAGCCGTCAGCGTTTTCCACCCGCGGCGACCATGTCCTGCTCTGCGCCCCTGGCGAAGACGTGTTGGCCGCGACCCTGGACGGCGAATACCAAGAGAATACCGGCACCTCCTTTGCCGCGCCCTTCGTCACCGGCGCCTGCGCCCTGTTGCTCTCCCGCGCGGCGCGTTACGGCAGGCCCCTGGACGCTGCCACCGTCAAATCGTTTCTCAGCGCCTATGCCCGCCCCTTTGCCATCGGCTCCGACAGCAGGGGATGCGGCGCCGGTGTGTTGGACGTTCCGGCAAGTTTACGCGGTCTGGAAAGGGCCCTGTCCAGGGCAGGGGATCAGTGGCTGCCCATCATGCCCCTCGCCGCACGCGATTCCACGGAGGCTTCCCGATGAATCTGGGGCCACAACCGCCTCCGCGAGAGGCAAAACAGCGCGCTTTACATGTTCAGCACTCTTTGATTACTGGAGGAACCAGACCATGACCACCAAAGAAAAATTTCCAGAGATATTTAACGAAAACCTGCCGGGTGGCGCGACCAACGAGGTCAATATCACCAACAAGCGCCTGTATCTCGCTATTCGCCACCTGTTGAGTGAGTTGTTCAGTATCGACCGGGCCAACGATGATCCCGGCAATCCGCCACTGACGCCGGACCCGAGTCAGTTCAAGGATTACTACAAGGTCGATGATCCGAATGATCCAAGCAAAAAGATTCCGGACTATTTCAACGAAGACAAGATCCGCTTTTTGGCGATCATCGGTCAATTGAGACTGGCCGGGTATGAGGATCCCTCCTTTGCCCGTATCGAGCGTTGGTCTAAATATCTCAAGGATGTCGAAGACGCCGACATCGACATGGATGAGGAATCGGAGTTCGCCCGCCTGTTTCCTCGCGGCAGCATGCGCACAGCGCCGCAGCCTGAAAACGATGTCTCTTCGGCAAATATCGTGTGGGTGCCGGAAAGCTCTCGTCCGGTAAAGGTCGAGACCTTCGGCACAGAGCCCGACCCCCGCGGGCCGGATCGCTCAACCAATCCGCCGACCCAGCGCTTCTATCACTTCCGGGTGTTGATCGTCGCGGAGTTCATCACCCGTTTTACCGAGGCGATGCAGCAGTACAGTGCTTACAGCGAATTGTACAAGCAGGTCTATCGTGGCTTGCACGAGCACAGTCAAGGCAAATTCAACGGCACTCAAGTCACTGTCACGATCAGCGCCAAGCAACTCGCGGATGTGACCGAACGCCTGATTCGTGACAACGTGAATCCCAACGACCCCAATATCCGGCTTACCATTCAGAGCGTCATTGCCCGGACCATCAGCAGCGCATCGGGGTCCGGCGGTCTGGATGGGAACTTTTCCGCCTTCGGCATCAGTCTGCCCGATCTCGACGCGGGCACCCATGTCGAGATCATCCCCGACAATCTGCATGCGGTCAGGGTGATCTACTACTGCGCCCAACTGGAGGAGATGCGGCTGTTCGCCACCGTCGACACGGTGGTTGAGCATGCCACTTCCGGGATGCTGCCGATCAGTCGCGGACCGGGGCTGGATCGCATCTATCGCTGGATCAAGCGCGCCCCCGAACGCATCAACGAATTCGAGCGCCGTGGCCTCTATGCGCGGGTGTTGGGTCTCGCCCAAGGGAGTGTGGATGAGCCGTTGCCCAACCGAGAGTTCAGTGATCTGTGGTTCCGATTCCTGGCCAGCGTCAGCCTCAAGTTCCGCGAAATCACCAGTTCCGAACGTTCACAGGTGAGCGATGAGCAGATACACAAGGCCGGCCGCGATCTGGCCGTCAATATTTCACTGCACGGTTACGGTATTACCGCGCCGGCGGCGATCGAAATGCAGGGCGTGGTGCAGGAGATGATCGACATGCTCAGTGACACGGAGATTCTTCGCTCCTACGGCGTGAGGGATATCTGGCAACTGGTCGATCGCGTCAGCGCCCTCTACCTGAACGGTGCGGCGAACGGGGTGAAGTTCCGCACCATGGCGGCAAGCGGTGAGCGCATCATCTCCTGGTTGGCGCGCAAGGCGCCGATACTCTCCAGCGCCTCTGCGCTTGGTTTGGGAATAACCACCTTCGACGGCCGGGGAAACCGCCGCCCGACCAATGACTTCTTCACCCTGGCGGAGTTGGCGGAGCGCTGGCTTGCCGTCACCGGCACCACCGACGAGATGGCCGAACGCCATACCGATCCGGTCGACCTGGATGCCCAGCTCACGGTACCGATGCTGGGTCAAAACACGGGCTTTCAGGCCGGCATCCAGAACACGCTCGATCAGGCCGGCATCGAATTGCCCGCGATGCCAGCGGTTCCGCAAATCTAAGGCACTAACCGGAGGGTATCAGCATGCGCGTGACTACCGCATCAGAACTGGCCAAGCGGCGTATGGAAATGGCGTCGCGGAGACTGGGTACGAAAAACCCCGCCGAAGCGATAGGGGGACTGCTCGATCGCAGTTTCCACCTCCCGGCGCACGATCCCCGCTACGGAAACAATCTGTTGACCCCAGGGAGATTCCCCCTGGAGCACAGTTTTTCGGAGGTGGCGGGCAATGCGCTGCGGCTGGACATGCAGCCTTTGGGGCCTGAAGCCACGGCCCACGCGAGGCAGCAGGAGGCGAGCCGTGAGATGCGCCGCCTTACCCATCAGCACTACGGCAAAGAGGCATTGCATTGGTTCGATCAGCGCTCCGAGCGTTGGCGCAACGGCATGTCTCACGGCGACACCCGCTTTGGCGCCTGGTTCGGCATGGCGACCGACGCCTATGGGTTGCAGGAGTGCAAGGTCTATTACGAAATGCGCGAAAGCGACATCGACAACCTGCCGCCGAACCTGAAACACGCCGCCCGCATCGTGATGGAGATCATGCCAGAGCTGACCCCCATCTTCACCTCCATCGCCTGTGGCCGTGGCCGGGGCGCGCAGCGTGTCTATTTTTTCCACCGCGGGGACCTGCGACTGCTGGACCTTGAGCCCTTGTTGAACCAGTTGGGCATAGGTAAACAGCTTCCCAGTCTGCTGGCAGCGGCAGGGGTGATATTCGGTGGGCGGTTCGTGCTGCCTCAAGGTTCGGTGATCATCGGTCTACGCGACACCAACAAGGGGTTGGAGATGAAACTGGATGTGCTGGTGGCCGGTCTGCCGGATCCTCCCCAGCAGATGTACCAGTTGCTCAACATGGTGCTGTCTGAACGTCCAAGTTCCCAGTCCAACCTGCATCGCTGGGTGCAGGCCATGACACCGGATGACATGCAGGGACCTGGAGAAATCGGCGTCATCAGTGTCCGGGTATTGCCGGAAACGCCGGCCCGCTGCTCCCTCTACCTGCGCCCCAGCGGCTATGACCGGCAAGGACGGAGCGCCGCCGGACCGGGCAGCGCGCCGCAGCCCCAGGACGCCTATCGCGTTTAACCAACAATGGGAGAGATGCATGAAACCGATACAGCAGCAGGGGCGCCATGAGGTAGAGCGTCAGGTCGATGCAATGTTGAATCGCTCGGCTGCGTTTCATCAGTTGCCGCCACAGCAACAGGCGCAGATCAGGGCGGACACGGCCGATGTGGTCGAGACCATGGCCAACAACGAGCTGGCGCAGATCGGCTCGGAACGGCCCTCGCCGGGCCGGCGTTCCATGGCGCGAAGCGATCCCTATGCCGTGCCGTTGATCGAACTGCCGCAGATGCCTTTGCCAGGCCAGAGCCAAAGTCCGAGCCGCGGCTCCGACTCCACCACCTTCACCGGCGGTGCCCAGCCCAATGCCAACCGGGACATCCTGCCTACCGAAGGCCCGACCTCCGATTTCGGCTCAGCGGTCACCACCGGGGTGACGGCCACCGGCGAGATGGTGCGCCAGGTCAACTTCCCGGCGTTCGTGGCGGAGCTGATTCAGGGGGTGTTCCAGGCGGTGGTCGACGCCAGCATCGATCAGATGAAGGCCTACGGCGAATTGGTGCAGAGCGTGACCATGAGCCTCAGCGACTTCCGCGACAGCAATGTCACCGAGAACCAGGCGCGCGACCATCTGGTCAGCAAGGCGCCGCAACTGTTTCAGGTCAATATCGGCGACCAGGGCCCACAGGTAGGGCTGAGGCCGGACGCGGACAGCGAGAACCTGCCGGATCTCCAAGGCATGCTGGGATTAGAGAATCCCGTCGATTTCCTCGACGAAGAGACGATCGAGCAAGAGCTGGTCCCCGCGGCCAAAAATGACCTGGCCAAGTCGCGCCAGGCGCTGCTGGCGACCACCCTGCTGATGGGCATCAATCGGATCGTGGTCACCAACGGGCGCATCAATGCGCGCATGAACTTCCAGTTCACTTCCCGTGATTTCGGCGCATCCACCGCCACCGACTATGACTATGAGAACCAGGGCGATATCACCACCCAGCAGAGCGCCTACGAATCCGAGAGCAGCACCGGCAAGGACTACAAGTCAAGCAACTACCGCAGCGGCAGCGGCTGGCGCAGCGGCAGCCGCTCCGGGGAGAGCAGTCGCTGGTCGAGTTCCTCTCATCAGACCACCACCGCACCCATGGTAACGCTCACCAACGTGACCCAGAGCAGCAGTCAGGCGGAACTGGAGGCCAAGGGCCAACTGGCCGGCACCGTCGACCTGAATTTCAAATCCGAGACCGTGGATCTGAACAAGGTCATCAGTGAGGCGGATATCTTCAAGCTCGAAGGCATCCGCAGCGCTGGCCGTGGCGCCGGCGCGCCCAGCAACGACTCAGCGACCCCAGCGACAGAGGCAACGCAGGAAGCCGCAACCGGAGCATAGGCGCATGGCTGATCCTGCAACAAATCGCAACGATCTGGATCTGGTGCGCCGAGAAGTGCGTCAGGTGCTGGAGAGTTCCGATAACTGGCGCACCATGGCGCCGGAAAAGCGCCGCGAACTGGCCAATAACATGGTCAAGGTGAGCAGCTATCTGGCGCGGGATCCCGATTGGCTGAACACTGAGATCCCGGAAGAGCGCACCGATCTCGCCGCTGCGCTGGGACCGGTCGACGATTTAAAGAAGCGCCTGGCGGAAAAGCCGGGGCAAGTCGGCGCCGAATTCAAGGCAGGCGCGCTGCGCGAGGGCACCGAGACCTTCAAGCAACTGGTGAACGCGGTCGATTTCCCCGAATTCGTCAGCGGCCTGATTCAAGGAGTGTTCCAGGCGATCGTGGACGCCTCCATTCAACAAATGGAGGCCTATGGCGAGTTGTTGGCGGCAACCAGCAAGACCGTCGGCCAGTTTGCCAGTGACCATATCTCGGACGCCCAGGCGCGTGAGCATATCGCCTCGCGCCATCCCAGCGTCGTGCGCATCGCCAACACGGCTGAGGGGGCGCAACTCCAGCTACGGGAAGAGGCCGATGACGCCTCGGCGCTGCAGGCCCTGGCCGGCGAGGGCCAAACCGTGGACCTGGACGATCCTCAGTCGGAACTGAAACTGGTCAACGCCGCCAAACTGGAGATGGCCCGCCAGCGACAGAAGCTGATGGCGCTGATGGTCCTGCTCGGCATCAACCGCATTATCGTCACCAACGGCCGCATCAATGCCAAGGTGGTGTTCGATATCACCGCCAGCGACCTGGCGGAGCGCAAGGCGTCCGCCGGTCTGACCGATACTACCTCATCCACCACCAAGGCGTTTGCCGGCGGCTTCGGCATCGCCCCCTGGGGGGGCGGCGGGGGCGGCGTGAGCACAACCCAACGGCATCGCACCATGGTGCGCAGTTCAGTGGATGACACCAGCGAGTCCGCGGCCGACATGAAGGCCAAGCTCTCCGGCGACGTGCGGGTGAATTTCCGCTCCGAGACCCTGCCGCCCGAGCGGATGTTGGATGCCCTGCAGTTCGACCAGATCAACTATCTCGCCCAGGGCTCCGGACAGGCGCCGCCGGTACCTGCCGAGCAGGGCGCACCGGGAGGTGGCTGATGGGCGACGCACTGCAATCCCTTACCCCGGAAAAACAGACCGTGGTGCGCCAGCAGGTGCGCGACCTGCTGGAGCGCACTGACACCTTTCAGGGCCTGCCGGCGGAAGAACGCCGCGGCATGGCGAACTCACTGGTCAATGTGGTCGCCTATCTCGCCGACGCCAAAGCGGGACAGGAAGTGCCGAACGCCATTGCCGGAGACCTTCCCGATAACCCGGTCGCCATTGCACAAGCGAAACGGCGAGGGGGCGGCGGCTCCAGCGACGGCATCGTGCAGAACGACTTCACCGGTGCGGCGGCGAGAGAGGGTGCCGAGGTATTCAAAGACCTGGTCAATGCGGTGGACTTCCCCGAATTCGTCTCGGGCCTCATCGACGGCGTGTTCAACAGTATCGTGACCGCCTCGCTGCGACAGATGGACGCCTATGCGAAGCTTCTGGAGAGCGTGGTCAAGAGTGTGAACGAATTCGCCACCGACAACTTCACCTTGAATCAGGGACGGGACTGGCTTACCGACCGCTTTCCCCGCCACCTGAGCACCAGCGTGGAAATGGGACAGCCGAAACTGGCGTTGACCGAGTATGCCGAGGAGAGTGGCCTGGACGAAGTGCAAAACAGCCTGGGCATGGAGCAATCGATCGACCTGGATACGGAGGAGAGCGAACAGGCCCTGGCGCAGCGGGGCCAGTTGGAGATGGCCCGCTTGAGACAGAAGCAACTCGCCACCATGGTGGTTCTCGGCATCAACCGGGTGGTGGTCACGGACGGTTTGATCAACGCCAAGGTAATGATCGACGTCAGGACCAAGGACAAGGCCAAACGCGACCGCAGGGCATCGGACTACGATTCCAAGTACTCCCATACCCGCAGCGAAAGCGGCGGCTGGTTCTCTGACGATGTCACCAGCCGCTCGGGCGCCCGCACAGTGGTCAGCTCGGCCATGGAAGAGACCAGCCAATCCTCCATCGATACCAAGGCCAAGCTTAGCGGCGAAGTGCGGGTGAACTTCAAGAGCGAGACATTTCCCCTGGAAAAGCTCGCTTCGCAGACCCAGATCGATGCGGTCAATCAGATCAATACCACCGGGGAAGGCTGATCATGGGCAGTTGTCTACCCCACCCCCCTCTAGAGCAAGACGACCTGGCGGCGGGCCTCTCCTGTTGCGAACACCTGCTGGCGGAGCACATCGCATCGGTGACCCGGGTCCATGGCAACTACGGCCTGGGGATGGTGGATCTGCCGCCCCTGGAGCGTCCGGGAGAGATCGTAGCGGCCCAGGTCAACAGCGCCGCGGTGCTCTATTGGTGCGACCAGGTCGAACAGGCAGGGGTGCTCGCCTTTGTCGAGACCCTGGCGGAAAGGGTCTTCACCGGTCAACTCACCCTGCCGATACACCATGCCGCCGACAAACTGCGGCCGTTCTGGCGCAGCGCGCAACACCGCTTCACCGCGCCCGAGCGGCAGATGCTCTATCGCCAGGTTCTCGATGCCGGCGTCGAGGGCCGGCTTCATCAGCAGTTGCGGCAGACAGCCGGGGCCCTGGCCGCCATCGGCAGAGAGCCGATGGACAACGCCATTCTGCATCTTCAGACCAGGGCCGCCTGGCAGATCCATGACCTGACCAGGGGGCTATCGGATCGCGCCGTCGGCATTAGTGGATTCGCGGCGCGAGACATTGTGGGGCAGATCAGGGCCGCCCTGGAGGCGCTGGCGGATAGGGAGATCAGCCAGGCCCTCGGCGGCGGCTCGGCCGGTTTTATGCTGCAGCGCTGGGCGCCGTCCCTGATCGGTTACCAGCCTCAGTTCTCGCTCCATCTGCAACTCGCCCAAAACGGTGTCGAACTGCTGCGATGGTTTGCCCGGGAGGGGGGACAAATCGTCGCCAACAGCCGCCTGATCGCCAGACATCACCCGCTGATCCACAACGCGGAGGCCTGGCTGGCCGCGGCCCAGGGTCTACGGGGTGGTTTCCGGTGACCGATCGGACGGAAACCCTGGCCATTGTGCGGCGAGCCGTCAGATCCGTTATCGAGGCGACGCCAGCGCTGAAGCAACACCCGGCCCTGAGCCGCCAGGTGGCGAATCGGATGGTCAATGTATCGATGGCCGCGGCCGAGCTGATTGCCACGGAGCAGGCGCTGGACAGGACGATAACCGCTCGACGGGAACAGCGACAAGCCGCCCCCCTCCTGGCCAGGGCGCAGCAGGCCAGCGATATCCATGGCCGCAGCGCGGTCCGTTCGGCGGCCGGCACGGTCGAGGCGCTGAAGAACGCCATCGATTTCCCGGGTTTTGTCACTTCGCTGATCAACGGCGTCTTCCAGTCGATTCAGAACTCGAACATCCAACAACTGCAATCCTTCGCCGATCTGCTGGAGGCGGTGAATACTTCCTCAGCAGAGTTCGGCGCGCAGCAAATCGGTCCGGCTCAGGCCGCGCAATGGGCGGCGTCCCGCTTCCCCGGAATGAGCGTCGAGCTTGGGGATGACGACGAGGCCGAACTCATATTGAGCGACGAGGCCGACCTTCCGGAGCGCAGCGTGCTGCAAGCAACGCTGGAGGCGGGCAGCGAAGAGGTCGACAACATCGACGATTCAGACCTGACCACCACCCTGCTGCCCCTGGTGCAGCGCAAACTGGCGCGGGACAGACAGTCGCTGCTGTCGACCATGATCATGATGGGGCTGCAACGGGTGGTGGTGGACGACGGACATCTGCAGGCATCGATGCGCCTGCAGGTGGATGCCCGCAGCATCGCGGAACAGTCACAACTGGACAGTGTGGACTCCCGGATCATTACCGAGGCCGGCGGCAGTTTCGGCGTCGGCGCCTGGGGCGCCAGCGCGAAAATGACCGCCAACGTCGGCTTTGTCCATTCGGATGAGCGCTACAGCCGCGAGGATATCGCCGCATCGGCCGGATTGCGGTCATCGGTCAACTTGCGATTCAGGACCCTGCCCCTCGATGTCTCCCGGATGGCCGGTGACCGGTCATTGCAACAAATCCAGTCCCAGACCATGGTGCCTGAACGTGAGCGCGAACTGGGGTCACTGCTTGGCAACACACCAACCCGGGCGACGGCGCAACCGACCCGGCCCGACACCAGCGCCGCCACCCAGCGGGCCCACCAGGCCAATCGCCAGGTAGAACGCGCCGAAGAGGCGCGCAGACGCGCCAATCAAGGGGATAGTGGCAGCGGTGCAAGGGCCCGCCCGGCGCCCGCCGAGCAGACAAGCGACAGGCAAACAACGGAGAGACCCGCCGCCGATAGCCGCAGTGCGTCTGGCGGAGGCGCCGAGGAACGGCCGGCAGCCAGCGGTCGTACAGCGTCCGGTGGAGGCGCTGAAGAACGGCCGGCAGCCAGCGCGGCCGCTGCTACGCCCGCGGCGGGCGCCATGACGCACAGGCTATCGAACCCGGCCGGAGCCATCAGCGGACAGACGGCAGCCCCCTGACTTCGTGAATGCGAGAGTCAAGTATGAAGGTGTCTTAGCCAGGGCCTTAGGGCCTGTTAACACTAATTTGATAGCCACTGTTGTGCCTGAAAAAGCGCCAATCAAGGCACGAGGAGCGTAGTTTGGTTGTTCCAAATAAGCGACGAGTAACGCCGAGTGGCGCTTTTTCAGGCGCAACCCGAAGGGCCAAGGCCCTGTTTTCGCCCAGCGGCGTTATCAGTCGCTTATGTAGACTCAGCTACACGGCGCTCCTTCTGCCTTGCTGGACAAAAACAGGGTCTTGGCAGTGGCTATCAAATTAGTGTTAACAGGCCCTAACACAATGCGGATAACGCGATCACTTTATAAAGCGATTTGGAGGTCAATATGAACAGCCTGAAAATGAGCCCGTTTTATCGGAAAATATCCACCGTAGAGACCATGATCTCAGATGTCTCGGCACAGTATCCTGATATGCAACCGGCCCTGGATGATCTGATCTACCCGATTCTGTTCCTGACCCGGCTGGCCAATGAAGCCGGCGGCGTGCTGGCGAACGACCCGAACAGCATCGAGCGCATGCGTTATCTGCTCGTTCCCGTCGCCACCGAAGAGGCCTATATCCGTGACGCGGTCAGTGAGCTGCTGCCCTCGAAAAGTGACTACGATGACGAGGCGTTCGAAAGACTGAAAAGTAAAATCGATCTGAACGACACCTTCATCCACTACGGCGAGTTGGTGGTGCTGGCGCTGGCAGCGGGCCGTGTCGGCATGCAACCCTTCAATCTGACCAACTCCACAAACACCTTCATCGATGTCATCAAGTTCTACGCCTTGGCGACCCTGCCCGTTCAGGCGTTGCTGCGGGTGCTCTACACCGGACTGGATATCAACAACTTCATCCTATCCATCGGCCGGCAGTCAAAGACCCAACCCAACTATATGCTGCTGAAATCCCTGGCGCGCACCTTTTGGGACTCACGGGAGCTGGCCTCGGCGATAGCCATCGATGAACTGATGCAAGAGGTCGAGAACTATTTTAAAAAGCGGGATTTCACAGGCTGGGACGGCGGCAAGGGAATCGCGATTAAGAACATAGCGCTCAAGGTCAGCAATGCCGATCATCGCATTCATATCGACTCCGATTTCGATCCGGCGCAGCATGGCGACTCGCTAAAGGCGTTTTTTGTCTGGGAGAGTGTGATTGATGGCGACAAATCAGGCTACGCCACCCAGCCGGAAGCGCTGACTGGCACGGACTACAAGTTAACCGGCAACACCCTGAAAATCAATGACTACGACCACCCTTCTGGATGGCTGGGCCTGCAAACCGAGGCTGACTTGGAGATGAGTCAAAAATTCAGGGCGCGAATGAACGAGCATTGGAAAAAAATAAACGCCAAGCACCCCGTATTGACAGCCTGGCCAGTACCCCTGGAAAAACTGCCCGGCAATACGGAGGACTCCCAAATCATACCCATTATCAAGCGAGAGAAAAGCAATAAGTGGGGGCCTGGGATTATTGAAAAAAATATCATCTTTCCCGATCAGAGCGAGATGGCCGACGGATCCGACGCCTTGGCAAAGTTGGAGATAAAATTTGTTTCGGCAACCAAACCGCGCTTCAAGCTCGAGAGCCACAGGGAGACCGGTTCAGTCGAGATCCCCATCGAGACAGTGTCGATGGACGAGCCCTATGCGACCTTTGCATTCGCCCTTGACCCGCTCACTGAGGCCGATCGCAATCTCTATCTCTCCCTGTATGCGGGCAAGCGCAACGCCGCCTACGATATCGAGCCCATCGATCTGAGCCATTGGCTTGCCGATGTGACTGAGGGTGACGCCGAAGACGAGACGCTTGACGCGACAAGCCCCACCGGCTCAGTTGATACCGTCGAGGTTTCAGTTACCGATACGCCTTCGATTGACACGCCGATCGTGGTGGTGCGCCCCGGCCTGTTACACACCACCGCCGGCGATAGCGCCACAGCCGACAACGCCGCCAAGGTGATGCAAGTGAGTTCGGATACCGCAACAGCCGTGATCGATGCCCTCGGCAGGCACGCAAACCTTAGTTTCAACCCCGTTCGCCTACCCTTCATGGCCGATGAAGAGGTCACCTTTTTGAGCGAAGAGGATACCCTCTCAGACAATGCCGCCCAGGCCGTTCTCGACCGCTTAGCCGCCATGGCAGAGCGCACTTCCGGGATGCCTGGGGCGATTTGGGTCTCCCTGGTAGAGTCCAGCCCCTCTTTTTACAAGGTCGGATTGTCGACCAACTCCAACGGCCTGATAGCAGCCACCCCCGACCGGCTGAACCAGGCATACGATCAACTGCGTCTGCTCGTCTCCCCGGCAAACGACGCCACCCCGGAAGATGCCGTCAACCTAGGCATCACGGCGCTCAACGGCGCATTGAGCACCGATAGATTCATTAACAGAGAGCAGCGCATTCTACAAAACAACATGGCAACCGTGCCGTCGCAATGGGTAGCGATAGGTTACTCAAAAAACCGGCAACTGCTGTTCGAGCGGCGCATCAACTTTCCCTCCGAAACCTTCAGCGGCGATATCACCCTCAGTCTCCCGGATCTGGCCGATCTGGACAAGATAGAGCTGCGCTACATGCCCCAGCTCTTCGCCATCGAAGTGACATCGATCACCCAACCAAAGCTGGCCGAGGCATCCGTTCGTCTGCTGTCGAACGCCTCCGCCCTTAAAGGGAGCGCGTTTCGACCGGTGACGCCAACGCCGAAGATCCGGCTGATCACCCTTCAGAAGATCGCCGGAGAGGTGGACGTCAAGGCCGAATACAACCCAACCACTCACCATATAAGCTGGTCAAAAGGGCACTCCGCCGGGCTCGACACCCAGGTAAGGATTCACATACGCAACAGCGCCGTCTCCAGGGTGTTCACGCAGCCGACAGGAAACACCAACCGGCTGAATCTCGACAACATGCTCTTCAAGCACTCAGAAGCCACGGATATTCAGGCCTTCGAGCTGTCAGTGAGCGACGGCTGGAACAGCAAGAGCGATCGGCTGGAGACCAGTGACCATCAGCTAGGATTGGATAGCCGGGCGCTGCTTCCCCGAACAGCCGGAGACAGCCTCTTTTGGGCCGATATCGACGACGCGCCCGGCAGCGACGCCAGGGTCAATTGGTATGTTAACGATAAGCAGCAGTTTGCCGACAGCGTGCCGGCCGATACCGCCGTTCGCTTGAGCGGGGCAGGCCAGACCGCGAGTGTGCGGGTTGAGTATGTCGAGGGAACCCCATGACCGGCCCGAGTGTCTCTACCGGTTCAGCCGGCATGGCCTGATCGACGGCGGGAGCGATGCACAACATCCCGAGTCAAAGACCTGCCAGGTTCATGGATATCTGGCACGAAGTGCCCTTGGTGCCGCAGCAGACAGGCATGAGTTGCTGGGCGGCGGCGGCAGCCATGCTGGTGGGCTGGCGGGAGTGCCTACATAGCAAGCCAGACGCCATTGCTCAGGGAGCAGGACATTGGCAGGCCTACCAAAACGGCCTGGATCCTCACAGTATCGTCGCGTTATCGCAACAATGGCGCCTCTATCCACTCGACTATGAGGAACTGACGCCGGAAGCGCTCAAGCGCATCCTCTACGAAGTGGGACCACTATGGGTGGGCGAGGCCAGCCCTGGATTGCACTCCGTGGTGATCACCGGCATCTACGGCGACGGCAGCCCGCAGGGGAGTTTCGTGCGCATCAACGATCCCTGGCCGATCGGTCAAGGGGAACGCTACTCAAAATCGGTGGCCGCATTGACAAGGGATCTGAGGACCGCCGCAGAAAAAGTCGGCCGACATATCCAGGTATTGCATAGCGGCGGGCGTAAACCGGTTCCTTTTCGCGCGCCGCCCAGCGCCGTGCACAGGCCGGTGGATTCATCGCATCAGGCGTTGGCGTATGGCAGGCCGGATCATCGCGGTTTTCAATCCCCACCGATTCCAGCCGGTTTCTTCAACTTTGAACCTTGGCCGGTTGCGCCAGACAGCGAAACCGTCAACCAGACAAGGCCGGTCAATTACCGCTGGTCGGTATTGCCCGGCCAAGAGCTGATGCTCGATGTCGTTATTGTCGAGCTGACGCCCAGGGACACCATCGCCTCGCCCCGGCATGAAAAGATGTTGCTCAGATACACGGAGACGATTATCAATCAGGCCAAGCATCCCACATTGTTGATCGCCTGCCTTTCCAGCCAAAAGGCCGATGGCCCGATCCCGCTCAGCGCACAGGACCCGCAGGGCCATCAAGTGTTGATTTTTGAAGCCGTTAATTGGCTGCAGCGGAATCTTGTGGGTTCAACGGGGAGCAGTTTGCTTAGCATCCGCAACGCATCCCACATGCGGTTGCAGGGGCCGGGTGGCAGTATTGAATTGAGGGCCGCTGGCGCGTCGATTTAGCTCCCCTAAAAGTATCAGCGTCGGCAATGGAGGAGCCGTCACTGGTTTGGGACTAGCCCGACGAAAGAATATCGCCCAAAGGGCTGCGAACCGCGGAGCCGCCACGCTGAATCACATGGGTATAGATCTGAGTCGTGCGTATGTCCTTGTGGCCCAGTTGTTCCTGCACGGTTCGGATATCCTGTCCCCGCTCCAGGAGATGGGTGGCAAAGGAGTGGCGCAGCGTGTGACAACTGGCCTTTTTGTTGAGCTTCGCCTCGCGTACGGCACCGGTGACCGCCTTCCTGATACAGCTTTCATCAAGATGATGGCGCCGCTTAATGCCGGAACGCGGATCAATGCTGCGCTGTGAAGCGGGGAACACATACTGCCATTTCCATTCGCCTTCGGCATTTGGATATTTCTTAGCCAAAGCGTGTGGCAGATAAACAGCGCCAAAACCATCGGCCAAATCTCGTTCGTGCAGTGTACGAACAATCTCCAGGTGGCGTTGAAGAGGCGTGATAATCGCATCGGCCAATGTTACGACCCGGTCCTTTCCGCCTTTTCCGTTTCTTACATAGATGGCCCGACGGTCAAAGTCGAGATCTAGAACGCGCAATCTGACGCTCTCGATCAACCTCAGGCCAGAGCCATATTGCAGGCAGGCAATCAACCAATACGGTCCTTTCAAGTTGACAAGCACCTTGGCGACTTCCTTTTGGGTTAGCACGACAGGCAATCTTTGCGGCTTTTTTGCCCGCACAACCCCATGGATCTCATTCAACGGACGATCCAGAACATGACGGTACATGAAAACCAAGGCATTCAGAGCGATATTCTGAGTGTTGGCGGCAATATTCCTACGAACAGCGAGATCCGACAAAAACTGTCCGACCTCCCTCTCGCCCATCTCACTGGGGTGTCGCTTATTATGAAAAAAGATAAAACGTCTGATCCAGTGGAGATATGTATCCTCTGTTCGACGACTGTAATGGCGAACGCGGATCTGATTCACAACCGCTTGAAGAAAGGGTGATTTTTTGACACTTTCGTCCATGGTATGTTCTCTATAAGTTCTCTTTCCTGGCAAAGATATTCAAATTTTTCCAGAAAGTCAATCACCAAGCAGTGTAGGATAGCAGGCGAATTGCACGAATTGACATCTGATCGAGAACTTGAACATTTACCTGGGAGTCCATATGGAACTGGTAAGATTCTGAAAATTAGGTAAAAATAAACAAACAGTGCGGCCGAGGTCAGGCAAGTCCTCTCTTCCCGTAGTGTAGATAGCAGGCAAGTTGCACGATTTAATTCGTGCAACTTGCCTTTGATCCAACGGAATATGACGAAATAGAAGGCAATTTGCACGCTCGCTGAATCCCAGGGATAGTCGTATTTTAAGGCAAATTGCACACTACTCAATGTTAGCAGTCAAAATTAAGGAATAGAAATGTCAGAAGATTTGATGGTTGATGATCTTGAGGAAGTAGAAGATCAGGAAAACCCAGAAGAACTAAAGAGGCTGCAAAGCGATTTACTTGAGCGTTGTACATCAGCCAGTCTAGAAGCTGAGGTAAAAGAGTATTTTGACGGTGATACATATGTTTCGGTAGGTATTCCTAACGGACGAGAAAAACGATGGACATCTTTTGGTAGTGCTGAAGCAATTAAAGAAATCCTGGAAATTGACTTTGAGAAATATGTTTTCCTAGGTGATTTTGTAGCTATTGCTAATTATTCAGAAAATTCTATTGAAGCTGTAGTCAGGGCGATAAATGGAATGCCTCGGTCTTTTCTACATAAAAGACTATTCGGAGAGTTGAGTGAAGAAGAAGATTTAGAGCCGATAGTACTTGAGCAGGAATATCAGGGAAGAAATGTAAAAATTGAATTGGGAGAGGCTAGTAACTCACTTAGACTTTTAGCTAGAGGCCCCTTTGGCCGTCACGGTGCTCTTTCCATACGAGTAACAGGGCTAAACATCAACCAGCACAATAGAAGTTTAGAAATACTAAAAAAACTTACTGATTCTTTATTTTTTCAGCTGGATCTACAAGATGGTTTTGCTCTTACACTTGTCCGAGATAGACGGCATACGAGAAGACTTGGTCATAGACCAAGGCGGGGACCGCCAGAGCGAATTGAATTAGAGTTTCCAAAAATTGAGTTTGATGAGGGGCCGAGTTCACTTTACTGGTATGCAAGAAGTGCACTTGGTATGCCCTTATTACAATTTCTGGCCTTTTATCAAGTAATAGAATATTATTATCCAACTTATTCTCAGGAAGAGGCAAGACGCCGAATAAGAACAATATTAAAAGATCCAACGTTTAGAACTGATAGGGACGCTGATATTGGAAAAGTTCTTACGGCGGTTTCTGGTCATGGGAGAGGCTTTGGTGACGAGCGCTCACAGCTACGAGCTACAATTAACGCATGTGTCGATGCAAATAATTTAAGAGAGTTCTTAACTGAAGAGGAAGAAAGAACTGATTTCTTTTGTGCAAAACAGAAAGGATTAACCGATCACAAACTTCCAATTAATAATCGAGATGCAGATCTTCGTTCACCTGTGGCAGATCTTATATATGATATTAGGTGCAAAATAGTACACACCAAAGGTGAAAGTGAAGACGGAGAAGTCGAGCTGCTTCTTCCGTTCTCTAAAGAAGCAGAGCTTTTATTCTACGACATTGAGTTGATGCAGTATGTAGCAAGGAAAGTTCTTATTGCGGCAGGTGCACCACTTTCTTTATGAGTCAGCTGCTAATCGGGTAAGGGCGGGTCTCTAACCCGCCCTCCCCACACCACCTTTCTATTACCGGAATAAATAGAGAGCAATACAGGCAATACAGGGACACCCAACAATACAGGGACACCCAACGTTTTATAAATCTGTCTCACATGGACTTAAGCCAGGATCGACATGTCATTACGAGTGTATTGGCGCACTACGATGAGCAGCCAGACACAATTTTCACGGCGAGTTCAGT
>JAHXHS010000002.1 GCA_025656455.1 Candidatus Thiodiazotropha sp. (ex Epidulcina cf. delphinae) | reverse complement strand
GTCCCGAGAATTTATCCTCGCCACACAAGAAGGCGCGGCGGACACAACGGGATACGCAGTGGTAATAGGGGGTTTCTTCCAGGCAGATCTGGCTTTTGCGGGGTGTTGTCATGAGCCCTCTCCTTGGGTTTTGCTCTGTCCGTATGCAAATTACTCTAACTCATGCTACAGTTGATTTCAATCGTTGGGTGTCCTGGTTTTTCACTGGTTTTTCTTTGTTTTTCTTTCTTGGTTTTTGCTCGAAATACGATGCAGAGCTTCTGCTGCTCTTCCAGGGAGCGTTCCGTTGCCTTGTCACGTTATTCTAGAAATTACTAACGAGACAGGGGGGTTACCTTGCCCCATGGCTTGTCCTGGTTTTTCCCGAACGGGTAAATGAGCGAGTTTCAGGCTTGGGTTTTCTTTTGCAAGAAATCTCGTGCTTGGCCTATGGCCACGCCGAGGATGGTGGC
Source organism: Candidatus Thiodiazotropha sp. (ex Epidulcina cf. delphinae) (assembly GCA_025656455.1). Classification (GTDB taxonomy): domain Bacteria; phylum Pseudomonadota; class Gammaproteobacteria; order Chromatiales; family Chromatiaceae; genus Thiodiazotropha. The sequence goes on along the minus strand of JAHXHS010000002.1, from coordinate 216,678 downwards.
GATGCTCAAAGCCGCGACAGCAAAGATGAATACCGCTGATGCCATGATCAAGATGGGTGCTACATTCATGATGATCTCCAACTAGTAATCTGAAATTGAAAACATCTACAATCTCAAAATCAATATTAGCATATTCTGAAATAATTTAAAACCATATCAGTAAATAATTTTTTATTGATCAAGATCAATACAAACCTGCCTAATTTAACTTAACTTACCTTGGTGAACGACGCAGAACCGATTGATCTGTATAAAAACTGGACGAGATACTCCGACCTGCCTGGATAGTCGGTCCGTTCGGCACAGTAGTCCCGCTTTTGGCTCCATTTGATTAATTATCCTATAAGCCTCGTTGTAGCGGTTGTGCACTTGACCAGCGAGGAAATAATAATGTGGTACATGGCATTCAGATCGCCAGTCTGGATTTTCGTTTTTATTTTAAGCCTCTGTTTCTTAACTCCGGTTAAAAGTGCCGAGGGTGAGCTGACCATCTTGGGGGAGACGCCACCCCCGGGTTTCGACCCAGTCACTGGGGAACGCATCATCCCCAACAAACGCTGCCTGAAGTGCCATGGCGATGCGCACGAGAAGACCGATTTCCGGGATGACGGCAGCGTCGTCCATATCTACGCCGATCCGGATAAGATTAAGGATAGCGTGCATGGCGAACAGGCCTGCACCAACTGTCACGCCACCATCGACCGGGTACCGCACCGCCAGTCCCCGGAGGTGGTCGTCGGTTGCGTGGAGTGTCACCGCGAGACCTGGGACAAGCACCGCAACGACCCCGAGGAGAAGTACGAACGCCTCGGCGTAGTGATGGAAACCATCGACGCCTACTACGACTCGGTGCATGCTCTCCCCAACAAGCACGACCAGTCGGAGACCAACGCCACCTGCTACGACTGCCACGATGCCCATAACATAGGCTCCCTAGGCAGCCACCAGCGCGACGAGCACCGCCTGAAGAATCCCGAGGTGTGCGGCGAGTGTCACAAAAAGCAACTCAACGAATACCGGGAGTCTGACCACGGCAAGGCTGTGTTGGAAGAGGGCGACAGCGAATCGGCCGTCTGCTCCGACTGCCACACAACCCATGACATCACCTCACCCGAGACCGATCAGGCCAAGCTGGCAATCACCAAGAATTGCGGTGGCTGCCACGAGGAGGCCCAGCGCACCTACTTCGACTCATACCACGGCCAGGTGCATCGACTCGGTTACACCAATACCGCCAAGTGTCACGACTGTCACGGCAGCCACAAGATCAAGGGCGAAGATGATCCGACATCGGAGATCCACGCCAACAATCGCCTGGAGAACTGCAGGGTCTGCCACGAAGATGCCAATGATAATTTTCTCACCTTCTGGCCACACGGTGATGCGGACGACAGGGAGAAATACCCGGGTCTGTGGTTCTTCAAGATCTTCATGCAGACGCTGATTTTCGCGGTCATGGCCTTCTTCTGGGTCCATGTGGTGCTGTGGCTCTACCGCGAGGTGATGGACCGTATCCAGGATAAGGGTTTCATCGAGGATCTGGATCACCCCGATGTGGTCTATTTCCGCCGTTTCCCGGTTGTTTGGCGCTGGATCCATGCCCTCTTCGCCATCGCCACCATGACCCTGATTCTGACCGGAACCACCTTGCTGTTTGCCCATACCGGTTGGGCCAAGGCGGTGGTGGTGTTCCTTGGTGGAACGGAGATTGAGGGCATAATCCATCGTACCGCGGCCGTGATCTGGCTGAGTATTTTCCTGGCCCACCTGACCATAGCCATCAGCAACATCTGGAGCAAGCGCGATAGCTTCAAGTGGTTCGGCAGCACCTCAATGCTGCCCAACTGGAAGGATTGGGATGACCTGAAAGGCATGTTCAAGTGGTTCCTCGGCCGAGGTCCGCGTCCCGAGTTCACTCACTGGACCTATTGGCAGAAGTTCGACTACTGGGCACCCTTCTGGGGTGCGGCGATAATCGGTTCATCCGGTATCATGCTGTTCGCGCCGGAGACGACCGCCATCATCCTGCCGGGCTGGATGTTCAATATCGCCACACTGGTCCATGCCGAGGAGGCGCTGCTGGCGGCCATTTTCCTCAACTCCGTGCATTTCTTTAACGTGCACTTCAGGCCCGAGCGTTTCCCGATGAGCACGACTATCTTTACCGGCAAGATCCCCATCGAGGAGTTCAAGCATGACCACCGTCTCGAATACGAGCGATTGCTTGAGAGCGGTGAACTGGACAGGCATCTGGTCAGGCGTCCCTCGCGCCGCGCGGATCTGGCGGCCTCCTTCATCACCACCGTGCTGATCATGACCGGTCTGGCCCTGCTGACCCTGGTGCTGATCGGCGTGATGACCTCGCCAAGCTGATGGGGGCAGAGAAGATGATGAGAAACGATAAAATGAGCAACAAAGTTCGCAATCTACTCCTGGCTCTGCTGGTGTTGCTTCCGTCGGCTGCCCTGTCGGGACCGTCGGGCCAGGCGCTGGCCTTTACCTGCGCCGGCTGCCATGGCACAGATGGCTCCAGCGTCGGCCCCTCCAGCCCCTCCATCGCGGCGATGGATCCGGATGTCTTCATCGATGCCATGGAGGCGTACAAGCGTGACCAGCGCAACGCCACCATCATGAACCGCATCGCCAAGGGGTACAGCGACGAGCAGATCAAAGCCATGGCTTGGTTCTTCGCCAAGCAGGAACTGCGTCTCCACGCCCAGAAGACCGATCAGCAACTGGCGGAGCTCGGCGAGAAGCTGCACCACAGCCATTGCGAGAAGTGCCATGAAGAGGGAGGTCGCCCAAGCGACTCAGGCACCCTTGCCGGCCAGTGGATGCCCTATCTCGACTACAGCATGCAGGATTTCATCGACGGCAGGCGTCCCTACCCGAGAAAGATGAAACGCAAGGTGGATGCCGCCATCAAGGAGCTGGGCGAACAGGCCGTGCCCGCGCTGATCCACTACTACGGCAGTCAGCACTGATCGCGGAGAAGGAAAACATGAACAAATTCAATCGTAGAGATTTCATCCGCATGGGTGGTGGCCTTACCCTGGCTAGTAGCTCGCTTCTGTTTCCAACCCTTGCCCTGGCGAACAGTCCCAGGGTGGTGATAGTGGGTGGTGGTGTAGGAGGGAGCACCGCCGCCAAGTACTTGCGTAAGCTGAATCCAAACCTGAAGGTGACCCTGATAGAGGGCAAGAAAGAGTACACATCCTGTTTTATGAGCAACGAGGTATTGAGCGGCGACCGCACCATTGACTCCATCACCTTCGATTACGCAGGGCTCAAACGGCATGGCGTCGAGATCGTCATCGACAGGGTCACGGCCATCGAACCTACAAATAAGCAGGTCGCCACGGTCGACAGCGGGACATTCGACTATGATGCCTGCGTGGTCTCCCCCGGTGTCGATTTCAAGTGGGAGGCGATCGAGGGCTACGATGCGGAAGTCGCCGAGACCATTCCCCACGCCTGGTTTGCCGGTCCTCAGACAGTCACCCTGCGGCGGCAGATCGAGTCCATGCCGGAGGGGGGCAGGGTGATCATCGTCGCGCCGCCGAATCCCTACAAGTGTCCCCCCGGACCCTATGAGCGGGCCGCGCAGATTGCCATGTACTGCAAGCACCATAAGCCGAGGGCGAAGATTCTCATTCTCGATCCCAAGGACGCCTTCTCCAAGCAGGGGCTGTTCAGGCAGGGCTGGTCACAGCTCTACGGCTTCGGCACGGAGAACGCCATGATCGAGTGGGTCGGCGCAGCGGGGGGCGGCACAGTGGAGGAGCTCGACCCCTCCACCCGCACCCTGCAGGCTGAGATCGAGGAGTTCACCGCCGATGTGATCAACATCATCCCACCCCAGAAGGCGGGCAAGGTGGCCTTCGCATCGGACCTGGTGGAAGGTGACTGGTGCCCGGTCAACAAGCGGACCTTCGAATCGAAGCGCCACCCCGATGTCTATGTGCTGGGCGACGCCTCCAGTGCCGCCAAGATGCCGAAATCGGCCTATGCCGCCAACTCCCAGGCCAAGGTCGCCGCCGCCGCCATCGTCGCCAAGTTCAATGGCGCGGATCCCGGCGATCCGACCTTCGTCAACACCTGCTACAGCATACTGGGCGAGGCGCACGGGATATCGGTGGCCGCGGTCTACACCCTGGACGAAGCGACCAATACTATCCTGCCTATCAAAGGAGCGGGTGGCCTTTCACCCATGGATGCATCGGCCGAGCAACGAAAGCGAGAGGTCAGTTTCGCTCACAGCTGGTTTAAGAACGTTATTAACGACATGCTGGGGTAGGCCGCCGTTTACGTATTGCCAAGGATGGCATCGTGTCACTGGAATCGGAGACGACACCATACTAGGGGGTGTTCTCAATCATCGTTCGCGGCGTGATTCTGGCCCTTTTCCGCGTTGGCGGCGTTGCGATTCGTTGCAATAGAATGACTATTACGCCTCATCGCGCCTTGCCAGCACGAAAAATGACTCAGAATCACGCTCACTCAGGTAATTGAGAACACCCCCTAGTTGACGGAGATTGCTGTTTACCGGGTGTGTCAACTCATTTTGCGGTGCCGGCAGACAGCCATGCTATCGCTGAATGGAAAATTCCAGGACAAATGAGGGCACTCATCATTTGGAATCATAGAACGATACGCCGTCATGAGTGCATTGATACGCTACAATGTGCAGTCAAACACAATTTTCACGGCGCGCTCAGTTTTGAGAAGAGGGATTAGCAAGAATTTTCTGTACTGGAAACATAACAATACCGGCTGAGGGTAAAACCATCAGCCAGCTAGAGACGATTTGAACCGCTAACCTGGATGCCGGTCAGGTAGGCACGTAACGATACAACGGCAGGGAGGCGCCGGTCACACACAGCCATTTCCTGCCCAGGGCCCGACTGTATCGCTTGATCGCCACCCAGGTGCCAACGACCCGGTAGTAGCGTCTGCCATAATCACGCACCGCACCCAGCCAGGCATCCGGGTCGATATTCAGCTGTTCCAGGATCGGCGCCAGGTGGCTGGGTTGGGCTTACTTTAAACTCCCCAGACCCAGCCTGCTCCCTTCGCACTCGCGCCCATGCCTTCGTTTTCAGCGTATAATAACCTCAGCCGTTGAGCTGCCATGGAGTCCGTTAACCGTTATTGTAGCTGGTGCCTGATCGGCAGTAAGCCCGCGGACACTGAGTACCCATCTTTGACGTCTGTCGGCCCACAGCATTGGTCCGAAGCCTTCGACTGAAAGTTCGTCATCCTGCCCAAGCTCACTTTTGGCAATGACGTTCAATTGCATCCTTCTCGTACTATAGTGGGCTATTGTTATTGATGGTATGACTTCATGGCATTCCCCTTGATAGGCGATCTCCATGCAGGCTTGCACAGCGGTACAGGAATTGCCATAGGTTTTACCATCGACTCCGCAAACCGGATCATATAGCGTAGTGCAATTCACACCAGGATTAATGGTGGGATCATTATCATTGCAGTCGATAGGTCCGCAGTCGACGCCATCTGGGGAGTAATTATCCTGGTCATTATCCGTACAGACCGGGAACTGGTTGCACTCCCCGGGATAGTCGATCGTGACGCATGCACGCAACGCCTCACAGGAATTGGAATAAGTCTGGCCATCTACGCCACAGACCGGATCATAGATAGCGAGACAGGCCATATCCGGGTTTATGGAAGGATCCTGATCATTGCAATCGATCGGGCCACAGTTGCCACCATTCGGAGAGTAGTTGTCATTATCAAGATCCTGACAAGCGGGTGGCGCTTGAGTACAGATCCCCGGATAGGCAACATCGACACATGCCTTCTCCGCCATGCAGCTATTGGAATAGGTCTTTCCATCGGTACCGCAGACCGGATCGTAGATCATGATACAGCTCAAGTCAGGATTGCAGGCGTATGCAGATGTCATGCCGAACAACCAACCTGCGGGTAGAACAAAAAACAAAAACAGAAGATTTGATCGAACAGTATGATTCTTCACTTTTAAATCCTCCCAGGAGTCGATTGACAGTAATCCTTGATCAAGAAAACGCTATGCATCTATCAGCACTGACCATTGACCTTATATAACGGGTAAAGGCCGTGACCAACTCCCAGATGTCAAACGATTAAATCCATAGTCCGCTTGTAGGGACAACATTTCCTTCTATATCTAAATAAAGCTATCGAGTTAGATAAACCTCCGCCGCTTGTAGCGAATCATTCGAATAGTCAAGGCGCAAGTTACCTTTGCGCTGCGTTGCGACGCTTGGCAAGGAAATCACCCTTCCATCCTTCGGTCCGTAAACGACACAGCCATGCACTACTCCTGCCGTAGTTGTCGAACCCAGTTTTCCATCCAGGATTTGCTGACTCCCATCGCTTCGCTTGACGCGATCAATACATCACAGGAAACCGTAGCTACTGTACTTTTCGCATAGCAGTGTTTCAGCGATGGAAGCATCCTAACCAGTTAAAACATTGGAATCAACCTAGGGGGTGTTAACAATCAAAGTCATTTCGATGATAATACCGCAACCGATTGATTTTTGGGGTATGCATTTTGAGACGAAGAATATTAAGAGACGATCAATGGGCGCGCATAGCGCCTTTGTTGTCGGGAAAAGCCAGTGATTGCGGTGTCACGGGAAAAAATAACCGCCAATTTATTGAAGCCGTGCTTTGGATATGTCGCACAGGTGCTCCCTGGCGTGACCTACCAAAAGAGTTGGGAAATTGGCATACTGTCTTTACACGCTATAACCGTTGGTCAAAGAAAGGACGTTGGCAAACTATTTTCGAAGCGCAAATAAATCAGGACACCCAATATTTACATTTTAAAAATCTGTCCTACATGGAATCAAGCCGGGATAGACAAGTCATTACGAGTGTATCAAAAACGTATCGAAAAAGTGGACTATGCCTATTCGAAACTGGAAGCAGGCACTGAACCAATTTGTCATCATGTCAGGCTCGTTATGCGCATTAATACTCGTAGTGATAGCGAAGCTGGGCGATAAAAATATGGTCGTCTACAATTTTATAGACAAGCCTATGTTCATCGTTAATTCGACGAGACCAGTAGCCGGACAATCCGTGCTTCAATGGTTCAGGTTTACCAATGCCTTCAAAAGGCTCGCGCTGAATGTCTTTAATCAAGGTATTAATTCGTTTAAGCATGGCTTTGTCGGTTTTTTGCCAATACAGATAGTTTTCCCATGCTTTACTGGAAAAAGTGAGTTTCAATCGATTAACTCATGCTCAGTACCTTTTCCAGCTTCAAGCTCAGCAATCGACTCTAGGAGATGGCGAGCATTTGCAGGTGACCGGAGCAAGTATGCAGTTTCTTCCATGGCCTGGAAATCTTCCAATGAAATCATCACTACAGGAGATTCCCGCTTTCGGGTAATAATCACTGGGTCATGGTTATTGCACACTTTTTCCATAGTTTTCGCTAAGTTAGCGCGTGCGGCAGTGTAACTTATGGCATCCATAGCTCCCTCTCAAATATCAATATGTACATGATTGCGTACAGGAAGTATAGTGACACCTAACAATTTGGTCAATACGGACCCGGCAAATCGACGCGTCTTTTGTGGCCTCGCTGATAACGTCAATCTATTTGATACAGTACTAGGGTGTTAAGTGCGTAAGCTTCCCCAAAATGTGGACGGATCAAAACCAGAGTTTTCTGGCAAACTAAGCTCTGGGGACTCTCATGAAGAAATCACGATTCATAAAACACAGATGGTCGTGTCCACAGAAACAGCTTTTCCATAACGCAAAAACTTTCAACAAAAGCAAAGCCCGCAAAGCATTTAGAGATATCAATCTATCTCAGCTTTGCGTTCATTGCGTTTCTTTGCGGTCTTTGCGTTATAGATGTTTTAGCGTTTCCGAATGAACAGTGACGGGTCGGGACTATTCGCTAGCCGCTTTCATCTCTTCCGCCGTCTTTTCGGCTGTCGCCGTATCCGCTGCCGGCGTCTCTTGAGCGGGTTGCTCCGCGGATGCCTTTTCCGGGGCTGGAGCTGCTTGTTCGCTCGGCGCTTCAGCAGCCGGGTTTTCCGCGGCTGGCAGGCTGGCAGGCTTGGTATTCTGTTCATTGAAGACCAGCTTGCTGGAGTCCCTGAGTCCCTGCATATAGCTCGCCAGGGCTTTCTGTTGCAGGCTGCTCATGATCTTACCCCGTACGCTGTCCAATGTCGGTGCCGCGGTTTCACGGCTCTCCTCCAGAAGAATGACATGCCAGCCGAACTGGGTCTGTACCGGGGCTGCGCTGTACTTGCCCTTTTCCATGCCTCGCAGGGCGTCACCAAAGGGCTTGACCATCTGAGCCGCGTCGAACCACCCCAGGTCGCCGCCGCTTTTACCGGTGGGACCGGTTGAATGCTGCTTGGCGAGTTCGGCGAAATCGGCCCCTTCAGCAAGCTTTGCGATCATGGACTTGGCTTCGTCTTCCTCTTTCAACAGGATATGTCTGGCCTTGTATTCGGTATTGGATTGTCCGGCGTACTCGTCGTCGTAGGTCTGCTGGAGCTGTTCTTCGGTGGGTTGGGTCGCCTTGGCATGCTCCTGAATGGCGATCTGGGTCAGCAGCTTGGCTTTCAGAAGATAGAGGGAGGCGGCGACATCGGCGCGCTCGGGGAGGCCTTTTTTCTCCGCGTCCTGGGCCACGATAAGGATATTTGACAGTTCATTGAGGACGCTCATCTGCAACTCGGGCGAGTTCTTCGCATCGGGCACGTTGCGCATCCGGTCCTGGAAATAGAGGCTGTACATGGTGCGGGTCACCGGTGTGCCGTTAACGGTCAACAGGGTCTCGGCATCCATCACGGGCGAGGCCTCTTCGGTCTTGGCCGGTAGGGTGGCGGAGCGGCCGGCGTCCGAGGCGGCCCCGGCGGCCGGTTTGTCTGCTGTTTCATTGCAACCTGCCAACAGGCCCGCGCTGCACAGTGCAGCTAGAAGGATCATTTTTTTCATCGTTGAACTTACCTTAAAGGGTGTTTGAAGAATTTATCGAATTGGATTCGCTGCTAGGCTGGCAGCGCTTTTTTAAAGGGCTTGACGGTAACCCGGGCGTACACACCGGCCTTGATGTAGGGATCGTCGTCGGCCCACTGCTTGGCGCTTTCGAGGGTGTCGAATTCGGCCACGATCAGGCTGCCGGAAAACCCGGCGGGACCGGGATCCTCGGCGTCGATGGCCGGATGGGGACCGGCCAGCAACAGGCGACCTTCATACTGTAACGCCTGGAGTCTCGCCAGATGATCCGGGCGCACTTTGAGACGCTGTTCCAGGCTATCTTCCCGATCCTCGGCAATAATCGCGTAGAACACTCAGCCCTCCTCGTGTTTTAACTCGTTTTCGCGCAGATGGCGCGCCAGGTAGAAAGCCTGCAGGACGATAAAGCCCAGGGTCAGGCCCATCATGCCGAACAGCTTGAAGTTGACCCAGCTCTCTTCCAGGGAGTGCGCAGTATTACACATCTCCAGTGCGTTTCCTTGAAAATGCTGGCCGCAGTTGTCGAAATCGATCTGCTGCAGCCCGGTGAACTCCATGAGTTGTCGCTCCGCCACGAAAAAGTCGTTGGCTACATAGAGATTGAGAAACCCCAGCAGAATGAAAAACAGACTCCAGGTGAGGTTGAGTTTCCGCCAGATGAGATCGGGTACGTCGATACTGCTCTCCATCATCCGTTGCACCAGATTTTTACTGCCGATGAACTGGCTGGCGAGGAACACGGCGCCAAACAGCCAGTTGATGACAGAGGGCTTCCACATAATGAAGGTGCGGTCCTGCAGTAGGATCGTGAGCCCGCCGAAAAGTGCCAGGATGGCGAGGGTGATCAGGTGCATTTTTTCCACATGCCTCTTGCGAAGCCAGCCGTATGTGACCTGAATCACGGAAGCGGCGATGGCCACGGCGGTGGCAATGTAGATACCGTAGAGCTTGTAGGCTACGAAAAAGAGAATGACGGGGAAAAAGTCAGCGAGAAATTTCATGGGGGGATTGTATCAGTCTGTTCTGACGGCGTCTGTTGCTTGTTGCGGACTCGATCCGCAAATTCATGGATTTTCACTCAGTTGTTATTTCCCTATCCGTCGGTCGGCACTATGGGTACAATCCGCCCCCATGTTTTGTGCAAACGATCTTCACTGCCACTCGACGGCCTCTGACGGCACGCTGTCGCCGCACGCGCTGGTGCTGCGAGCCGCCGATGCTGGGGTTCGGGTATTGGCCCTCACCGATCACGATACCACTGCCGGGATCGAAGAGGCGTCCCTGGCCGCCAGGCAGTGCGGTCTCAAGCTGATCCCGGGGGTGGAGATTTCGGTGACCTGGAACAGACAGACGGTGCATATCGTCGGTTTGAATGTGGATCCTGATAACCGGACCCTGCAACAGGGATTGAGCAAATTGCGGGAATTCCGCGATTGGCGCGCCAGAGAGATGGCTGAGCGGCTTGAGAAGGCCGGCATCAGCGGCGCTTACGAGGGTGCGTTAGCCTATTCCAACGGCGTCCTGGTGAGCCGCACCCATTTCGCCCGGTTTCTGGTGAAGCAAGGGGTGGTGAGTGATGAGCGCAAGGTCTTCAAACGCTATCTGGTGAGCGGCAAGCCGGGTCATGTGCCAGGCAACTGGGCAAGCCTGGAGCAGGTGCTCGGCTGGATACACGCTGCCGGCGGAGAGGCCGTGGTAGCCCATCCCGCGCGCTACCGGATGACAGGCTCCAAGCTGCGCCGACTGCTCAAGGATTTTATCCGGCAGCGGGGCGAGGCGATCGAGGTGGTCTCGGGCAGCCACGGCCGTGATGACTATTTTCGCATGGCCGGGCTTGCCCGGGATCTGGGATTGAAGGCGTCGGTCGGCTCCGATTTTCACTCGCCGGAGAATCCCTGGATCGAACTGGGAAGATTGCCGATGCTGCCGGATGGATGCCGACCCGTCTGGGTCGATTGGGATATCCCCCAGGATAGCCTGGATCATTCCCGGCAAGAGATGCCTGGTGCCCCTAAGGCAATGCCTGTGGGGCGCACTGGATCCTGATTTATCACCTTGTTTAATGAGTAGCAGAATCCCCAATGGCGCAGTTTTTCCAGATTCATCCGGACAATCCCCAGACGCGTCTGATCAGACAGGCAGTCGCCATTCTGCGCGATGGCGGCCTGGTCATCTATCCTACCGATTCGAGCTATGCCCTGGGGTGCCATATCGGTGACAAGGGGGCAATGGAGCGTATCCGGCGTATCCGAATGGTGGATGAGGCCCATAACTTCACCCTGGTGTGCCGTGACCTGACAGAGATTTCCCATTACGCCAAGATCGACAACCGGGATTATCGATTGCTGAAAGCCCTCACCCCCGGACCCTACACCTTCATCCACAAGGCGACTAAACAAGTGCCGCGACGACTCATGCATCCCAAGCGCAAAACCATCGGCATCCGCGTACCCGACAACGCCATCGCCAGTGCGCTGCTGGAGGAGTTGGAAGAGCCGATCATGAGCACCACCCTGATTATGCCGGGGGATGAAATGCCGCTCACCGATCCTTATGAGATGCGGGATCTGTTGGACCGTCAAGTGGATCTGATCATCGATGGAGGCTATTGCGGCTTAGAGCCCACCACTGTCGTGGTAATGACCGAGGATATGCCGGCGGTGGTGCGAGCCGGCAAGGGCGACAGCTCCCTGTTCGAGGTATAATCCGCCGATGCATGGTCTTAGTCTGATTCAAAAACTGGCGATTTTCGTGATCCCGATGATCTTTGCGATCACGGTGCACGAGGCGGCGCACGGCTGGATGGCCAAGCGCCTGGGCGATAAAACCGCCGAGATGCTGGGGCGGGTGACCCTCAATCCCATCAAGCATATCGACCCGATCGGCACCATCCTGGTGCCCCTGGGTGTCTATCTGATGACCGGTTTCATGTTTGGTTGGGCCAAGCCGGTGCCGGTGAACTGGAATAACCTGCGTCATCCCAAGCGCGACATGGGACTGGTGGCATTGGCCGGTCCCGGGGCCAACCTGATGATGGCGTTGATCTGGGCCATCCTGGTTTACGTGGGCGCCATGAGTCTGGAACATTTTGACTGGTTCGGCCTGCCGCTGTTACTGATGGGGGTCGCCGGAGTGCTTATCAACGCGGTGCTGATGGCCCTGAATCTGATGCCGATCCCACCCCTGGACGGGGGCCGGGTGGTCTATTCCCTGCTTCCGCCCAAGCAGGCTCAGGCCTATTCGCGGCTGGAGGCGTACGGTCTGTTTATCGTGGTTATCCTACTGGCCACCGGGCTATTGGGCGTTATCCTCTGGCCTGTGGTGGGTTTGACCATCCTTGCCCTGCCCGCCAGCGATATCGTCACCCAACTGATCCCCGTGATCCTCAGTCCTGCAAGGAGTTAGTCTTGAACCCGTCACACAGTTCATCCCGAGTCCTCTCCGGCATGCGTCCCACGGGCCGGTTGCATCTCGGCCACTATCACGGCGTGTTGAAAAACTGGGTGGCGCTGCAGGATCAGCACGAGTGCTTCTTTTTCGTGGCGGATTGGCATGCCCTTACCACCCACTATGACGATCCGAGCCTGATCCCGGCGAGTATCTGGGAGATGGTGATCGACTGGTTGGCGGCCGGTGTCGACAGTGACTCGGCGACCCTGTTCATCCAGTCACTGGTGCCGGAACATGCCGAGTTGCACCTGTTGCTGTCGATGATCACTCCCCTGGGCTGGCTGGAGCGGGTGCCAAGCTACAAGGATCAGCAGGAGAGGCTCAAGGAGAAGGATCTCGCCACCTACGGCTTCCTCGGTTATCCGCTGCTGCAGTCCGCGGATATCCTGATCTACCGCGCCGCGCAGGTGCCGGTGGGGGAGGATCAGGTGGCCCATGTGGAGCTGACCCGTGAAGTGGCGCGCCGTTTCAACCATATCTATGGCCGCGAGCCCGATTTCGAGGAGCAGGCCGAGCGTGCGCGCAAGAAAATGGGCAAGAAGGCGGCCAAGCAGTTCAATCAACTGCAGCGCGCCTACCAGGAACAGGGGGATAACCAGGCCCTGGAGACAGGCAGGGAGTTGCTGGCGTCGCAGCAGAACATCAGCGTGGCGGAGCGTGAGCGCCTGCTCGGCTATCTGGAGGGAAGCGGGCGGCTGATTCTCACGGAACCGCAGCCGCTGTTGACCAAGGCCTCCAAGATGCCTGGGCTGGATGGCCAGAAGATGTCAAAATCCTATCAAAACACCATTGCCCTGCGGGCGGACCCGGTGGATGTAGAGAACCGGCTCAAGCGCATGCCCACCGATCCCAACCGGGTCAGGCGCACCGATCCGGGGGAGCCGGAGAAGTGCCCGGTCTGGCAGTTCCATCAGGTCTATTCGGACGCTGCCGTAAAGGACTGGGTGAAGGAGGGGTGCCGCTCTGCCGGTATCGGCTGTCTCGACTGCAAGGGGCCGATCATCGAATCGGTGCTGGGCGAGCTTAAACCCATGCAACAACGGGCTGCCGAGTTCGAGGCGCAGCCGGAGCTGGTGCGGCGGATTGTCAAGGAGGGTTCGGAAAAGGCCAGGATCGTTGCCCGGGAGACGATGCAGGAGGTTCGCCAGGCGATGTCTTTGCGGAGTTATGAGTTATGAGTTTTGAGTTTTTAGTCACGCGTTCGACGGCTGACTTTTTGCTGACGAAATTTCGAGGCCGCCATGGATCAAACTGAGGGCCATCCGCACTATCATCCAGAGCAGGAGGAGATGCCCTTTGCCGTGGTGCTGGGCGAACCCCTGGCCACACCGCCCACCGATCTCTATATTCCGCCCGACGCCCTGGAGGTCTTTCTCGACGCCTTCGAGGGGCCGCTCGATCTTCTCCTCTATCTCATCAGGCGGCAGAATCTGGATATCCTCGATATCCCCATTGCTGAGATCACCGACCAGTACGTCCACTATATCGAGATGATGAACGAGCTGCGTCTGGAGCTGGCCGCCGAATATCTGGTAATGGCGGCGATGCTGGCGGAGATCAAGTCCCGCATGCTGCTGCCCAGGCCGGTTAGCGAGGAGGAGGAAGGAGACGATCCCCGCGCGGAGCTGATCCGGCGGTTGCAGGAGTATGAGCGCTATAAGCAGGCGGCTGAGGATCTGGACGGTTTGCAACATATGACCCGCGACACCTTTCAAGGTCACGCCGAACTGGTGGATCGCCATGTCGAGGCGAGGGAGCCCGATGTGGCGTTGCGCGAGATCCTGCTGGCGTTGCAGGATGTCCTGCACCGCGCCGATATGTTCACCAGCCATCGCGTGGAGAGAGAGGCCCTTTCGGTGCGTGAGAAGATGTCCTATGTTCTGCAACGGGCCAATGCCGAGGCGTTTGTCAGCTTCACTGACCTGTTCGTTATCAGCGAAGGCCGCCTGGGTGTGGTGGTGACCTTTCTGGCTGTCCTGGAATTGCTCAAAGGGGCGCTGCTGGAACTGGTCCAGGCGGAAGACTTCGCGCCCATCCATGTCAAAGCGAAATCATCCTGATATGTCAGACCAAGATAGACTCAAGCAGATTGTCGAAGCCGCTTTGTTGGCGGCCGGCAGGCCCCTCAACCTGGATCAACTTCAGGCCCTGTTCGAGGTGCGGGAGCAACCGGAAAAGAAGCAGCTCCGAGAGGTATTGGCGGCCCTCGGCGAGGCGTATCAGGGCCGGGGTATCGAGGTCACCGAAGTGGGCAGCGGCTTTCGCATCCAGGTGTGCGCCGAATTCGCCCCCTGGGTATCCAAGCTTTGGGCGGAGCGGCCGCCGAAATACTCACGGGCCCTGTTGGAGACCCTGGCGCTGATCGCCTACCGGCAGCCGATCACCCGCGGCGAGATCGAGGAGATCCGCGGCGTATCGGTCAGCACCAACATCGTCAAGACCCTGTCCGAAAGGGAGTGGGTCAGGGTGGTGGGTCACCGGGACGTTCCCGGAAAACCGGCGCTGTACGCTACCACCAAGGAGTTTCTGGACTACTTCAACCTCAGAGGGTTGAACGAGTTGCCTACCTTGGCGGAGATCCGTGATCTCGACTCCATCAACCGGGAGTTGGAGCTGGTCGATCCGGATAAGGTCGTCGAAGCGAGTGGCTCTGCTGAGGAAGGGGAGAGTGGCGATCGAACCGCCCTGGATGAGGCGGACGCGCTGGCGGATGCGTTCGACGGGAGTTTGGATGAAGAGACAGTCCCCCTCGACGATCAGCCAGGCCAGGAGGCATCGGAAGTCGACATCCCGCCAGATGAAATCGTGGATGCCGGGATAACGGGCGCTGATTCGGAAACTGAAATCTCGCTCAGACCTGAATCGCATGAGTCAGAATAGATCGGCCGCCGGGGAACGCCTGCAGAAGGTCCTGGCCAATGCGGGCATGGGGTCCCGTCGCCAGATCGAGGGTTGGATTGCCGAGGGTCGTGTGGAGGTCAACGGTGAACCGGCCAAGCTGGGACAGCGGGTTATGCCAAGCGATGCGATCCGTGTGGATGGCCGGCCGGTGGCCAAGCGCCTGCTCGAAGCACCGGAGCGGGAAGTGCTGGTCTACAACAAGCCGGAAGGGGAGCTGGTGACTCGCAAGGATCCTGAAGGACGCCGCACCGTCTTCGATCGCATGCCGAAGCTTAAACACGGACGCTGGATTCCCGTCGGCCGCCTGGACATCAACTCCTCCGGACTCCTGCTATTGACCACCGACGGAGAGCTGGCTAACCGGCTGATGCACCCGACGCGTCAAGTGGAGCGCGAATATGCGGTGCGAGTGATGGGCGAGGTGAGTGAAGCGCAGCTCAAGCAACTCACCCAC
Source organism: Candidatus Thiodiazotropha sp. (ex Epidulcina cf. delphinae) (assembly GCA_025656455.1). GTDB lineage: Bacteria > Pseudomonadota > Gammaproteobacteria > Chromatiales > Chromatiaceae > Thiodiazotropha. The sequence continues at coordinate 200,870 of JAHXHS010000002.1, read as the reverse complement.
GGTGTCGAACTCGAAGACGGTCCGGCTCGTTTTGAGGAGATCGTGGAGTCGGGAGGCAATGGCATCAATCGTTGGTATCACGTGGTCATCATGGAGGGGCGCCAGCGGGAAGTCCGACGCATGTGGGAAGCGGTCGACGCCAGGGTCAGCCGGCTCAAACGGGTGCGTTACGGAAGTGTGATCCTGGATAGCGTGCTAAAGGTAGGGCGTTGGCGCTATCTCAGTGAAAATGAGATCAATGAACTGCTGACGAGCTCGGGCTTGAAGCCTGCCAAGCGACCCCAAGGGGGGCATCGCGGCAGACAGCAGGGCAGTGGCCGGAAAAAGCAGGTCAGCGCTGAGGCCAAAACTAGCCGTCAGCGGGATGCCCGGACAAAGCGTGGACAAGCGGAACGCACTCGCAAACCATCGGTAAAAGCCCCTCCGAGTCCCAGGAAGGCCAAGCGCCCTGGAGGCAAGCGTTCCAGGTGAGACTGCATGGCAAACGCTTGCTTGGGATCTACCATCGGTTGCTTGATCGCTATGGTCGGCAGCACTGGTGGCCGGCCGAGACGCCTTTCGAAGTGATGGTCGGGGCGGTGCTGACCCAGAACACCGCCTGGAGCAATGTGGAAAAGGCCATCGCCAATCTGAAGGCGGCCGGCATGCTCGAACGCGATTCGATGCTGTTGATGCCGCGGCAGGCCCTGGCCGAGGCCATTCATCCTGCCGGATATTTCAATGTCAAGGCGAAACGTCTGCACAGCCTGTGCCGATTTCTCCAACGGCATCCAGGGCTGGAGCGGCTGGATAGCGAGCCGTTACGCAGTCGCCTGCTCTCGGTCCACGGGATTGGGCCGGAGACCGCCGACGATATCCTGCTGTATGCCTTCAATCGGCCGGTATTCGTGGTCGATGCCTATACCAGGCGTCTGTTCAGCCGCGTAGGGATTATCGATCCAGACATCGGTTATGAACAGCTGAGACAGGGATTCGAGAAGGCATTGGGGGCGGATGTCCCGCTCTTCAATGAGTATCACGCCTTGATCGTGGTGCATGGGAAATCGGTCTGCCGGCCTCGGGCGCTGTGTGAGGCGTGTGTCCTTGATCGGCACTGTCTCCAGTCAGGGGTTATCCGCCGTCAATGATGGCATGGTGAGACTATTCATCGGAAACCACCTGATTCCGCCCATTTGTCTTGGCTGAATAGAGTGCGGCGTCCGCCCGTTCGAAAAGCGTTTGGGCCGTGTCATCCTCGCGCAAGACGGTCACACCTAGGCTCAGGGTGATAGCGATATCCTTGAGTGATTTGATACGCAGTTTTTCGATATTTTCACGAATGCGCTCGGCCAACAGCTTGGCGCCATCCATGTCGGTACCGTTGAGCACTACCACGAACTCTTCACCGCCATAGCGGTAGAGGGCGTCACTGCTGCGTATGGTCTGCTCCACTGTGTTTGCCACCGCTTCCAACACCTGGTCCCCAACGGCGTGGCCGTATTGGTCATTGATCCGCTTGAAGAAATCGATATCCATGACGATCAGGGAGAGATCGGTCTGTTTGCGACGGTTGAACTCGATCTCACGGCTGAAGTTGGCATCGAAGGCGGTGCGGTTCTTCACCCCGGTCAGGGAGTCCAGGAATGCGCTCTGAATGGCCGTTTGATAGAGCAGTGCGTTGCGCAGGGGATAGAGCAGGGCGGCAAGCAGGTTCTCGATCTGGCTGATTTCGCTCTCCGAGAATCGTCTGCCACGGGTGATGGAGATGACGCCCAGGTCGCTATCCAGTACTTTCAGGTCGTAGTCGAGTCTGTTTCTGGCGCGCCTCTTTCCATAACTGATGTCCGATTCAGCGTCACTGGAGCAATAGTTGAGACTGTCGTAGTGGAACTGGCTGTGCATCACCTGTGCGAACAGTTCGATCAGTGTCTCCAGCTCCAGCGTGGTCTGGAGTTTGCCGCTCAATTCCATGATCAGGCCAAGGGTGCCATCGTCGCTTACGGCATGTGCCAACTGGCTAGGCGCCTGCCTGGGCGCAGGCGTCGGGAGGTCCTGTTGTATGCTGTAGGTGCCGGTCATGGTTAAGACTCACTCAATCACATTCTTGCCTGAGTCCATGCTATTTGTGTGCCATTTCCACTAAAATTCAATGAAAACAATTAGATAGGTATGCAAAATCCTTTGCGCGCCAAAAATATGGCGTTCGTGATCGGCATTTTCATGCCAGGGCTAACCCAGCAAGGACAAAAAAATGTCGCTTCACCCAAGCTCGATCGAGCCAATCTTCAGGGGATTCTCCCTCTGTGGCTGCCGGGCTGTACGCGATCGCTAACAAAAAACACTGCTATCCTAGTTCCTAATACTGTTTGACGTTTTCAGAGGCCCACAAATGACTCAAGTCGTCCCGCAGGAAGTGCCCTTGGGGCGCGGCGCGGCCCGCAGTCAATGGTTGCCAGGTTGATCACAAGGGCTGCTACGGGGGATTGCGTCATTTGCGTAATATTTTATTCAGCATTTACGGATAGGCGCTAAACAACTGAATGAGATAAATGTCATGTTAAGAGTGGTCGTTCTACTCGTGATGATGTCGATTATCGCAGGAGAGACGTTGGCGGAAGAGACCGCCGCCGGGTTGGATAGCGGACTGGTCAACCCCGGGTTTCATAACAAACCCGAATGGTTCAAAAACTCCTTTCTCGATCTTCAGGAGGATGTCAGGGAGGCGGCGGAAGCGGGCAAGCGGGTGTTGCTCTTTTTTCATCAGGATGGCTGTCCCTATTGCGCCAAGCTGTTGAATGAAAACTTAGCCATCAAGGCGATCGTCGATAAGATCCGCCAGGACTTCCAGGTGATCGCCATCAATATCTGGGGAGACCGTGAAGTCAACGACTTGTCGGGCGAGGCGACCAGTGAAAAGGCGTTCGCCGCCGCAACCAAGGTGATGTATACCCCGACCCTGCTCTTTCTTGATGAACGGGGGCGCACCGTGTTACGAGTGAACGGTTATTATGCCCCGCACCGGTTTAGCGCCGCGCTCGACTATGTTTCGGGAAAGGAAGAGCGAAAACACTCATTCAGGGACTATTTGGCGCAGATACGGCCGGTCGCCGCGAGCGGTAAGCTGCACCGGCAGGCGAGCTATCTCCAGCCGCCTTATGATCTGCGTCGCTCCAGCCGTCCGGGGGGCAAACCCCTGCTGGTGTTGATGGAGATGAAGCAGTGTCCGCCCTGTGACGAACTGCATCAGCAGATATTCAGTAAACCCGACCTGCGCAAGACCCTGCAAGGATTTGACGTGGCGCTGGTCGATATCTGGTCCGCCGAGGCGCTGATCAGCCCGGCGGGAGAGCGGATCAAGGCCACTGATTGGGCTGAAAAGCTGGGTATTCAATACGCGCCCAGCATGCTGTTCTTCGATGACCGGGGCAGGGAGGTGTTCCGTTCGGAAGCCTATCTGAGGACCTTCCATATCCATGCCGCCATGGAGTATGTGCTTTTCGGCGGCTATCGAGAGCAGCCCAATTTCCAGCGGTTTGTCCAGGCCAAGGCGGAAAAGATGCAGGAACAGGGTATCGAAATCGATTTGATGGAGTAATCACCAGGGTGATTTCTGAAGCGCGATTGGGGTTCACTCAAGGGAGAATCTAGGGTACTATTGCGCGTTCGAATTTTCGGGTCGTTAGCTCAGTCGGTAGAGCATCTGACTTTTAATCAGGTGGTCGCAGGTTCGATCCCTGCACGACCCACCATATAAATCAATAACTTACGTTAATTTTTACCGCTCAAAACTGTAAAATGCCGTCAACATGGCTGTCAACGTAAGGCCTTTTTCATCTCAAACTGACGATTTTTTTAGGTCTCCGGCGGTAGTGTCTGCGTGTTACCTGCGTGCCGGAGTGCAGTAGCTGTTCTGTAGCCTCGTCATCTGTCTCCAGATCGCTCGCATGTTTGGCGCGAATATCTTTGAACTGGAACGGTACTCCGCCGGCGAGCTTCACGCATGATCTGACACGCTGCCACGCCGTATCAAACGCGCTGTCTGTCATGCGCTCGTGGGGTGATCCGTAGCGAGGAAACAGGAGAAGGGTGTCTCCGGCTATTTCCATTGCCACATGGATAGTCTCGCGTAACTCGTCAGTCCAACCGACTATGCTCAGTTTACCTGTCTTGGAATCCTCGAATTCTACACCCGCCGGCGAAATCTGGTGGCGTCTCAGGTTCAAAATGTCTGTGCGGCGCTTATTGGTCAGGTATGACAGGTGGGCAGCCAGGCCGACGTTGAGCGGCGCGAGAGCTATGGCGAGGCAATAGTCCTTGTCCTGTGCATAGTGCGTCCTGGGAGATACCATATTTTTCAGCATGACACCCTTCGCTGGGTTCGATTTTAGATAGTAGTCAAAGGATATTGCCCAACTGAACACCCGTTTGATGTATCGGACGTCAGCAGCGGCGGCGCTGGTGCTGGATTTGTTTTCGATATAGCGACGCACAGCGCCAGGGGTCCAAGCATCAAGGGGGATATCGCCTAACTTGGTGCCGGTCTTGGTCGTGGTCTCGCAGATGGTGCGGTGCAGGTACTCATAGCCTTTTTGAGTGCGCGGCGTTAAGGTTCGCCAGTCGCTGGAATCTTGGAATTTACGTGAGATCCCACGAAATGTTGAAACGCTATCGGTTTCGAGGTTTTCGACAAACTGCCAGATCTCAGCCAGGGTGCTGGCACTGCTCCCGAATCTGATCTCCTTGCCGCGCTGTTTACGCCCAGCGCCTTTGCGGTAGATCCAGCGGCCCTTGCCCATTGGCACGTAAGTCACGCCAATGGGCAATTTTTCCTGGTCAATGTGGGCCGGGAAGTGTTTTGCGGTACGTTTTGCTGGTGGCGCCATGTGTGACCTCCTTCTTTAGGATACCTCAAGATTTTCGATTAGAAAAATATCCCGTTTTCGTCACGTTGCTGAATTTGAGTGACCCCCATCGCGGCATTGATGGCGTCCACAGTTGTCCATGGGCGCCCCCGCTTGCCTCTGCGAAACGGGATTTTGTTTTCGGTCAGGCAGGCGATGATTTGGCGCTGATCCTCATAGTTGAGGATTTTTTTTAGATCATCGAATGTGACTATCTTGCTGTTCACCTACGCCACAACCTCAAGCGGACTTCGTGTGCTGACCACACCAGTCTGCATCACGTGGGTATAAATTTGTGTGGTGCTAACGTGTGCATGCCCGAGTAGCTCCTGTACGGTCCGGATGTCAGATCCGGATTCCAGTAGATGGGTGGCAAATGAATGCCTAAGAGAATGGGCTCCAACACGCTTGTGGATGCCGGATTTTTTCACCGCCTGTCTGAGCGCTTTACTTACCGCTGTTGGGTGCAGGTGGTGGCGTCTCATCACGCCGGTGCGCGGGCAAGCTCCTACCTTTGTGGAGGGGAACAGGTACTGCCATCCAACGCTTGTGGCAGCATTCGGATATTTTCTCTCGATTGCATAGGGCAAATAAACCTCACCATAGCCTGCAGCAAGATCGCGCTTATGTTGGGCTGTAACCAGTGATACTTGGGCCTTGAGATGTTCGATCAGGATGGCCGGTAGCATGGTTGTCCTGTCTTTGTCGCCTTTTCCGCTTCTCACCATGATTGTGTGCCGGTCAAAATCGACATCTTGAATTCTTAGTGATAGCCCTTCAGTCAGGCGTAATCCGCAGCCATAAAGCACAGAGATGATCAGCCACGATATGCCGTCAAGATTGCTCAGCAACCGCCGCACTTCGGCGACAGATAACACTACAGGGAGTTTTTTTGGTTTTGTGGCTGGCCGGAATTGGCCAATATCGCCAAGATCAATATTTATTACATATCGGTGTAGAAAAACGACAGCATTTAAAGCTATTTTTTGGGTTGATGCAGACACGTTTTTCCTGACAGCCAAGTAAGTTAGAAAACTGTTCAGTTTATCTGCATGCGTGCCAATTGGGTTAGCAATGCACCAGTCCATATATCGATTTATCCAGTGCGTATATGTGCGCTCGGTGGACAATGATTTATGCTGAAACCGCATGATATGTTTAGTTTTATCTATTATCTGTTGTCTCTTCATAGTCGCGCACCTGCGCTATCTGAAAGTTTCTATGTAATACCTGTTATAAACCCGTAATGTCGTACCAGCCTTCCATCCAATCATCAGGGAAGCCACCTTGTCCCACTGGTGCAGCAAACCCCCAATTCCAGCAATCTCCTTTGTGGCTACCTACAAATAGCAGTCCTCTCCACCTTCTTTGTCCTACACCTTCCAGATCAGACTTAAATTTCAGCAATACAGGCGTTCCATCTTTTGGCGCAGAGGTCATCGGGTTTATAACAAGACGCTCTACTGGCGGATAAACCTCGTCAGTGCCAGTTGTCTTGCTCGGTACGTGGTTATGTGCATGTGGTTGTGTTAAGTCTTCCATTGTGTTCTCCGGTTTACCCGTAAGCTATTTCGTTATATTGCCTTTTGTCTCTCATATACGGCCCGGTAATCCCAGCCCCACTTCGTCATGTAGCAGACAAACAAAAGCTACGCTGCGCTCCGCTATTGTTTGACTGCTAATGCCCATCTCGTTAAGTGCCTATAAATGACATCTCAGTTTGCCGTGTCTCACGGTCAAATCTATCAAGTGCGGCACGATGATAATCACTATCAATTTCACACCCCACAAAGTCACAGCCGAAGTAGTATGTTGCAATAGCGCTGCTGCCACTGCCTAAGTGAGTGTCTAGAATCTTTTGCCCTGGATCTGCGAATGTCTCAAGAAGCCAGCGGTATAAAGCAACCGGCTTTTGGCTAGGGTGTATCCGGTGTTCGTTTTTCTTTTTGTCACCGTGGTTGCCCTGCAGCATTCCGTTCCACCTGTAGGTATACAATCTCGCGCTACTCTTAAATGAGCTGTATGCCAACTCACATGCACTGAATGGGCCAGTTGCCTCTTTATTCCACACAATCCAACCGCTGCCGGCAGCATCGAACAGGTCTGCTAGGTGGTTTGCTCCCCAGATAATCTGGTTTTTCGCAACCCTCCGCAGTTCATCAAAGTATTCATTTGCAGGCCTGTCATCTCTGCCGTTCTTATACATCTTGTAATCCTTGGCGACCGCTAATTTAGTCCTGTTATTTTTATTCTTGATGCAGTGAGTTCCAATGCCGTAAGGCGGATCGACAATTGCCAAATCAAAGGCGTGGTCTGGCAGTGACGCCATATACTCCATGCAATCTATATTTAACAGTTCAATCGTCATATCTCATACCAAATGGCACTTAACCACCCATACCAGCGGTCGAGCGGCTGCGCTTCCTGAGATTTGCTGGCTCGCCTACGATAGCGGTGCCGAGATAGCACCCAGTCTGGTCCCAGTCGGTGCTCTGCCAACCGCATGAACACAGGTCGGCATCATTGCCATTCCCGCCCCTATTGCACTCACAGCAGGCCGTCCATCGGCGTCCGTTGTCGTCTTTAAAGCTATGCATAACAAAACACTCCAAAGGAGCCGGTAAAGTTTTGTGGGCTCCGCGTTGGCTCCAGTGCGCGGCCCTGTCAGACCAAATGGGGAACGGCTCAAGACATCCATCGGTTTGTCGTTGCGCCAGAACAGCTGCGGCGTAGGCATCACGTTCAACTGCGCACACTGTTCGCCACCCAAGGAGTTTTCCTCCGAGAATGCCTCCACCAGCGCCTGCGAAAAGAGCCAACTCATGCATTACCTATTTCTTCGCCTTCCATGTTTTGCAGCATTTTGCGCTACAAAATGAATTGTTGTGTCGGTGAGGCTGCCCGCATTGCAGACACAATTTTATCGGTTTTACTTTTCTGCCTGCTGCTATTGATCCGAATAACGGGTGATCAGGAATACCAAGAGCGGCGGCCAAGATTAAAGAGGATCGTTTCATGTTTCGCTCCCGCGCTTTGATTCTTACGCTAACCGGCCAGGATCGCACGCGCCTCGGAAAGTGATGTGCATATATGATCCGCCATCTTTATCATCAATTCAGGCTCCATTTTGTCCAGCAGAATCAATGTTTTTTTACCCTGTCCGCATGCCCAACCCAATTCTAGGTGGGCGGACCTTCCGCACGGCATCACGAGACAGAATGTGTCGGCCCACTGCATTGCGTTAAAATCAGACATATATCCAGCCTGGGCGATTGGGTGGTCGAGCGCATCCCGGTATTGTTCCAAGGTCCATTGTTGCCAATTTTCATCTATCTCTGACCAGTGGAATCCATTATCGCCTGGGCGGGGGTTTTTGAAATCGTATACTAGGTGCCCATCCATTCGAAGGCACTTCACAATTTGTGGCTGTATAGTGTTTCTCCATGAACTTGCGATATAAACCTTTCGATAACGCACGGCCTGGTAACCAATTATTTCATGGATAGAGCAACCGGATCCGTCGTCGAATTCAACGTATTTTTCGTTATTCTTTGTAACAATTATGCCTTCGCCGTATGGCGTATTGACACATTCACCGTTCCTAAGTAAGTTCATCATCACCTCCACCGTTATAAATTATTGAGTCAATCATCGTTCAGCATGCCTGTTTTCTCAGATTGCGTGGTAATGCGGTTTCAGCGATTGCCATGGCGGTCTGGACATGGTCTATCTGCGCAATGCAGTCACTCATCGGATCATGCGGGGTTGGCGGCATGGGTCTCTCACAGATCAGGTCAAATGCCGAGCAGTCCATGACTTGGTCATACGTCCACGGGATGGGGCATCCAGCCTGATCAAATAGATGGTGGGTCAATTGCATATCGAGGTGTCGGCGCGACCAGATGTAGTCTGGTTGATATAGCTCGAAAAATTGATTGATTTCTCCGACAATGCTGTGAATGCTGCTTACCTTTATGGACTCTGCGCCGTAATGCCTGTCGAGAATTTCAGAGAGCACGGGGTTTTGGCGCTGCCAGAAGGCCACAGTCTCGGGATCGACTGATCTGCCGTGCTCTAGCTGATTGTCTATCGATGGGCGGGCATCAATCAGCAATGGGGTTTTTGTTTGTTCAGCGCCGAACATCACCAGCGCTAGAGCGCGGACGACGCAATCCGGTGTTTTACCCCAGGTTTCATAATCGATCATCAGGTGTTTCATAGGTCTATACCGTCTCGAATTATTAACAGGAATACATGGATCTGCGCGCATCAGAACATACTCAAAATGAGTTCGATAATGGTTTCTGACATCATGCTGATCAGCATCACTGACCAGATTACAAACGTACTTTGTTTTGCTGTGAAGTCGCGCATTGGTTAGTCCGGTTTAGGCGCGAAATTCACCCAGATAGGTATTTGATACGGCGGTGGCCTTTATAATGAAGTCACTCAGGTTCTCGCGGAGCGCCTGTTCAATTATCTGTGTACGTAACATTCTGGCCTTGAATGCAACTGTTTCGCCGGTCGTTATGATTCTGAGTTTTACTGTAATATCCTGGGTGGCGATTTCGTCGTAGCACATGATGTGATGAGCGGTAAACCCAGCGACTGTGACGGCGGTGCCCTTGGCTTCGATGCGGTCGATTGTGGATCTGCTCTGGTTCATGTCACCGACTTCGCTATCGGTTTTTCTGAGGGACTCAATGGTCATCCCGCGAATGGCGGTAATGGCCTTTTTCAGATCGATATCATTGTTGTCCTTGTCAAATGGGGTGACGATCTCTCCCCACTCTTCAAGCCATTCGGCGAGTTGGCGCTGGTTGAGAGCGTCGCTGATGCACAGGTCTTTAATAGCCGACATTTCTGGGGTTGGGCGCATTCCTAGTGTAGCGACGTGCTCGCACTTGCCTGGGGAGCCGTCGTCGTGTCGGATATCAAAAAACGCGCGTGCTGTCATGCTGTCCGTGCTGATATAGATATGTGTCAATGGTAAATGCGTGTCCTTGTTGTTATTGATATAGTCAATGAATGACGAGAGGCACGAGGAATTGAATTTTCCAGTGAACCACCGCCGTTTGTCTGTAAATTGAACCAGGTCAACGGGCGTTGCTCCGTCTGGAATGACGACGATATCGTGTTGCTCATTTAGATTGACATTAAGTGCTTTGAGTGCGCTCTGTGCGTTGATCTCCTGGATCGCTGTTTTATCCATTCTGGTTCTCCGGTTTAGTGGCTGGGTCGCCGGTTTTTGTGAATAACTGTGATTGGTCTTCCGGGAAGAATGTCATCCTGCCGCCTTTTCCGACGTGCATCGGGGTGGATTTTTTGTTTTCCTCGGATTTTTTGCCGTGCAATGTGGGTCGAGCGTACTTCAGCGTGTGATCAACCTGCACTTGGTAGGAGCTACCAATCCGGCCAATTGTGAATTCCAACGAAACCTTCCCCGTTACACCTAATTTGTGTTCACTGATATCAATCACGGCGCCGGCGACTTCGCTCAAAATGGCTGAGACTTTTTCCTCAAAAATACCGGCGTCCAGGTCGCTGATGAATTGAGACACATCTGTTGTCATGGTTTTTACCTGCTGTCTGTAGTGATCATTGTGGTGGGGGTCATCCATCTACTGGTGGTTATGCCCAAGGGGAGGCATTGTTTATATGGGACATTTACGAATCATCCTTGCTGAGTCCTTCTCTGATTGCGTCCTGAATGATGTTAATGAATGCTTTGATGTAGGGAATGTCATCAGGATGTAAAAATACGGGTACGCATACAAAACCAATCGAATTCATGCGTTTTGTATGCCTTCTTTGGTAAAATCTGATTTTTTCAAATTGCATTTTATGGGGGCTCATATATGTCTAAAATCGATGATAAGTACGCTATCAAGCTGCTCAGGGTTCAGTACGCGTTGACCAAGCGTCAGAATGAATTAAGTGGCTGGGGTTGAGATTCATGGGCTGAACGACATAGAAGAGATTTTTGAAATAATTTTGGATTCTTATGGCTTCCCACGTGACAACACACCGACTCGCTCAAGAAAGGTTGAGCCCGGTCAGCCGGTTTTTTGCCGGGATTACCTGCTGGATGTTTATATTGATGCTGTGCAGGCTGGTACGAACGATGAGTTCCAGCGGGTTTTGGACGAGTGGAAAGACCTCTCGAAAGACCTGTCGGCGCTCTACTTTTCTGATGACAAGCATCACTAGGTTGGTGTCTAGTTATCATGTATGTACCTGTTAGTCGGATAAGCAATCTAGGCAACAGCGGTCCATTGCGAAACCGCCAGCGGTGTATGGGTCAATTTCCGTCTCCACATACAAATCTCCTGGGTTGATGGTGTGACCGCCCTTTTTCATCCAGCCAGCACAAGGACCGGCCTTGCGGGCTTGGCGCACGCGGCGGTCACCGATACCGCGCACCTTGACTGTATCGCCCCGACTAACAGGCGGGTTGTGACCAGCCTGGGTATTTGAGCGGTAGCCGCCTACGAATGCGAAAAACAGGCGCTGTGTATTTATATCCAGATAATAGGGACACCCAAACTCGTCCTCATCTGTATCTGTATCTAAATTGGTTATTCCGCCACTCGTTGCCCAATGCTCGAAGACAAGCATCATCTGTTCTGTGTTGGTGTCATCAGTGCTCATGTTTTACCCGCAGTCGATTGGTTGGTGCCCTAAACGGTGTCATCCGGGCCAGACCATTGTTACGCGCCGTTTTCGCGTTCGCCGGGAGAAGGAGGCATCCCGGTTACCCTGCCAACCAAGCAGAGATCGATCCTGATTCGTTTGTAGAGTGTGTGCCGGGAAGTATGCACTATAGTGCAAGGAAAGGCAAGCACTATAGTGCACCTATTCTTATAGGTTACCTAACCGCTTGATTTAATGAAAGATGTTGGTATTAGCAAAGCGACAGTACGGCTATGACACGTTGAATATAGCGATTGCTATGGTGCGTGAACAGCATAAACAATATTGCGTCACGCGAAATTTATAAAATGATCTAAATCAGTGTAATATTAGGAGGGATTCTATATACTCAAATCAACCGTTTCTCCATGCACCGATTCGCGAGAGGAACCATAATTGATTAGTAAGGGAAAAGTGGAATGAAGTTTCTAACAACTTTGGTGTGTGTGCTCGCTGTCTGCGCTGGATGCACTACAGTATCTGGACTGAAAAACCCAAAATATATAGAGAGAAGTTTGTCAAATGCGGCGATTCTTGTTGTAGGAAATGATATTGATATTGGATTAAATATCGAAAAAACAATGGCCACTGCATTTTTAGATCGCAGTGTAAAGGCGATTGGTATCACTGAAGAGATGCAATTTGCTAGGCGGGATGAGGATGTGAAATCTATAAAGGAACGATTATTAAAATCCGGCTTTAGTGAGATTGTTTATGTGAAGATTGGAGACATCGCTCAATCAGATATTGCGTTTGGCGCTGGTGGGAAGGTAAATAATATTGTATACACCACATCTGCAGATACTAGCGAGATTACGATGTATTTAGGTGCGCCAACTCGGTATATGAATATCTCATGTCAAATTGACGACCTTGTATCTGGTGAGGCAATTTGGAAAGGCAAGGTAAAAATGCAGGCTCAGGGGTTGGTAATGATTCGTGATAGGGCAATGGTGGAAAATGGTGTGGCCAGCATTGTTGGTGAATTGGAAAATGATACAGTCATCTTGCGCAAGCGGGCTACCTACCCTGATTATCAGTAATCGATCGCCTGACTACGGTTTAGTTTCACAGACCCATCCCGATCGACCTACACAGTTCAATCAGCACATCGCAGGCGTTTGGGCCTAGCCGTCGTATAGACGCCGCCAGGTACGCCAGGTCGTTCTTCCCGCCGATTATATCAGTAATTACCACATTATATGCGGCGCATAATTTGTCGAGCTTCATCAGGTCCTGGAGTCCGTCAGTTTCGTATCTCCGTAAGGTCCTATGTGAAAATCCGGTTTTTTCGGCAGCCTCATCCAGCGTGAGATCCTGGTTGATCCGTGCATCTCTGATTCGCTCGGCTATTAAGCCGAGATCAATCATAGTATCGTCGTCTGAGTCGTTTAATTACAGTTTGGCCAGCTTCTGTCACTTTATCGGCCGGTTTGGCCTGTTTCTGACCTTCACAGATCAATAAAATCATGTTCAGATATTGACTCAGGTCACGAAGGGAGCACGGAAATGAATCAGACCAGATGGAGCCATGGCTCCCAATTGAAACTAAACACAGTAAAAATCACCCCATCGAATGAAGTTAAAGCACTGATCAAGCGAGAGAGAATCAGGCTGACAAACAACTCCAGTGTGCGCGTAAATACGCCCTTGGATGCTTTGTTAGCGTATGCTGATGTAGCAGAGCAGGCAGCTGTTGATTTATGCGAAACGGGTGATCCAGAGTGGGCTATTGCTGTCCTGATATGGATGTCAGGTCACATCAGGGCATGGGTTGATTAAGGCCTGTTGGCTACTTCCTGACTTTTTTCTTCTGATAACGCGTCGTTTTCTGTTTTTTATTTGGCGGCTCAATTGGCGGCGGAGGTTCCTGGCTGTGCAGGTCTTTAGCGTCCAGCAGATCCGGCCGCCCAGCCTCAAGTTCAACTACTCTCTCAACGAGATTAAGGATCAGCTTCCTGCTTTGTTCGTCAGCTTTAATGTAACAATCTATCAGTTTGTCTAAATTTCCTGATTTTACTATATCATAGCGAAGATTTGGAATAGTCAATTGCCAACCTTGTAGGCAGAATGATGCAGCAATCTTATCAGCCATATCTACAGTTGCACCTCTACCTCCGTCCAGGATGCTGTATATCGAGCGAGTTTTAGCGCCCCCTTTCTTTGAAATATCTGCAATACTCATGCCGGTTTCCCTTCTGAGCATATTCAGGTTTTCTCTCAGTGAATCGATAGATGATTTTTTCATACCCAAGAACTTAGCTCGTTTCATGTGCACAGTGGGGCGTAATGCGCACGATAGTGCTTGACAGAAGGACGCACTATAGTGCATAGTATGTGGCATGAATGAAAAATCATTTTTAGATCAGACAAAACAACTCCTTATGGAGACAGATGTTCCGATAAAAAAAATCTGTAAAGACGCTGGGTTATCTACTCGCTGGTACTATCGGTTTATTAGTGGCGACATAAAAGATCCAGGTGTTCAGCGGATTCAGCGGCTACACGATTACCTAAAATCAAAAGTTGGCCAGGCAGCATGAACCTCGCCCTCACTCTTGACGGCCACCCTCTCCAGCCACGCACGATAAGCGTGGCTCGCCCACGGCCGGTTACCTCCTTCTCCGGCCGTGGGCATTTTAATTTTGTGCCAAAAAGTTTCATTACTCCTCCCGCGGGGCTTCGGCCCCATTTGAATGCGAGGTCCAATGCCGGACCTCGCTATTTTTTAGGTCATTGAATGACATGAAAAAATTTTGGCATTTTTCGGAGCTGAAACTCACTGAAACTTTTGCTCAGGAGGTTTCAGGTGCATCTTGAATTGACATTTAAAGGCGGGTTGTTGGAGCGATATCCAGAGTTTTGTGACGTGCTGAGAGCGGCGGCGTACGGCTGCGGGAGGCCGTTCAAGCACATCGCGGCCGATCTCGATATGACGGCCAGTAAACTCTCGCGGATGCTCGCAGACAATCCAAACGATCCGATCAATTTCCCGGCTGACAGAGTGCCGGATTTCATTGAATCGACTAACGACACGCGCCCCGCGCTCTGGCTGGCTGAAAAATTTCTGGTTGACTCGGAAACGGTGCAGCGCCAGGCGGTGGCGCAGCTTGCGGCGATACTGCCTCAGGTTGAAGCACTGTTGAGGGCCGTTGATCGATGAACAGGATTATCGGTCTGGTCGGCGATGCGGTGGATCGTGAAAGATTTGCGTATGAGGCACAGAGCCGCCACGGGTTTTCCGTTGCGTATTCGGTTGCTGATCTGGGGATCTTGCGCACCCATGGGGGGCGTTGCCTATTGCTGGGTGTTGATGAGGCTGATCTCGACAGGGTCCGCAGTATCGGGACGCTGGTGTTTGTGTCGAGTGCCCGGGGATGCCAGCCAGGCGACTATGTGTTTTTACAGTGCAGCCCTGGTGATGGCGATTACTCGATCAGGGTGAGTGATTTGATTTGGGCGGTAGCGCATGAAGACGACAGCGACGCACCGGCACAGGCCGAAACGGCCTGAGTCGCCAAACTGTTCGGCGCCGGGGTGCCCGTTGCGGTACTACCACGTGCTGAACAATGGTGAGGCGTATTGTCGCTATCACCACGGTGTGAGGGACAGTGTGAGGGTGCATGAGATTACGCGACGACTCCATGAGTTGGCGCCGGTTTTTAGACAAGTGAGCCGGCTGAATTCGTTGAATGCGAGTCAGGTGTTAGGGGATGAGTCGGTGCTCTCTGAGCGTGATCTGCCGGCTGCTTGCCGTCGCTACGACGGGGAGCCGTACCGTGCGTGGATGTTGCGGCTACAGGCGTACATTGGTGATGCGGTTGATAACCTGGTGGCGGGGGTGGCTAATGGGTAAACACGGGGTCGTGAGGGCAGGCCCCTATGTTGGGGATGTTTTTGGCAACAGCGTCATTCTGAAGGTGGTGCCATCGACCATGATGGGTTGTGGTCATGTGCGGACGATGCGTCGTGATGTATTGGTCACTAAAGAAAATAGGGGCGGGCGTCATTGTGTTAAGTGTGCGCCGCGGTCTCTTGTGGTAAGAGGTCAGACGGCTAGCGACAGCGGAGTATTGTCTGATCCGATGGCGTTTGTGAATAAACACTGGGTGCCCGGGAAGGGCGCGACGGTCAGGTCTAAAATACGGTCGACTGCGCATAGGTATCGCTGATGCCGAGAGCACTCTGGAATCACGATGAGCAGCGGGCGCTGTATGGACTGAGTCTGTTAGCGCGTGTCGTCTATCTGCAAGTACTGCGATGGCGTATGGATTATGCGACAGGGATTGTGGGTGGGGACGGTCGACGTATGAGCTATGCGGCGATCGCAGAGGTTGTGGATTTCGTTCCGGATAAGGGGTCTAGGAGACGCCTGTGGAAACCGACTAAGGAGCAGCTACGCGCGGTTATACGCGAGTTGATACGTGCTGGGCTGATCGAAAATGCCGGTTCGTCTCGAGAGCGTGGTTTGGTTTTTTTATGCCTGTTGGCGGATAGGGATAAATCCGTCCAAAATATGAACCCCACAGGAACCCCACAGAGGAACCCCACGATAAACAACACACACATTGTTAGTCACGACAAAGAGTTACATGATGTTGGCCACACTATGAACCCCACAGACGAAACCAACATGAGCCACACATGTTGCGGCGCAATGAACCCCACACCTCCGGTATCCGGTATATCGTACTCTGTAGCACATCATGGTAGTAAACTTCCGCGCGCGCGCGTTGATCGTGATGCGATGGTGAGTTGCTTTGCTGATCTTGGGTTTAGTCATACCAACGTTCACACGCCGAAGGTAATTGGGATGATTGAGCGATGGTGTGCGGCAGGTGTTGAGATTGATGACGTGGTGTGTGTGGTCGGTGTACTGAGAGGGCAGGGTAGGCAATTCACGCCGGCGTATCTGGATAAGCCGATGATGCAGTTTCTTGAGCAGAAAAAACAACCACAAGGTACAGACGATGAGGAAGGCAAACGAGTACATCAGCGATCAGGGGACGCCTTTGCGGAAAACCTCTTTGGATCGCCAGATCCTGGGCTTCGTAGCTGATGACCGGATTGTGGAGTTGTGGGCCAAGTTCGCTGTCCGCTATGGGCCATTGTGGACTAGCCGGTGGAAGGATTCACGCATGTTGATGTTGGGTCAAGCAGAGTGGCAGGCTGAATTGAAGCCGTTTACGACAGAGCAGATACATCTGGCACTCAGGCAGTTTAAGGGCGAATATCCGCCATCTCTACCGGCGTTGGTAGATGCCTGCCGGCAGCGCAAGTTACACCGCAGGTTTCGTGCGCTGCCGAAACCTGCGGTTGACCCGGAAGTTGTGTTGTCAGTAATCCGAGCGATGCGGTCAGCGGTCAGTAGAGGGTAACCAATGGGGGTGCGGCATTGATAAATCCAGAGCAGTTGGGTAAAGGCACGACTGATAAATTTCTGAATGCCTATCATCGGATCGTCGGGGGGAGGGAATGAACCCAGTCAGAATATTCGCTATGTCGACGGCTCATCCGATCAATCCGATGAATGTGGGTCGCAGTACCAGTGGGACAGAGACGACCCCAGCGGTAGCGGCGGCTATGTGCTCTGGTATGCCAAAACTTTGGTATCATGCGGCTTTGTTAAAGTGGGCAGATGATTGGAGTGGCGCCAGTGACCTTGAGTATTATCTCTGGATCAAGGCGGTTGATATTCGTCTGCGGGACGGTTGGACGATTCCGCCGGGTCGTAGGTATCTGAGGCGCATGGCGGGGCTGGCGATTGCAGAAACAGCAATGCCATCAGTGTTCGGGAGTGATATTGAGCGTGCGAAATTCCTGGGTATGGATAAATCGCGGTTTAGTCGTGTGTGGAAACCAAGATATGAGTTGGTCTATCAGGAGCTGAATGATCTGGCATCATACGGTTATCGTTACGTGGCGAAAAAAAATCTTGACATAGGCGCAACAGAAAACTAGGCTAATCCCTAAGCTAGGGATAATTCCCTAAAGCAGAACCCGCTCAGGTCGCCAGAGCGGGTTTTTTTATGCCTGAATCATCAAAAGACATTCGATCTACATGTCAGCGCCTAAGAAGAAATCTCCCTATGGGTATCGCTGGCAGAAAGCGCGCGAGGCCTTCCTGGCGAAGTATCCGCTTTGTGCTGAGCATGCACGGCTTGGGCAGACAGTCGTTGCCACGGTTGTTGATCATGTCGAGCCGCATCGCGGATGCATGAAGTTGTTCTGGGATCGGGATAACTGGCAGTCGCTCTGCAAGCAATGCCATGATGTCCATAAGCAGCGATTCGAGAAGTCCGGGCGCGTTTCCGGATGCGATGAGTTCGGCAATCCAATTGATCCCACCCATCACTGGAACAATCCAGGGGGGAGGGGGGGTTAAAAGTCCACAGCCCTGTTCAACCTAGACCGCCTGCTTACATTTGTTTTTGCGAGCGGGAGTTTTTGGGGGGGGTATAGCGGAGAGTGAGTAATGGGTCAGAGAGGTCCGAAGCCATTGCCCTCAAACGTCCATCGGATGAGAGGCAATCCCAGTAAAAAGGCGCGATCCGAATTGACGGATGCTGTACAGCCTGAAGTCGCGATCCCTATGGCGCCCGATCATCTATTGCCGGAAGCTAAGAAGGAATGGCGCCGGATCAGCAAAGAACTGAAGTTGATCGGATTGGTTACGAAAATCGATCGGGCGGCTCTGGCGGCGTACTGCCAGGCTTGGGGGCGTTGGGTTGAGGCAGAGCGTAAGCTGAAAGAGCTTGGTGATTATGGCTTGGTCGAAACGACTCCCAGTGGCTACAAGCAGATGGGCGTGTGGTTGCAGATCAGTAATCGCGCCCTGGATCAAATGAAATCGTTTATGGCGGAGTTTGGCATGTCGCCCTCTTCACGATCGCGTGTTACCGCAAGCCCGCAATTGGACATGTTTCCGGATGACAACAACAGCAGCAGCGCAAAAACACCCGACAGATTCTTCTCGGGCGGTTGATCCGGCGACTGATTATGCGCGGTCTATCGTTAGTGGCGAGTTGATCGCCGGGCCGTATGTTCGTGATGCGTGTAAAAGACATCTTGCAGATCTTGAGCATGCTCATGAGCGCGGTTACTACTGGGATCTAGAGACGGTCGAGTTGGTTGTCGATTTTTATGCCGAGGTGCTGTGTCTGAATGGCGGTGAATTTGAAGGGGTGCCGTACCATCTCCTAGGGTGGCAGGCGTTCGTCGTATGCAGCCTGTTTGCCTGGAAGTCTGTCGAGGATGGCACTCGACGATTCAGACAGGCGTATATCGAGACCGCGAAGGGGTCAGGCAAGAGCCCGCTGGCTGCTGGTGTTGGTATTTTTGGATTGGTTGCTGACAACGAATCGCGCGCGGAAATTTATGCGGCTGCGACCAAAAAAGACCAAGCCATGATTCTGTTTCGTGATGCGGTGGCCATGGTTGATTTATCACCGGAGTTGACAGCGCGGATACACAAATCCGGATCGGCGGGCAAAGAATGGAATCTGGCGTATCACGAAACGAGCAGTTTTTTTAGGCCGATCAGTGCCGATGATGGTCAGTCCGGGCCACGACCTCATATTGGACTTTTGGACGAGATCCATGAGCACAAAACCGGAGCTGTTGTTGAAATGATCCGGGCCGGTACAAAAAGCCGACTACAAGCTTTGATTTTCATGATTACGAATTCCGGCATAGACCGACAAACGGTGTGTTGGGAGTATCACGAATACGGCAGAAAGGTGTCTGCTGGTGATATTGAAGATGACAGCTTTTTTGCTTTCATTAGTGCCCTTGATGATGGGGATGACCCGTTCGTAGACGAATCGTGTTGGGTGAAGGCCAATCCGAGTTTGGATGATAGCATCCCGGGATATAAGTATTTGCGTGAGCAGGTTGTGCAGGCCCGGGGTATGCCGTCGAAAGAGGCTATAGTCCGGCGATTGAATTTCTGTCAATGGGTTGAGTCATCGAATCCGTTGATACCGGCGGATGTGTGGACAGCGGCGGGTGATGAAATTGAACTCGCTAGCCTTCGGGGGCGGCGTTGTTACGGTGGTTTGGATCTGTCGAGCACTCGGGATTTGACTTCACTGGTGTTGCTGTTCGAGCCGATCGACGAGGATCCGTACTGGCGTTTGATTCCGTGGTTTTGGTTGCCCGGTGATGGTCTGGCTGACAAGGCGGACCACGATCGTGTGCCCTATCTCAAATGGGAAAGAGACGAATATCTTGAGGCGCTGCCTGGGAAGGCGATCAACAAGTTGGCGGTAGTGAAGCGATTGGGTGAAATTGTCAATTTATTCGAACTGGTGTTACTGGCTTTCGACCGTTGGCGGATTGAAGACTTGAAGATGTATCTAAATCAAGAAGGTTTGGATCTTAATGACAAATTGGTGCCGTTTGGCCAGGGTTACAAGAGTATGTCACCGGCCCTTGAAGAGTTCGAACAACGATTGCTGAATGGTCAGATGAAACACAACAATAATCCTGTTTTACGGTGGAATGCGGCAAACGCTGTGGCTGATACAGATCCGGCCGGGAGTCGAAAAATCAATAAGGCAAAAGCAATTGGTCGTGTTGATGGAATTGTTGCTGGGATCATGGCGACTGGGGTATCGACGAAAAATGAAAAAAAAGAGAGTCCGTATTCAGAGCGAGGATTGCGATCTCTATGATTAATCGTTTGTTATCACTTATAGGTTTAAAGCGGATCGATGATTCGCACGCGCTAGCAAAAATGATTACAGCGGGATACGAAACCGATACCGGTGTATCGGTAACAACAAAAACAGCGCTCGAAAATCCCGCTGTTTATACGTGTGTTCGTATACTGACTAATTCGGTCGGGATGCTACCGGTTGCTGCATACGAAAAACTGAATAACGCAAGGAATGAGATATCTAATTTCCGCATTCACAGGCTTGTTTCGATTTCGCCAAACGAGTACCAAACCGCTCAGGAATTTTGGGAAATGTGCGTCATGCACTTGGCTTTGAGAGGTAATTTTTACGCTTGGAAAAATGTCGTAAACGGAGAACTGAGAGAGCTGTTACCACTCAATCCGGCAGGTGTCACACCTAAATGGACAGATGACCGGCAGATCGTCTACGAGGTCGACTTCGAAAACGGCGCAACGAATGTCTACCGCACCGATGAAGTGTTCCACGTAAAGCTACCGTCGTATGACGGACTGACTGGGCTGTCGCCCATCGGGTGGCAACGCGAGACCATCGGATTGAGTATCGCGCTACAAAAACACGGCGCACGGGTTTTTAAGAACGGAACACGTTTATCTGGTGTTTTGCACACACCGGAAGTAATCGGCGATGAGGGGTATAAACGGATCAAGGAGAGCTGGGACGAAACATACGCAGGTGTCGAGAATGCGAATAAGGTCGCAATCCTTGAGCACGGGTTACAGTTTCAGGGGCTATCGATGAGCAATGAAGATGCGCAGTTTTTGGAATCTCGCAAATACACCGCAACCGAAATCTATGGTATATACGGCGTCCCTCCCCACCTGGCCGGCAACTTGGACCGCGCAACTTTCTCGAATATCGAGCATCAGGGCCAAGAGTTTGTCGTTTACGCCCTCATGCCGTATCTGACCCGAATTGAGAGCCGGGTGCGCTTCAGTCTTATCGAAAAAAAGCATCAGGCGAAGCGATATATCAAATTCAACGTGGGCGCCCTGGTGCGAGGCGACATGAAAGCCCGAGGTGAGTTTTACACCCGAATGATTCAAAACGGTGCCATGTCCCCCAATGAAATCCGCGCACTTGAGGAGATGAATCCACGTGATGGCGGCGATATCTATTTAACCCCGATCAATATGGCGATCGACGGCAAACCCGTCGGAGATAACGCCGGAGAAAAAGGCAATGATGACACAAACCAGAGACTTACCGCTGAGGGTTAAATCCGTCGACGAGACGGGTAAGTTTACCGGCTATGGATCGGTTTACGGCGTCGAAGACTCTTACGGCGATGTAGTCGTCAAGGGTGCGTTTAAAAACAGTCTTGAGGATTGGGCCTCGAAAGGCAGGCTGCCCGCGATGCTATGGCAGCACAGGACAGACGATCCGATCGGCGTCTATGAAAATATGTTTGAGGACGACGACGGTTTGTATGTCGAGGGGCAACTCCTCATCCATGACGACCCGCTTGCAAAACGCGCCTATGGGCATCTGAAGGCCGGCAGCATATCCGGCCTCTCTATTGGATACAACCTATCAGATAGTGGTTGGGAATATGACAAAGATAAAGATATTTTCATCCTTTCCGAAATCGATCTATGGGAAGTGTCCCTTGTGACATTCCCTGCCAACGACGCCGCCCGCGTACAGGATGTCAAGCGCACATGTAAAGCTGGCGGGGTCCCTGAAAAAGTTTTAGTTGAACGGCTCCTGCGTGACGCAGGTTTTAGTCGTCGGCAAGCCAAGGCGTTCATCGCTGAAGGCTATGGCGCAATTGATCCGCGTGACGCTGAAAAATGTGCTGAAGACCTACAAAACCTGATCAACTCAATAAGGAGCTAATATTATGACAGAATTGGCATCTGTTATTGAAAACCTCGGCCAGGCGTTCGAGGAATTCAAAAAAACAAACGATGAGCGTTTGAACGCAATAGAGAAAGGCCGTGGATCCGCCGACGTCGCGGAAAAACTCACACGGATCAATGATGATCTGGACCTCTTGACTGAGGTAAAAGAACGCTTGGAGAAATTGGAGAATCGGTCTAACCGTATCGGCAACCTGGGGGGTGACGAACTCCAGGATGAGTACAAGGACGCTTTTCGAGCGTACGTTACTAAAGGTAAAGATGACGGGCTCGCCGAACTCATGCAAAAAGCTATGAGTATAGGTGTGGACGCAGATGGCGGCTACGGCGTCCCCGAGGACTTGGATCGCTCAATCATGGAGTTGCTACGCGATGAGTCGCCGATGCGTCAATTGTGCAGTCAAAAGACAGTATCGAACGAGGCGTATAAGAAATTGGTCAACATCGGCGGTACGGATTCGGGTTGGGTTGGTGAGACCGCGCCTAGGCCGGAGACCAACACAAGTCAATTGACACCGCTCGCTCCTGTGTTTGGCGAGCTGTACGCGAATCCAGCGTCAACTCAGACCGCATTGGACGATGTAATGTTCGACGTTGAGGCATTCCTCAAAGAAGAGGTGGTTACTGAGTTCGCTGAACAGGAAAATATGGCGTTTCTGGCTGGCGATGGAGCTGACAAACCCTCCGGTATTCTGAATGCGCCCATGGCAACGACTATCGATAGCGTCCGTGCGTTTGGTACCTTGCAATATCTCGTAACGGGTGCCGCCGGCGCATTTCCAGCTACGGATCCTCATGAGACGTTGATCGACCTGGTCTATTCGATCAAGAAGGGGTACCGTAAAAACGCGACGTTCATGCTGAATCGCCTTACTCTCGCGGAAATCAGAAAGATGAAAGACGGTGACGGTAATCTGATTTGGAAGGCTGGTCTTGAGGCGGGTCAACCGTCTACCTTGTTAGGATACCCCCTCGAAGAGAATGAAGACATGCCTGATATTGCCGCCGATTCAAACGGCATCCTGTTCGGCGACTTCAAGCGTAACTACTTGATCGTGGATCGAATCGGAACACGCACCCTGCGGGATCCGTTTACAAATAAACCGTATGTTCATTTTTACACCACTAAGCGTGTGGGTGGCATGTTGGTTGATTCGAACGCAATGAAAGTTCTTCGGTTCTCCGTTTAATCCAACCTCGGAGCATAAAGAGGGGCGAACGCCTCTCTTTTGTTTTAACCATGCCAAAAATTAAACTTACTAAAGTCTTTAAGTTCTCACCGAACGGAAGCAAAGTCGTTGATTTCCCCCCTGGTGAGCATGAGGTCTCCGACCGGTGTGCGGAATGCGCCGAACAGGCCGGGGCTATCGAGAAGGCGAAATCCCCAAGTCATAATAAGGCGGCAAAGCCATCTCGCAATAAGAGCCGATAATGACCTACAAAGTCACGGTCCCGCCGGTTGTTGAGCCGCTAACCCTGGTCGAAGCAAAAGCGCATCTGCGCGAAGAGCTATCGGACTACGACGTCCAGATAAGCGCGCTGATTAAAATGGCGCGTGAGTTCGCAGAGATTTTCACCAGTCGGGCTCTGATCGATCAAACGATCGAGTACCGTGCCGATTCGTTCGCAGATGAGATTGAGCTACCCAAACCGCCTTTGAAAACTGTTGAATCGGTCCAGTACATCGACTCTGATGGTGCCACGCAGACCCTGCCTACAGCGGTTTATGGGGTTGATACCGTATCGGAACCAGGGCGCATCTACATAAACGACGGGCAGTCGTGGCCTACTGTTTTGAATGTCCCTTTGTCCATAACGATCACGATCACGGCCGGATATGGCGCTGACGGGTCCAGCGTACCCGAAACGATCAAGGAAGCCATGAAATTGATACTGTCTAAGCACTACGATCTTGATCGCAACGACGGTACATACCTTGATAAAAGCATTGACTGCATGCTGTCGTTCGAAAAGGTTTGGAAAAGGTTTTGATGATGAAATCAAAATATTTTTCTCGCTATGAATTTAGGTGTCGGTGCGGTTGCGGGAAAAATACGGTAGACACTGAACTGCATGATGTGCTTGTGGATGCCAGAGATTATTTTCAGCGACCTATTACAATAAATTCAGCTCATCGATGTACATCACATAACAAAAAAGTAGGTGGTTCAAAGAACAGTCAGCATCTTGACGGGAAGGCCGCAGACATCGAAGTCTCTGGCATATCACCTTACGATGTGTACGATTACTTAAACAATAAACATCCAAACAAATACGGCATAGGACAGTATTCAACGTTTACTCATATTGATGTCAGGCAGGAGCGTGCGCGATGGTGAGGGTCCTGATTGGGTTATTTATTTTCACTTTTTCACAATTTTTATGGGGCGAAGAATGCCGCTCCGTTGAGCTTCTATACATCACATCTGACCACGGCGTAGAGGGTCAAGTTGATACGAACTTCGATCAGCGCCTTGCTGAACTAGGAAGATCAACATCTGAAAAACTATTTGGCGTCCAACGCATGAGGCGCTATGGTGCGCTGGCGTCAAAATGCTACTGGGATGGGAATTCAGTTTTCGAATGGGGTGGTTTCGTCGATCCAAACGGTACAATTGTCGGTCATTCTGATCTTGGGGATGTACATGTTCGTCAAGACACTTTTGGCGTGTTTGCTGTGGGCGGATTTAGGTTTCGGCGTGCGGTTGCAAGTGCTGGAGCCTACGCAGCTTATACAGAGTCAGACGTGCATTCCTGGGTACTCGGCAGATTGGCTCTTGAAGAGTACCACGACACCTATCACGATTTCTCCACCGGTCTGGTTGTGAGATTGCAGGTTGATCTAACAGATGAAATTGCAGGCACATGCACGATGTTTCGGCATGTCGGAGACATGGACAAGATAGGCGCGAGTCATATAGTTGGGTGCGGGCTGAGGTATCAGTTTTGACGGTAGAGGCAATCGCAAACTTTATCCAGAAGTACCAGATTAAGCGTATTGCCTTGCTCATTTTCATGATGTGGCTGACGAGAGATGTTTACGATTGGGTGATGATGATGATGGAGCGCGATGCCTTGTCTGAGTGGGAGGCGGCGGCGGTTCTTAGTCCGCTTTCTGTTTTATTCCCGGCAGTCATTAAGTACATGCAGGAGGAGAAATGACCTGGGTGAAACTGATACTCGGCGGTATAGGAAAATTTTTTGGTGGTCGTTTTATCTATGTCTATCTGCTGGCTGGCGCTGGATTGCTATCAGGTAGTTTCTATGCAGGGTACAGCTATTGCGATTACGGCTGGCAAAAGGTTCGTAATGGCGCGCTGGAAGAGGCGTTGAACGAAGCGCGGGAATGGCAAGCAAAACATGCTGATGCTCAGAACGCACTTGCTGAGAGCAGCGCTAAGAGAGAGGTGGTCTATCGTGAAAAGATTAAGTATGTCACTGCTGATGCTCCTGATTGCGAGCTTCAGCCTAACAGGTTGCAAGAGCTTGTTTGTAGCGTCCGACCCTCTTCTTGTCAGCGGTGAGTTAGCGCGATCCTGTCCAGAGTTGCCGGCCCCTTTAGATGGTAGTTTTGCCTCGATTATTGAGGCCTACATGGAGGCGGCGAGATACTACTATGACTGTTCTGAGAGCAAGGCGCGTTTGGTTGATTTGATTAATACTCAATAGGTTGGCTATGTGCATTAAAAACGAGGTTACAAAGTGGCAAACGACAGTTCGGAAGAGCGAAGAAAAGTACAGACTTTTCGTGACAAGATCCTGCCTACGATTATTAGTGCCTTCATCTTATCGACTACTGGCGGTATCGTTTCTCTCTGGAATACTGTTCAGCAGCATGCTAATGATTTAGCACACTTCAAATCTCAGTGCCACATGCTTGAAGAGCGCACATCAGATTACCAGGTGATTCAACATCGAATGCAGCGATTAGAGATTCAGCTAGACGACTGCCAGTCAGATCATGAAGGAATGCGTTAATGGGCACTCTGATCTGTAAAATCTGCGATGACGGGGCAGTTCGTGGCGCTGACCCGAGCGCTACCGGATCATACACGCAGCTACGCGCATTCCCAGGTGCTGAGGGGATGGCGGCCTTTACTCGCGGGGCTGCTGGGTATTCCGGCGCGAAATCGATTGCGTTTGTTGATAATCTGAATGATAGCGGACCTGGATCGTTTCGTGAAGCGTGTGCTGGCGCAGGCAAGGAGGGCACATTTATTATATTTCGTACGTCAGGAATCATTAATCTGACAAACAACTTCAGCATCACATCTCGCTATTTGACATTTGCCGGACAAACATCACCTGGCGGTATTTTGATAACCGGTCGGCCAGTCGTTATTAACGCTAGCGATATCATCATGCGTCACATGAGATATAGAGTAGGATCTCACAATATCGACAACGAGGACGCTCATGATTCGCTGCAAGTGCTCGGCCACATTTGGGGGCCTAACACTACTGATAATTTGATTTTCGATCACTGCTCTATTGGCTGGGGCGTTGATGAAAACTGTAGCCTGACGGGCGGGATTACAAACGTTACTGTTCAGTGGTCGATTATCGCCGAGGGCCTGAGAAACGGCAAGGTCGCTGGTGATCACAGCAAAGGGATGCTGATCGGTGGAGATGGCGTTGCAGATAACAGTATCTCGCTGCATCACAACTATTACGCTCATAATTCCGACAGAAATCCACTACTGAACATCCCGGACACGGCAACTGGGGCAACGTTGCTGGGCGATGCTTGGAATAATGTTGTTTACAACTGGCAAGGAGGGCTCTCGCCGCTCGCCGGGAATGACTGCCACATGAACTGGCAGGAGTTTTATTGTAAACAAGGACCAGACTCAAATGCATATTCCAGAGAGATTACGCATGAGGCAGCAACGGGAACCCCAGGACCATACTTGTATGTAAAGGGTAATATAGGGTCAACTAGGCTCTTGCAATCAGACCCCCACTGGAATGTTGGTAATCACTGGATGGATGAAGATCTCCCTGAAACGTGGCGCAGGCTAACACCATGGGCTGTATCCGAGGGTGGAATTATCACGCCGATGACGGCTGCTTATGCAGCGCAGATTCTGCAGACCGTTGGGGCAAACAAACCTTTTCGGGATGCTGTCGACACGCGAATAATTGACGATTTTACGAATACAACCGGTGCGATTCGCTCAAATGTTTCATATCCTGCTGATTTTCCGACTTACTCAACGCCAGCACCGCCAACTGATACAAACGGCGACGGCATTCCAGATCAGTTTGAGATAGACAATGGATTCGCTGTTGGCACGATGGACCCGCTTGCCATCGCGCCGTCAGGTCGTCTACGGATCGAAGATTACGTGAACGAGTTAGCCTAATGCCAGCAATATCAAAAGTAGGAAGCGGCTGGGGAACGCCTGATTATGCGGATTTACACGCATGGGAGACGGCAGAGCAAAACAATACCTACTCTGGCGTTGGTCCTATCGCTGAAGTGTCTGGCACAACAACACTAACGGCTAATCTACAGATCCGAGACGGCTGGACGTTGGGCTGCACAATCCGCGCTGTCGCAGGCGAAGAATTTGACGGCAATTTCGGTGGAACTCACGCTAATATAGCGGGGGCTGGCTTTGATGTAGATGTTCGAGTTGATAACGTCTCGATAGAAGATCTTGATGTCATCGGTGACATCACAAGCACCGGCGATACGTGTAACGGATTGGCTATTGATCGTTGCGGCGTTCAAGGTCAGCAGTTTCTGAACTTGGCGTTAACGTCGCCGGTCAGCGCAACAGGATCTGTTTTCTATATCGCAACAGGTGCTCAAGGGCGCGCTATCTATGTTTACGTGGAC
The DNA here is from genome assembly GCA_025656455.1 of Candidatus Thiodiazotropha sp. (ex Epidulcina cf. delphinae). GTDB lineage: Bacteria > Pseudomonadota > Gammaproteobacteria > Chromatiales > Chromatiaceae > Thiodiazotropha. Next base: position 172,891 of record JAHXHS010000002.1, on the reverse strand, counting down.
TGCAATCTTGATCATTGCACGCTTTTAACAAAGGACACGACTGATTGGTCTGGCGTTATCTATCTTCGGAGTGGCCCGACTGTTGATATACAGGATTGTGCTGTATATGCGCCTAATAACAACACGGTCATCATACACGACACCGGCACGCTGACTGGCGATTACAATGCCGGTAATGATGCTCTTTTGCCTGGCGCTAACTCGATCACTACTCTCGGGACAGACGATTTTGTTGATTATGCTAATGACGACTATCGTATAGCGACAGGATCTGAGCTAAGAGGAGCCGGTTCCGCAGGCGGAGACATCGGGGCCTTTTTTGAGCCTGCTGGCGCAACCGTTCCAGCGATTACGGATATTGATACTGACGAGGATATTTATCCTGGACAAACAGGCGTAGTTATCACTGGATCAGGGTTTCTTACGTCTGGCGCTACCGTCCGTCTAAATAGCGCAAGCGATGGAACAGGGACTAATGTTGCTCAAACGGTAACGACGCATGCCTCGGATACTTCAATTACGATAACCGTGGTACAAGGTGCGCTCTCCATTGGGACGGTATATGCGTTTGTTCAGAATACCGATACCGAGGAAAACGCCACCGGATTTACTGTTACTCTTTCGGCTGCTCCAGGGCCTGAACCAACAATTACCGATGTCGATACTGACGAGACGGTCGCGCTTGGGCAGACCGGCGTTGTTATTACCGGGACCAATTTCGAGGCAGTGCAGGGGACCGGTGGAGTCAGACTCAATACGCAATCTGATGGTTTAGGTGTTGATCTCCTCTGTACGGAGACGGCGTGGAGTGATACTTCCATAACTGTCACTGTCCCTGTTGGACTGCCTCCTGGATCGGCTTATGTATTCGTGCAGAACGACACCGGCGACGAAAACGCGACGGGGTTCGCTATCACGCTGACTGTCCCTGCTGGATATGAATCTGTCAACTACGACGGGTCTACTGTTCCCGAGCCATCAGAGACGCTACAAGAGATGGCGTTGACTGATTTCGCACTGACGATGGTGAATGGCGATATCGGCCTGATTGGGACGATCACAGACGTCACATGGTCGCCGAATGGCACATATACACAGACCGTTCCAGCAACAGTTGGCGACACGTATTATGTCTGGGACAACTCGACCAGCACGATGTACGGTCCGCACGCTTTCACGCTGGCAGTGCAGCCGACACTATCAAGCCCAAGCTTAACCTCTTCAGGCCAGACGACAATGGATGTCGGGGTTACAACTGACCACGGTAGCGGGACGTGGTATTGGTATCTCTCAGAAAGCGCAACGCCGCCATCTGCAGCCGACTTAAAGGCTGGCACTGCATCGGATGCATTTGGCAGTAAAACTGTAACAGTAACAGGTGTACAGACAGATAGCGCAACAGGACTTCAGGCTGGAACGACCTATTACAAGCATTCAGTGCACACAAATAGCGGCGTTGACTCCGATATCGTCACGTCAACAGGCGTTGAAACTGATCTTGCTGCTAATATTACACCCGTCCTGAATAATTTACGTCAACAGATGAGTAACTAAAATGCCAGATCTACGACAATCGACCAGCGTTGATGTACGCATCGGCGCGGCCATGGACGCAAATGATGGCGTCACGCCCGAAACTACATTGACTCTTGGGGCTGCTGATCAAGCGGAGCTGTTGAAACATAACGGCGCCGCGACGGTCGACATCTCTGGCCGAACATTCGCCGCGGTCGCTGGATCGGATGGCTGGTATAATCTGACGCTGACAGCCGCAGACACAGATACCGCGGGAGATCTCACGATTGTGATCCAGGACTCAAGCCTTCATACGCCCATATGGAGGCATTGCAGTGTTATTTCGCAGGGTCATTACGATGCAAAATATGGCGTGGCCGATATGCCGGTAACGGTGGTTGAAGTTCAGGCGAGTGCGGCAGCCGACGTTAGGGCGGCTGTCGGCCTAGCCACTGCAAACCTGGATACTCAGTTTGCCGCCATCCCAACCGCTGCTGAAAATCGTGCCGAGATGGATTCTAACTCGACTCAACTCGCGGCCATCGATACGGAAATCGCCGCTCTGAACGACCCAACGGCGGCAACCATAGCGTCTCAGGTATGGGCGACTGTTTGCGAGAGCCAGGGTAGTTTCACAGCACAACAAATTATGTCTATATTACTCTCGATCTTGTCCGGTCAGACGTCGAATGGCGGCGCAACATTCAGTACGCCCAACGGCGGGGCGCAACGTGTCGCGGCCACCTTGGATGCCAGCAATAACCGCACGGCCATGTCGGTGACGCCGAGCGCGTAATGTCGTTTTTTGCTGACCAGTATTGGTCGACTAACTATTGGCATGCCGACTATTGGCCGCTAGCGTCACCCGTTCAGGATGGGTACCCAGTTCTGCCGATCGATAATAGATCAACCCGCCGGGCGTTAAACCTGGGATCAGTAAATCTCACCGCATCCGGGGGGGTTCGAGTTCGCAATTATCAGGCCGTCGATGTTTTTGAGTTCGATATTACGCATTCGCTGGTGACCCAAGCAGAGGCGGAATCAGTATTTGCGGATTGGCAGAATAATAGGCTGATTACCTTCTCGTTTACCTGGGTCGATCAACAAACCTACGACGTGCACTATAAAGAACCGCCGAGCGTTTCCCACATGCAAGGCCAGTGGTGGAAGGTCGATGTAAAACTGATAGGCCACGCGGCATGATCAGCGGGAATCTGCGTCACAAAATCACGATTCAGCGGGCGACTGTCACACGCAGCAATAGCGGCCAGGCGGTTAAAAACTGGGGCGACGTTGCAACGGTGCGGGCGGATGTCTATTCGATATCCGGCCGTGAGTTTTTCGACGCCGATCAAGTGAATTCCGATGTCACGCTGAAGGTTGTCGTTCGGTTTATCAACGGTATCGATCCGGGCATGCGGGTGGTCCATAACCGCAGGATCTACGATATCAAAGCGGTGTTGAACCAGGAAAACCGACGTAGGCCAACCCTGTTGATGTGCTCATACAAAGGTGAGCAGATGGCATCGGATATGTTTGCCGATAACTATTGGGCCGCGAACTACTGGCACGCAAACTACTGGATGAATCGTTAATGGTTGATGTTGTTTTTGATCCGCCGATTGAATCCCTGATAGCGAAATTAAAGCGGCTGGAGGGAAACCTGCCAACCAAGGGCATGCGCACAGCGCTCGTCGCGTCGGTGGCGCCGCTCAAGCGGAATATCAAGACCAGTGTTCGTGATGTGACGGGTTCACTGAGGAAATCGATTGGTCACCGGTCTATATCAAAATCCGCAAAAGTCCGACTCGGTTTTTCATCTGATGAGGTCGCGTTGCTGGTCGGTGCGACTCGGAAAGTAGCCGGGAGTATCGGAGCGCCGGCTGGCAAGAAGTGGGACCAAAACTATAAATTGAACTGGCTGGAACGTGGCGTCCGTCCGCATACGATCCCGGATGTTGGGAAAACAAACCGATTCAGAGGTCGCAAGGTTTTGAAATTCGGCGGTGGCTATGCAATTTCAGTAGAGCATCCTGGGTTCAGTGGCCGTCAAATCGTTTGGAAAGCACTACAGGCGACCCGGTCGCGGCAGCAGTCCTTGTTCAATCGTAAACTACATGCATTTTTGGATAGACATATCGGATGAACGTACAACCCTATGTTGATTTGTTGATTGCGAATGCGCCGTCGTTAACTCAGGTGGTTGTAGCAAACGCCGGTGTGACAAAGATCAATGTATCGACAGCGGTGGAACTGAAAAACGTGCTCGATCCAGCAATGGATAACCGTGTCTATAATATGATTCTGCCGCAAAGTCCGAGCTATCCGAATTTGGTTTTTCATCTGATGGGGAGCACGCCGACACTGGTCGATGGTTTTCATACCGCCCAGGTCGATACCTATCATCTGTATATCAGAGATGGCAGTCTCGACAATTTAATTGCAAAGGTCAGCAATGTGCGAACCGCCATAGAGGCCAGTACCTGGTCGATAGAAGCGCAAGACATGATGTACGACTTTGACGATGAGCAGGCGGTTTTTCAAGCAAATATCGAGATAACGTTCACTGTTTTAGCGCTGGCGGCTCAAACATCACCAGCTGCAGTTGTGTTCCCGGTTGGTACAAATGCCGATCAATCTGAGCTGGTCAATCTGACCCGACAGCGTGAGCACCAGACGTTCGCTATCATGCTGATGTCGAACGCGACAAACATCGAACCCCTACGCCGGGAGGTACAAGGGGCGCTGCTCGGACAACAGGTAAGCTCTGCATACGAGCCCATCGAATATCAACAGGGCGTCGCACTTGACGGCGGCGGCGGTCTGGCATTGTGGCAAGAGATCTATTCCGATGCCCTTTATATACAGCAACTTTAAAACTTTTAACCTTCACCAACCAACCCGCTTCGGCGGGGTTTTTTATGCCTGAAATAAGGAGTCTATACCATGGGTCTTAAAACTCGTAAGACTATCATTGTTGCCGCCGTGGAATCGTCTTACGGCGTTGACGAAGCCCCTTTGGGTTCCGATGCGATTCTTGTGTCTGAGCCCACTATTACCCCGCTGGCGGGTAATACTGTAAGCCGGAATAACGCTCGACCATACCTCGGCAATAACCAGCAGATCCACGTTGGCTCTCATGTGCAGGTCAGCTTTAAGGTCGAGGTCGCGGGCGGCGGTGCGGTGGATGCGCCGCCTCAGTGGTCGCCCTTGCTGCAAGCGTGCGGTTGGAGTGAGACCGTCAACGCAGCGACGGACGTCACGTTCTCGCCCATCTCTGGCGCCGAACCGTCGTTGACGCTGTATTTCTTCCGCGACGGGCAAAAACACGCGATGACCGGCGCGCGAGGCACTGTTTCCGTGGAGTTCGGGCGTGATGCCATCCCATACCTCAATTTTGCGTTTACAGGCCTGTGGCAAGACCCTTCAAGCGTCGCGGATCCTACGCCGGATTTCACAGGCTGGCAAACGCCGATACTGGTATCGAACGTCAATACCCCGACGGTATCGCTACACGGCTACGACTGCATCCTGGAGGGTTTAACGCTTGACATGGCGGTCGACGTGCAACACTCAGACCGACCCAATGAAGAGGTTGTCCAGATTGTCGATCGCCAGCCGGGCGGTTCGATCAATTTCGTTGCACCTACCCTGGCAACTCAAAACTTTTTTACGACTGCCAAGGTTAACACGCTCGGCGCGTTGCAGATCGTACACGGCACAGCAGCGGGCAACACGGTAACGATCAATGTACCGCGTGCGCAGTTGCTGCAGCCGACGTATGCGGACGCAAACGGCGAAACCACCTTGCAGGCCAATCTCTCGCTGATCCCAACGGACGCAGGCAACGATGAGGTCACCATCGTAACCACGTAATCGAACATAACGGTCATTTGACGATTTTTTGTGGGGCGGATGGGTGTTGACCGTGCTCGTCTGCCTCCCGCTTCAACGGTCGAGGTTTAATCATGGCTAAAGTATTTAAGGGCATTAAAGATCAAATTACCCTGAAGGTCGAAGCGGAGTTCATGGACGACTATGGAAAAATTGATAACGATGAGATCGAGCTGACCTTCAAGAAGATCAACAACATCGACGAAGTGAGAAAGTTGTTCGCGGATATTGAGAGCGGCGAGCGTGACGAGCTAGAAACTGTCAAAGAACACCTTGTGTCGTGGAAAATCGAGTACGACGACGGCACCCCCGTCGAACTCAACGAAGAGACGTTATCAGAGATTTGGGGACTGCTGGCATATCGCAACGCGATCGTGCAAGGCTTTGCAAAGGTCCAACTTGGATACAACGCGCTTGCGGCAAAAAACTCCTAGACCTGGGCGCTCATCTCGCCGGTCGGCGGGGTAACGTCCAGGGAGATTACTCAGAGCTACGGAAAGCAATGGCAGCCTGTAGGGCAAGTCAAGAGCGTATCGAAACGGAAATTGCAAAACTTAATCAGGCAGAAAGTCAGTCTGAAGACACGGAATTCACAGTCTATTTTGACAACTGGAAAGCTTGGGAAATTTTTCGGCGCGTAAATACTCAATTCATTCTAAACCACTTCTCGGGTCGGGCTATCTCGCTCGACTATTCCGCAGTAACTAGCGTTATCAGTTTGTTCGATGTCGACGACCGTCTTGAATTATTCGACGCGGTGCGACTGATCGAACGGGGTTATTTAGACAATTTACCGGACTGACATAGATGGCAAATTATAAAACTGGCGTCATAGTATCGGGTAACGCCAAAGGGGCGGTCAGCTCATTAAAAGCCACCCGGTCGCAGCTTGATGCGCTAAATAAGTCCAAAAAATCCGGATCGCAGGCTGCGAAAACCTATGGCAACAGCCTCGGCCAGATGTCCGGCCTGCTCAAAACCCTCGTACCCGTGGTGACCGTTGCGGGTCTCTCATCTCTCGTATCTCGTACGCTCAAATCGGCCGACGCTATAGGTAAGATGTCGGCACGCATCGGCGCGTCTACTGAGGCGCTCTCAGAATATAGGCATGTCGCTGAATTGTCGGGCGTTACGTTTAAGCAATTGACGATCGGTTGGCAACGCCAAACCCGACGCATCGCAGAAGCCGCGCAGGGCACAGGCGAAGCGAGGAACGCGCTTAAAGAGCTTGGACTAGAAGCGGTATCCCTCAATCGATTGAAACCCGAAGACCAATTCGAGGCGATCGCACGCGCCATGGAGGGCGTAGACACACAAGCTGATCGCGTGCGCCTGGCGATGAAGCTGTGGGACTCCGAGGGCGTGGCGCTACTTCAGACCATGGAAGGCGGCGCGATTTCTATCGCACAGATGCGCGAAGAGGCTCGTGAACTCGGGCTGTCCCTGAAAGAAGACCAGGTTGCCGCAGCAGAAGCGGCAAACGATGCGTTTACAAAGCTCGGCAATTCGGCAAAAGGACTAACTGATCAGCTTATCTTGAAGCTGGCGCCAGGTCTCACCCGCGTAATCAATAAATTCACCGAGTTGGCTAAGACAGAAGGCTTTTTGTCAGCGATTGCGGGGTCAGTCAATGAAGCGTTTAAAACCATCCTGCACGGAGTACCAAAGGAACTCAGCGCAAGCGAAAAAGCGATACTGAAGTTCAAGGAGCGAATTCGAGAGTTACAACCTGCTATCGAAAATGTAACTAATCAGCTTCAGCAGCTAGAAGATGACGGCAAAAAAGGCGGTGCCGCATGGGATGCGTACTCAAATCACCTCAAAATAATTAAGGAAGAGGTAACGGCCGCTGAAAAGAAAATCGCAGCACTCAAGACGACAACCGAGAAATCGACCGAAGTAACCCAGGTTAACACGGCCGCAACGGAGGCCAATAAAGAAGCCAAGAAGGAACAAAAAGATACACTTGAAGAGTTGATTCTGTCGATCGACAAAGAAGCGCGGGCGACACATGAGTTTATGCAGACCATGGATCGACTTCATGCTGAAGTCATCGCGGGTAACTTATCGTTCGAGAGATACGATGAGCTTGTTAGCATGGTTGCCACCGGGCAGGAGAATGCTGAAAGATCTACTCGGTCGCTGACTACGGCGACAGCGGAGGCCAGCGTCGAGGTCGATGCCTTTGCCTCGGCCTGGCAGAAGGCCGGAGAACGGATTGATGAGTCGTTTGCCGGTTTTTGGAAAGCTGGCCTGGATGGGTTCGAGAATTTCCGTGAGTCGCTGCTCGACAGCTTTAAAACAATGTTGGCCGAGATGGCCCACCAGGCGTTGACTCGACCGCTATTGATTAAGATGGGTATGGTCGGCGGGGGTACAACGGCGAGCGCATCCGCGAATACCAGCATAGCCTATAACTCTGCGACCGGACAGCGTGATGTATCCAGCATGATGAGTACGCTAGGCGCAGCAGACTGGTTCGGCTCAACAGGAGGGGCGCAGCCCAATGCACTAGGCCTGGGGTTTATGGACTCAGTAGGTTCCGGGTTTAGTTGGACGAGTAATACCTATGGTATGGCGGGGATTGGAGCCGCAGGCGCCATCGGGGGTATGGCGGGGAGTGCGCTGTGGGAGGGTGAGCATGCCGGCACCGGGGCGATGGCCGGCGCGATGGCTGGGATGGCTGTGGCTGGGCCAATTGGCGCAGTCGTTGGTGGTTTAATAGGCGGGTTTGCGGGGGACTCTTTCAGCACCGGAGCCGAGGCGACGTACATTAATGACTCGGACGGTATTTTACCCGTAGCAAGTGGCTCGCTGTCGCAGGGTTTCGAGGACGATGTCACATCAAAGGGGGCATTCGGTTACCTGGGCCTGACTGATATGGGTTCCGCAGGTCTTAAAGCGGAGCGGTTGCAGGGCGCGCTCGATAATATCACGGCGATCGACGATGCTATTTCAGACGCTTTTGGGCCAGAGGCGACAGCACGCATTCGCCAGGCATTAGATGGTTGGACAGCACAGGATAACCGAGCAGATGATTTTACCGAGAACATGCTCGCACGCCTACGCGTGATTACGGACGAAATCGATTTTCGGTTTATGCATATCGTCGAACTGGGTGCAAATACCTTCGACGATCTGAAGCAGCGGCTGTTGACCTTGAAAGAGATCGACGATTACATTCAGTCAGATCTGCTGGCAGATCAGGCGAGCCTACTCGCTGAAGCGCAACTGACACTACGAGATCGATTTCATGAATCGATCAATGCGACGCATCGTCTGGGCGAGGCATATGATGGGACGACAGAAGCGAGCACTCGACTGGTTGCCGGCTTGCGCGAGCGCTACACCCTGGAGTTGCAATATCTGAATCAGATCACCGCAGTCCAACAGGGGCTGACACAGACCATCGAGGGCAGCATCGAGGCCATTCAACTGTCGGTCATGGATACCGGGCAGCAGTACGATTATTTCAGTGATAAAGCGGAGACGTTGGCTTCGTCGCTTGCGAGTCTCTCAGATCCCGCAGAAATTAACAGGGTCGTCCAGCAAATTAACACGTTGACGAATCAAGCGTATGGCGTTTTGTCCGGCGAACAGAAATCGGAAGTAGCTGGCGAATTCGTTGATTTTCTTGAGGGGGTCCTCGACCAGGCAAATACTCAACTCGATCAGGAACGTAGTGCGGCGGTAGCTGATTCAGAGCAACTACGGGCGGCGATGGTTACTGCGATCGAAGCGGGTGGCGAGCGGTTCGCGGATGTACTTGCAGAGGTTGCGGAAACCCAACGTGAGGCTGCTGCGGAAATCCGCGCGGCAGCTGAGGCAATCAGCCGGCTGCCGATCTTGGTTAACTACGATTCATTAGGGCAGCCAGGAGGCCCGGAAATAGGGTATGCGTAATGTCCAGAACAGTAACCGCCAAGGTAGCGACTGCGATATCGCAGGATACAACAACTCCGATCTATCTGGTTTATCTTGGGTACACCCCGGCAATACGTTTATCGACTCTCGGTGACGTAACCTGGAACGGGCGACTGTGGAGCGAAAGTGGTGTGCAGGTTACGTCATTGAAAAAGAGTCAGGGTGGTGGCATGTCCGCATCTTTGCGGCTGCCCAACCACGACAACAGCTATGGCGCGTTGGTGTTGGGCCACGGTGTGCGGGATATCCCGGTTGATATCTATAAAATCTATGGCGATGCGCCCTATGATGCAGCCGACGCCGTCCATATATTTTCAGGCGTGGCAGTGTCAGCGCCATCGATTGACGACTACGTGACGTTGCTACTGATATCGTCTGGCGCGATGACCGCCCAGACCCCGCGCATCCCACTATCGGCCTGGCTTGGTAATGATATGCCGGTGCCAGGCACCCGTATTTCGTGGGCTGGTGATGTTTTGGTGTTGGAATCCCGATGACGCTATTGCTACCTGATTACCCGGTCGTATCGGCAAACGTTACACCAGACACCGAGCCGCCAAAATCATCTACGCTGCCTGTCATACCGCGTCGGGTTGTTAACGCTGTCGCTGACACCAGCGAGGCCCGGCAATTGTCCATTGCGGGGGCAGGCGCATTCGTGCCGTTCGGCTATGGGCGATATCGTACCGGTCCGCTGGTGGCGCAAGTTGCCAATTACAATAGCCGACTGTTGATGTTGCTCGTCTGGTGCCTGGGCGAAGTCGAAGCGATCGACAACTTATACCTGGCCGACGGCAATCTTGCGCCGGCATCGGTAACGGCAACACACTACACCGGTACAACAACCCAAGATGTTGATCCGACGCTAGCTGCGGCTATCGCCGGGTGGAGTAATAACCTGGTCACCACGGTTCGTGGCCTAACGATTGGCTTGGCCTATTCGGTTGTTTTGGTAAGCGCGTCGCGGGATATGGGCGTACCTCAGTTCGTTGCAGAAATTCGAGGGAGGAAAGTGTATGACCCGCGAGACGTTGGGCAATCGCCTACGGATAGCGCTACCTGGATCTACTCAGATAACCCAGCCCTTGCGCTGGCGGATCTTGAGACATCTGCACTATATGGCCGGGGCAGATCCATCGATTGGGCGAGCGTGTCGGCCGTCGCGGATGATTGCGACGACCTTGTGCAAGGTGTCGAAAAACGCCGGACACTTGGTTTGCTACTAAATAACCAAACGTCGGTTGATACCTGGATCGATGCCCTGAGCGTTTACGCCGGGTGTTTTGTCGCAAATGAGGGCGCAATAACCAAACTCATCAGTAATCGCCCGGCGTCTGTGACGCGAGCGTTCGCCGACGATGATATTGTTGCCGACGATAAAGGGAATCCAAAGCTCCGCATCAAACTAAAAAACGTGATGTCAGCGCCTACCGTGATGCGGATCAACTACACCGATAAACAGGCGAGTGAATGGCGGGATGCGCCGGCCTACGCCTATCTGTCTGGTGCGCTTGATGGGTCTCTCGAGTGGCGCGAGTCGGTTGTTAGATTGCCGGGTATCGATCGGTATTCCCAGGCCCAGCGCGAAGCGGTCGAACGTCTGAATAACCTGACATTGACAGATCTCGAGGTCAGTTTCGTAACGCACGACGAAGCGCTTCAGGATCAGGTTGGCGACGTGATCACCCTGACCAGCGCGCGGGGGGTGACGGTTAAGCCCATCCGGATAACTGAGGTGGCACCTATTGAGCCGGGGCGTTGGCAGGTATCCGGGTATGAATACCAGCCGGGGGTTTTCTCCGACAATATCGAGACCGCGCCAACTTATACCGATACCGATTTGCCGTCGCCCCTCGACCCACCAGCGCCCACCGGTCTGGCGGTTGTCGAAGAGGTCTATCAAGTGGCGAACGGCAACTATCTGTCGCGCCTGGCGGTGACCTGGGACGCGTCAGAATTCACATACTTAGATCACTGGGATGTGCGGGTAATGGACAGCGCTACGCTGGTACATCAGGCCAACGTGCCTGATCCGGAGTATACCTCCCCGGCGGTGCAAGATTTGGTCTATTACACAGTGCAGGTGCGCACGGTATCGAGTATCGGCGCTGCGTCGGATTGGCAGACCGTCAACATTACCGCAAACGGCAAGTATCTCATCCCCGGCGATGTGCCAAGCTTGACTGGCTTCGAGGTTGGTGGCGAAGTGAGATTGAACTGGGAGCCGGCTATCGACCTGGATATCTGGCGGTATGAGGTCCGCTATGTCGCTCAGAGCGGCAACTGGGATGACGGCATATTATTGGATCGTGTCGATGCCCTGCGCCTGGTATCTAAAGACGCGCCTGCAGGCACTTGGGATTTCATGGTTAAGGCGGTTGATTCGGTAGGCCAATACTCGACAAATGAGGCGAGGCAAACGATTACCGTAACCCTCGATAGCGGCGCATACTTGGTCGACTCGTACAGTTTTGACTCTCCGGCGTTGACCAACGTTCGTGAGTTCAAACTCACGCGCAATGATGCCGTGCGGCGATTCGTCACCGAGATCGGCGATACGATAGCAAGTATGTTTCCGCTTGCGATGTCGAGCTACGCCAATCCGCTGGTCACCTATCATTCAGGTGGCTCGTCAGAGATGCTTTCGGAGACTTGGGACATAGGTACCCAGGTGTCCGGTACTTGGGTGGCTGAGATTGATTTCTCTGCCTTATCTGGATCCATTACCGCATACCTTGAACTGTCCGCTGACAATGTTCAGTGGGATCAGTACGTAAATTTAACGGCTAAGGCCACGGCCCGCTACGCCAGGATTCGCATCCAGACGGCCACAACCTCGACCCTGCTGGCCACCATCCCAACCCTGCTGGTTCGGGTCAACGCCGTGCCGCGGGAAGAGAACGGAACCGGCGCGTCATCCGCCACCCTACCGACGACGATCACCACCAGCAACGAATATACCGCCGTCCAATCGATCGTCATCACGCCGATCGGCACATCCGCCTTGACCGGCGTCGTCGACAATATCCAACCCGGCAATCCGACCACCTTTGATGTCTACCTGTTCGACAGCAACGGCAATCAGGTTGCCAATTCATTTCTATGGACCTTTAAAGGGGTTTAACCCATGGCCTACACGGTTTTCAATCCGGCGACGCCGGACCCGACAACGGAAAACGGCACGGTTGCGTTCGACTCCACCCGAGAAAATCTGCTCGCGGTGCGCGACGCGATTATCGCAAGCGGATTCTTCCCTGGTTGGAGCGCCGAACTGCAAGACAGCGACGGCACGCCCGCCATCGACCCGACCAAACCCGATCAAGCGGTCTATGCCAAGGGGGCCGAGCGCATCAAGCTCTCGATCACCTGGGGAACGACCGGGGGCGCGACAGATAATCCAGAGATCATTGTCGCCGCATACTCGGCCAATGCCGGGACCCTTTACGAGCCCATGGGCGCCACCGGCTACCCCCTGGGCAAGATGACGCTTTCCTACGATGCCAACGGCTCCTATCTGAGCCACGCCTGGAGTTAACGCTATGATTACACTGATGGGACTGCTGGGTAAGGTGCAAACGCTCGTTACCCGGTTGACGGCGACACGCGCGGCCAATCTCGACAATATCGACACCACCACGATGGCTCGACTGGACGCCAATGTCTCGACCGCCAAGGCGGTGCGTAAAACGCAGGTTTTTACCACAAGCGGAACCTGGACCCGTCCTGCGGGTGTTGACTCCGTTCACGTCCTACTTGTTGCGGCTGGCGGTGGTGGCGGTGGAACCTCGACACTGAATGCCATCAATAGGGGCGGCGGTGGCGGTGGCGGTGGCCAAGTGATTGCCCGGAATTTTGCAGTGACCGGCAATTTAACCGTCACAATAGGCGCGGGCGGTGCGGGTGGTGCTGCGTCCGCGACCCTCTCGGCTAACAAAGGCACAAGTGGCGGTGACAGCACGATAACCAACGGCGCAAATCTGACGGCATACGGTGGCACGGGTGGTGGTGGTGGCGCTAACGTAAACCTCGACAAGCCAGGCGTTGATGGCAACGGGAACACTGGTGGCTCGGGAATCGACTATGGAATCGCCGGTTCTGGCGGCGGCGCTGGTGGTCCCGCTGTGCCGCTAGATATTGTTCAGTCTGCGTATTGCCTGGCGGGTGCGTCAACTTTCGGCTACAGGGGGAGCGGTGGTGGTACCTATGCTTCGCGTTATGCGCCTAACCAGCCTGGGCCTGGGTTATACGGTTATGGCGGCGGCGGTGTCGGCGGCAGCGGTGTAATCACACAAAACCACGTGTCTTATGGTGTGTTAGTCGGATCGCCTGCCAACGGCGGCGGTGCGAGCGGCGCTATTGGTAACGGTGGCGATGCGGTTGCGAATACTGGTGGCGGCGGTGGCGGTGCTAGTTCTGACACGACAACCACGCCATACGCCGGCGGAAACGGTGCCGACGGTATCTGTATCATTACGTGGTTCGAATAAAGGGGCGACTTATGCATAGACTAGCGATAATCGAAAACGGGGTTGTAATAAACGCCATCGTATCTCCAACGCTCGACCACCCAGGCATGGTGGATGTGACAGCGCAGCCGGCTGTCGGGCCTGGCTGGGCGTATGACGGCGTGGAATTCTCCGCGCCAACGCCGCCCGATCCCGGTCCGGCCCCTGCTGTGTATCAAATAACACCGACCGAGCTACTACGGCGATTCACGATCACCGAGAAGGCGGCAATCGTTGCCGCTCAATCGACCGACCCCATCGTCGGGGCGTTTATGTTCACGCTGCAAGCGGCGCGGTCGATCGACTCCGATAATCAGGATCTGATCGACGGCGTTAAATACATGGAGTCGCAAGGGCTCATAGCCGTCGGTCGAGCCGCTGAGATACTGGGCCAGAATTACGAGTGACTTCATAAATATTTACCGTCAACCTATTCATAATGTATTGATTTTTAAAGGCGTGACGAAAGAAAAAACCGTCAACATATTATTCTAAGGCATTGATTTATATAGATAGTATTCTAGACTTTTAATCAGGTGGTCGCAGGTTCGATCCCTGCACGACCCACCAATAAAGACTATAAAATTAAACGGTTATCGGTTATCCGATAACTGTTTTTTTAAGCGCAACCAGTGCCGGACTTCACTTCACAAATCCTGTTTGCCCCCTCTAAAGGTTCTTCCAGTTCAATTGCTGTTCCCAACTCATATCGAACCTGCCCGAATATCACCTTTTTCCGATACTTCGGGATGAACACAACGTGGTACTCACACTCCCAGCGCGTGTGACTTAAACTGCCTATTGATCTCATGGTTTCTCCTGTGTGTGGTGCTTGGCGGCTCACACATGGGAGTTACTGTGAGATTTCCGGAACTGTCAAACTGAGCATGCCTCCCCAGCAGAGCTGGGGGGTCTCCTATATTTGTCTAGTTTGGAAGGATATCCTGATTGCTATCAGGATCGTTTACGGAATAATCTGCCGGTTCTGCTTTGTGCGTATGATCAGCCGGTTGAGGAATAAGCTGGCTTGCGTAGTTATCGCCCATACCCATCTGTACTGCCTGGTCTCGCTCTGCAGTGCCATGATCAAGCAGTGGACTACCATACATATCCGGGTTTTCACCGAATGTCTTGTCATGAGCCAAAACAACAGAAGTCAACAGGGCAAGGCTGGCGATTGCAAATATCTTCTTCATGATTTATTCCCTATATTTCAATATGAATTATGTTTGAAAAGCTGTCTTTCTCGACGGCTTGTTATTGATATTGCAGTTGCTGTGCCAACTTTTTACATGGCGTGATATTGTAAATAAAACAATAGGATACTGATGAGTATCAGATAAGTACGACAGTGTGACTTTTCTTTGAGATAGTGTGAAACGATAAATATTTTCACGATTCGTTCATTTTGTTTGCAGTGTTATTGCCAAGCCAAGTCAAGGAAGGAATGCACCAGGGTACACAATTAAGTCGATTACGGGATTTGATCATTCGTTATAGTTCATATTTAGTGATTTTTCGGTCTAACGCTGGCCTGGATATGCCCAGTATTTCGCATGCCTTTCCCTTGTGCCAATGAGTATATTCCAGGATTTTCTTTATATGCTCATTCTCGAGCTCATCTAGGGAGAGAAGTTGTGGTGGGATACCATCTATTATTTTATTGGTCTCAAAACCCTTAGTCTCAATGCTATCTGGCAAGGCGAGCAAGTCTGCGGTAATAGTATCACTGCGCGCGAGAACGGCTGCACGGGTGAGGATATTCTCCAGCTCCCTGATATTTCCGGGCCACTGGTACTCCTTCATGCGGCGCCATGCAGTTTCTGCGATATGTTTCACTGCCGTATGTTGCAGGGCATTGATTTTAGAAAGTAAATATTCGGTGAGCAGTGGCAGGTCTTCCATGCGTTCACGCAAGGAGGGCAAATGAATGTGTACTACGTTCAGTCGATAGAAAAGATCCTCTCGAAAGTGGCCCGCACCGACCATTATTTTGAGATCACGGTTGGTGGCGGCAAGTATTCGTGCGTTTGAGCGCATTGTCTGAGTGCCGCCAACCCGTTCAAAGCTTCCATCTTGGATTACCCGAAGCAGTTTTGCCTGCAGAGAGGCAGACATTTCACCCAATTCGTCGAGAAAAAGGGTGCCGTCGGCAGTCTGCTCGAATTTGCCTTCCTTACGGACTATAGCCCCTGTAAAGCTGCCTTTTTCGTGGCCGAAAAGCTCACTCTCCAACAGATTCTCAGCTAATGCTGAACAATTGATGGGGAGAAACAGTCCAGTACGACCGGAGTGATTATGGAGAGCCCGTGCCACGACCTCCTTGCCGGTTCCACTCTTCCCGGTGATTAAAACGGGTGCATTACGAGAGGCAACGCTGCCAATGGTCTTACAGATCTCCAGTATCGATGGGCTCCTACCTACGATTTGGCCAATATCTACTTGATAGTCCTGGGTATTGGTAATTGCTGATACTTGACGGGATAAGCGGTGGGATTTCAGTGCGTTGCTTAGAGTTGTGTCTAACCCAAGCTCATCCATCGGCTTGCGAATGAAGTCATGGGCACCTAGCCCCATTGCTTGAATGGCCAAAGTGTTGTCACTCACGCCTGTGATCATAATTACAGGAGGGTGGGGGGAATGATCGGCGATTTCCTTCAGAATATCGGTACCGAAGCCGTCTGGAAGTTGCTGGTCCAGCAAAATGGCGTCGGGAATACTCTCCGCCAATAGCTGCCTTGCCTGTTTCAGGGTACTGGCAGTATGAGGTACGTGATTCCTATCCTCCAGATGCATGACAAGTAACTCACTGAATACTTCGTCATCTTCGATAATGAGAACATTCGCCATAGCTAAACCTTGTGGATATTATTAAGTCGAACTGATATTAATGCTTTGTAACAGTGGATTGACAATCAAAATGCTGCTGGCGTTCACGAAACAATAATCTTTTATGAGAACTGAGCGATGACTTCTCTATTCAAAAATATGGCATGGAAGCCCTCGACGGTTTCCTGGCTAAGCTTCGTCCTGATGGGTTTGATAGTGGCAGGAATCGGTCTTTCCGGGACCGCCCACGTCGTCAACTATCTCCAGGAGCGACTGATAGCTCATGATATCGAACACAACCAGGAAATCGCCTCTGCCCTCATCTCTAAACTCGAATTGTCTGTTCAAAGCAATTCGGAAGATGTTGCAAGTATATTGTCGCATGCTATCAATGACTACAAAGCTTTCGGCTTTCGGATTTTCGTGCTCAATTTCAATAGCCAAGCGCTCATCGTGGATAGTGAAAGGCCGTTCACTTCTCCTGTCCCTATAAAACAGAGCTGGCTGGGACACGCAACCAGGTTAGATGGTTCGCAAGCCGCTGTAATGCAAGAAAATGGAGCGGTACGCGCTCTTGGTGACGATAAACACCCGATACTTATCTGGTTGCAGGAGATGAATATGCCTGAACCTGATCGTTGGGTCCTCGGGATTGCGAATGACCAAAAGACTATGATCGATTTCATGGGTGATCTTCACTGGCATCTGGATGCTGTTCTACTGTTGACCTATATCCTGATTACTCTTTTGGGTTACTACGCTATGCGTAGTATCGGCAGGATCTACGAGCGGCGTCTGGAGTCCCAGGTCTGGGAGCGAACAAAGGCGCTGGAGGCGGCCCATGCTGAGGTGCTTCTTAAGACACGACTCGCAACCATCGGCCAGATGGCCTCGGTGCTCACACATGAGATGCGAAACCCTCTGGCTTCTATCAAACTTGCGCTATCAGGATTGAAGAGTTCGGCCACTCTTGATGATCGGGAGAATCGGCGCGTAGGCTTGGTACTGGGCGAAGTTGACCGGTTGGATGGCCTCTTGTCGGAAACCCTGGATTATGTGAGTCCGGTCAATCTGTCCGCCAAACCAGTGGATATGGACCGTTTGCTTAGTAAAGTGCTCAAGCAGCAGGAGCCCCTCATGAAAGAGAAGGGGATCCACTTGAAATATGACAGTTGCACCGATTGCACGGCAATGCGCGTAGACAAAGAACAAATCCACCAGGTTCTGTTAAATCTGATTAAAAATGCCATAGAAGCCAGTCCCCAAGGAAGCGAGATCGGCGTTTTATTGCAACGCGAAGAGGATAAACTGACTTTAAAGATAACAAATGTCGGTGAAACTCTTAGTGAGGAGGTTCTGCAAAGAGCCTTTGAGCTTTTTTTTACCACCAAGTCCAAAGGTACAGGTCTGGGTCTAGGCTTGGTCAAGCGTGTGGTGGAAGAGCATGGTGGTACAGTGGTACTGAATAGTGATGATGAGATTGGAACTCGAGTAATACTGACTTTCCATATAAGTCCAATCTGAGAAAAGGTATTTCCACGCCCTAATGCCACTTTGATTTTGGATAGATTCCACATTGTGAAGGTGCTAAATACGGCTGAGGCAAGGCCGGTGTCGTTGAGACCAACCACGTGGATCAAGTCCGCTAAAAAATCACCTTGGCAGGTTTAGTTTGACGCATAATCCGTCCCTGGCGCGATTATACAACGTCAACTCACCCCCATGGGAACGTGCGATATTTCGGGCAATGCCAAGACCTAAGCCCGTTCCCCCTGTCTTTTGTGCACGAGAGTTTTCCAAACGGAAGAACGGTTCAAATACTTTTTCCAGGGCGTCCTCGGGGATGCCGGGGCCGTTGTCATCAATGAAAATGACAACCTCTGCTTTGCTATCCTCAACCCGTATGTCGGCCTGCCCGCCATAGCGTACGGCATTCTCAACCAGGTTGACGATGCAGCGTTGTAGGGCTAGCGGTTTGCCATTATAGGGCTCGATCGTTTGTTCCTTGAGCTGGACATGCTTACCTGCTTCTTGCATATCCCCCTGAACGCTTTCCAGGAGCGCCATCAGGTCCAAATGCTGGCTTCGCTCTCTGGTTTCAGTACCCCTCATGAAGTCCAACGTCGCGCTTACCATGGACTCCATATCATCAAGATCCTTTTGGGTCTTCGCCCGCAGTTCCTCATCGTCCATCAAATCGGTGCGTAGACGGATTCGGGTCAGTGGTGTCTTGAGATCATGTGAGACTGCTGCGAGGATACCGGCTCGGTCTTCGATATAGTTCTTGAGTCGGTTTTGCATGGTGTTGAAGGCTTTTGCCGTCTCCTTGACTTCAGTAGGACCGGTCTCCTGGAGTGGCAACTGTCGGATATCCTTGCCGAGGCCTTCGGCCGCCTGTCTGAGGTTACGCAAGGGTCGTATGATTGAACCCACGCTGATGAGCGACAGCAATATCACGCTGACCAGCAAAACAGCTAGGACAATGAGGAGCCGAGCCGGCCAGTTGAAGATATGCTCGGGTAGGCCGTGCTCGAAGCTTACCCAGGAACCGTCCTGCAACTGCACCTGGACGTGGATAAACCGTGCCATGGTATGCAGTCCGTGCATATAGGCCCAGGGTCCCGACATGAGACCATCTCCCATCATGTGTCGGCGGTGCATCGAAGGCATCTGCGGTTCCATGACCGAGCCTTCGAGGGAAACTCGAATCTCGGTATGTTGCGGTAGCTGTTTGAGAAGCTGGTCCCGAACCACCTTCGATGCGAGGCCGGAGTCCTGAATCGTTTGTGGGATTGAAATCGGTTGATCAGACAGGGTGATGCGTAGTTCCGGGCTGGCCAATAGCGGCAGTAGCTGTTGGCGATCCAGGGAGGGGAGGGAGTCGAGGAGACGGACAATGCCCCCCGTACGGTGGATCAAGTTCTCTCGAATGGATTCGTACAGTACCTGTCCCCGGTCACGCAATAGTATGAAAGCCGATAGCAGCTGTGCCAGGACCAAGCCCGTCAACAGCACCAGCACCAACCTGCCGAAGAGTGATTTCGGTAAAATATGCATGGCCCTGAAAACCTTCTTCAGATTGTTGAAGTGACCTTGCTCGCAAGCAAGTAACCCCGACCGCGTACGGTCTTGATCAATGCCGGTTGCTTGGCATCGTCGCCGAGTCGTCGGCGCAATCGGCCGATAAGGACGTCGATGCTACGATCAAAGGGTCCTCCGTCCCGCCCCTGGGTCAAATCAAGTAATTGGTCGCGGGTGAGAGCCCGGTTAGGGTGGTTTAGTAGGACATGTAGCAGTCGGTACTCGGCATGGCTCAAAGGCACCACCACAGCATCGGGTGAGATGAGGTGTTGTGCTCGTGTATCCAGTGTCCATTCAGAGAAGGTGAGCTTCTTCGGTGCGTCCACTAGTGGATCAATTGGCAACTCTCTTACCCGGCGCAGCACCACCTTGATCCGGGCTAGCAGTTCCCTGGCACTAAACGGTTTGGCCAAATAGTCGTCCGCGCCCATCTCCAGGCCCAGGATACGGTCCATCTCGTCACCCCTTGCCGTCAGCATGATGATCGGTATTTTGGAGCGTGTGCGTAGTGTGCGGCATAGCTCCATTCCGTCAACCCCCGGCAGCATTAGATCAAGAATGATGAGGTCCAATCTAGCCTGGCCCAGAGCCATCCACATTCCGTTACCTTCTGCTACCGAGGTGACCTTGTAGCCGTTCTTTTCCAGATAGGACTTGAGCAGGTGGCGGATTTCGGGGTCATCATCAACAACCAATATATGGTCTTCTGGCGTGTTCATGGTTACAAATCTAAAGTGTTTTTCCGGCCTGTGCGGGATTGAATTGTAACCTGCAGTAATTTCCCAAGCCCTTGTTACAGAAGATTACAAAAAGCCCTGTATTTGACATTGAGTGCTTACACAAGTGCGGTTTAATTAGAATCAAGCCATGAGGCTAAACAACGAATTTGATGCAGTGTAACGCAAAAGGAGACGGTCATGAAACAGACAACTAAACGCTATTTGTGTATCGCAGTGGCTTCCGCACTCGTCATTGGTGTGACCACAGGTGTATTTGCACGCGGTGGATTCGGCCCCGGTTGGGGTGGCCACCACGGGATGATGGGCGGACCAGGTGGAATGCATGATCTTGGTGTTGGACCTGGCTTGATGATGCGCGGTGATTCAGTCGCCTATGTGGATCAGCAACTGACACGGCTGAAGGACACGATAGGTATTACTTCTGACCAGGAGATTGCCTGGAATGCCTACGCAGAGACGATGAAAGGCAAGGCAGGTTTGATGCTTGCGCATCGACAAGCCATGTTCGGATCGGGACAGATAACACCAGAGCAGCGTCTCATCTTCCATGAGCAAGGGCTGGAACAGATGCAAAAGATCACCACTGCTAGCCGTGACCTCCACGCTATCCTGACGCCGGAGCAGCAGGCGAAAGCCGGCAACTTGATTGGTTTCAGACATGGCTTTCGGTGAGAAATTCACATGCAACATAGTGTTAACCCCCCGGCCATCGAGGGCCGGGAGTAAGTATGAAACTTTTTCTCAGGATAAAAACAAATGATGAGCGGTGATTTTGGTTTTGTGGCTCTTCCCCAAATCGAGTGGGTATTCATCAAGCGTGAATCATCCACTACCCGCAGAGCGGGTAGTGGATGATTTCCCGAGTGAAAGTAGGATATGGAACTTTTACAAGTATTGCCTGCCGAAAAAGATTAGAATTAAGCATGAGTCTCAGTTAAATCTACATGTATGTACCGATCATCTGAAAAATTGTTGGCTGTTCTACTCGCACTACTGCTTGGATTGTCTCCACTGCAGGGAGCGATAGCCGGTTTTACCGCATCCTCCGAACAGGAAGGATGGATGCATCAGATGGCAGGTATGCAGAGTGATGGCATGGTTGTGAATAGTGATCATACGACTCACGACTATGAGCAATGCAATGTTGATGAAGGTTGTGGCGGTCATGGCTGCTCATCCTGCCAATGCGCCTCTTGCACGTTGGCGATACTTCCGGTTTTTTTATCTCTCACGAACGCTTCTGTCGCACCTGGATACGTTCGAACGGACCACGGTTTTATCAGCCGGTCTTCTTCTTCTCTCTTCCGCCCACCCAGGGCCTGACTTCCCTGCTGATCTCCGCTCGTGCGGAGGTCCTTCAATGACAATGATCCATTGATAGTGCTGATGTTGGTGAGCCTGGTTGGGCTGGCTGGTTGCGAAAACCAGCAACATGCTTACAGCCAGCGTCAATGAACCAGTGGTATCATGAGTGAAATACTCAGGCCGGCAAACCTATGCAACCAATAAAAAAGGCTGAGAGGCGCCTCGGAGATAAATCGTGAATTAAAAAGAGCTTGACCTGTGTGTAACTCACAGGTTGTAGGCTTAGACATAAGCGAAGATTACAGCCGGTCGAGTTGCAGAACAAGTAACCCATCGGGAACGGGCAGGAGGATAGGAACGATGCTTACAGTTAATGAACTCGCTGTTCAGAGTGGGGCACCTGCCCATGTGGTGCGCTACTACGTACGTATCGGTCTTATCCGGCCTGCCGGACATCAGGAGAATGGGTATCGCCAATTTGATAATAAAGAGGTATCACGCCTGCGTTTCATTCGGATGGCCAAACAGCTGGGATTTACTCTGAATGAGATCAAGCAGATCACCCGGCATTCAGACTTGGGTAATTCTCCCTGCGGAGATGTACGTCGGATTATCCAGCAACGTATTAAGGAGAATCGTGAAAAAATTGAGCAGATGTTGCAGTTGCAGACGCGCATGGAGCAAGCACTGGAACAGTGGAAGCAGATGCCGGATGGTATTCCCGATGGTAACAGTGTTTGTCATCTCATTGAGTCGATGAAGGGCAATGAAGATGAAGAATATCAGTCACACTGGAACTCAAGGAGACAATGATGGAACATCTGGCAAAGATAAGTGAAACATGGATTAACGAAAGTGACCACTTATCCCACTCTGATTCCACGACGAAGGATAGTATTCATTCGTCCGTGGTTGCCTCTGTCTACACTTGCCCCATGCACCCGGAGATCCAGGAGGACCACCCCGGAACCTGCCCCAAGTGCGGCATGGCGCTGGAGCCAATGGGTGAATCCATTGCTGCGACCCACACTGAATATACCTGCCCGATGCATCCCGAGGTGATACAAGATCATCCCGGCAACTGCCCCAAGTGCGGCATGGCCTTGGAACCCCGTACGGTTGATGTGGAGGAGAGAAACGAAGAGCTGATCGACATGAGCCGGCGCTTATGGATCGGCGCAGTGTTGTCGATGCCTGTTTTTTTACTTGCCATGGTAGCGGACCTCGTGCCCACTTGGCTGCCCGACGGTCTGTCCATGAAGAGGGTGCAATGGATTGAGTTCACGCTGGCTACACCGGTGGTCCTGTGGGGAGGCTGGCCGTTTTTCGTGCGTGGCTGGCAATCAGTGGTGAGCAGGAATCTCAACATGTTCACGCTGATCGGCCTGGGTGTAGCGGTGGCCTGGAGCTATAGTGTCGTCGCTCTGCTTTTTCCCGGTATCTTCCCACCCGACATGCAGCATCAGGGTGGGACTGTTCCGGTCTACTTCGAGGCCGCAGCCGTGATCACGGCACTGGTCCTGCTGGGACAGGTATTGGAGTTGCGGGCACGCAGCCGTACCAATTCAGCCATCAGGCTACTGCTGGGATTGGCTCCCAAGACGGCCCGTATCGTCCGTAGTGATGGCAACGAGGAAGATATCTCAATGGAACGGGTCATGCCCGGCGACATCCTGAGGGTAAGGCCGGGGGAGAAGGTGCCCGTGGATGGTGTGGTAACCGACGGTAACAGCGCGGTTGATGAGTCGATGGTCACCGGGGAGCCGATCCCCGTGGAGAAGACTGCCGGCGAACGCCTGATCGGCGCTACGGTGAATAGCACCGGCAGCCTGCTGATGCGGGCCGAGAAGGTGGGAAGCGATACGTTGCTGGCCCGGATTGTACGCATGGTCAGCGAGGCCCAGCGCTCGCGCGCACCCATCCAGAAGCTGGCGGATATCGTCGCCGGCTACTTTGTGCCGGCAGTGGTTATCATTGCGCTACTCACCCTCATCGTTTGGGGCTTCTTCGGCCCCGAGCCCCGCTTGGCTTACGCCATTATCAATGCGGTAGCCGTGCTCATCATCGCCTGCCCTTGTGCGTTGGGGCTGGCGACACCCATGTCGATCATGGTTGGTGCCGGCAAGGGGGCAACCCTGGGTGTCCTGATCAAAAATGCCGAGGCGCTTGAGATCATGGAAAAGGTGGACACCCTGGTGGTGGATAAGACCGGTACGCTGACTGAGGGCAAGCCGCAGCTGATCTCCGTGCAGGCCACCCCGGGTTTCGATGAGAGTGAGGTGCTACGCTTGGCCGCCAGTCTGGAGCGGGCCAGTGAACACCCACTGGCGGAGGCCATCGTGCGTGGCGCCAAGGATAAAGGTATTGAGCTTGCTTCCATCAACCAATTTGATTCGATTACCGGCCAGGGTGTGACGGGCGTTATCGACACGATAAAAGTTGCGCTGGGAAACCTCAAACTGCTGGAGTCGCTTTCCGTGGCGCCAGGTGAGCTGCAGGCAGAGGCGGAAAAGGGCCGCAAGGAAGGACAGACCGTTATGTTCGTATCCATTGACGGCAAGGCAGTAGGGCTGATCGGTGTGGCCGACCCTATCAAGAACTCGACACCCCAGGCCATCAGCGATCTGCATGCTGAGGGTGTAAGGGTGGTCATGTTGACGGGAGACAATCGTACAACCGCCCAGGCCGTGGCCGATAAGCTGGGTATCGATCGGGTCGAGGCCGAGGTGCTGCCGCATCAAAAAGCCGAGATCGTCAGCAGGCTCCAGGCAGAGGGCCGCATAGTCGCCATGGCCGGTGATGGTATCAACGATGCTCCGGCTCTGGCTCAGTCCCATGTAGGCATCGCCATGGGCACGGGCGCCGATGTGGCCATGGAGAGTGCCGGCGTAACCCTGGTTAAGGGTGATCTGCGTGGCATCGTGCGTGCCCGACGCCTGAGCCGGGGGACTATGCGTAACATCCGTCAGAATCTCTTCTTCGCCTTCATCTATAACTCCCTGGGGGTGCCGGTGGCGGCGGGTGTGTTGTACCCCGTATTCGGTTTATTGCTCTCACCGATTATTGCAGCAGCGGCTATGAGCTTCAGTTCGGTGTCTGTGATCGGTAATGCATTAAGACTCAGACGTGCAGCGGTTTAACGAGGAGACTGATTATGATGGGCGATGGCTTTGGAATGGGTTTTGGTGGCGGTTTCATGTGGTTGTTCTGGGTCCTGTTGATCATTGTGATCGTTTGGGTGGTAAAGGCGGCTATGGGAGGAAGTAACAGTCCATCTGAAAAACAAAAGACCGCCCTGGATATCCTGAAGGAACGCTACGCAAGCGGTGAGATCGATAAAGAGGAGTTCGAGCAAAAACGCAAAGATATTGGTGGCTGAACAAACACCGGAGAGCGATATGAGAACACAAGATCCTATGAAATCCATTGGCGCCTGGGAAGTCAGGCGCAAGATCAAAGTCCCGGCATTGAATCATGACGCAGATGGAATGGCGGTGGAACACGCCCTGAACGCCTTACCGGGTATTCGCGAGGTGGCCGCCGATGCGAGCAGACAGCAGGTTGTGGTGTTGTATGACATCACGGGAACAGACTTTCAGACGATTGTGGCCGAACTGGAGCATGTGGGGTTCCCACCACTGGATAATTGGTGGTCGCGCCGCAAGATGAGCTGGTACACGTTTACCGACAGCAATGGGCGGGACAACGCCAAGGCGCCACCAGCCGCCTGTTGCAACAAACCACCCAAATAGCAAACCAGGTTAATCCCGCATTGATGCGCTCAATCATACTGACCACCCGGATAACCCCCATGATGCGCAGGATCCTGATACTCGGTCTTTTTCTGCTGATTGTTGTGTTTGTCTACTACCTGCTGAAAGAATCCGGGTTGTTGGCGATTGTTACAGACAGTGATCGCCTGCAAAGCTGGCTTGTGGGGTTGGGTTACTGGGGGCCAGTCGGCATCATTTCACTGATAGCGGTTGCGGTTGTCATCAACCCCATTCCCAGTGCACCGATCGCCTTGGCATCAGGTGCCGCCTTTGGGCATACCTGGGGCACTATCTACGTAGTGGCAGGCGCGGGTGCCGGCGCTCTGGGCGCCTTTTGGATTGCGCGTCTGCTGGGCTATGAGCTGATGAAGTCTGTCTTCGGCAAGCACCTTAAACTGGGTTGGATGGGGTCGCAAAACACCCTCATGGCCATGGTGTTTGTCTCTCGGCTCATCCCCTTCCTCTCCTTCGATCTGGTGAGTTACGGTGCTGGGCTGACCCCCATCAAGACCTGGCGGTTTATCCTGGCAACAGTAGCGGGTCTGATCCCCGCGAGTTTTCTCCTGGCCCACTTTGGTGGAGAGTTGACAGCAGCGAGCCTGGATGAGGTACTGCTCACTGTATTGTTACTGGGGGGACTAACCTTGGTGCCGGTCATCATCAATTACACCGTAAGATGGCGTAGACGTAGTGCCATTGACCGGATTAATGAGTCAAGTAATCGATCGCCGGTTATAGGGAAAAAATAATAGACTTGTGACCGATTATGGACTGTGGTCAGATTCGGCACTCAACGACGGAACCATTCGTCACCTGCAATGTCTTTCATGAGAATGTGAAAACCTTAAGTTAGTGAAAAGCTTTTTGATGCCCCTGATCCAAGACAACAATCTGCGACTGGCCGGCTGGATGTTGGTGGTAATACTGCTGCTGTCCTGGGGTGAGGGTCTCTTGGCGGGCTTCACCCAGGACCACATGCCGATGGGAGCGGGCTCCCATATGAACACAGACGGCGATCAGCATTGCCAGATGCCTGAACTGGAAGTCTTACATCAAGATTGCGGATGTGGTTGCGCCAGTCTGCAGCAGACCCTGCCGCGACGCGATTCCGCTCTTTTTGGCTTTGAACGAATCGATCAACCGGCACTGTTCTTCATCGACCCGGCGGGCCTGCTTCCAGTGACGGGACCGCCCAGCGATGAGATACTGTTCTTTTCATCACGCCCACCTATACCAATCCCCCCGCGCCTGAGTTTTTGCTGCCTCCGTATCTGATACCACTGCTGTCTGGCGGTACCCACAATCGCTTAATAAGGCAGCTTTTGTATTTTCAACCCTACCACGATTAGCGGCCAGGTCAGCCCAATGTGCTTAGGGAGGGATGCCATTAGCTGTAATTTCTGAACCAGCAGCAGGTTTCCATTCATGGTTTCTTACTTACGACAACCGGGGCGTTTCGCCCTTTCCTTAATAGGCTGTCTGATCTGGCAGAGTGGTCAAGCCAACGGTGCTTTTTCGATCGATCAGGCGGTGAACCTCGCACTACAGGGCAACCCGAGCTTAGCCGAGGTACAGGCCAGGGCAGAAGCCGCTGCCCAGCAACCGAGTCAGGTTGGTGCTCTATCTGATCCAGTGTTGTTCTTCAACGCCGCCAATCTCCCCCTCGACAGTTTTGATCTGACCCAGGAAGCCATGACCCAATTTCAAGTTGGGATCAGCCAGAAGTTGCCCTGGCCTGGCAAGCTCGAATTACGTGCCGAGGCGATGCGGCTGACGGCCTTGGGCAAGCAGGAAGCAGTCCACGAGGCACGGCTGATGTTGGCTCGTGATGTGCGACGCAACTGGTGGAATCTCTTCTACCTGGATAAGGCCTTGGCCACGGTGAAGGACAACCAGGAGCGTTTGCGATCCTTCGTCCAGGTGGTGGAAGCGAAATACAGGGTGGGGGAGGGGCTGCAACAGGATGTACTGCTGGCCCAGGTGGAACTCTCGGGTCAGCTTGAGCGGCAGGTACGCCTGCGGGGCATGCGCAACAGTGAAGCGGCCCGGCTGCATGCCTTGATGGCCCATCCCGGTGATGCATCGGTGGAGCTGCAGCCTATCGGAATACCCAAGTTGGAGACATTGGGTGATGCCGAGGCGTGGTTGCAACAGGCCCTGAATGAGCGCCCGCTGTTGAATATGAAGCAACATGCACTGGATGCGATGGATCGTCGGCTGGAGCTGTCGCAAAAGAGCAAGTATCCGGACTTCACCCTCAAGGGGGCGTACGGCCTGCGGGGAGGGGATAATCCGGACGGCTCCTCCCGCAGTGATTTTCTCACCATCGGTGTCAGTCTCAATCTTCCACTCTACCAAGGTCACAAGCAGGACCGGGAGGTGGATCAGCGCAACAGCGAACGAATGGCGGCCCGCTACGCGCTGGACGATGCCCGGCGCGAGGTCCGTGAACAAGTGGAACGGGCTCTGGTGGACTATGAGCAGGGTCGGGAGCAGGCCCGTCTATTGCTCAACGGGATTATTCCCCAGACCGAGCATACGGTGGCCTCCATGCTTGCCGGCTATCAGGTGGACAAGGTGGATTTCCTCACCTTGATTCGCACCCAGATCAAATTAAACAACTTTCGTATCGCTTACTGGAAGGCCCTGAGCCAAGCCAAACAAGCCGAGGCGCGTTTGCTGGCTGCGGTCGGTGTGGAGATGAATCATGAATAAGTACCCTATCGGCCTGACTGTCGCGCTGCTGGTCGGCGTCGGTGCAGGCATTTTTATGAGCCGTTACCCATCACATATTCCCTGGGCTGTAACGGGGCTGGATAGTGTCGCTGTGGCGGCCGAGGAGGAGGGGAAGAAGCCTCTTTTCTGGCGCAATCCCATGAATCCCGCGATCACCTCCCCGGTGTTCACCAAGGATGAGATGGGCATGGACTATCTGCCGGTCTATGCCGATGACGGTGGGGCAGTCGATGAACCTGCAGGCACTGTGAAGATCGACCCGGTGACTGTGCAGAACATCGGTGTACGCACGATAAAAGCCAAGCGCCAGGCGTTCTCACGCACAGTGCGGGCCCTGGGCCGGGTGATTGCCGACGAGACCCGGATCACCCGTCTGCATCCCAAGACAGAGGGGTGGATAGAGAAACTCTTT
This sequence comes from Candidatus Thiodiazotropha sp. (ex Epidulcina cf. delphinae), assembly GCA_025656455.1. Lineage (GTDB taxonomy): Bacteria > Pseudomonadota > Gammaproteobacteria > Chromatiales > Chromatiaceae > Thiodiazotropha. The sequence continues at coordinate 144,177 of JAHXHS010000002.1, read as the reverse complement.
ATCAACAAGACGGGAGAACCAGTGAGGAAAGATGACATCCTGTTCTCTATCTACTCTCCCAAGTTGGTCACTAGTCAGCATGAATATCTGTTGGCGCAACGCAATCTGAAGGCGCTGGGTGAGAGTGAATATCCTGATATCCGGGAGGGCGCCCGTCAGATGGCAGAGATCTCCCGTGAACGACTGCAGCTGATGGATGTGCCGGAACACCAAATCTGCGAGTTGGAACAGACCGGCAAGTCATTCAAGGCGTTGCACGTACACTCTCCCTTCGACGGTATCGTGATGAAACTGAATGTGAGCGAGGGAGAGTACGTGACCCCCAAGAGTGAGCTCTATCGACTCGTCGACCTCTCCAAAGTGTGGGTGCAGGTCGACGTCTATGAATATGAACTGCCCTCGGTGCGTATCGGGGATAAGGCGCAGATGACCTTGAAGAGCCTGCCGGGCAGGACCTTCGAAGGCACCGTGGCTTATATCTACCCCTATGCGGAGGCGAAGACACGTACTATCAAGGTGCGCTTGGAACTGGCTAACCCTGATCTGGCTTTGAAACCGGATATGTTTGCCGACGTGACCCTCAATACCGGGTTGCAGAAGGAGGCAGTGGTGTTGCCGGATGCGGCAATCGTGCGCTCAGGTGAACGTGAGCAGGTCTTCGTGGTGCGTGAGCCAGGCAAGTTCGAGCCGCGGGAGGTGACGTTAGGCCAGAGCAGCGAAGGCTGGGTGCAGGTGATCGATGGAGTGAAGGCTGGAGAAGAGGTGGTGGCCTCTGCCTTGTTTCTGATCGATTCCGAATCCAAGTTGCGTGAGGCCACCGCCAAGATGTTGGAGACAGCCAAAGAGGGGCAGTCCACTGATGGGTTGGAAGCTATGGATATGCAGGGTATGTCCATGGATGCGGGCGGCATGTCGATGGACGAGATGCGCCTCGATAACGGCGGCGCCGATGCACTGGATATGGGTGGCCTCACACTGGATGGGGGACGTAAACCATGATCGAGTGGATCATCGACGGCTCCCTGCGCAACCGTTTTCTGATCATCCTCGGTAGCCTGTTACTGCTGGCGGCGGGCATCTGGGCGGTGAAACAGACCCCGCTGGATGCCATCCCGGATCTGTCCGACGTACAAGTGATCGTCTTCACCGAGTTTCCGGGGCAGGCGCCCAAGGTGGTGGAGGAGCAGGTCACCTATCCGCTGACCAGCGCCATGCTCTCGGTGCCCTTTGCCAAGACAGTGCGGGGCTACTCCTTCTTTGGGTTCTCATTCGTCTACATCATCTTCGAGGACGGGACAGACCTCTACTGGGCGCGCTCCCGTGTTCTGGAACAACTCAACTATGTCACCAGCCGGCTGCCCGATGGGGTCAACCCAACCCTGGGGCCAGACGCCACCGGGGTTGGCTGGGTCTACGAATACGCCTTGGTGGACCGGAGTGGAAACCAGGATCTTTCCCAGCTGCGTTCGATCCAGGACTGGTATTTGCGCTACCCGTTACAAACAGTACCCGGGGTGGCGGAGGTGGCCAGCATCGGTGGCTACGTGAAACAGTACCAAGTGGAAGTTGATCCCAATGCTATGGCCGCTTACGGCATTTCTCTGAACAAGGTGAAGCGTGCCATCAAACGTTCCAATAATGACGTAGGCGGGCGTCTGGTGGAGATGACCGAGACCGAGTACATGGTGCGCAGCCGCGGTTACATTGAAAATCCGGACGACCTGCGGGAGATCCCGGTGGCGGTGGATGGCCAGGGGACGCCGGTGCGCCTGCGGGATATCGCCCAGGTACAGCTGGGGCCGGAGCTGCGACGTGGCGTGGGTGAATTGAACGGCGAGGGTGAGACGGTCGGCGGTGTGGTGGTGATGCGTTTTGGTGAAAATGCCCTGACCACCATTCAGAAGGTGCGGGAGAAACTCGATGAGTTGAAGGCGGGTCTGCCTGAAGGGGTGGAAATTGTGCCGGTCTATGATCGCTCCGATCTGATCCAGAGGGCGGTGAACAACCTGCAGCACAAACTACTGGAGGAGTCGGTTGTCGTCTCCCTGGTCTGCATCGTCTTTCTGTTGCACGCCCGTTCTGCCTTGGTGGCGATCCTGACCCTGCCGGTCGGTATCCTGATAGCCTTCATCGTGATGCAGGCCCAAGGGATCAACGCCAATATCATGTCCCTCGGGGGTATCGCCATCGCCATCGGCGCGATGGTTGACGGGGCCATCGTGATGATCGAAAACGCCCACAAACACCTGGAACAGATGGCCCACCGGCTCGGCCGGAAGCTGAGCGATCGAGAACGCTGGCAGGCCATCGGCAACTCAGCCCGGGAAGTGGGGCCGGCACTCTTCTTCTCGTTGCTGATCATTACTGTCTCCTTCCTGCCGGTCTTCACCCTACAGGCCCAGGAGGGGCGGCTGTTCAGTCCCTTGGCCTTCACCAAGACCTATGCCATGGCAGCCTCGGCGATCCTGGCGGTGACGCTGGTGCCGGTAATGATGGGTTTTTTTATCCGCGGCAAGATCATCTCGGAGGCAAAAAATCCTGTCAACCGCCTGCTCCACATCGTGCATCGCCCACTCTTGTCGCTGGCGATCCGAGTACGTTGGCTGACCCTGGCCGGAGCATTGGTATTGCTGGGCATCACCCTGCAGCCGCTACAGCAATTGGGCAGCGAGTTCATGCCGCCTCTGGATGAGGGAGATATTCTCTACATGCCCACCACTTATCCAGGGATCTCCATCACCAAGGCCAAGGAGTTGTTGCAACAGACCGACAAGATCATTGCGAGCTTTCCCGAGGTGGAAACGGTGTATGGCAAAGTGGGGCGTGCCGAAAGCGCCACCGACCCAGCCCCCTTGGCGATGCTGGAGACCACGATTCGGCTAAAGCCCAGAGAACAGTGGTCCGATCCTGCCAAGACTACCCAGGATCTGATGAAGGAGATGGATGCGGCAATCAAGTTTCCCGGCTTAGCCAACAGCTGGACCATGCCGATCAAGACCCGCATCGACATGCTTTCCACCGGTATCAAGACGCCTATCGGAATCAAGGTGAGTGGAGCGGATCTCGGGGTGCTGGAGTCCCTGTCGAAGGATATCGAACGGGTGATGAAGACGGTGCCGAATACTGTCTCCGCCTTTGGTGACCGTGCGGTGGGAGGCTACTACCTTGACTTCGATATTGATCGCAAGGCGGCTGCCCGTTATGGGCTTACGGTAGGCGATGTGCAGGATGTGATCCAGTCCGCCATCGGTGGGATGAACGTGACCCGCACGGTGGAGGGATTAGAGCGTTACCCGGTGAATGTGCGATACCCTCGGGAGCTGCGTGATGACCCGGCCCGGCTCAAGCGGGTGTTGATTCCTACCCCCGGTGGCGGGCCCATTCCCTTGGCGCAAGTGGCTGAGATTCACTTACGCCGTGGGCCACCGGTGATTAAGAGCGAGGATGCCCGCCCCAATGCCTGGATCTATGTCGACATCAGCACCTCGGACATAGGTGGTTATGTGGCCGAGGCTAAGCGAACCGTAAGCGAGCAGGTGAAGATTCCACCGGGATACACCCTGGTGTGGTCGGGGCAGTTCGAATACATGGAGCGAGCAGAGGAACGACTACGTGTCGTGGTACCGGCAACGCTGTTGATTATCTTTCTCCTGCTCTATTTCAACTTCGGTAATCTCAGCTCGCCACTGGTGGTGATGCTCTCAATTCCCTTCGGCCTGATCGGCGGTATTTGGTTGGTCTACTGGTACGGATTCAACCTTTCAGTGGCGGTGGTGGTTGGCTTTATCGCCCTGGCAGGTGTGGCTGCGGAGATCGGTGTGCTAGTGCTGACATTTATTGATCAGGCCGTAGCGGAGGCACGCCACCAGAGAACCATTCGGGGTGACGCAGGCTGTCTTACCAAAGACGAACTGATGGATGCAGTCCTGCAAGGTACGGCAGAGCGGGTACGCCCCATCGCCATGACCGCTACCGCCATCATTGCCGGTCTGTTACCTATCCTGTGGGGCTCCGGTACCGGTTCTGAAGTGATGCAACGCATCGCCGCTCCGATGGTTGGGGGGATGGTAAGTGTCACCGTGCTTTGCATGCTGGTTCTGCCAGTGATCTACGGTCTGGTATTACAGTTCAAGGAACGGTTTTATTCCAGTAGAACTGTTATGGAAGCGGAGGAACTACTGAAAAACAGTGAAGCCTGATTGAGTGAACTTGATCTATTTAGTGTCTGGCCATAAATGCATATTTTTTAAACTCACGTCATCCCGGCGTATGCCGGGATCCAGGGAATTCAACGACTGCGTGGATTCCGGCATGCGCCGGAATGACGAGCGCTGTTGTTTCTGGACGGAGACTAGTTAGATACCGATCTTTTTTTTACTAACGTGAGTGGAGATACAACATGAAAAAAGTCATAAAGAACCTAACCTTTACCGTTCTGAGCGGTGTTGCCATTGCCGGTTATGCCGAAATGGACCACAATCACACCCCGATGGACCACAGCAACCTTGACACGATGGCGTTACAGCCAAAGATGTTCCTGGAGAAAAAGCAGATTGACGGGCATACCGTCAGTTTCCATGTGATGCAGGCAAAGGAAGGCATGCAACATGGTGGTAGTCATAACCTCATGGTAAAGGTGGAGAAGGATGGGCAGACGATAAGTGACCTCACCGCCAACTCCAAGGTGGTTTACCCCGACGGCAAGGAGAGTAGCAAGATGCTGATGAAGATGGGGGAGTGGTATATGGCTGGTTATGACTTGAGTCAGAACGGTGAGCATCAACTGATGGTGCTGTTCAAGACTACGGATGGACAAAAGCACTTTGGCGGTGTTCACTATATGGCCGATTAACCCGAATGGCTGCCGGAAAAGGGAGAAATCGGCGGTCTCTCTTTTCCGGATCTGAGCTTGAGTTTTTGAATTTCTAGCATCTTTTATCGTTGTGTTTGAGCGCTTTTTCACCAAATAGCGGAAATCCATCCTCGAGTATTCGTTCCCTCACCCCCTTATCCAGGAATAGGGCAGGCACTTCAAGATCGATCCGCCTGCAGTGCCGCGCCATGACTCTGATGGCTTCTTGCTGTGAATAGCGGGGAGGCGTGAAAAAACTCCCTTTTGTATCGGTGATGAACCATTTGTCCATTTGCCGGCTGATGTGTAAGCGAGGCTCCTTGGTGGGGATCCTGGTGGTCTCGATCATCGGGTTCCAGCGATGGCAGAGCCGCTCCAGATAGCGTGGGATCTCGACATCGTAGAGGCGCCTGACAGGCCCAATCGGCCGTAAATAGTGCGACTCATGCACATCGCCCTGGGTCCAGGCAATGGCGTCAAGGCCGTTTTCGGCGGCATGGAGGAGGATGAGTTTCAATCCCAGGCCGATCCACTCCTTACGAAAGGGGGCGGGGGGTATCCGCCCCGGCCAACGATTCTGATAGCCGTGCATGGCGCCGGACTGATGCCAGTCGCTCTGCAACTCCTCGATAAACAATAGCCGTCTGCCTTGATGGTCCTGACGTTGTTTGGTGCGAAAGTGCAGCAGCAGATTGCGCTCGTAGTAGTGGCTGGTGAAATGGGACAAGGGGTAGTCTGGCAGTGACAACAGCCACTCCCGATAGTCGTACCCACCATACAGGGATTTGTGTTCGTAGCGGTTGCTTTGGGCGTATTCGAGCGGCATGCCGGCGTGGTGCGGATCGTGTCGGCCGCTAATTTCGACCCCCTTGCATTGAGGAGATTCAGAAAACGCCGGTTGGTACGCGCTTTCTGAGACGAGTTCATTGGTTAGGCAGAGGCGAATCGTTGCGAAGTCGATGTGTGACAGCAGTTCATCGCGGGAAATCGTTTTCTTCCCGGCTTGCTGTTGGTCGTCGAGGAAACCCAGAATCCCGGACCACGCAATTTCATCATCCCGAATGCCCTGGCGTCTTGAGTTCATCAGGGTTTGACGCCATTGCTGCGCAGAAGCCCGATGCAGGGAGATGCGCTCTATCCACTGTCCCAATGTGCTGTAGAGTCGTTGCGGATAGGGATACTCTTGTACGATCAGTGGGAATTCGTCGCAGACGATGCGCTTTCTGGCCTGTTCGATTTCCCGGATCTGTGTCTGGCGTTGCAGCCAGACGGCAAACGCCTCCCGGTCATCCTGCGACCAGGAGGGGATGGCCGGCAACTCCGCCAGGGTATGCCCGGTGAATAGGAAGCGGGTATTGCCCGGCAGGCGCTGTTGATCCTCAGGTCCGACCACGATATCCACTAGCCCGTACAGCTCCTGATGGGGTGTTTCAGGGTCCACGGCAAGATTCAGGCGCAATGCATGGTATCTTGCCCTGATACTGGTGATGCCGACAAGGGTTCCACTGGGTAGTGGGATCATATTTCCTAAACCGCGCTAGAATCAATACTTGATATATAGCAGGGTATTTGGCTGGTTATAACCAACCGGCAGTGGGGGAATGCGGGGATATGATTTTGCTTCGTCCCATGAATAGGTTGCCGGGTTAATTCAATGTAGATAAACCACCGCCTCAGGCGGTGAGACACGAAGAGGCTTTGGCATGCCGGGGTCGGGGTGCAGCTGGTTGACAGGTTCAGGCAGGGAGGTTGAAACTGACCCCTTGTTGAGACCCTAAGATGAAAAGAAACTCTCGCCAAGAACGCCAAGCCCGCAAAGGGTCCTCGGGCAATGTTTTCTTGGCGCACTTTGCGAGTTTGGCGAGAGAAATTTTGCTTTCCCGGCCAGTTGTGGAAAACATTGCCTCATAGAAGGGTGCGGCCCTGGCGTACCGTGTTAAAACAGGATGGCAGCGTGCAGGCGCAGAAAAGCGAGAACGAGTCCTGACATAGCCCCCTCTGGGGGCTTTCATCATACTACCCGCTCAGCGGGTAGTAGATGATTACAGTATCGAAATAAACCCATTTGCGTTAATTCGCGGCCAATTAAGGTTTTTACTGATGACTGGAATCGTCATGCTTTATTTTTTCACCCATTCGATATAGGTAAGAGCCCTATTTGTGCAGTGTCTCCTCCCCCCAGGCCATTTTCAGAAACTGGTCCCGGCCTGAATTCCAGCGATAGATGCGATATCTCACCGGGTTACGCCGATAATAGTCCTGATGATAGGTTTCGGCCGGATAGAAGACGCCGGCTTGCCGGACAGGCGTAATGATCGGCTTGTCGTACCGACCGCTGGCATCCAACGATTTGCGTGACTTCTCGGCGGTGATTCGCTGTGCTTCAGTGTGGTAAAAAATAGCGGTGGAGTATTGATGTCCCCGGTCGACGAACTGGCCGCCCGGGTCGGTCGGATCGATCATGCGCCAGAATGCCTGGAGGAGCGCCTCGTAGCTGATGACCGTCGGATCATAATGGACCTCCACGCTCTCCAGATGTCCCGTGGCGCCGCTCGATACCTGCCGGTAGCTTGGATGCGCTTCCTTTCCCCCGCTATAGCCCGAGATCACCTTGGCGACTCCTTCCAGCTTCTCGAAATCCGATTCGGTGCACCAGAAACACCCGCCGGCAAATGTGGCGACCGCCAGATTATCGGGAATTGGCTTGGCCTCGATATCCGTCGTTATCTCCGCCCTGGCGAAAATGAAGGTGGCGCTTAGGCATACCAGGACAGCCAGGGACCTGATTATCATCTTACTCATGGATCGACTCCGCAGTGTATTCTGTGTCAGAGTAGACAGGTAGGGTTCAGAGCTGTTCCCCTTGTGATAAAAAAGTGATAACCCCAAGATTTGTGGCGTAATTCAGTGGTCTATTCTTTAACCTGAATCCGCGGGTTCAGAGGGAGCGCAGCGTGCAAGATATTGATTCGGATAGCGTAATAAAAATTCGCAGCCATACCCTTAGGTCTGGTGAGAATTTTTATATAGCTAGACGGATCAAGAGCTTGTGCGATGTGCCCCGATGAACTCATGGATTCAGGTTTAAATCAGCCATAGGCGATAGATGGCGTTATACAGATGCTGTTGGAAAAAGACACCTCAATCGGTGATAGGCTTGCGTTGGGTCTGTTGAACGGCTTGATCGGGTTGCCGACAGGTTTTTTTCTTTGGTTCATACTCAACGGATTTTTGCTGTTGGATGGTGTCTGGCTGCCAATCCAGGCTGTTCTCTGGTTTGCGTTAATCATGGCGCTCCTCGGCATGCTCATTCATGATGCCTTTCTCGCTGCAGTTTACGGAAAACTATGGTCGATGATCATGAATTGGCTGAGGTATTTCTGAAGATTGTCTCTTTATGGATCGATTCAGTTCCATCCCTCTCCCGGAGGGAGGGGTAATTCAAGAGTGACCGGATAGCCCGCAAGCAGAGATATAATTTCACGGTGCGAAGCATCGACAAATCAGGAGATGGCCATGACACAACACTACCAGGGCAGTTGCCATTGCGGCGCTGTCCGTTTTTCCTTTGAAGGCGATGAGATAGACAGCGGCATACGTTGTAACTGCTCGATTTGCTCGCGCAAGGGGGCGATGATGACGCCTCAGGCAATCCCCCCGGCGCAATTTACGATTGAGGCGGAGGAAGGAGCCTTGGGGCTCTACCAGTTTGGCGCCAAGACCGCAAAACACTACTTCTGTAAGCATTGCGGCATCTATCCCTTCCATGAGACAGCCAGAATGCCGGGCTATTTTCGCGCCAATCTGGGTTGTATCGAGGGAATCGATCCCTTCTCGTTGGATGCCGAGGTGTTCGACGGGAAACACTTGCTTTAAGCGGTTCGTTCGGGTGCTTACCGGCTTATTCTCTTGGCCTTTCCCCGGTTCGGGTGGGTAAAAAGGTCAAGCGCAACAAATCTTATCAAGCAGGATTTGTCCGCAAATGAACGCGAATAAACGCAAATTTAGAAAGCCATCAAGTCAAACGACAGGACGGATTATTTACATTCGCGTTCATTCGCGGACAATCAACTTTGCGTTGAAGAACCGAACCCTAATGATTTATGGCTCTTTCCCTGATCGAGTGCGCTTTCTCTTACCCACTCGCGGATGGGCTTGAACCAGGGGACCCATCTGCGTACTAAACTTTGAACTGTGACGCCAACCTGTCTACAAGAGCATGTGCAGAGAACCCTTTGACAATGAGCTTTCGCAGACGATCTGGGAGCGCAAATACCGCTACCGGGATGGCGCGAAATGCCATGATCAAAGCATCCACGACACTTGGCGCCGGGTTGCGCGAGCCGTTGCATCCACTGAAGGCGAACATGCCCCAACCTGGGAAGCCCGCTTTTATGAGCTGCTACGGGATTTCCGCTTTTTGCCCGGGGGGCGCATCCTGGCAGGCGCCGGGACGCGACACCGGGTAACCCTGTTCAACTGCTTCGTGATGGGTGAGATCGCGGATTCCGTGGATGGCATTTTCGATGCCCTGAAGGAGGGAGCCGTCACCATGCAGCAAGGCGGTGGTGTCGGCTACGATTTTTCGAGCCTGCGCCCCAGGGGCGTGTCGGCGGCCCAGGCCGGCACGCTCTCATCCGGCCCCGTTTCATTCATGCGGATCTGGGACGCGATGTGCGAGACCTTGCTCTCCACCGGCAATCGCCGGGGAGCGATGATGGGGACCTTGCGATGCAACCACCCGGATATCGAGGAGTTTATCGATGCCAAACGGGATTTTCGGGAACTGCGAAACTTCAATCTATCCGTGCTGGTGACCGACGCGTTCATGCAGGCGGTAAGGGGCGATGGGGAGTGGCCCTTGATCTTTCCCATAAAGGGTGAGGAGAAGCGGGGCGATAGGATGGAGGCGATTTGGTCTGGTTACGCCAAGCCTGTTGCTTGCCGCATCCATCGCAGGGTGCGCGCCAGGGATCTTTGGCAACGGCTTGTGCGCGCTGCCTTTGATACGGCTGAGCCAGGGGTGTTGTTCATCGACCGCATCAACGACGATAACAACCTTTACTACCGTGAGCGTATCAGTGCAACCAACCCTTGCGGTGAAATACCACTCCCCCCCTACGGCGCTTGCGATCTCGGATCGATCAATCTGACACAATTCGTCACCGGGGCCTTCAGCGACCAGGCTGAATTCGCCTGGCCGGCATTCAAGTCGTGGATAGCGATTTCGGTGCGCTTTATGGATGACGTGATTGCCTTGTCACACTTTCCTCTACCCGCCCAGAAAGAGCAGGCAACGGCGACCAGGCGCATCGGACTGGGGGTGACGGGGCTGGCCGACACGCTGATGATGTTGGGTCTGCGTTACGGTGACCGCTCGTCGTTCGCCTTTGTCGATCGGTTATTCCGCCAGTTGCGCAATAGCGCCTATCGCAGTTCCTGTGCGCTTGCGCAAGAGCGAGGCGCCTTTCCCGCCCTGCAGACGGCGCCATACCTGAAAGGGGCGTTTATCCGCCGATTGCCCAAGGATATTCGAACTCGGATCGGCGCCACCGGGATACGCAACAGTCACCTGCTGGCGATGGCGCCGACCGGTACGATCAGCCTGTTGGCGAACAACGTCTCCAGTGGCGTGGAGCCGGTATTCGGCTATCGCTATCAGCGTAAGATTCGACAGCCGTCAGGAGAGGAACTCAAGATCGACGTCACGGATTACGCCTGGCGTCAGTGGCGAATGCAGGGGCTCGACACAGTTCCCGACCACTTCGTGACGGCCGGTGAACTGGATGGCAAAACCCATCTCGCCATGCAGGCCAGGATCCAGCCCTATGTGGATAACGCCATATCCAAGACCGTGAACCTGCCCCGCGACACCGATTTCACTCAGTTCCGTTCACTCTATGAAGAGGCCCATGCCCTCGGACTCAAGGGGTGTACGGCATATCGACCTAATCCGCTCCGCGGTGAAGTGCTTGGGCCGGGTGATTCCCACCCGGCGGAGGTCCAATGTTGTTCGCTCGACAGAGAGGGGGCATGATAAGGCGTTTACTGAGAGGGCTTGTGCTACTGCTTACTGGCAGCGGTCTATTGCTTATCGCGGTCATTTTTCTACTGCGGTATGTCGATCCACCGTTCTGGTCCTGGATGATACAGCGGGAACTCGATCCTCCCGGCGGCTACCCCGCGCAATACAAGCACGGATGGCTCGATCTTGAGCGCATAACACCAGCGATGCAGCTCGCCGTCGTGGCATCGGAAGATCAACGTTTTCCACACCACCACGGTATCGATTTCGATGCTATCGAAAACGCCTTGCGGGAGTCGGGGGATGGGGCCGCTCCGCGCGGCGCCAGCACGTTGACCCAGCAGACGGCGAAGAACCTCTTTCTCTGGCCTGACAGAGATTGGAGCCGTAAGCTTCTGGAAGGCGGATTGGCGCTGATGCTCGAGTTGCTCTGGGATAAGCGGCGGATTCTCGAGGTTTATCTGAATATCGCTGAGTTCGGGCCGGGTGTGTATGGGGTCGGCGCAGCCAGCGAATACTGGTTCCAGGTATCCGCGGATAGGCTGACTGTCAACCAGGCGGCGCGCCTGGCGGCGATTCTTCCCAATCCGTGGCGGTACCGGGCCGAACCGCCGACACCCTACGTCGCGAAACGGGCCAAGTGGATCGAGCGGCAGATGGATCGGTTGGGTTATGTCTGGATGATTCCCGTTAGCGGATGGTGAGCCTTGTTTTCAGGATTGATTGTCCGCGAATGAACGCAAATTAACGCGAATGGGAAATTATCCATCCCGTGCCTTGCCTTGACGGTTTTCAATCACAACCCATTGGCGTTCATTTGCGGACAGATCCAGCTTGATATGGGTTGATGCGCTTGACTTTACTTACCTCCCCGAACAGGGGAAGCGCTATCTCTGGCGCTCACTGGGCGCTCAGATGTTGGATGAACTGCACAGGCATGCCGTCCAGCCGCTGCTCGAAATGTTCGAGCATTTTTTGCGAGGTAAGGACAATCACAAAAGAGGTCGCGCTACAGTCCCGCTTCAGCAGATCTTTGGCGATCGCCTCGGTGGCGGACAGATCGATGTAGGAGACCACGCTCAGGTCGAGCACCACGCTTTCCGAGCGGTGGTGTTTGAGCAGACCGCTCAACTGATCGATGGAGGCGTAAAAGAGATGCCCTTCCACGCGGATCTGAACCGCCCCTTTTTCCTGTCGGATGGCGATCTCCAGTTTCGAGGCAGAGAGGACGAACATGATGATCGATAGGGTGATCGCAATGATCAATCCGGTTTGCAGCCCGAGAAAAACGATGCTGAACAGAGTAATGACAAACACCAGGAGTTCGCCAGTCCAGGATAAGAGCCGGGCGATCTCTTGCGGTTTGATCATCCCAGTCCCCACCAGCATCAGGGTGCCGGCAATGACCGCCATCGGCATATGGCTCAACAGGGGGCCGAAAATCGAAATCAGCAAAAACACCACCACTGCGGAGAGGATCCCTGCCAGGGGGGTCTTAGCCCCCAGCGATTGATTTACCGCCGTACGGTTGAAACTGCCGGAACCCGCAAAGCTGGAGAAGAAGGCCCCCAGGGTGTTGGCGATGCCCTGGGCGAACACCTCCTTATCCACATTGATCGGTTGATCGGTTTCGCTTCGCAGCCGTTTTACGATCACCATCGATTGGGCAAGTCCGATCAGCGCAATCGTCACGGCATTGGGTAACATGGAAATGCCGACCAACAGATATTCCAAATCCATTTTCGGGTAGGACAGGGGAAGCGCCTGAAAGGGGATATGCCCAAGCAGCTCGATCTCCGTGTTGACCTGGGTGAATAGTCCCATCAAGATCAGACCGGCAAGATAGCCGGCCGCCATGGCGATCAGTATCGAGTAGCGTGGTATATATCGCCTGGCGATCAGGCCGGTGATGACAGTGACGGTCCCGACGGTAAAACTGTAGGGATTGATCAACACCTCCCAGCTGTCCAGCATGACAAACAGTTTTTCAAAGAAGAAGAGCGTGCCCGAGGGAGAGAGCCCCAATATCCCGTCGAGTGAAGAGAGGATCAGGATGATGCCGACGCCAACGGTGATGCCGGTCACCGCCGCCGGGCTCAGGTATTGAAAATATTTTCCCCCTCTGCCCAGCCAGATCAGCAGTTGAATCAAACCGACCATCAGGCTGAGGAGTATGACATAGTCGATATAGAGCGGGCTGCCGCGGCCAGAAAAGGGCGCCACCGAAAGGCCGATCAGGATGGCGACAGCGGTGTTGGGCCCTCCCAGCATGGAACTTGAGCCAAACAGGCTGGCGAACAGCGTGACGAAGATGGACGAGTAGATACCGTACTCAGGCGGGAGTCCGGCAAGATAGGCAAAGGTGATGCCCTGGGGTATCACCAGAATGGCTCCGACGATTGCGGCAAAGGCCTCAGTCGTCAAATTCAACTTCCCTGCGAGCGAAGGCCTCCATGGCAAAATTTCAGACACCAGTCGCAAATTTCGCATGTCAGGCTATCATGGAAAGGGATCTACCTCTTTCGAAGGTCGGGCGTAAGGAGAGACGGCGAGCATACCGGGCTATTCCACCAGTCCCGAAATCGATTCGAACAGTTTCAGCAGTTTGCTCTTTCTCGGGTCTCCGGGACGAATCTGCATATTGATATAAGCCGATACGTCGAGTGCGTCCTGATGGGTGAGTGAGCGTTCCGATCCTAGCGGCATATTCGCCCATATAAAGCCTGCGGCCCTATGCACGTCGGCCATGCCTGCGCCCCCATTGAAGGAATCCATTCCCCAGAGGGGTGGGGCCCCCGCTTTTCCATACCCATCCTCGCCGTGGCAAGCGGAACATCGGGCAACGTATATCGCCTTGCCGTTGGCCGGATTCGGGTCATAGCCCGTATCGGGCAGGGTGGGCACCCCCCGGCCGGGAGGGGCATTGCCGATGACCTCGCCATGGGAGAGATAAGAGATGTAGGCAGCCACGGCCAGGACCTCCGGCGAGTCTTCAGGGGGCATGATGCCGTCAAGGCTGTAGACGAAACACTCCCGAATCCGCAGCCCGATGCCGTTGCGCCGGCCGTTCTTGCTGCGCCATTTGGGATACATCCCCGCCACATTGAGGGGCAAGGCGTCTGGTTGCCGGCCGGCATTGAGATGACAATTGGAGCAACGCAAGCGGTTGCCGGTATAGCGGGCGCCATATTTTTCGGTCTCGGTGACTATCCGGTAGCCGAACACCACATTGCTGTGGTAATCGTCCAGGTAACCGCGCTTCAGCAAGGCCTCGACGGCAAGGGGCTCCGCAGCGACAGGGGCGATGCTCAGCAGACAGAGGCTAGTGAGGGAGGCGGTGAGGGACAGTCCGGGGTTGATCAGCCGATATCCGAGCGCATTGAGCAGAATATATAGATTATTCAATGTGTTACAAACAGTCCGCAGACCAGTTATTGCTTGGTCGACACCCGGCTGGATGCTGCCGGACAGACCGGCCTAGACCCGACGAGTGGTGGGAATTTACCACACTACCTAGGCAATTGGGAATAAAAATCGGTTGCTTGGTAGGCTGGTGTCTAGCGCTCAACCGCTTCCCGGTTCGCAGAACCCGTCAATATCACCTTGAATTCGCAAAGGCAAAGGCGACTCATGATTGAATATTAATGAGCCATTGCGTGCTCGGCGGCTTTGCGAGAGTCGTAGGGTGCGGCCCTGCCGCACCTTATCCCCTACTGATCCCATCTTGGCGAGAGGGAGAAGCGCAGGCGAAACCGAGAATGATAAATACCACTAATCCAGCGAGAAGTGTTTTTTGCATGACAAACGATCGATAGTCGCGGAGCACCTGGATTCCGGCATCCGCCGGAATGACGGGATCAGGGAAGTCTGCCCACGAATTTTCCTGAAGAGCCAATACCTTGATTTTTTAAGGCTTTCTAAGCTGCCTGCACGGCAGTGAACACCCAGGTCCTGGGCAATGTGCCAAACATATTTTTCTAACTCAAGTTTCGGAGTTCATCTTGTTCCCATGTTCTACGAGCTTCGTAGGGTGCGGCCCTGCCGCACCGTAGCTTGAAGCTCTGGAACCCAAGGTATTGGGTCAGGGGGTCGCGAAGTGAAGAAACCCGTCATAGCAAACAGGAGCGTAACCCAGCATGGTGCGGCAGGGCCGCACCCTACGCCCTGTTCACATGATGCGTTCCCACATAGAACATGGGAACGAGTTAAATTTGAACTCCGAAACTTGAGTTTCTAAGCTGCCTGCACGGCAGTGAACGACCCCCAGCAGATAGAGGGCCGCATCCGTCATTTCTAAGCTGCCTGCACGGCAGTGAACGGTGGGCCAACAACAGTGGAGAAAGCCAAGATTTTCTAAGCTGCCTGCACGGCAGTGAACCTTAGACCCATGCTCGCCTGGCCCGCGTCACTTTTCTAAGCTGCCTGCACGGCAGTGAACCAGAACATTTACAGCACAACTGCGACGCTATGTTTCTAAGCTGCCTGCACGGCAGTGAACATCGGCTGTGAGTCGCACTCGATCGCGGAGTGTTTCTAAGCTGCCTGCACGGCAGTGAACGATTTTCCCGTCTCCGATGCAGTCCCACAGATTTTTCTAAGCTGCCTGCACGGCAGTGAACTCCGAACTGGAACTGGTCGACAAAAACGGGCATTTCTAAGCTGCCTGCACGGCAGTGAACTTTTTGCTACGGAACTTCGCAACCGTTCGCGTTTTCTAAGCTGCCTGCACGGCAGTGAACATGGTGCCCGTGAGTGTCAGCACATCCTTATTTTTCTAAGCTGCCTGCACGGCAGTGAACATGTTGACCGACAAATATTTTCAGATGTGGTCTTTCTAAGCTGCCTGCACGGCAGTGAACTATGTGATCTAAACTCGTAGTCCTCATCGGTATTTCTAAGCTGCCTGCACGGCAGTGAACAGTGACTGTGTTTATTTGTATGAATTGGTTACTTTTCTAAGCTGCCTGCACGGCAGTGAACTATAAAAACTAACGCGTATTTCCTTATTGTAAAAGAACTTTCTAGCAAATCAGCCTCTACCCCCCTTTTTTGACGGTATGACGCCAACTTATTGATTTTTAGAAACTTGTCTCGACTCCCGAAAAAAAGGGTCAAAACCAGGGCACAGTGGCCGTGGCGCTCAGTCCATAATGGCTGAACAGGCCGTTGACTGGCTCGGCTCTTGCTGGCCCCTGGTCTATGAAGAGCCGGAACCGCTGTCCATTGCTGCGGCTTTTTACAGTAACAAAAGGCAGGTCGAGACGTTCCGCCACAGCATCGGGAATGGCTTGACGCGCCTGTTCCTGGTCAAGGCGTTTGCGCTTGATTTGCCGGCGGCGTAGTCGTTCGGGATTGCTTTTCGCTTGCATGCGCCGCACGACACGATAGCTGACCGCTTCGGGGATCGGGCCGGGCTCTTTAACGGTGAC
This sequence comes from Candidatus Thiodiazotropha sp. (ex Epidulcina cf. delphinae), assembly GCA_025656455.1. Classification (GTDB taxonomy): domain Bacteria; phylum Pseudomonadota; class Gammaproteobacteria; order Chromatiales; family Chromatiaceae; genus Thiodiazotropha. The sequence continues at coordinate 127,871 of JAHXHS010000002.1, read as the reverse complement.
GTGGTCGCCCATCCCCGTTAGCCAGTTCAGCGTCATTAAGCGTGTTAGTTCATCGGCAGTGCTGTGCAGGCGTAGGCGCTGGCCAAGCGTCTGTTTGCCAATGTCCGGGAAGCTTGCTCCAATGGTCTTGCTGTCGAGGTCGACCAACGCACGGTGCAGCTTTGCGAACAGGGCGTTCATTAATAGCCCAGGGCTGAATTCAGGGTCCGGCAAGAGGCGGATTTCCAGATAGTGGTCCATGGATCACTCCTTTTCGCCGAATACACCGCCGCGGATCAGATTGGCCATGACATAGTGTTGCTGATCAACGGCGGGGGGCTTGTCTTTAAGCACCCAGTTATCGAGGAGATTGTAGAAGTCCAATTTCTCTTTAGGTTGGCGATAGGCCTTGCCCTGAGAGGTGACGGATCCGTAAGGCTCCACGGCAATGGGGCCGAGAGGGGTGCCTTCCGGGTTGGGATACCAGGTGTCGATGGTGCGCAGGGCGTTGCCGATCTTTTGGCTATGCATGGCGGCGGTGTCGCCGACCGTGTAAAGGGTCTTGCTTTTCTGCCCCTTTTTTCCGCCCCGGTCGAGGATGAGTTCCTGGGAGGGGTAGATTTCCTGACCGTCGCCCATGCGTGCGAAGGCGATGACTTCCAGCAGCACATGGTCACGCCCCTCCAGCCCGTTTTCGATGACACTCGCCAGTTCGTTCAGGGCATTGGCGAATGCCGCCGGCGCCTCGAAACTACGCAGTGACAGATCGTGGGCGTCAAAGATCCAATGCGCGGCCTCTGCACCTTGTTGAAGGTGGCGGATATGGATTTCGATCTGCTCGGCGCCCATGCGGTTGCGCCACAGGAAGCGGCCATTGGCCAGGTTGAGGGCGTAGCGGCGCGACAGCTCGGTGAATCCCTGGGTGTCACGGTATTGTCGAACGGTCTCTTGCAGCTTGGCCTGGTAGTCTGCGTTGTTACAGGCGGAAGGGACGCCCGCGCCGCTCAGCACCCGCAAGGTAAACCGGACCTTCAGGGTGTCGCTGCCGTTGGGCAGGGTGGCCACGTCTACGGTTTGCAGATTGGGTTGTTGGATATCCGCATCCAGTTTGGCGCTGTTTTGCTGCTCTTTGTCTTTCAGGCGATTGGATATGGTGCCGCGCACGGACTTTTCCCGCATGCCGACTGGTGGCCAGTCGGCGGCTTCTTGGCGCTTGTCCCATTGGCCGGCGTGGAACAGGGCATCGGAGGGGTCCAGCTTACGCTCGAAGGCGAGGACGGAGGCGGTTTTCAAATCATGCTTTGCCATGGTGCTATTCCTTATGCGTTGCGGTTGGTGTCGGTGTATGGGTTGATGCAGCGGTAGATGCCGGTTTCGCTGTCGGCGGTGTGCCGCCAGAGCAGTTGCTCGAGTCCGGTCAGGCGGTGTGGGCTGATCCATTGTCCCAGGGAGTAGAGGCTCTCGACGAAACGGAACGGGGTATGTTGGTCTCGGGCGTTGCTCACACTGCTCGGTGGATACTGGGGTGAAAGGGCGGCGTAGCCCACCGGAATCGGCGCCAACCAACCGGGTTTGCCACGGTATTCCCAAAGGGTTTGGTCCGGGTTCTTGGGGTCGGGTGCGCCGGGTTCGATGTTGAGCCGGCAAAGATCCAGCAGGGCATCCAATGCATCAGCATCAGCATCTTGTCGGCGTAATTCGCTGAGATGTTCCCGCAGCAGATCTTCACGCTCCACCAGGGCGAAGCCGGGCAGAAGACGGCGGCGCACTTGACGGAATTTTTCCCTGCGGCCGTCGGCGTATTCCGGCCATTCGAACCATCGCGGTTTCCAGGCTTTACCATCGTTATGGACGGGTAGGATGCTGCCCCCGGCCAGGCGCATGGTATACACCTCGATCAACAGTTGTTCCAGCCGTTCATCGGCTTCGTCTTCGTCCAGTTCGGTGATCACTTCGATCAGCAGACTGATCTCCAGCTGGGCGCGGCCCTCTTCCACCAGTGCGGCCGGTTTAGGGTCATATTTTTTCCAGCCGGCAATGACCGGGTTGCGGGTCAGGCTGAATACCCGGTTGCCCCGCCCGGCGGGTTTGAATACCTGGGGTTCGAAACGATGGCAGACGATGCCGACGCCACCGAACTCGATTTCGAATGCAGCGCTAAGCCGGCGCTCCAGGGCGTGCGTAAAACCGGTAAAGGCCGTGGGCGAAGGGAAGCCCCAGCTCAGGGGACCGGAGACGGCGTTGGCGTGCTGCACCCGCAGGCGGGGGAGCAGCAGCAGGGCGGCGGTGTCATTCATCACTGTCCAACGCCTCGCGCAGCATGCGCAGTTCTTTGTCCAACAGGCCTTTCCAAGCCTTGTGCTCTGCATCGCCCATGGGGGTTTTGTCGGTGTTCAGACGGGCGTTCAGCCAGTTGCCGAAGCGGTGGCAAACGGGGTCTCTCCAGTTTGTGGTGATTCGCAGTGTGGCGAATGCTTCATCATCGAGGACCCGGCGAGGATCCAACCAGAAGCACTCTTCCTGGTTCAGTACGCATTCGGGCCGGGCGCTCCAGCCTGGCGACAGCTCTTGCAGCTCTGCGGCAAACTGTAAAAGCTCATCAATGATCAATGCCAACAGTTCGTCCCGCTTGTCGCGGACGGCTATGTTGTTCCAGTCCCGCGTACTGGCGAGAAAGCGGCGCAGGTTGCCCGTGAGTCGGCGCACGGCGCGACGGTGGCCGAAGCGGCGTTCGAAGATACTCTCGACCTTCAGCGGCGGCTGTGGCGGCTGGTTTTGCCAATTCGGCGGCGTCGAAGCCAGCAGGTAGGCCTCGCCGTGGCGCTCGCTGTTGAGCTGGCTGATGTTCTGGGGCTTAGTGCCGCCGAAGTTCAGAATGGCAAAGTCGGGATATTCCCGAATGCCGTGGTCATGGGGCAGGTTGTTTCGGCGCGCTTCGCGGGCGGATTTGGCCGCTTCGGAGAAGCGGTCCTCCCGGATGGTGCGCCAGACGCGGTGAACCAGGGAGGTGGGGAACAGCGGGGCGAGCAAGTGGTATTTGCCTTCTTCAACCGGCCAGTAGAGTTGTTTGGCAAGCTTGTGGGTTGCCGGTGTCCCCTTGGGTTCGGTCAGGCCGGCGAACGATGCCATCCATGCCTGAGCCTGTTCAGTGTCTCCGGGAAGCGCCGCGGCTAAGGCAGGATCGGCGGCGATGGCGCGTTCCAGTAGGTCTTTGCCATCCACTTCCAGGCGCAGAAACTTGAGCAGATCCAATGCGGCGGCATTGCCCACCACGTCCGAGGCGCCTGAGTCTTTCAGGGTATGGGTACCCACCAGGGTTTCACCGGCCGCATCGTTGCCACGGCTGTTCAGGCTGGTGCCTTTGGCGTCCGGGTGGGCGTATTTTATGGCGTGGGTGACCTGCTGTATCTGGCCGACTCGCCGGGCCGCATCGGCGATCCAGTTTTCTGGCCGGTGGCTCTCAAGCAGTTGTTGGCGTTTTTCGTCGTCATCTTCTTTGAGCTTTTCCAGCTTGGGTTGCAGACGCTCCTGGATGAATTGGCCGATGACTGCGCGGAGTTGAGTGCTGTCACTGGGTGGCTCATTTGTTGGTGTTTCCATTGCAGTCTCCTTTCAAAATGATATGGCTCCATGTCGGCTGTTCCCCGCAGATGGGGTCATGCATAGGCTTATCGCTGACCACATACGATATCTTTCACGTGCAAATATCCTGTCGTAGTGACTCATTAGGTGAGCGCTTAGCGAAAATCTTATCTGCGTCTGCTGAACCCCAGCGTAGAGTGATAAATCCAACCATTCTCAGCCCATTTTTCAGGTAGGTCCACCACGCCGAATTTTCGCGCGCAGTCCGTGTTTTCCATTTCCATCGACTGAGCCAGCGTTTCTAGAGCGCTTTCGTAGTCGGGTTCACCCCAAAAATCCATTCTGGGACCGAGTTCCGGCTCAAGGTCGTGTTTCATGTGGTTGACCAGGGTCGTGCTGCCGTCTCGCTCGAAGCGTCTGAACTCGATGTCACCGTCCTCGTTCGGCAGTAGGCCGTAGCGCCTGCGTCCCTCCGGGTCGTGGCGGAAGGGTTGTACACGCTGCATTTCGCCGCTGAGTGCGACGCGGGTGTTCCACCAGCGGTCGATCGGCGGAAATTTCTGCTCGCCTCCCCATGGCTCACCCAGCATCAGGGCGCGTAGCGCCGCATGTTCGAGGTCCGCCAGATTTACACCGGGCTCCAGAGGTGAGCGTTCGTGGATGCGAGAGGCGGCATCGATGCGGGCCAGTTGGGGTTCGCTGAGCAGTTCGTTGAGCCGGTGGTGTTTGAGGGGGAATGCTTTGCTTTCGAAACCTGGATGAAAAAAGGCCGGTTGTGTTCCACCGCTTTCCAGGTGTCGGACATTGGTGTCCAGCAGATGGATATTGGGTGTTTCGCATGCTCCCGCTCTGTGGCGGCGCACCCGGCCGGCGAGTTGGATAATGGAGCGCATGGAGGAGGGTTCGACGATGGCCCAGTCGTAATCATGGTCCCTGCCGACTTCGGCGACGGCGGTAGAGAGGACGATGAAGATCTGCTCCGGTTCGCGGTATTGCTGTAGCCAGGCACGCATCTCCGGGTCCTCGAACAAGGCATGGGGATCATTGCGGTTGAGCAGCCTGTCCAATCGCCGCTCGATGCCGGAACGCACCAGCAGAGGATGTCGGGCATGGTAGACACATAGGTGGATGCGTTGGTTTTCGCCTGCGCCCAGGGCGCAGAGTGCCTGTGCGGTGTCCACCAGGGGGCCAATGTTGGCCATGCGGATCAGGCCCAGGCTGACCCGCTTGCCGGTTTGCGGATCGGTGTTGTGGTGTCGTGCATGCAGTGTGCTCGCCTGGTCGCGCAGGGTCGCGGCCAGTTCCCGGCAGATGGCTTCGCGGGTCTGGCCAGGGTCAATCGGCAGCGGGTGAATGACGGCCTTGCGGCGTTGTTCCGCCTTGGCGAGTCTTTTCAATCTTTTCTCTACAAAAGCGGTATGGGATCGGATAAAGCTATCTTGCGCGTGGTGGTTTTCCCCCATGGCATTGTATTCGTCGAACCAGGCGCAGCAGATATCGAGGGGCTGACCGGGTTCGCCGCGGTTGTTTTGGTAGGCACAGCGGCCTTCCCGATAGGCCTGAAACAGGCCCTGAACCAACGCGGGTGGCAGGGTGGCGGAGGAGAGCAGCACACGGCTGCCTAGCAGGCCGGCCCAATACGCCAGGCGCGCCAGGGCCGGCAGGTCATCCAAACCGAAGTCGTCCGGCTCGTCCAGCACCAGGTCTGAAGTCATCAGACGCAGCATGGGGGCGATCTGTCGACCGCCGCGGGTGCCTTCGGTGGCGGGGGTCAGATGGTCGATGGTGCAGACCAGGATGGGGGCTTGAACCAGTTTTTGTGCAGGGGGACTCTTTTTCAGCCAGCGGTTGAGTGGGCCATCTTCCAGGCTGCCTTCGAAGTGTACGAAGTCGTGTTCCGACAGCAGGTCTTCGCTGGATTCCCTGCCCGAACGTTCCAATGCCATGGGCTGATCCGAATCGGCTTCGTGGGCCTTGCTGTCCATAGTCTGTTGGTGTCGGTGCAGTTCTCGGATGGCGCTGCCGCCGACCATGACAGCCATATCTTCGGCGCCCAGGCTGAGGCGTTCCCGGTAGGCATCGCCGGTTTGTAGGGTGAGGGTTCGCAGCCCCAGTGCGATATTGAAGCGGGCGCCCTGTCGGGGGTGGGCCAGCGCGTAAAGAATACGCCCATTTGCGAGGGTCTTGCCACAGCCGGTGGAGGCCATGTTGATGCCGAAAAAACCCTGCCGGGCAGCGCGGGTTCGGAGGCTGCTTGCCAGATCGAAGGCGCGATCCTGCCAGCGGAATCTCTTGTCCTTGCTGCGTTGGCGAAAGCCCTTGTGGCGGGCGATGCGTGGCAGTTGATGCTCGAGGCGCGGCAGGGTGCGCAGCAGGCGGGAGGCGTTTACCTCAACGCCAATCAGGTGTTCGTCCAGACGTTGTTTCAGCTTACCGTTTTCGGTATTGGCGTGCAGAGGAAAGTCCGCATCGCCGTAGCGCGCATGGCTGGGTTGGCTGGAGTAATAGTGATCTCCCAACATCAAGGCCAGACGGGTGAGATGCATGACATAGGGATTGTCCAGCCATTGTGTCGACAGTAAGCCAGGGCGCTGCAATATCTGTTTCGCTACCCGGGCAGCATGTATGCACCAATGTCGGCTGTCGAAAGGCGAAGTGTGAGGGAATCTCCAGCAGGCAGCAATGTCACGCTTATCGGGCTCAGGTTGTGCACCGCACCAGTCGGGTTTAAATTTATTCTGAATCTCCAATAGTGTCCGCTCTTTAGGCAGAGTATCCCTGAAATGGGGATTGGTGGGCATGCGATGATGGGTCAGGATCAAACATCCGATGGTTTTCGCCAAAGATGGCAGGTTTTTCAGCGGATTGGTTGTTTTATTATCCACGCCGTCGCGTAACGGTGGTCTTTGGGATCTGTTATCGACTTGGTCCGGCAGACCGGTCAGGCGCCCCAGCCACGTGCAATCGTCATCATTCTTAACAAAGGCCTCGAACAAGCGTAGCGAAACCCACTCGTGGCGGTAGGCATCGGCTACAGGTTTGTTGGCAGTGAGTTTTTTTTGAAAGGCCTGACTGGCTTTGCCGAAGTCATGGAACAGGGCCGCGAGCGAGGCCAGCAGGCGGATCGCTTCCCCGTGATGCCAGTCGTTTTCGTCCTGCCTGCGCAGTACGTCCCGTTGGGTGACGTTGGTGGGCGTGCCGCCCTGATCGTTAAAGCGTCGGATGTCGCCCACGATCCACAGCAGTTCGCTGTGGTCTCTGCCGCGTATCCACAGGCAGGCCACGGCGGTGTTTTTGCGAGCGGATTTGCGCAGCAGGCGATGCACGGTTTGCAGGCCCTGCAGGGTGATGGGGGTCTGCCAACTGCGATCCCCGCGCCGCTCCGCGAACTGGTCGAGAATGCGCCGGGTCTCGGAAAGGGCGTTCTTGCTGCATTGGGAGATGAACATGACGTTCATGCCGAACGGCTTCCAAGCTTCTGGGCCATCTGTTTGAGGATGTCGATCATGAAGTCCAGGGATTCGCTGCGGTTCAAGGCTTCGATACAGGCCCGGCGAAACTCCTGTTCTTCATGACCCGCCATGGCGGAGATGAAGGCCTGGGGCAGGACGACTGCGTCTTTGATTAAGTCCGCCGCATCGAACACCAGGCCGCCTCGCCGGGTCTTGCCGTGCAACACCGCCAGGCCATGGGGTAGCCCGAGGACCCAGGTGGCGGTGGCGGCCAGGCCGTAGGCGAGATAGTTGCCGTGGTCGAGAAAGCCGTTGGCCGGGTCGGACCCGGCGCCGCGTTTGGCGCGGGTGAAATCGCCGTAGCTCACGGTTTGCGCGGCCAGTTTGAAAAGCTGCTTGGTGAGACGCGCCTCGTCGGTAAGCAAGTGGGTGACATCGGTTGCTGCCTCGACGCCTGAGGCGGACTGCGCCAGCAGTGTCTCGAGTCTCGCAGTATCCATATCGAAGCCACTCTCGACCCATGTGCGCGGGTTTAACCATTGGCGTCGAATGCGCTCGATGCGGGTTCGCTGAACGATCTTTGCCGCCTCGAGACGCTTTGCATCGTCAAACCAGAATCTCACCCAGGCTTGCAGGTACTCAGTGGGGCGGTACTCGCTCTGGGGCGAAAACCATAGAATGTCGGTGTCTCGCTCGGTGGCGCTGAACAAGGGAGTGCCGCCACCGCCGCTGAAACCCAATAACACGCCTGCCTTGGCCAGTTCTCGCACGGCGGCTTGGGTGATAGAGGTGCCGCTGCCCAGCAGCAGTGCGGTCGTGTTGGCGATGGGGATATTCCAGTAAAGCGAGCGCTTCCCTTCATCGGTCACGAACTCAACCCGTCCGCCATTGACCAAAATTCGGCAATGTTCCAGGTAGTAGAGGTTCGCGCGTTTGGAGTGAAGGATGGTTTTTAAGTCCGAAGGCAAGAGTTCTTCCATGGCATCGAGTCTCTTCTGTCTATCGTTGCGGAGGTAAAACGCTACGAGATGATTTTCGGCATTCGACCGTTATATTTCTGTAGGGAGCGCTGCGGTTCTTAAATGATGTACCAACGATCTGGTTCGCTTGATCGGTTTTTCCTGCATGTTACTAACCCGAAGGGTGGATTTGAGCGGCGGGTGTGTCAGGGATTAACTATCGCTTCTCTGCGCTTGCCTTCTGCCATAACATGGTGCGGCAGGGCCGCACCCTACGCCTTGATTCCTTGTTTTTCATACTTGATGCCAGTTTACTTTTGACAGGACCCCAATCGCTCCCCCGTGGTTCTGGACGTCATCTGCATCCCCTGGGCGGTGATGTGTATCACCCCTTCCGCTGTGTCGCCGTGGTAGGTGATCTCACCCTGGCTGGTGGTTACGCCTCCCTGCTGGGTGCAGGTGATGTTCCATGAGACCTTGTCACCCGCGGTCTTGAGATCGATGGTTTCGCAGCTTTGACCTGGTGTGCGCTCTTTAGGCACAAAGTCGGCGTTGGTGATACAGGTGGTGTATGAGGTCGGGGGAAGCTGCATCGGCATGCCCGGCATATCCATGACCGCGGTCCATTTCCACAAGCCGGGGTTCATGTTGACTTCCGATGCGGTGGCGGCACTGTTCAGGGCGTTGAGCCCCAATAGTGTCGCTGCTGCGGTTATTCGTTTCATTGATCCGCTCCATCAGGTGCATGAGAGATGGCTGAACGCAACCTATTAGGGTGCCGGGTCAATAAATATACCGGTATTCATGTGTGAATGACACTTTGATAAGGTTATCACGGCTCGCTCATCCGGGCAGTGACGGTTCGAAATCATTCTGGCCTGCAATTTGCTGCTGGTAATCATGCAAAGTGACAAATACCTCGAGTCACACTAACCAGGAGAACTGCATTGGCCATCTATCTCTGGATAGGATCCCTATCACTCTCTCTGCTCCTCTCTGTCAGTGTCCAACTTTTTGCCCCGGGGTCGGGACTTATCGCTATTGTTTCCGGCCTTTTTCTGGTGGTTGGCGGCACCTTGCTCACGGCCATCATGAGCCATTCGCTGCAGGCTGTGTTGACCCTCTGGCATCTGCTTAGCGATGTTTGGCGCTCTCCAGCAGGTACCGATGACGACGAGGAGGGTTTCAGGCGCTTTCTGCAGGCGGCAAACTTCTTCCGTCGCGGCGAAATCCGGCCGGCCGAGGCGATGGCTCAGAGGATTACCGAGCCGCTATTGCGCAGGGGAACTCAACTGGTGCTGGACGGCTTTCCGCGGGATCAGATCAGTCTCGCCCTGCAGCGGCAGATCGCTGAGGATAGGGACCACCTGCGCCGTCCCGCCGAGATGCTGCGCGCCATGAGTGGTTACGCCCCTGCCTTCGGCATGCTCGGGACTCTGCTGGGCTTGGTGCAGATGTTGTTCGGCCTGGGCTCGGGCAATCTTGCATCCATCGGGGCCGCCATGGGGTTTGCCATGTTAACCACGGTGTATGGCCTGGTGCTGGCGAATCTGCTGCTCAAGCCCTTGGCCAGCAAGTTGGAGCAGCGCGGCAGGCAGCTGATTACCCGCCGTGTGGCGCATCTTCAGGCGGTGATGATGCTGTGCGACAGGCAACATGCGCAACTGATCCGGGAGATGATGGATGAGATCCGTTCAAGCCAGGATATCCAGCAGGCCGCGGTACAGTTGCGACTGGTCGCATCTCACTGATGACGGGAGCGAGCGATATGGTTTCAACCAGGGGTAAGGAAGGTCCGTTGGATGCCGTCTCATGGTATGCCTGGGAGACCGAGGAGACGGATGCCGGGTGGTTGCTGACCTATGTGGATGTACTGAGTGTCATTCTTGCCATGCTGGTGGTGCTGTTGGGGCAGATGGCGATGCAGCGTCCGCAACCTCCCGAAGTTGAGAGCGAAACAGTGGACGTCATCCGGGAACTCCCGGTAATTGCCGGGAAGGCGACGCCGCAGGCGTCTGCTGAATCGATTTCGGCGGAGTCCCTTCTGATCAGCGCCATTGAGACGCGATTTCAAGACGAGGTGAGCGTCGTGCAACGTGAACAGGGCATTTCGCTGGAGATCGCCGATGTCATCCTGTTCAATTCCAGCAGGGCTAAACTGCGTCCAGAGGCGCAACCCGTGCTCAGTCGACTGGCCGAAACCTTACAAGAGATTGGAGAGGCGAATATCTCGGTGGAGGGCCATACGGATGACCGGCCGATAAGGGGCGGGCGATTCCAGTCGAATTGGGAGTTGGCCGCGGCGAGGGCCAATGCCGTGACCCGCTTTTTGTTGAACCAGGGCTTTTCCGCCAAGCGGTTGCGATCGATAAGCTATGCCGACGCCCGTCCGGTTGCCGATAATGCCAATCCCGCAGGACGGGCCGAGAACCGCAGGGTGAATCTGCGGGTGGAGTTTTTATAGGCCAATCCCTCAAGGAATTAAAGCTATGCACAGGCGAGATATCGGTTTTTGGCTATTGCAGGGACCTGGATGGCTGTTGCTCTCCTATCTCATTTACGCACAGGGGATTCCCGCATTCGACTACCAACTCGGGGTTGCCATGGGAACCCAGGAATCGGCCAGACAGATCTCCGAAGTCGGCGCCGCCTTCTGGTACGGTTTCGCGTTGGGTGACCTGGTGACCTATATTCCACTTCTCACGACAGGCCTGATCGGACACTGGCTGGGAAAGATATGGGGGCCTGTCGTGTTGAGCGCTGCGCTTGGCATTACTGTCTATTGGCCGGTCGTTTCACTGGCTGCAATCGTTGCCGCGAGGGGAGCAGCGGGTTGGAATCTGGTGAATGAGGCACCCTACTGGATTGTCTTGCCGCTTATCACGCTTTGGGGCGCATGGGGGCTGAGCCGCCTGATACGCTGCTCCAGCCGCCGCCATTGAACTTATAAATCGGTCTTTGGCGAGGCCATGGGAGGCTCAACGCCGTTTCCCGCCACGCCCTTTCCTCGGCCGGTCGGGTCCCACCCGGATCATGGCGCCGTTGAAATCGCTGCCATCGAGGGCAGCGATGGCGGCCCGGGCTTCATGCCCCTCCATATCGATGATGGCAAAGCCCTTGCAATCACCGGAAAAGAGATCTTTTGCCATTTTGAGAGAACGGACTATGCCGTATTCCGTAAAGAGCGCAGTCAGGCTCTCTTCTGTGGTCGATCTGGGGAGACCACGGACCGAAAGGGTAATCAATGATTTTGACCTTGTGTAGTGTTTGGGAAATGCCGGTTGCGCCTCCTTGCGCGGGTTTAATCCGTTGAAGCCATGGTGCGGGCATACCGCTCCATGTGAATTTTTGACAGCGAATGGGAAAAAGCGTTACAGGGGGACCACGTTTTCGGCCTGAGGGCCTTTTTTGCCTTCGACTTCCGTGAATTCCACTTTTTGTCCATCCTCAAGCGAGCGATGGCCTTCACCGACGATGGCGCGGAAATGGACAAACAGGTCTTTCCCCCCCTCACGCTCGATAAATCCAAAGCCTTTTCCGCTGTCGAACCATTTAACGGTTCCGGTCTGTCTTTCTGACATCTCTAAATACCTCAATAAATTGCGAATATATTCGTCTCGATGGGCGAACCAGTACCACGAATCTCGGTGGGCGCTATGCAGCTCGATTCGGATGTATCTGTGAGGAAACAGCGAATGTCAGGCGTTATAGGCAGGACTAAGATCATGCAGGCGGATCAAGATATATCGCCCGGTACTGAAATGCAAACCCCATAGTTGATTCAAATCACAGGAGCGACACAGAAAAATTGCGGCTGGGCGCCCCCTCCATTAGACAATTTAGCACGCCTTCATCAATTGAGACCCCCATCCTGAGGCCAGCGAAGGAGAAGAATAGTGATTTTAGGTGCAATGTGAGAGGATTGTGGCAAAAATATCCAAGGTATATGCCACTAGCATGGGATCAGATGTTACCTCTAAGAATCAATGAGTTAGGCCTATGGGGATTGCCTGCCGCCATGTTGCTGATGTGGGCGATGCAGACCATGGCGGCAGACTCAGTGCGGATACTGGTTGTGCATGCCTACACTCAGGAATATCCATGGACCAAAGGGCAGCATCAGGGGTTTGTCGATGGGCTTACTCAAAAATTAGCAATACCACCCACGATAAAGACCGAATACCTGGATACAAAACGTATCGATTTCGATCAGGACTATGCCGATCGTTTCAGCGCTTTCCTCTGGGATAAATATCGGGACTTTCATCCCGATGCGCTCTATGTCACCGATGACAATGGCTTGAGTTTCGGCCTAGAGAACTTATCCGGGTTATTTCCCGGTACGCCATTATTCTTTTCCGGCGTCAACGATTACTCGATGCATTCAAGACTGGATAAGTCCAGCGTGACAGGTGTGTTTGAAAAAAAGGAGATCGGACCTAACCTGGATTTGTTGCAAGATCTATTCGGTGATGTGGGCCATATTATTGTGGTTGGTGATGATTCCAACACCTATCAGGCCATTGAGCGTGAAATTCAACAGGAAATGGCGGCGCGACAACAGATGCAGATCACCTATGTGGCGGATAACCGGCTGGATGTGATACTGGGTCGTTTGCGACAGGCTGAGAGGCCTGTTGTGCTATTGACGACGCTGGGAGCCGTGCAGAATAACAAAGGAGAGATACTGAATCTTGAGCAGACGATTACTCAGATAGCCTTATCAGATACTAAAGTGGTTATCAGTATGGAAGATGCCTACCTGTTTGATGGGGTTTTGGGTGGCTATGTCACCAGTGGTCCTGCCCAGGGGTTAACGGCGGCATCGCTGTTGCTTTCTTATCTGGATGGCAAACCCCTAACCTCTATTGCGCCGGTGAAAAAAAGCCCGAATGAATATGTGATTGATGACAGAGTGGTGCAATCCCTGAATTTGCATCTGCCGGCCAGGATCAGCAGCAAGGCCAAGATACTTCATCCCCGTGTAAGCTTTTACCGGGATCACCGATATGCCATATTGTCCGTTCTTGTCTTTCTTGTGCTTGCATTGGTGACTACGCTGGTATTGTACACCCTGGCCACCTTACATAAGAACCGAAGACTCCGGCTGCAATCAAACCTGCTGCGTCAACAGGGTAAAAAGCTTCAAGAGAGTGAAGAGAAGTATCGGTTGTTATTTGAACTTTCCGAAGATCCCATGCTGGTGATCCAGGACGATTTGTTTGTCCTTGCTAATGATGCTGTTGGTCGTGTATTAGGTTATGACAAGCTAGACAGTCTGCGGCAAGTGCATCCATCCCGTCTGTCACCGGAGAGACAGCCGGATGGCCGGCTATCCTTGGATAAGGCCAATGAAATGATGGAGCTGGCCTATACGAAGGGCTATCACCGGTTTGAATGGCAGCATCTTAAAAAGGATGGGGAGTCGCTTCTCATTGAAGTCTCCTTGACGCGTATACCCTATGAGGGAAAGAGCGCGCTGTTTTGTGTATGGCATGATATCACGGACTGGCGACGGGCGGAGCAGGGGCTGCGCGAAAAAACCGTCTATCTCAATAGTGTCCTCAGCGCTTCGATCAAGGTTGGTTTTATTGCTACTGACACCGACCTCAATGTTACCTATTACAATCAAACGGCTGTACAAATATTTGGTTTGAAGCCCGATGAGCTGCAGGGAAGGGATATTCATTTCTTTCATGGCGGAGAGGGCGGCGAGGCCGATAGTCGTTTTATCAAGGCGCTGCAGCAGGCTAGGGAAGAAGGGGAGTTTCGTTTTTCATTGAAGCGGGGTGTAGGTAATGAAATACGATATATTGATGCCAGAATTTCGCCTATTTGGGATGATGACCAGACGTTGAATGGCTATATGCTCATGGCGGAGGACGTAACCAAACAGCATGCAGATGAGGAGCTGATCAAGTTCCAGGCGACCAACGACATCCTGACCAGTCTCCCGAATCGCCGTACTTTGGTGGATCGTCTGTCTCAGACAATTTCACGCTGTTTGCGCCATCATCAGCGAGGAACGTTGATCTTTATCGATCTGGATCACTTCAAGCATACCAATGACACATTGGGGCACACGATCGGTGATACATTATTGCAGCAGGTGGCTGTGCGCATGCAAAAGTCGGTGCGTAGTGAAGATACCGTGGCGCGCCTGGGCGGCGATGAGTTTGTTGTCTTGCTTTCGGAAATAAGGGATGAACTGGAATCAGCGGTAAATGATGCACAGTTGATTGCAGGCAAGCTGCTTCATTCGATCGCCAAATCCTATGCCATTGAAAAGCATGAGATCCGCATCAGCGGCAGTATCGGCATCACTATCTTTCCGACGGGAAATGAATCGGCCGATGATGTATTGCGCCAGGCGGATACCGCGATGTATCAGGCAAAGGAGGCGGGTCGCAATACGATTAAGTTTTTCTCGCCTGAAATGCAACACAAGGTGGAAGCGCGACTGCGAATGTTGGATGAGTTGCATCAGGCTGTTGAGAAGAGAGAGTTTCTGGTCTACTTCCAACCCCAGATTGACAGTCATGGGCGGTTGCTTGGTGTTGAATCGCTGGTGCGTTGGCAGAGGCCGGACAAGTCAGTGGTATTGCCTGATCAATTCATTCCATTAGCGGAAGAGTCCGGTCTTATTGATCCGATTAGTGAATTCGTACTACGTGAATCTTTAGAAACCCAGTTGAGATGGGCTGATGAGTATCCTGATAATAGAGTACCGCGGATATCGGTCAATGTCAGCGCTATGCAGTTCCGGCAAGACAGCTTTGTCGAAACGATCAAGCGGGCTGTGAGGGAGATAGGTAATGATCCTGAGGTCCTTACCCTTGAACTCACGGAGAGCATGCTTGTCGGCAATATCAGTCAGACAGTAGAGAAGATGCAGCAGCTCAAGGCGTATGGCATCAGGTTCTCCATTGACGATTTTGGAACCGGTTATTCCTCGTTGGCCTATTTAAAGCGTCTGCCCATTAGTGAGATCAAGATAGATCGTTCATTCGTTCAGGATATACTCACTGATCCCAATGATTCTGCATTGGTGAACACCATTCTCAGCCTGGCCGGGCAGTTGCAACTGGAGGTTGTAGCCGAAGGGGTGGAATCAGAGGCGATACGCAATGCGCTTATAGGGTACGGTTGCACCATATTTCAGGGTTACTATTTCAGCAGGCCCATACCGGCCGGGCAATTTGAGAAAGCGTTTCTGGCAAACTGACGCTGTATTTCACATCAGTCGTCATGGAAGCCACCGCCTAATAACGCGGCGGTCTCTTTT
Source organism: Candidatus Thiodiazotropha sp. (ex Epidulcina cf. delphinae) (assembly GCA_025656455.1). Lineage (GTDB taxonomy): Bacteria > Pseudomonadota > Gammaproteobacteria > Chromatiales > Chromatiaceae > Thiodiazotropha. The sequence goes on along the minus strand of JAHXHS010000002.1, from coordinate 112,614 downwards.
CTCCGTCCAGTCCGTGTATGCCGATGTGCTGGTTTGGTATTATCCACACATTGTTTGCGTCGATTATGCTTATGAGAGGTTTTTACCTGGGATGGTTTCTCATCTTTGCGCTTTGAGTTGGAGTTCTGGTTTGCGCTTAGCGGTTTTCTGCCAGTAGCTTTATTGCTATTTCTTTGACTGTCAGGCCTTCTGTTTTGGCCGCGATCATTGCCATGCCTTCGTTTCTGAATCGGCTCTGCTTGAATGCTCGGGTCCGGTTCATAGCCCTCTAGCACTTGTTCGGGAATCTTCTGTTTCAATAGCCGCTCGATATCCCGTAACAGTTTGTGTTCATCCACACAGACCAGTGAAATGGCTTCTCCTTCATTGCCGGCTCGCCCGGTGCGCCCGATGCGATGCACGTAATCCTCAGCAACATTGGGCAGTTCGTAATTCACGACATGGGGGAGTTGATCGATATCCAAACCACGGGCTGCGATATCGGTGGCGACCAGCACACGCACCTGGCCACCCTTGAACCCGGCCAATGCACGGGTGCGGGCGCCCTGGCTTTTGTTGCCGTGAATCGCGGCTGCGCTCAGACCGTCTTTCTCGAGTTGTTGGGCCAAACGATTCGCGCCATGCTTGGTGCGCGTGAAGACCAGCACCTGACGCCAGTCGCGAGAACCGATCATATGGCTCAGCATCTCTCGCTTGCGGCGTTTGTCCACGGGATGAACCACTTGTTTGATCCGCTCAGCGGTTGTATTTCGCCGGGCGACCTCGATCAGTTCGGGATGGTCAAGCAGCCGGTCCGCAAGCTGCTTGATATCGCTGGAGAAGGTGGCGGAGAAGAGCAGGTTTTGACGTGCGCCGTTTGCCGGCAGCAGCGCCAGCACCTTGCGGATATCATGGATGAAGCCCATATCCAACATACGGTCAGCTTCATCCAGCACCAATATCTCTATCTGCGACAGATCCACCGTCTTCTGACCGGCATGGTCCAATAGCCTGCCTGGCGTGGCCACCAGGATATCGACGCCCCGGCGCAGCTTTTCGATCTGCGGGTTGATCTTGACCCCGCCGAAGATCACCGCCGAACGCAACGGCATGTGGCGGCCGTAGGTAGTCACGCTATCGCCCACTTGGGCAGCCAGTTCCCGGGTGGGTGTGAGAACCAGCGCTCGAACAGGGCGCCGGCCACCTTTTAGCGGGGTTTTGCTCAGCCGTTGCAGAAGGGGCAGGGTGAAGCCGGCGGTCTTGCCCGTACCGGTCTGGGCGCCCGCCATGACGTCTCTGCCATCGAGGATGAGGGGTATCGCCTTACGCTGAATGGGCGTGGGTTCTGAGTAGCCCTGCTCGCGTATGGCGCGCAGGAGTTCGGCCGACAGGCCGAGATTTTCAAATGACATGGGATATTGCTCCGTAACCATTCAGCAGCCCCATCTTTTGCTGCTGATGAATGGTTGTATGACTCCAGTCTTGCCCTCCCTGCGGCAGCATGAGCTGGCGGGATCCGGTCCGGGCTGGATACAGGGGATTCTGTTATTAACCCGGCAACTAAGTATGCCGGGTTAATATCAAGCGGGAAGCACCCTCCGGGATGGGGGAGGGGCGAACGGCTCAAGATAGCTCGACGATCTTGCGATCGTAAATGGGCGCTAACCGGTCAAGCACCCCGAAACGATCACTATACCAGAAATTTTGCCGTCAAGCAGATTTCTTTCGCTTTTTCGTCTTGCGCCCAACCTTTTTCTGTTTGCCGGCGTGTTCCAATCGGGTGATATTCAGACGCTGACCGCATACCCATACCCGTTTAAGATCCTGAAAGACGTCATTTGGCATACCGACAGGCAGGTCCACGAGGCTGAAATCGGTGTGAATATCGATATGACCGATGTGTTGCGCATCCAGTCCGGCCTCATTGGCAATGGCGCCGACGATATTCCCAGGCTTGACCTCGTGTTGATGTCCCACTTCGATGCGAAATCGCTCCATGCCTTTCACCGGACGGGTCTGTGGTTTTGTCCGGCGCTTCTCCTGTCTCTCCTTGTGCGCGCTTTTCTCCCTGTCCCGGCGGGCGGGTTTCTCTTTTTCCGGTTTCAGCAACAGCGGACGGTCACCGATGGATAGCTTGGCCAGGGCCGCGGCGATCTCCAGCGCTGGAACATCGTGCTCCTGCTGGTACTGCTCCAGCAGACTCTGCATGAAATCCAGTTCACCGGCGGCCAGAGTGTCGCTGATGCTCTGTTTGAAATCGGCGATGCGTTTGTTATTGACCATCTCGTTGGTGGGCAACTCCAGCGGCTCGATCTTCTGGCGTGTCGCCTTTTCTATGGTGCTGAGCATGCGCCGCTCCCGGGGCGCGACGAACAGGATGGCATCGCCCTGGCGGCCCGCCCGGCCGGTGCGGCCGATACGGTGAATATAGGACTCGGTGTCATAGGGGATATCGAAATTGACCACATGACTGATGCGTTCCACATCCAGACCCCGGGCAGCGACGTCGGTGGCGACCAGGATATCCAGGGAACCCCGTTTCAAGCGTTCGATCATCTGCTCCCGCTGTTTCTGCACCATATCGCCGTTCAGCGCGGCGGCCGCATAGCCCCTCGCCTCCAGCCGCTCGGCCAGTTCCGCGGTGGCGGTCTTGGTGCGCACAAATATGATCAGGGCATCGAAGGACTCCACCTCCAGAATGCGGGTCAGCGCATCCAGTTTGTGCAGGCCGCTGACCAACCAATAGCGCTGGCGGATGGTATCGGCGGTGGCAGTACGGGCCTTGATGGCGATCTCCCGCGGATTGTTCAAATGATGTCTTGCGATACGCCGGATCTCCTTCGGCATGGTCGCCGAGAAGAGGGCGATCTGACGTTGCTGCGGGGTCTGGCTCAGGATCCACTCGACATCGTCGATGAATCCCATGCGCAGCATCTCGTCCGCCTCATCCAGCACCAGCGCCTGTAACGCATCCAGTTTGAGGGTGCCCCGGCGCATGTGATCCATCACCCGGCCCGGGGTGCCGACCACCAGATGCACACCCCGTTTCAGTTGGCGTATCTGCCCCGTGTAATCCTGTCCGCCATAGACCGGCAGCACATGAAACCCCTTGATCCGGGAGGCATACCGCTGAAAGGCTTCGGCCACCTGAATGGCCAGTTCGCGGGTCGGCGTGAGCACCATCACTTGCACCCGCTGGCTCTTGATGTCGAGACGCGACAACAGGGGCAAGGCAAAAGCGGCAGTCTTGCCAGTACCAGTGGGGGCGTGTCCCAGCAGGTCCAGGCCCTGCAAGAGGTGGGGGATGGTCTGCGCCTGGATCGGGGAGGGGGTCTCATAGCCGACCTCATCCAGGGTGGCCAACAGGGGGGCAGGCAGGTTTAAATCACGGAAACTGGAGATAGCTGAATTGGCATCGGACATAGGAGGTTCCTGGTGAGGAGCAAGAGAGGTGGTCATGGGCGTGGCCGGGCGGTGCAGTATAATGCTCTATCCAGTGATTACAATAGTCTAGTGTAGTGTCCTATACTGTTTGACGCTTTCAGAGGCCCACAAATGACTCGAGTCGCCCGCAGGAAGTGCCCTTGGGGTGCACAAGGCGCAGTCCGCCGTCAATGGTTGCTCCATTAACAAGGGCTGCAACGCGGGATCGAGTCATTTGTGGGCCTCCCTTCGGGCGCGACGAGAAGCCATCATCCGCGTTGTTGCGTGGCTTGGAAAGGGCGCGCCATTCCCTGCGCAACGCGCCTAGCACCCCAAGGGCACTTCCTGCGGGGCGCGGCTGATGGCTTCTCGTCACGCTGAAAACGTCAAACAGTATAGGACACCACACTAGAGGAGAGAGCGTGAGTGCAAAACAGATTTGGGTCGATGCCGACGCCTGTCCGAAAGTGATCAAGGAGATCCTGTTTCGGGCCGCGAATCGGGTGGGCGTGATGCTGACCCTGGTGGCCAACCAGCCCCTCCAGGTTCCCGGGTCCCGATATATCCGCACGGTTCAGGTGGCTGCCGGTTTCGATGTGGCGGACAACCATATCGCGCAGCAGGCGCAAGCGGGTGATCTGGTGATTACCGCGGATATCCCATTGGCCGCGGAAGTGATCGCAAATGGCTGTCTGGCCTTGAATCCACGTGGCGATCTTTATACCGAAGATAATATCCGCCAGCGTCTGAATATGCGGGATTTCATGGATACCTTGCGCGGCAGCGGGGTGAATACCGGGGGACCACCGTCGCTCAGCCAGGCAGACCGCCAGGCCTTTGCCAACCAGTTGGACCGGTTGCTCGCCAGAAATTAGTCCGCATTTGCGTTTACTCGCGTTCATTGGCGGACAAATCCTCCTTGATATGTCTCGCCCGTTTTTTACGATTTTCGGCGGTATGGCATGCTGGTGCCTCTTTCAGCGGATGAGGGTGGATACTTAATCATCGTCATCATCGTCGTCATCATCGTCGTCATCATCGTCGTCATCATCGTCATCCCAGTATTCATACCTGTCTTCCTGTCGCCTAAACGCCTTGAAGGAGCCGGACTTTCTTTTGTCGTAATAGCCGGAACGCCGGGAGCGCCAGATATGTTCGGCTTCATCCTCATCACCGCTACGATGGCACTCCACACAGCTCTCGTAATCATAGATGCCTTCCTCAACATGCTCTTCACGGATTTCCGACCGGGAGTGCTCATGGCAGCCGTAGCAGGTGTAGTCGGCGTAGTCATTGTTGATGTGACAAGTCGCGCATTCGCTATCGTGGTGCCGGTCGAAGCGGAAATAGTCTTGATGGTCAAAGGTGGCCGGAATCCAGGCCTCCTGGGTATGGCACTGTGCGCAATTCCCTTCGATCTTCAGATGCAGGGCATCCCCCGGATTACCGTGGCAGCCGTCGCATTGCTGCCGTAAATCGGCTATCAGCAGGCCGTGTGAAAACCGGCCGATCGGACGGAAGGCCTTCACGCCCTTGTGGTCGCTGTGGCAGGCGACGCAATCCTCTTCGATAAGCTGCTGATGAAAGGCGACGTTCTTTTTTTCCTTGGCGATGGGGAGTCCGAGCGTGGTTTTTATACCGATCTCTTCCACTGCGTGACAGGCGATGCACTTGTCCGCTGTACTGCCGAAAAACGGGGTATGGCAGGCGAAGCAGTCTGTAGCGATTTCGGCATGAGCATCGATAGGCTTTCCCGGCGTGATCATCAACTGGGGAGCGAACAGGGTCAGCAGGACCAGGGCGGCCAGATTGGCGGCAAGGATAGGAATTACGGCTTTGTTCTTCATTTCCATTGCCAGAATAGAAAGATGCTCAGAATGTGAGTCGTGCCAAGCACAGCGAAGGCCAGCGTGATCGGCAGGTGAACGGCGCGCCATCGCTTCATGAGATCGAAGGCGGTTGCATCCCAGAACAGTTGCTTTTCAAGCGCCTTCCCCGATAGCCCCTGTTGTGAATAGGCCGCCTTCTTTTCACTGATGAAGCGGCGTGACCGATCCAACAGGAACTTGCCGGTCATGCCACTGATGATGTTGACCATCATGGCGATCAGCGCCAGCCAGGGCAGGATGGCATAGATATGAATACCCGCATGCACCAGCACCATCAGCGCCCCCAACCAAGTGAGGGTTTCATGCAACACCAGCAGTGCTTTGGGTTTGCCGAAGTTGATGACCTTGCGCTTGCGCATGGAGTAAAAGAAGGAGAGTAGAATCAGGATGGTGCCAGGGATACCCAGGTATCGTCCGATCCATACCAGATCGAATTGGTGCAATAGCGCATCGATAATGATGGTTGCCAGGATCAGCGAACCGAGCAGCAATATAAACGGGATGATTTCTTCACGGACGAGAGAGCGATCCATCGTTAAACCTCTAATATGAGATTGTTCTTAGGCCTGGCTATGCATAACAGACAATGCCCTGGTACTATGTCGGCATTCGGTTGCTGATTGTATTCGACCTCACCTGAAGCGATTGGCGTCTGACAGGAGCCGCAACTGCCTGCGCGGCAACAGGATGTCACCTCAACACCATTGGCTTCGGCGAATTCCAGTAGTGAGTCGGCAGCGGAATCCCAGGTTAGGGTTTTATTTGAGCGGTTGAATGTGACGTTCATGGCGGCAGTGTTAGCGCTCTTTTGATCAGGTCTGTGCTGTTGAGCGGGAGTGGCGGCGCCGAAAGATTCGTAATGAATATCGTTGCGCTCCACACCCCACGCCTTCAGTCCGTGAACAATCTCCTCCATCATCGGGGTAGGGCCGCAGACATAGAATTGATAACGCATCAGTTTAAGCGTGGCGCGTAATAGGGGGATGCTGATGCGTTCGCTGTGTTGGTAATCGATTCCTTGCTTATCCTCTTCGGCCGGGGCGCTGTAGCAGACATGAAGTTGAAAATTGGCATGGGCCTTTGCCAGTGCCTGGAGATGTTGCTTCATTATCTGATCCTTGCCGTTACGGACGCCATAAAAAAGCCACACCTCCCGTTGTGCGCCGCTCTCCAACAGCGTATTCAACATGCTCAGCACCGGTGTAATACCGATGCCACCGCCGATCAGGACGACTGGCAGGGATGAATTCTCCATCAGATGGAACTGCCCGGCAGGCGGCTTGACCAGCAGTCTGTCGCCCTTTTGCAGATGATCATGGAAGAAGTTGGAGGAGATGCCCGGCGCCAGTTGCGGCTGGTCGGCCGGCGCTCGGACACGTTTGATCGATACCCGATAGTGGTCGGGTCGCGGTCTGTCCGAGAGCGAGTAGCAACGCACCAGGCTTTTTGATGCCTTTGTGTCAGGATCGTCAATCTGCAGTTTAAAGGTCAGAAACTGCCCCGGCTTGTAGGCGGGCAAGGGATTGCCGTCGACCGGTACAAGATAGAAAGAACAGATAGTGCCGCTCTCATCTTCCATCTCACGGCGTTGAACGAAAAACTCTCTGAATCCCGTCCAGGCAGAATCGGATATGACCGGTTCAGTGGCTGGTGGCGTTTCGGCATAGGGTGTGGACAAGCTATCGGTCTCAGGTATCGCTTCAGCCAGCCCCCGGTATTGAAGTCTACGGCGATAGAGCCCGACCAGCAGCAGGATCGCAAGCTGTAGCAGAATTGCGGCAAAGATGATTAACGCCAAGGTTTCGCTTGTCATATGTTGTAATTACCGTGTCTGGGTCTGTATGAATACTCAGGTTGAGTAACCCCTACACAGCATATTTTAAGATTCGTTCCTGAAATGAACCTGAAAATGGTATTGGATTCCGGTCAGTCGTTGAACCCGCCGGGGGAGGCATGCGGTGAAAAGCCCGTAGGTCACGTTGCGCAGCTACGTGACATCACCGTTATGTCAGGTAGTCGCTCCGCGCCAACCTTGACCTACGACTCGGTAAATCCTCAATGCTTGAACAGATTCTCAGCCGCCTGGCGCATGGCATCGGCGGATGTGGCATCCTCACCCATCATGACTTCTGAAGTGGGCTCGAAGAAGCCGCAAAAGTTGGGCTTTTCCTTCTCCATGACAGGCTCGGCCATCGGTTCTTGACACTGATTCGGACGTGCTGGGGCATACCAGCGGCAGTTGCGGCATACCCGGGTCGGTTTGCCGCACTTGCGGCAGTTTGTCTCGCGGCCATAGTCACCGGTCTCTAAATCGGTGCCGCATTGCCAGCATTTACCTTTAATCGCATCGTTCATCGTGGTTCCTCACGGATCATTGGGCTCGGTCGCTGATGGCGAGAAAGTCGCTTGCCATCGCTTCGGCGTCATGCGGCGGACTGAAATAGGCGTGAAAGCGCCCCTGGGGATCGACCAGTAGGATTGAGGCGGAGTGGTCCATGACATACCCCATCGCACTCTCCTCGGTCTCCACCCGTGCATAGAGAATGCCCAGGGGCTTGGTCAACTGCTGCAAGGCGGGTTCGGGCCCGGTGGCCCCGATAAAGGCGGGGTTGAAATAGGTGACATAGTCCGTCAGTCGTTCCAGGGTGTCGCGTTGCGGGTCGACGGAGACGAAAGCGATCTGATAGGGTTGGGGCGTTTTCACCCTTTTCAGCCGCTCATCCACCTCGGTGAAGAGTGACATGGTGGTGGGACAGATGTCAGGACAGTAGGTATAGCCGAAACTCATGAAGGTCCAGTGGCCAAGCAGACTCGCGTTATCGAACGGGTTGCCCTGGTTGTTAGTGAGGGAAAAGGGCTTCAAGGGCCTCAGTTCCGGCAGTAGCAAGGCTTGCTTGGTTTGCAACGGTTCGGGTTCGGGAGGTGTTGCTGGTCCGGTTAGATAAAACCAGGCCATCAGACCGGCGCCAAACATCACCGCGGCCACGAGAGAAACAGCGCCTATGGGTGGGTTGTCCTTTTGCTTCATTGTCTGTTCATTTCCTTTGTCGAGATACCTGGTTCAAGGTGACCAGGATCAGTAATAATAGAGCGGCGCCCCCATTGTGTGCCACGGCGACAGCTAAGGGAAGGTGTGCCAGGACATTGGTGATGCCGAATCCGATCTGCAGTGTGAGCAGCGCCAGGAGCAGGTAGCCCATTTTCCTCGCGGAGGCCGTAGAGCGGCGTTGAGTCAGGCGCCAGGCAAGAAGGGCGAGCGTCACTGCCGTGACCAGGGCACCTAGCCGATGGGTCATGTGGATGGCGGTTCTGGCGTCATTCTCGAGCACGCCGAATTCATAGTTCACGCCCAGGCCCCGCCAGAGGATGAAGGCTTCATGAAAATCCATCTCAGGCCACCACTCACCGGCATAGCAGGCGGGGAATTCGCTGCATGCCAGCGCTGCATAGTTTGTGCTGGTCCAGCCGCCCAGGGAGATCTGCAAGAGCAAAACCATGATGGCAACACGAATCCCCCAGCGGCGTGAGGGCGTCGTTTCGGGCATGCGCGGGGGATCGGCGGCGCTCAGCTTGAGAGCCAGCAGCCAGACCAGGACAAACGTGGCGAATCCGCCGAGCAAGTGGGCTGTGACGATGGCAGGCTTTACCAGCAATGTGACTGTCCACATACCTAAAGCGGCCTGAAGGATCACCAGGGCCAACAGCACCGTGGGCAGCAGCAAGGGTTGTCTTGAGTCGTCTCTGCGGCGCCAGGCGAGAATGGCGAGTGACAGGATGGCCGCTCCAAGGCTTCCCGCCAGATAACGATGGGCCATCTCTTTCCATGCCTTGCCGCTGTGGAAGGGACGATCGGGAAAGGGCGCCTGGACATCGGTGAGCAACGCCTCATTCGAGGGTACGATCATCCGCCCATAACATCCCGGCCAATCCGGACAGCCCAGGCCAGCGTCCGATAACCGTACGTAAGCCCCCAACAGCACGACTGCGAAGGCGAGCAGACAGGTAAACAGCGCCAAGCGATATTGTAATAATAGCGGTGAGAGGTTCGGGTTTTGCATCGTATGTTTCAACACTAAGTCCAGGGTGCGATAGGCAGATTGGGACAGCAGTCAAACATAACTTTTCCCGACATGGCAAGCTAGTGTGGTGTAACGTATAAACTGTACCCATCAGCGAGACGCTAAGCCGTTAGCTGCTAGGCGCGTTGCGCCGGGAATGGCAAGCCCTTGTCAAGAGGCGCAACACCGCGGGCGAGCGCTTCCCGGCTCGCCCGTAGGGAGCCACCCAGGTGATCCAATGCTGCGTTGCAGCCCTTGAAAAGGGCATGCCATTCCCTGCCGACTGCGCCTTGCCTTGGATCACCTGGGTGGCTCTGAACCCGACAATATCACCTTGAAAGAGTACTAGTACTCCTTCAACCTGATAACTTAGGATGCGTCGTGAGAGCGCAGGTATGATTAACCATGCAATAGTCGGGGGGTATGCCATAGTGTCGAAAATGAATGACGAGGCGGTGATCGGCCTTAATGCGCCGGAAGGAGGGCAGCGAGCACTGACCCTGCGCTGGTTGCAGTTGGGTGTGTTGGCGCTGGGTCTGGCCGGCCTGTTTGCCCTGTTGCTGGTGCTGTCCCGCATGCCGGGCAGTGAGCGCTTTTTCCCTTGGGTCGATTTCTTTCGCACCGCCCTGGTCGTGCATGTGGACCAGTCGGTGCTGATCTGGTTTCTCGCCATGAGCGGGGTGGTCTGGTGTCTGACGATGACGCCCAGGCCGCACCTGTTGAAACTGCAACGCGCTGCCTATCTGTTTGCCCTGACCGGCACCCTGGGCGTTGCTCTGTCGGCCTTCGTCGGGGATGGGGCGCCATTGATGAACAACTATCTGCCCGTGTTGCAGCGGCCGGTCTTTTTTCTCATGCTGGGTGTGTTCACTGTGGGGATCGCCGCGCAGGCGCTGGCGGGACTCAGCACAACCCGTCGATCCCTGGGGTTCAGCGGCGTTACACACCTGCCAAGCTTGGCGGCATGGACCGTCTCCCTGGCGGTCCTTATGGCGCTGATGGCCCTGGTGACGGCCTGGGTGCAGATACCGGCGGAGGTGAACGGACAGGGTTACTACGAATATCTGTTCTGGGGACCGGGTCATACCTTGCAGTTTGCCTATACCCAGCTGCTCATATTGGCCTGGCTGCTGTTGGCGGCCCACAGCGGCGTATCCTTGCCGGGGGATTCGCGCTGGTATCGCTGGCTGCTGTTGATCGGGATTTCACCCGTACTGTTGGTGCCGCTGATCTATCTGTCGTATGAGACGGTGAGCCTCGAATCCCGAACCGCCTTCACCCGTTTGATGCAGTATGGCGGTGGGCTTGCGGTGACACCGGTCGGCCTACTGATTCTGCTTGGTCTGATCAAGTCGGCAAGGGCTGATGAGATGGCGAGGCCGTTGCGCCGAACCTTGTGGATGTCGATGCTGCTGTTCTTTTCCGGCGGCGCCATCGCGCTGTTCATTACAGGGGTCAATACCATCATTCCGGCCCACTATCACGGCTCTATCGTGGGGGTTACCATGGGTCTGATGGGATTGGCCTATCTGTTGCTGCCCAAGCTGGGATATCCGCCGGTGCGAGGTCGTTTGGCCGATCTTCAGCCCTGGATCTACGGTATCGGTCAACTGCTGCATATCAGCGGGTTGGCCGTTTCCGGCGCGATGGGGATTCAACGCAAGACGGCCGGGGCGGCCCAGGGGCTGGAAACGCTCTCCGCGAAACTGGCGATGGGTGTGATGGGCATAGGTGGCCTGTTGGCGGTAACCGGGGGGATTCTCTTCGTCTGGATTATGCTGCGGGCCTTATTGGTTCGAACCGGCGCCGCCGATCTTGGATGATTCGGAGGCGTATATTGCGTTAGACTGGTTAAGGGATTGAGAATAAACAGGAGCTATAGAGTTGAAACGTGTTACCTATCTGATTCTTATACTCGTTTTCTTCAGCGGGTGTATTTGGGCGGCCGATGAGCGCCAAACGGCCCCCGATTTCAGCCTGGAAGGAAGGGATGCCTCCGTCAGTTTGCAGCAATTCAAGGGTAAAGTGATACTGCTGGACTTTTGGGCCTCCTGGTGTGTTCCGTGCAGGGCGTCATTCCCCTGGATGAATGAAATCCAAAAAAAATATCAGTCCCATGGCCTGGAAGTGATTGCCGTCAACCTTGATAAAGACCCCTCGTTGGCTGAAGCATTCCTGTCTAAAGTGCCGGCAGGCTTTACCATTGCTTTCGATCCGGCTGGCGAGGTGGCCGCCAAATATGGTTTACAAGGAATGCCTGCCTCCTATCTTATCGACGAACAGGGCCATATCCTGAAATCCCACATCGGTTTCTTTACATCGGAAATAGAAGCACGGGAGTTGGAAATCAAGGCGATTTTAAAAATATAGTATTTAAGGTTTTTTTAAGGAATTTCTGATGTAATCGGATACTTCTCACCCGCCGGTCAATAATAATTCAATGGAGTGTATTGATATGATGCCCAGAGTGGCTGCTTTTCTTATACCGCTCACCCTCCTTTTCACGGGCTGTACAAATCTTGGTGTCGAACCCTGGGAACGCAATATCCTTGCGAAACCAGAGATGCAACTCATAGCCGATCCAATAGAAGCGGGGCTGGACGATCATATCTATTTCAGTAAAGAGGCCTCGAGTGGCGGGCGCAGCTTTGCCGGCGGAGGTTGCGGATGCAATTGAAGGACAAGAGTAAAAAGATTCGAAGATCCCTGACAGCCGCCACATGCAGTCTGCTGGGCATCAGCACCACCGACACCCCGGCAGAAGAGGGTGATTGGGAATTCGATAGCGCCGTTCTCTACTACTCCGAAGTTGATCGTGTCAGTGCCATTGAACCGGTGATTACCGCAAAACGCGAATTCAGCGATGAAAAGTCGCTGAATCTGAAACTCGTCTTTGATGCATTGACCGGTGCATCGGCAAATGGCGCCACCCCGAGCGATCAGCCGCAGACATTCACCAAACCTTCCGGGGAGGGGTCATATACCGCTTCAGCGAATGAAACGCCACTGGATGATACCTTCAAGGATTTTCGGATGGCCTTCAGTAGCCAATGGGATCAGCCGCTGAACCGCGATTACAAGGCCAGTCTCGGCGGCAACTTTTCAACGGAATATGACTACCTCTCGCTGAGCGTAAACGGCTCGCTGTCCCGCGATTTCAACAAGCGCAATACCACCCTCAGCGTCGGCATATCCCTTGCCCATGACACCATCAGCCCGGACGGCGACCTGCCTGTAGGCTTCTCCAGCATGGTGATCGATACCGGTCAGGCCGGCTTCGAAGATGATTTCGATGCGACAAGAGAGGGGAGCGAGGATACGAAAACGACACTAGACCTGATATTCGGACTGACTCAGGTCATTGACCAGCATACTGTGATGCAGTTGAGTTATTCGATCAGTGATTCCAGCGGCTATCTGACCGATCCATTCAAAATACTCAGTGTCGTCGGTAGCGATGGTCGCCCGGTGGATTATCGCTATGAGAAGCGTCCCGACTCCCGCAACAAACAGGGCCTCTATTGGCAGACCAAGCACCATTTCAGCAAAGATATCCTGGATATCTCCTACCGATTTTTCTGGGATGACTGGGATATAACCTCCCATACACTCGATCTCCGCTACCGCTGGATGCTTGGCGGCCAGCAATACCTGGAACCCCATTTCCGCTACTACAGTCAGAGCGAAGCGGACTTCTATCGAAGATTTCTGGTCGATGGTGACGTGCTGCCGGACTATGCTTCAGCGGATTACCGCCTGGGGGAGTTAACCGGTATCACCCTCGGGTTGAAATATGGTTTCAAATTGGCAAACGAGCAGGAGTTGAGTATGCGTTTGGAATACTACCTGCAAAGTGGCGACAGCCCTGACGGGAACGCTCCCGGCATCCTCAGCGATATGGAGCTGTTTCCGGACGTGGAGGCGATTATTCTTCAATTCAACTACGCTTTTTAGGCACCAGAGACATCCTGTTGGCTACCGGGTTAATAGGGTATCCATGACGAGGCTTACCAGGCTTGAGGAGGCTGATGGTTACTGGCAGGGGCGTTTTCAGGCCATGGCCAGTCCCTGCGAGATCTTCATGGAAGTCGATGAAGCGTCGTCGGCGAATCGACTGCTCCAAATTGCGGCTGATGAAGCCTGGCGAATAGAGAAAAAGTTCAGCCGTTATAAAAAGGACAATCTCGTCTATCGCATCAACAACAGCAGTGGCGCGCCTGCCAAGGTGGACGATGAGACGGCCCACCTGCTCGATTTTGCCCAGCAGTGCTGGGAGCTCAGTGATGGGTTGTTCGATATTACATCCGGCGTGCTGCGGCGTGTATGGCGTTTTGACGGTGGCAGTCATATTCCGGATGAGGCAGCCGTAAAGGCACTGTTGCCCTATGTCGGGTGGCAGCATGTCAATTGGTCCCGGCCTTTTTTTACCCTTCCGCAAGGTATGGAGATCGATTTTGGCGGCATAGGCAAGGAGTACGCCGTCGATAGGACGCTTCTTTGCTTGCAGGAGGTCACAGATGCTGGCCTGCTGGTCAACTTCGGGGGGGATATCCACGCAGGCAGGCGAAAAAAGGATGCCGGAGCCTGGTCGATAGGGATAGAAAACCCAAATCAACCGGACTCGGCAAACGGTATCCTGAAAATTCATCAGGGCGCCCTGGCGACCAGCGGTGATGCCCGCCGTTTTCTGCTGCGGGACGGCAAGCGGTATGGGCATGTGATGAATCCCAAGACAGGCTGGCCGATCGAAAATGCTCCCCGTTCCGTCACAGTCGCGGCGGATACTTGTACCGAGGCTGGCGTATTGGCTACCTTAGCCTTGCTGCATGGGGAGGATGCCGAGACATTCCTGAAAGGCCAGGCTGTTCAATACTGGTTGAATGATTGACCCGTTGCATCGCTCTATTTCAGATGATCCGGCACAACGACGCGCCGGCGTTTGAATGTGATCTTGGGAGTCCGCTTTGGGGTGGCCTGCGCTTTCTTCGGATAAGCATCTTCCGCGGTCGGTGCCTTCTTCGGTTGATCATTTCCAGCGGGCTGCGCCAGGTGTTCGTTGATGATACGGTAGATCTCCTCACGATGTACCGCAATCCCCCTGGGGGCCGAGATCCCTAGTTGTACTTGGTTGCTTTTAACGCCGAGAATCGTGACCTCGATGTTATCGCCGATCACCAATGTCTCTCCTGAAAATCTTGTAAGAATAAGCATGCCTACTCCCTGTTTAAGGTATTTCCCTGTGCTGATTCACTGTTCTGAGAAGCCGTTATACACCCGGTATCGAAACATGGCCAGTCGGGCTCTGTTCAATGAGTCTGCGACTTCAACCAATTTGTGAGATTCATTCAAAAACCAACTAATATTTGAAGAGAAGTTATTGTTGCATATACTATCTGTCTGTGTCGCAGAGATTGCTAATCCAGGGTGATTCTTTACTCATTGGATGGTTTCATTGAGTTCTGACACTGATTTCCGCAAAACTGCTCACTCAGGATCGGCTGTTTTGTCTTGGCTGTGACCGTGCGGCGGTTGTGAGATGCTTACACATGCCTTGCTGTTGGAGTCTGGAATTTCCAGGATGGTAACTCTCTTTGTCTTGACTGAAAAGATAATTTAACTCATAAACATCAAAAAATGTAAAGGCGTTTTGGATCTGTCCAGCCTGTCGCACGCAGGCCCTGTCACGATGATATTAACCCGGCACCCTAATAACTTCCCATGGAGGTTACGGCTTTTCCATATTGTGAAACAGGTAAGATAGGTTGCAGACAGTTACCCTGAGATAAAGCTATACTCCCCGGAAAAAGGGCTTTACTCAATGCTAGAAAATGGACTACCCGAACCGCACACGCTTGCCGTTCTCGCGCTCACATTCATCGCACTGTTTCTTTTTAGTCGTGAAAAGATCCCGTTGGAGACATCCTCCCTGCTGGTATTGACCTCGCTTGCCATTGGATTTGAGGTATTTCCTTATGAGGGGGAATACGGCCGTATACAAGCTGTTGATTTTTTTAGGGGTTTTGGTCATGAGGCACTGGTTGCCGTGTGTGCCTTGATGGTCGCCGGATATGGTCTTGTGCGTTCGGGCGCACTTGAGCCGGTGGGCCGGACGCTGGCAAAACTCTGGGGCATCAGCCCGAGTATCTCTTTTCTACTCACCTTGGTGGTTGCCGGGGTATTGAGTGCTTTTATCAACAATACGCCAATCGTCGTCTTACTACTGCCTATTTTGGTAAGTGTCTCCTTGCAAACCAAGGCTAATGCGTCATCAATATTGATGCCGATGGGTTTTGCGACACTTATCGGTGGTATGAGTACAACAATCGGAACCTCCACCAACTTGCTGGTAATCGGCGTCGCGGCCGATTTGGGTCTGCGCCGCATGGAGATGTTCGATTTCATCCTGCCAGCCCTGGTCGCCAACGGTATTGGTTTGATCTATCTTTGGCTGGTGGCGCCCAGGATACTGCCAAGGCGTGAACTCGTGTTGGCGGATGCCTCGCCGCGGATTTTTACCGCCCACCTGGCAATCAGGGAGGATAGTCAAGCGGCCGGGATGAAATTATCAGAGGTGATCAGACTGACACATAACATGATGAATGTAGAAAGGATTCGGCGTAGCGAAACCACCTACATCATGCCCCTGCCCGATGCGGTGGTAAACCCTGGAGACAGGTTACTGGTGCATGATACGCCGGCTCATCTTAAAACGTTCGAGCAATTGCTGGGCGCCACGCTTTACTCCGGCGGCGATGAGGTCGATGAGAATCACCCGCTCCAGGCGGAAGACCAGCAACTCGCCGAGGCGATCGTGTTTCAGGGCTCGCCCCTGCAAAACAGAACCCTGAATGAGATGCGCTTTGCCGATGCCTATCAGCTCGTGGTGATGGCGATTCATCGGGCCAATGAGACGATTAAATCCATGCCCCAGGGGGTGGGTAATCTGCGTCTGAGAATCGGCGATGTGCTACTGCTGCAGGGTAAACGGCAACAAATAAACGAACTCAAGCAACAGGGCATTGTGATGGTACTGGATTCGACCACCGACCTTCCCCATTCGAGGAGGGCTCCCTATGCGCTAGCGATTATGTTCGGGATCATCCTGCTGGCGGCGTTTGGCATCCTGCCAATCGCGGTCAGTGCCACCTGCGGCGTACTTTTCATGATCCTGTGCAATTGCCTGTCCTGGCGCGATGTCGGTCGCGCGTTGAATAAACAGGTTATCCTGATAATCGTCGCCAGCCTGGCGTTGGGCAATGCCCTGCTCATGACAGGGGGTAGTGATTTTCTCGCCAACACCTTTGTGCGAATCACCGATGGCGCTTCGCCAACGGTTGTGCTCAGCAGTTTGATACTGCTGATGGCGATATTGACCAATATTGTGTCGAACAATGCCGCCGCGGTTATCGGCACGCCCATTGCCATCAGTATTGCAGACTCCTTGCAAGTTCCCGTGGAGCCCTTTGTGCTGGCTGTGCTGTTCGGCGCCAATATGAGCTACGCAACGCCAATGGCATACCAGACCAACCTGCTGGTCATGAGTGCGGGAAATTATACTTTCACGGATTTTGTGCGAGTCGGTTTACCGCTGATACTTATTATGTGGATTGCCTATAGCTGGCTGCTTCCTTTGCTGTATTGAAATCACCTTCCGTAACGGCAGTATTAGTCCGCAAAAGACGCTGTCTCGTTCACACTTGTAGAATACTCATTTGATCAGGGTAAGAAAAATTAATGCAATCAAATGAAATCACCAATCGTTTTACAGGGTACCGGATGCAGAGATATCCGGTGATATTGATCTCTTATCAAGATATACGAAGGAGCGAAGGATGATTCAACGAGTAAAATATTTGCTTGTAAACTCAATGGTTGCCGCGGCGCTGGTCGGCGGCACAGCTTTTGCGGCCAATGACCCCTCGATTAAAGGGGATATACGCAGCAATATCCAGTCTGCCATGAGTGAGATGATAGAGCACAATACCGTAAACAGTGTGTACCATGTTTATGATCCTATTGAAGGACAGCTTCACCAGCTTACCCTGGTCAAACTGCATGACGGTATCGTGAAAAAAGGTGATTACTACGTGAGCTGTGCCGATTTTAAGAGCGCCAAGGGTGAAATGTTTGATTTGGATTTTTTGGTGGTGCAGAAAGGTGACGGGTTTGTTGCAACACAGGCCGTCATTCATAAGGCGGACGGTAAAAAGCGTAAGTATCATTTGGAAGATTAACGTTTGAAACAAACCAATGATATGAGGGAGTTGCTGCGGCGTGGCTATCGCTACGCCTTCTCCCTCACGCATGATAAGACGCGTGCCGAGGACCTGTTGCAAGATGCCTGGGTCTCAACGCTCAAGACGGGTGGAGTCTTGCGGCGGGCTTACCTTTTTTCTGCCATTCGCAGCCGCTTCCTGGATAGCTGCCGACGCGCACAGTTAGTGGTGTTTGAGTCACTGGATGAAAAGGTTGATGCGGGTCAGCAGCATACTCCTGCTGATGAGATTGTGCTAGCCAATCTGCAAATGCTGGAACGGTCTTTGAGCACACTTCGCCCTATTGAGCGTGAAGTACTGTTATTGTCGGACCTTGAGGGCTATACCGCACAGGAGATATCTGAACTGACAGGCCATCCGCGAGGGACTGTATTGAGCCTGATACACCGTAGCCGTCGAAGATTAAAACACTATCTTTGTATACTGGGCGAGGAGGTTCAAAATGCAGAAAGAGCGGTTGAGTGAGCATCTACGCCGATACTACGAAGAGCAGCAACCCTCGGAAAAGCAGATGGAACAGCTTCTCGAGATGGTAGAAACAATACCACCTGAAGCTACTGGGAATAATAACCATTCGACAGGCTCTGCATCAATCGTTGAGTGGCTCATGCGTGTGTGGCGAGGTCCGGCGAGACCCCTATGGTTGGCTTCACTGTTTGCACTTGGGCTGTTCATTTCGGCATCGTTGATCACCAATTCCGGCGATATCACACAGCTTGTAGTTCAGGAGATCTCGCTTAACCACAACAAGCGCTTGTCTGTCGAGTTTCCCGTGGAAACTTATGCGGAGTTGAGTCAGCAAATGAACAAGCTGGATTTTATGCTGAGACCGTCAGCACGTGTAGACGGTAGCCGTTACCAGCTGCTGGGTGGCCGGTACTGCTCAATTCAAGGTCGGCTGGCTGCTCAACTCAAGTTTCAGGACGAGGCGGGAGAGATACATACACTCTACCAAACACTTCATACCGAAGCGCTGACAGAATTAGAAGAGGGCAGGGTGCAACAGAATGGTCTGAATATCACATTGTGGAATGAGGCGGGATTATTGTATGGCCTGGCCAGCCCGGTATCCCTACCATAAAGTGTAAAAGAATGAGTGTAATAGAGGGATACCTTTTGGGCCTGCTCCCACTTTTTTGTTTCTGCATTACGCTAACTTGGTTTTGTTCTCATGACAGTCGCTTTTCCCTTTGCGTGCTTCGCGGCTTTGCGAGCGTATCAACCCGGCGAATCCAGATCGCGCTGTGTGTCAGGTTATGTCCAAGCAAAACTGACACTCGGAAATTCACGGTTGTTTTGTTACCTTCCTGGCCATAAAACTCATTTCAGATCATACACTTGGTCACTTATCTGCGTTGAGCCCTACCCACAGATTTCCCTGAGGACACTACACTAGTGTACCTCGTCATAGATACTGCAACATTCAGAGCCACCCAAATGCGCCAGAACAAGGCGCGGCTCGTCGGGAATGGCGCGCCCTTGCCAAGAGCCGCAACGCAGGACTGGTGCATTTGGGTGGCTCCCTACGGGCGAGCCAGGAAGGGGTCATCCACGGCGTTATGCCTCTTGGCAAGGGCTGGGCCATTCCCGGCGAGGCATGCCTTGTGGCTAACCCCTTCCTGGCCCGCTGAATGTTACAGTATCTATGACGAGGTACACTAGAGTGAAGGGCTTTTATTTTTCTGATATCCGTCTAAAATGCCGTCGTTGATGCGGTGGCTCTGGGATGGGTGAATCCGCTGACTGATTAGTACTCCATCAACCTGATAACTTAGGATGCAGTGTGCCCCACATCATCCAAGGCAAGGCGCAGTGCGCAGGGAGAAGTGGCACATGGATGTGCCGTTTACGGACCGAAGGATGGAATGGCATGCCCTTTTCAAGGACTGCAACGCCGCATTGGATGATGTGGGGCGCACCCTTTGGGCCAGCCAGGAAGCGGCCATCTGCGTTGTTGTGCTCCCTTGAATTAGCGACGGCTAGTCCTGTGCTCGCACGCCTAGCAGCTAGCCACTTCCTGACTGGCTGCATCCTAAGTTATCAGGTTGACGGAGTACTAGGCTCCATCAATGATTTGAAGGCTGATATGCAATGGGAGAACATACACTAAAACCGGACAGGGAGTGGCTCGATTGGGTCCGGCAACGAGACAGCCTAAAAACCCGCTGGGTGATTGTGGTTGTGGTATTCTGGGTGACAGCCATTGTCACCGTGGTTCTGTATACGGTCAATAAGGAATTGGACTTGATTTTGACCTCCATTGCCCTCGGTATGATGGTGCTGGGAGTATTGCTGAAGTCGCGCTACCAGCGCCATGTCCGGCGTGAGCCTGAAAAACGTCGGGCGCAGGACAAATGAAATTGAACCGCGTCCATGACTAATCTTATCAATTTGGGCTGCGAGGTCTCAGATATCCATCGCCGTTACGCAGAGATTCACAAAGCGCTGTTCGGGGTCTCATCCTATCGGATGATACTCTATGCCCTGCAGGGAAAGATGTCTACGGTCTATAGCGATTACGCGCATAGATTGGGCGACTTGCAGGCGGAGCTGGCGGAGCTGGAGAGGCAGATCCATAACATCAGTGACAGTGATCTGCCGATGCGGAGCGCCGCCGATCTCTACGAATGCCTGACGGAATACACAAGGACCTTACACCAGGTGATCACTGAACTGAAATCCATCTGTGGTTTTTTCAAGAATAAGGATCAGTCCCTCCAGGACAGCGCCGACGGTGGGCAGTCCCGGCTCAATCAGGATAAGGTCGCCTACGATTACTCGATTCGAGAACTGGAACGACTTGGTACGAAACTCAACAAACTGTTTTCCAGCTTTTAATCTCTTAGTGAACGCTGATCGACGCAGACGGACCGGAATGCCATTTAGCCGTGTATTCCCGGTTTCTCTTGAGCGCAAATGGTTTCACCATTTATGACGAGGTATATCAGAATCTGTGAATCCTGGGAACTCATATACCGACTTGATCCGGTAACAAGCAAGCATTTCGTTATTAATCCGAAGGATTGATAAATTTGCGGTCCTTTGCGTGCTTCGCGTCTTTGCGAGAGTTTCAACCCTACAAATTCAGATAGCTCTGTGTGTCAGGCTATGCCCAAGCAAAACTGAGACCCAGAAATTCAAGGGTGTTTTGTTACCTTCCTGGCCACAAAACTCACTTCAGATCATACCGTTGGTCCTTCACTTGCGCCGAGCCATACCCACAGATTTCCCTTAGGAAGCCCTTTTTTTAAAGCCACGTCATCCCGGCATGCGCCGGAATGACGAGCGTTGTTGTTTTTGGATGAACACTAGTTGTTGTATTGGTGGGGCACGTACCGGTAATGGCCGGTAATTTTATACTGAAACAGCATATCCTCCAATACGGGTCCTGAGCCGATATTGTGAACGATCATAGGTAATCCGCTTTGTGAGCTTATTTTGTCGCTCACGATGCCGATATGTGGAAGATTTCCCGGCAGCATCCATGTCACTGTATCCCCAGGTTTGTAGTCGTTGCCATTGCGACTCACAATCAGGCGCTTACCATGACGCGAGAAAAATGCCTGAAGAATCGGAACACGTCTATGATCGATATTCTTATCGGGCCGATTTAAGCCCCATAGTCTTCGGGATGGATATTGTTCAAAATTAGCAGCTATATCCTCGTGTACCAGTTTTTGCAGATCTGAGCCTATGGCGCGGTAGGAGCGGATGATCACATCCGTGCAGACGCCGATATTCTGCGGCACATCCCCGCCGGGATAGGCGATCGACAAGTATGCGCCATCGTAACGAACATCATGTTGGGTACGCTCCAACGCAGCCGCAACAATATCCTGCTCGAATGTGGCGGATACGGCATTCTGAGAAAGTAATATTAATAATATAATAATTTTCCGTATGATATGATTTTTGATCATCCTGGTACTTGTGCGCTTTCTTCAAGTGTGTCTTCGATTTCGTGATGACTCTACGGCGCGTCGGATACGCTCTTTGTCTGCCCTTCACCACACCCTTTCGGTCGTCATTACAGCCATACAACCACGCCTACGTCTATCGTCGGGGACTAACCGCTTTCGCTCCGTTCTCCATGGCGGTCAGCGTTTTGATAGCGTTCCCTGTCGTCCTTTTTGCATACATGCCAGTAATCCGGTTCATATCCTGCAGGAGACTTTCGGTCGTACGCGCAACAATATAGGGTAGATATTGATCTTCATCCATGATTTTTGTAAGCTGGAAAAAACGCCATTGTTTATCGACCTTCTGCAATGCTTCGCTGATCTCGGTCGTGTTAAGCGATGATGCCTTCAATTCCAACAGTGCCTGAGAAAACTCTTGCTCCGCTTTTTTAAACTCACTTTGATAATCCGTGTGTACCAATCCCCAGGACATGAGCAGGTAGAATTTGGCCATGCGTTGGGAGAGCATCCGCTGTCGTCCTGAAATATCGACAATATGCGCCTTCTCTGACTTGGCCTCATCCACGAGCGCCTCTACGACTTTCTGGCTGGCCTGGAGCAGTTGCTCACTCATTTGATTGAATTTGACCGCATTCTCCTGGCTGACCCGACCACTGGCAAGGACCTTGTATTTCTTCCAGACAGTCTCTACTCGACTCAGCGCTTTCCGGCTGTTGGAGGATTTTGCAAAGCCCTTCAGGTTCTCCAGCTGCGTTTGGTAGAGTTGCAATGCCTTTTTCAATTGTTTGCGTGGCTTCGCATACCAGATCTGCAGTCCGATCTGGGCAAATGCCTTGACCATCCGCTGACTCAACATCCGCTGACGCCCCGCCTGATTAATAGCCTCTCCATAGCCATCAATGGATGCGGAATATGCGCCCGTTGACATCAGACTCAGCAGACACAAAACAATAATGGATTGGAGATATTTTTGACTACACACGACTATTCCTCACAGTAACATTGATAAGCGAAACATTAGCTTCCAGGAATTGGTCGATGCTTATACCGAGGCGGCACGCGGCTTGAGTACCCTGGGAGACACAGATATTTCGCTTGTCTCCTAACAGCACTCTTTATTAGCGGCAGTTAATCGTAAAACCTGAGTAATTTGATGTCCGTCACAATCCCACAACAATTCGATATTTTTATCTCATGTGTTCTTGACAATCTTTGATGTAGGTTAAATGTTGATTGTCTGTGTAACTAACGCACTGATTATCAAGTGGAAAATGTCATTTCGGGCTGGTTGCCTTTCTGATGTATTTTATTCATTACGCTTTTTAATCAACATCTAATATTCTGTTGGAGGTTGGTTTTTTCTTGTGGTTATCTATGGATGGCGGTCCAGGAGGAAATAAATTCGGATTTGGCAAAAATCCTGGTTCTGTTATTCTCAGTTAGATAAATACGATGATGACTACGGAGGGATTTGGATGAAAACCAGGCGTGTATTACTCGACAGCGAGCTTTCTCCACTGGTATTGGACCTGTTTCAGGAGGCCAATCTGGAGACCGATATCGTCACCCCGAAAAAGCGTATTCTCAAACCCCTGCTCGAACTCGGCGACTACTCCGCGATCCTGGTGAGGAACAAGGTGCCGGTCAATTTCGAGATGCTGGAAGGGGCGGGTAAACGTCTCAAGGTCATCGGTGTGTTTGGCGATGACATCACCAAGATCGATGTCGCCGATGCCTCCCGCAACGGCATCCTGGTGAAGGTTACCGAATACGGTAATGCCTACGAGGCCGCTAACCTGGCCGTACGCTTGATGTCAACGCTCACCAGCACCGTGTTCCGCTCCCGGGAATCCAAGAAGGCGCTGATTGCATCGAGTCCCGATGAGCTGGCTCCTGAAGAGTTGAGCGGGTTCGAACTCGCCGATACGGTCGTCGGTCTGATCGGTTGCGGAAACGTAGCCCAGGTTCTGGCTACCGAGATTCGTCTCCACTGTAAGCGGGTGCTCGGTTATGACACCCGGCTGCGTAACGTATATGAGAATTTCCATCAACGCTCCCCGCTTGAAAAACCGGTAATCGAGTACAATCAATTGAGCGAGGTGCTGGAGCATTCGGACATCATCAGCATACATACCGCCGGTGAGGACAAGGTGTTCAAGGGCAAGGAACTCTACTTCGCCAAGCAGCGCCCGTTTATCGTGAATACATCGCGCAACGGTAACATTGACGAATCTTCCCTATTGCAGGCATTGGAGGAAAAGCGGATTCGGGGCGCCGCCATCACAGTGCCCGCGGAGCAGCTTCGGGAGAAAAAAGTCCCGGAGTGGGTGGAGCCGTTCCTCAAATACAGTAACGTGATTATCGCTCCCTGCGTCGGTATGCCATCGGCCGATACCAAGCGCAAGCAGGCTCGCAGATTGGCGCGTTCCATTATCGATTACCTGAATCAAAAGGATCTCTCCCTCGCGGTCAATCCTATGGATGTGGTCGGATGGCGACGTAAGCAGCGCTACCCCTTGTCGCGGGGCGAGACGCGCAGTTCGGTGCCGATCTTCTGGTCCCGTTAAGCTCAGTCAATTCACCACCGACATAGACTTAGCCATTCACAGAATTTGTGGGTATTTCGAGATCATAATCGGCTCTCGCAAAGCCGCCAAGCACGCAAAAGATCATGGCATGCATTCAACAAGGCGATTGACACGATGATGAATACCTTCTTCATTTTCTACCATTAGCCGCCTTTTCCTTTGCGTGCTAGGCGAGAGAAATTCTACATGTATGGCGGTTATTAGAATCGCCTCACATAACCCAAAATCGCCATTGCATCAACTTGCGCCTTTTCATGCCCCGGCGGGGCATCGGGAAGGTCATAACCTTGCTCTCTGAAATTAAAGATCACACCCTGTTTGTTATCGAACAGCCACTCGATTTCAAATCCGCTCGATTCGCCGTAAACGCCATCGTGATTCTCGATGTCGACATAGAGGAGATTTAGCAGCAAAAACTTGACGGTTAACGTTTGCTCTCCAATGGTAAAGTCTTTTTTAAAGGCCGGGCCGATGGTATAGAAGTTGACCCTGTTACCATCGAACATCGGATGTAATGGTGAAGCGTCATCCACTTCAATTTTTGCCCATTCGTATCTGCCAACTATCTCCAGCCAATCGAGCGGTGTTGTATAACCGACGCCAATCGACAAGTTCTTTCCTTGCTCCGCCGATCTGAAAGAGTCTGAGTACCAATGGGAAAAAGCAACATCGAATCGAAGGGTCTGTTCTGAAATCGTCTCATCAATGGAAGAGGCGAGGGGAACAGCCGGTTGGGCAACTAGAAAGGCGCAGATTAAGCATCTGAACCACACGGTAATCTTTTTCATCACTCTATATCCAAATAAATGCATGTAAAATCGCGATATAAATCAGTCACATAATAATGGAAGCCATTTTTTACAGCTAAGGCCCGCACCAAGCCATCATTATTATGGCATAAAATTTACTTATGGCTATAATCCGGTGTTGGAAAAATAATGAGATAAACTCATTTGCGGATCCGTCATGTTTGATATCGCATGACAATGGGCAGCTTTTTGCAACTCATTCGAACAGGAGGATGTGAATAGAAAAAATCATCCGCCACAGCCTCCACAACCGCTTCCACCCCCGGATCCTAACCAGCGAAAAAGCCTGTAGACAATGTATATGCCAAGCGCAACCTTTAACCAGAACCAGATATCCTCCTCGGCTAAATTATCACTACAGGAGACAAGCAAGACAGGTAAGGTCGATATTGCTGCGAGTTTTTGGATAATGGGTTTAGGTCTTCTGATGATCCATTTTTCTTTTCTGTTTATACGGGTGAAGGCGTCAGCAGCTTCGAATCGTTTATCAACCGGCGGCCATATCGCTTGCGGGGGTTTTTCCTGAAATATTTCCTCATAAAAGGCGAGCATTCTGAGGTACTGTTTTTTGAATCTCAGTTGTTCTTCAGTGCCTCCCAGGGTTGGAATGTGATGTAATTCGAGGCCGAGCAGCTCTTCGCATAGCTCTTTCCAATACGATCTTGTGTAGGTCAAATTCAAATATCACGCGATCCGTAAATTCAGCCGACCAGTCGTTTTCCCTGGCCAGGCGTTGGCTAAAGGAGAGAGAGGCGCCGGCCGCGCCAATATGAAAAGATTCAATCTTTTTCCAAAGACTCTGATTATCCATCACACTCCTATTACATATTACACTTTGAAACGAGCGACAAACCGGTGCAGGGAGACTGCCTGCTCGCTGAGAGTGTCGCTTGCGTCACTGGTCTGTTGTGCGGCGGTGGCGGTTTGCTCCGAGACCACCCGGATGCCTTCGATATTCTGATTGATCTCATTGGCTACGGCATCCTGTTGTTCGGCTGCCGTGGCGATCTGCATGCTCATTTCATTGATGATACCGACGGACTCACGGATGGCAGAGAGCGAGTGGCCGGCATCCGCGGCCAGTTGAGCGGTCACGTCCGCCTGTTCCCGCCCATGGGACATGACCGACGCGGCCTCGGTGGCCTCTGTCTGGAGTCGCTCGATCATCAGTTGAATCTCCTTGGTCGAATCCTGCGTCTTGGAGGCGAGCGTTCGCACCTCGTCCGCCACAACGGCGAATCCGCGCCCCTGTTCGCCCGCACGAGCCGCCTCGATGGCAGCGTTGAGGGCCAGCAGGTTGGTCTGTTCGGCGATTCCGCGTATGACATTGATCACATTGCCGATACTGTCGCTTTCACTCTGCAGCCGGCCCACCACGTCGGCGCCGTGGGACACCTTGGTTGCCAGGGAGTGAGTGGCGGCGACCGCCTCGTCGACCACCCGGCCGCCGTTGTTGACCGCCTCGTGTGCCTGATGGGCTGACTCGGCCGCGGCAGCGGTATTTCGACTGATCTCCTGAACCGTGGCAGCCATCTGGTTAATCGCGGTAGCGATCTGCTCGATCTCCGTGTTCTGTGCCGACACACCCTGATGGGTCTTTTCGGATACCTTTGACATCTCCTCGGTGGTCGAGGTGACCATCGAGGCGACTGAGCCTATCTCGGCGATGGCGCATTTCAGGTTGTCCTTCATTTGCACGAAGGAGGATGTAAGGATTGCGATTTCGTGATTTCCCTTAATAGGTTTTATGTCGAAAGTCAGGTCGTTACCGGCCAACTGTACGGTGGATTTGCGGAGTTTTTCCAGTGGCTTCAACAGTTGGATCAAATACAGCAGACCGCCGACCAAGGCCAGTGTAATCACCATGGAGACGGTGATATTGACCTTCGTTGCCCTGCTGTTGAGGTGATGGATCTCATTCATTCGCTTGGATGCATTGGTCGTGGCCTGTTGCAACACCCTATCCAGTTTTACCGACATCGAGGCGGCAGCCCGGTCAAAGGTCTCCATGAAGGGGTTTCCCCCTGAAGGTCCCTCGGCGACATAGCGTGTGGCCATCTCTTTTCCAGTTTGATAATAATTTTCGAAGGTAATCTGCATCTCTCGATAAAAGTCGGCATTGCCCTTGTCGAGGATGCTAACCTCCTCGACAAGGGAGCGTATGCGTGTCGCGTGTTTTTTCGCTTCGGCATAACCGTCATCGAGTCCGTCGAGTCCACGGGTGGCGCTGATATCGGTAAGCCACTGTTGCACCTGTACAATGTTGAGTTGTAGATCGAGCACTTTGAGTTGATATTCGTAGTCATGATTGACCAATGCATCGGTGGCGCTTCGCACCGAGGCGTTTAGCATCCACGCCAGGATGATGCCAGTGATCAGAATCGATGATATGCTGCCAAGTAATATCCATGCCCGGGTGACTATCTTGCAGTTGGTGAGTGACATTATTCCCTATTCCTTTGCACGTGGTATGGCAATGGTCGTTTTTCCATGCCGAGGTCAGATACAGCCGTTGGGTAATTTCAGCGGCAGGGTTCCTGATTTATTTAGTAGGGTATTCCAGGGTTAGTGTTTTTGTCAGTCCACCAGTCATCTGTTTAAGAATAAAAATACGCTATTTGCAGCAAATTGATGCCCAATTTATTTTCACTCATGATTTTATTATCTTATAAAATTCAAATATTCAAATTAAGCAGGGCGTTTATCGTCCCAATGACTTCATGATCTCAGTCGGCGCCGGTGCGTAGTGATCGAGTTCCATGGTGAATGAACCTCGCCCATGCGTTGCAGAGCGCAGTTCCGTGGCATAACCGAACATCTCCGATAACGGGACCAGATTGCGGATCGCCTTCATCTGTCCGGGTCGGTCATTGACGCCGTCGATCTCTGCCCGTCGGTTGGCCAGCTGCCCCAGTACATCCCCCAGATGCTTCTCGGGTGTGACGACTTCGCTGCGCACGATAGGTTCAAGGAGCACAGAATCTCCGGCTTCCAAACCGCTGCGAAGAGCCATGCCGGCGGCCACTTTGTAGGCCAAGAGATTGGAATCCACACTGTGGACCGAGCCATTGGTCAAGATCACTTTGATATCGGTAACCGGATAGCCTCCGATGACGCCGCTCCTGGCTGTTTCCCGGATACCGCTCTCCACGGCGGGAATGTAGGCGGCCGGTATGGCGCCGCCGGCGATGCGGCTTTCGAAAGAGAGCCCCTGGCCGGCCTTTCCCGGCATGATGTCTATGACGACATGGCCGTACTGACCATGGCCGCCGGTCTGCCTGATGAAGCGGCCCTCGATATTTTTCGCCGGGCGGGTGACGGTCTCTTTATAGGCGACCTTCGGTTTTCCCGTGCGGACGTTCACCCCCTGCTCGCGCTTCAACTTCTCTAATAGGACTTCCAGATGGAGTTCGCCCATGCCGGATAGTATGGTCTGCCCGGTCTCCTCTTCGATATCGGCCTTGAAGGTCGGATCATCCTCGGCGAGACGGTGCAGGGCCTCGGCAAGGCGCTCGTTGTCCTGCGCGGTTACGGGAGCGACCGTGATCTTGATGACCGGTTCCGGAAAATGGATCGACTCGAGGATCACGGTGTGTCCGGGATCGCACAGCGTATCGCCGGTGACAGCCTCTTTCATGCCGAGTAGTGCGGCGATATCTCCGGCATTGATTGCAACAATGTCTTCCCGATGTTCGGCATACATACGTTCAAGACGGCCTATCCGTTGCGGCCGTCCGTGCCGGGGATTGAGGACGCTGGCCCCGGATTTCAAGGTGCCGGAATAGACACGCACATAACAGAGCCTGCCGGCGTAGGGATCGGTCACTGTCTTGAACAGCAACGCACTCAACGGGGCGTCATCGGCGGGACGGCAGATGACTGGGTTGCCTGTTTCAGGTTGGGCGCCCTCGATATCGCCGATGTCGAGGGGTGAAGGCAGATAGTCGACCACCGCATCCAGCAGAGGTTGAACGCCTTTGTTTCTGAGTGCGCTACCGCACAGCACCGGTACGATTTCGCTGTTCAAGGTGGCGCGGCGAAGTGCGGATTTCAGCTGTTCTTCATCGGCCTCCTTGCCTTCCAGCCAAATCGTCAGCAAGGTGTCGTCCTGTTCGGCGATCCTCTCGATCATGTTTGCGCGGGCGGCCTCGGCGGCCTTGATGTGAGTCGAGGGGATCTCGTCATAGTCCCGGTGCGCACCGAGTTCATCACGCCACCTGATGATACGCATGCCGATCAGGTCGATGACGCCCTCGAATTCCGCCTCAGCACCCAGGGGCAGTTGCAAGGGGACGGGATTCGCACCAAGCTGATCACGGATGGTGGCGAGGGAGTGGTGGAAGTCTGCACCGATTCGGTCCATCTTGTTGATGAAGCAAAGGCGCGGTACGCCGTAAAGGTCCGCCTGCCGCCAAACGGTTTCAGTCTGTGGCTCGACTCCCTGGGAGGCGTCGAAGACCACTACCGCCCCATCCAGCACCCGCAATGCGCGTTGTACTTCCGCTGTGAAATCGATATGTCCCGGGGTGTCGATGAGGTTGATCTGGTGGTGATTCCAAAAGGCCGTTACCGCTGCATCGACAATGGTGATGCCGCGTTCCCGTTCCTGATCCATCCAGTCGGTTACGGTGGTGCCGCTATCCACCGATCCTATCTGGTGGGTGCGGCCCGCATAGTAGAGGAAGCGTTCCGTGGTGGTGGTCTTGCCTGCATCGATGTGGGCTATCAGGCCGATATTCCGCAATTGCTCAATGGGCGTGGCCTTGGAGGTCATGGATGTCAAATGCCTTTCTTGGGAGTGTGATTCGTTGGACAACACCCATTCTAGTCCGATTTGACGCGGCTTGAACATACTATTAACCCGGCACCCTAATAGGTTGCGTTCAGCCGCTGTGCGCCAGCCTACAGCAAGGCATCAAAACGCCACTGTAGCACTCCTACAGCAAGTTTTGATAATGCAGTCTGTAGGCTGGCACACAGCGGCCTGTCTTTATTAAATCAATCTGTTAGGGGCTTCAAGAATGCCCTTGCTCGGCGTTGTGGCTCTTGCCAAGGGAACCACCCTTGCCAGCGAGCCACGCCTTGATCAAGGGCATTCTTGAAGCCCTGAACGCAACCTATTAGGGTGCCGGGTTAATAACCCGAAGGCTCTCTTTGGCGGAGACTGTACAGTTGTAATGTTGGGATTCGTTCCTTTACCCTGACGGGCGACCTCAATGATAGAATCGATAAGGAGCCTGGCGACTAAAAACGTAAATGAGTCGATGCGTTCAAACTCTTCTGCTGACCACGCCAGTTATCGATATGGAACTTGGTGAAAGGCAGTTCAGTCAATTCAAAGAAACGTGGCCAGCCGATGCGTTCGACCCAGTCGTTGATCCGTTCCCAGTCTCGCGCATTATCCTTATAGGCGGCCAGTATGCGTTTGACGATAGCGGTGGTCTCCGGCCAGCGTGGCGGGTTGTTGGGTATTCCGGCAGCCACAAGCTTCTGAAATGTGGGCCGGCCACGGGCATTGGAATGGTTGCCGCCGATCCAGATGGCCAGCTTTGAATGCTCCGGATCGTTGATCTGCATCGGAGGGCAGGGGGGATAACAGGCGCCGCAACAGACGCACTTTCGTTCATCCACCTCCAGGGATGGTTTGCCGTTGACCATGGCGGGACGGATCGCGGCCACCGGACAACGGGCCACCACCGACGGGCGTTCACAGACGTTGGCCACCTGGTCGTGATTGATTTTGGGCGGTTTGGTATGCTGGATATTGATGGCAATATCACCCTGGCCGCCACAATTGATCTGGCAACAGGAAGTGGTGATGTGTACGCGATTGGGCATATTCCAGGAACGGAACTCATCGATCAACTGATCCATCATCGACTTGACGACGCCGGAGGCGTCGGTGGCCGGGATGTCACAATGTAACCAGCCTTGTGTGTGGGAGATGGAGGCGATGGAATTTCTTGTACCGCCGACCACGAAGCCGCTCTGCTCCAGTGCTTCAATGAGTCCGTCGACTTTTGCTCCATCCGCTACCATGAACTCGATATTGCTACGTATGGTAAAGCGTACATAGCCATCAGCATAGACGTCACCGATTTCACAGAGCTTACGCAAAGAGAAGAGATCGAGGATGCGTTGGGTAGCGGCGCGTACGGTCCAGATTTCGTCGCCACTGTAGGCGATATGGCGTAACACACCCGGCCTAGGGTCGTCATGGTATTTCCACAGGCCGAAGTTCTTTTGCATCACCGGATGCATATACTGTATGCCGTCGGGGCAGCCGCTCTCGATGGGAGTTCTACGTTTTACCTGTGCCATGGATAATCTCCTCAGACCGCATCGGCCGTTTTTTTACCCCGCGGGTGATGTTCGAACCACTTGGCCGCCTCCTCATCCCAGTTGTCAGTTCGGACGTAGGAGTTTTCACGTGGATGAACGATCATGTTCGGATCCATCTCGATATCCAGGGCATCAAGGAAATTGACCAGACCGATTCGTTCGATCATCTCTCCGATACGTTCATGTTCCAAGGCATTCTCCGCAAAGAAATCGATGGTCCTTTCGGAGATCTCGACCAAGCGCGCATAGTCATCTTCCGTCTCCAGCTTCATGAAGGGTACGATAATCGTGCCGAAACGATCTCCGATCTTCAGCGTACGCTTACCGCCGATCAGTATGCTGATACCGCGATCCTTTCCGGGTGACAGGGCCTTGGGCATGATATTGAGACAGTGCATGCAACGCACGCAATTAGGGTTGTCTACTCTGAGGGTGTCGTCATCGTCCAGTGACAAAGCATGGGTCGGACAACGGGTCAGGACATTGTCTATGAGATATTTGCGACCTTTATGGGCGACATACGCTTTAACCTCATTTTGATTGACCTGCATATCGTCCCGCCAGGTGCCGATGACGGCAAAATCGGACCGCTCAATGGCGTTCATACAATCATTGGGGCATCCCGATATCTTGAACTTGAACTTATAGGGCAGGGCGGGACGATGCATCTCATCCAGGAAGTTGTTGACCAGCTTCCTGTGGATTTTGTGCTCGTTTGCACAGGACTGCTCACAGCGACCGGAACCCACACAGGACTGAGCGGTTCGTACACAGGGACCGGCGCCGCCAAGATCGAAGCCGTAGTCGTTAATCTCGTCGAAGAAGTGCTGGGTGTTATCCGTGGTGGCGCCGATGAACATGATGTTACCGGTCTGGCCGTGAAAGGTTACCAGACCTGAACCCCATTTTTCCCAGCTGTCAGCCAGGCGCCGCAGGATGCCGGTTGTGTAGTAGTTGCCGGCCGGTGGTTGTACGCGCAGGGTATGGAACTCCCTGGATTTAGGAAACAGGTCACCCACCTCGGAAAAGCGTGGAATGATACCGCCTCCATAGCCGAAAACACTCACGGTTCCCCCCTTCCAATAGCCCTTGACGGTCTCGTAGGAGTGTTCCAGTTGCCCCAGGAGGTCGTTGGTGGTTTCACGGATACGCTGATCAGGATGATCGTCACGCAAGCGTTTGATGCCGCTGATAAAACTGGGCCATTCACCACTCTCCAACTGATCGAGCATGGGAGTCTTGTGTTTATTCATCAAAAATCTCCTATCATTCACCGGCAATGAATCAGAAGCCTGCCGGCGTGAGAGGATACCGATATAAATGTAAATGATTGTCATCCGTATTAATACAATAGTTGATGATGTGGGTAAGTTAATATCACCATTGGTATAGAATCATCTACTACCCGCAGAGCGGGTAGTATGATGAAAGCCCCCAAAGGGGGCTATGTCAGGGCTGCCGCTCACTTTTCCACACCGCCACGCTGTCATCCTGGTTTGCCACAACTGGCCAGGCATACATCATCTCTCTCGCTAAGCTCGCAAAGTACGCCAAGAAGCGATTGTCTGAGGATCCTTTGCGGGCTTTGCGAGCTTGGCGAGAGTTTCTTTTCCTCTTAGGGTTTCAGCAAGGCATCAGTATTGAGCTCCCCGCCTGGACCGACCACCCTGCTGCTCCCCGGCACGGCAGAGCCTCTTCGTGTCTCACCGCCTGAGGCGGTGGTTTACCTACATTGAATTAGCTTGTTATCCACTGCTTTCTATGTGCTTTTTCCGGTGACTAAAAGGGCTTTCTCGGTTAATCTAGGCTTAAATGTCGTATGAAACGAATGGTTTTAAGAGAAATAAGCGTTGATGCAACGATTGTTGGGTGAAAATAGATGTCTTCCACCGCGAACCCGCCAGAAATTGACACGCTTGGACAGTTGCCGGAACTATTATTCAAGATCCAGGGTAACTGGCCGGTTTTACCATCCGGGATATGGAACAGTTCAGGTATAAGAACCGTTTTACGCTATCTCCAGGAACTCTCGCGAAAGAGTGAGCAGGCAGGACTGGTGAATATCCATGAACTCACCCGGTCGATCGATGAGTCCATCAATGATGTTCACGAGGAGAATGCACAACCGGATGCTGAAGAGATTGAAAAACTCAACAATCTCCTGAGTGAGCTTATAGAGGCTGTCGATGCGTCTCAATCACCCAAATCAGCGTTGCCTGATGAAGTGACATCTTATGATGTGATCTATCTGCATCGAGCTGATGTCGGAGACGATCAAATCATTGCTGCCATCGAAAAGAATGGTTGGCAGGTGCAGTGCCTGACGGATTCGGAGGCATTGCGTGTCGCCTTGTACAATCAGAAAGCGAAAGTTGTTCTGATCGATACCGAATTTCTACCGAATATGAGTATGGTGATTCAGGCCCTTGAAGAGCTGCGTATTCAGAAGATAAAACGACCGGAACTGATCTTTCTGTCAGATCAATGTGATATCGAGGTCCGTCTCGAGGTGATACGTACCGGCGCTATACAGTGTTTATCCAAACCCATCAACATCAACGACTTGATGTTGAGCATCAAGCAAATTATCGCACCCAAGGTTAGGCCACGTTACCGTGTTCTGATTGTGGAGGATGATGAGTCTCAGGCAATATTCGCCAGTAACTTGTTGCGAAAAGGCGAATTTGAGACGCTTGCGATTACCGATCCGCTCAATGTGATGGATGCGGTTCAGGGTTTTCAGCCAGACCTAATCCTCATGGATCTGTATATGCCCGGAGCGAACGGCATCGAACTGACTCAGGTGATTCGGGAAAGAAAGGAGTCATTGACTATTCCCATCGTATTTCTTTCCGGCGAAGACGATCTGGAAAAGAAGTTATTGGCGCTTTACTCCGGAGCGGACGACTTTTTGACCAAGCCGGTGCGTCCACAACACCTGTTGGCAACCGTTAAAACCCGTATCAACAGATCCAAGGTTATGTTATCGGCCGGAAGCGATGGTTTGGTTGATGCATCCACGGGGCTCCACAACAGGAGGCGACTGTTGCAGCAGTTGGATCTGAATTGTAGTAACAATCAGCGAAAAGCCGCAATCTGCGGCCTGTTTTCGATCTGTCTTAACGATCAGGCATCCGATCTGGATGATTGGCATCATAAAGGGGAAAGCAATCTCATAAAGCGTGTTGCCGATGTGGCCGAGTCCCTGATCGGTAAGCGTGATTTTATTGCAAGAACCGGGAAACAAAGCCTAGCGATACTGATTCAACGTCCTTCGGGAAAAGCGATCGAACAGTTTGGCGCGGAACTCTACGAGCATATCAGCGATCAGCTTACCCTCGGTTCAACGGAATTCGGTAAAATCAGACAGGGTATAGGTCTGGTATTGATCAATGCGGCATCCACGGGTGCGTATGATCACCTCAGTCACGCGGAAACGAGTGCCATGCAGGCATCTCAGCAGGCGATCAAGGGCTATATCCGCTACCGGGAACAGACCGTAACAGCTCCTGATATCGAGAAAGAGGCAGTTATCTTTCATAGAAAGCAGTTTCTGGATACCTTGCATTCCGGTCTTGTGATCTTTCGTGAACAGCGTTTCTCATCCTCGCGTGAAAAGGGTCTGGAGATCATTGAGCAGACACCGCTGTTCAAGCCATCCAGCGATATCGAGTTAGTCGCCAATGATATCCATCTAACGGCTGAACAACACGGCGTAGCCAAAGAGTTCGATCAATTCGTCTGTAAGCATGCTATTCACAAGCTTGGCGAATACGCCCTGCGGGGAATCCCGACCAGATTGATTATCCGGTTCTCAGCGGTAGCCGCCAAAGATACGAGTCTTCTCGAATTCATACAATCCGAACTGCGGAGGCTACAGGTGGTGGGTACCGGGTTGATGATTGAATTCAATCTTCCTTCGCTGGCCTCAGATCTCAAGCAGGCAAGACACTTTCTCGGCGAACTTTCGGCATTGGGTATCAGTGTCCTGTTAGGTAATTTCGCCTGTAATGATACAGCCTACAAAGTCCTCGCCTATTTGAAGGCCGATGCAGTAAGGCCTCACCCCTCTCTCTTGCAAACCGATGCGGGGAATATCCATAAGATTGCAACACAGGTCCATTCCCTCCAGGCGCAGATCATACTTCCAATAGTCGAACAATTTGGCCAAATCAGTTTGCACTGGTCGGAGGCGGCCGACTATATTCAAGCAGACTATATAGATTGATTTAATTAAGGACAGGCCGATGTGTGCCTGCCTACAGACTGCGTTATCAAAACGGACTGTAGAAGTGCTACAGTGGTGTTTTGATGTCTTGCTGTAGGCAGGCACACATCGGCTGAATGCGACATATTAGGTTGCTGAGTTAATATTGACCTATGCCAAGGCTATCCATCCCAATTTTGTTGTTTATCTTGTGTGTTATCTCGCCGGTCTCGGCAGATGAGGGGGTTCCGCAGTCCTGGATCACTGTCGATGACAAAGGTGAACTCAGGGTCGATCTCTGGTTCTTTTGGTCCGAGCACTGTCCCCATTGCCAGGATGCCAGGCCTCATGTGGAGGCGTTGCCCGAGGCCTTACCCTGGCTGCGCCTTCACTCTCTGAAACTTGAGGGGCACCCGGAGCATGTGGCGCGCTACAAGTTCCTCGCCAACAGGGTTGGTGGCGAAGCGCGAAGTGTTCCGGCGATGCTGTTTTGTGCTCAGATGATGGTTGGATGGGAAAGCAACGACACCACCGGAAAACATCTGCGGGAGGGATTGAGGGATTGTCATGCCCAGATAGCGGCCGGGATGGAGATTGCCTCGGATAACGCTAAGCCGCCAGAGAGTCGACCCGCGCCTCAGCAGCAGGACAGATCTCCAATCATACTGCCGATAGTGGGTGAGGTGGATTTACAGGCCTGGTCGCTGCCGGCCTTTACCCTGGTATTGGCCGGGCTGGACTCATTCAATCCCTGTGCCTTTTTTGTGCTGTTGTTTCTGCTCAGCCTGTTGGCCCATGCCGGTTCACGGAGGCGTATGTTAGCGGTGGGTGGCCTGTTTATCGCCATTTCAGGCTTGGTCTATTTTCTCTCGATGGCGGCATGGCTGAATCTTTTTTCACTCATCGGGCACCTCTACTGGGTGACTCTCGGCGCCGGGCTCCTTGCCCTGGTGATCGGAGTTTTCAATATAAAGGACTACTTCTTGTTTCAGCAGGGACCATCTCTCTCAATCTCCGCTAAGGCAAAACCGAAGCTGTTCGAGCGCATGCGTGATTTGGTCTCAGCAGGTTCGATGCCTGCCATGCTCGCGGCCGCGGCTTTGTTGGCCGTTATCGCCAACCTCTATGAATTGCTCTGTACGGCCGGTTTTCCCATGGTCTACACTCGCGTGCTGACACTGAATGAGTTGCCTGTGTCGAGCTATTACCTCTACCTGGCGCTGTATAATCTGATCTATATCCTGCCGTTACTGACTATCATGCTGGTGTTCGTTTTTACCCTCGGCAGCCGCAAGCTACAGGAGAGCGAAGGGCGTATTCTCAAGCTCCTGTCCGGATTGATGATGTTTGGCCTCGGCGCCGTGCTGGTATTCGTTCCCAGTGCGCTGGATAGGTTGTGGACCGCGGTCCTGTTATTGCTGGCTGCTGTTGTAGTGACCTGGCTACTGGTGAAGCGCTTTCCCGGAGGCGTCAAGGTCAAATCCAAAGGGATTGGATGATGGGCATTAAAAAATGGGCTCTTTTCCACATCGAGTGGGAGGAAAAAGCAAAACACGACTATTTCAGTCATCAATAGAACCGTCCATTGGCGGCCTATTCATTCTCTATTCTGTTACCCACTTGATTAGGGGAAGAGCCAATAATTGAAGCACGTCACCGAAAACGCCAGTTGGCGATTGAATCAGCAGCAAGATGCCAAAAACGAAAAATGCAATCCGCAAATAACAACTAATAATCCAGAATTTAAGGGTGACAAAGTAGAACTAGATAGTGCCCGTCCAGAAACGCACACTTTTTGAAGCCACGTCATCCCGGCGCATGCCGGGATCCAGGGAATTCAACGACTTACTGGATTCCTTCATGCGCCGGAATGACGATCGCTGTAGTTTATGGACAGACACTAGATAGACAGCAATTTCACCCTTGTCTCAGCAGTCGACTTGTCGATCTCCAACTGCAGTTCGCAATACTCCGTCTGTGTGTCCAGCGGGGTAGGGTCATCGGCGCAACTGCAACCTGCAATGATTCCGGCGTACATGACAGCGGCCTTTACCCGAATGGTCCCAGGATCCTCATCAGCGGCGTCGATAATGATCACGCTGAACGGCTCTTCGCTGACATGGCTGCTGAGCGCCAAACCTTGCTGCAAAGGCAGTCGTTCGGCATCGATCGCTTCGAGTTCATGTTTCAGGATTTCTTTGAAATTCGCTGCAGGCCAGGCCTCGCATGCCTTGGGTAGATGGATCATCGGTTCTCCATGGGTGACTTTGTGTCTGTTTCTACCGTATTCTCTTCGATCAGGATAGTGTCGTAAGGTTTCTTCAAGAGTTTATTTCAATGACGCAACAGCAGGGTCCTTCATCGCCGAAACGAGTATTGCGTCTGCTTCTCGTTCTGGCGTTGGTGTTTCTTTCGCTACTGATGCTGCTGCTGGTTTTGCAGCTCACCGAGTCAGCCCTGAGCGTGTGGCAAATGTTGGATCAACTCTCCCC
Source organism: Candidatus Thiodiazotropha sp. (ex Epidulcina cf. delphinae) (assembly GCA_025656455.1). Classification (GTDB taxonomy): domain Bacteria; phylum Pseudomonadota; class Gammaproteobacteria; order Chromatiales; family Chromatiaceae; genus Thiodiazotropha. Next base: position 74,631 of record JAHXHS010000002.1, on the reverse strand, counting down.
AACCCTGCTTGTTCTCTATGCACTAGGCTTGTTCGGCTTCAGTTTGGCAGTGTTTGTCTTGAGTTGGCTGCTGCTGCGTCCGAGTAAACATACGGCCGGTGACAGGGAGCCCAAGCCCCCCCTTCCGAGCGATAGGGCTGCCTTTGAAGCGGCGCTGGAGCAAGCGGGTTTACAAGGGATCGATACGGCTGAGGCGAGTCTGGAGTTACAGGAACTCGATCGGCGCATAGGGCAAGCCTCACGCTATGTGGCCTTTTTTGGCACCGTCTCGGCGGGTAAAAGCGCATTGATCAGGGCGATTACCGGTGAGCAGGGGATTCAGGTCGATCCGCGCGCTGGGACCACTCGCCGGATCACCCACTATCGATTTGCCGATGGAGAGGACGCCGATCTGCGCCTGACGGATGCACCGGGTATCCTGGACGTGAATCAGGAGCATGCGCGCATCGCCCGTGAGGAGGCCCGGCGCGCCCATTTGGTGATCTATGTCTGCGATGGGGAGTTGACCCGCGATCAGCATCGAGAATTGGCCATGTTACAGGGGTTCCAGCGTCCCCTGTTGGTGGCCTTGAATAAACAGGACCGCTACAGCGAGCAGGAGCTGTCTGCGATCCTCACCCGGTTGCGGGAGCAGTTACCCGGGATAACGGTGATACCTGTCCAGGCAGGCGGCAAAGAGACGATAATCCGCATCGATGCCGACGGCAAGGAGGCGCCAATGGAGCGCGAGAGAGCGGCGAAGATCGATGAGCTGATGCGAGCCGTGCAGGGCAGAATCGCGGCTGAGCAGGTGTCGCTGGGAGAACAACGGGATGAGAGTCTGATCCGCCTGAGCGCGGAAAAACTCCAGCAAGCCACCCAGGAGCATCGCTTGCAGGAGAGCGAAAAACTGGTCAGGCAGTATACACGCAAGGCAATGTTAGGCGCGATGGCGGCGGTCAGTCCAGGCACGGACGTCCTGATTCAGGGCTATCTTGGGGTACAGATGGTGAAGGCGCTTTCCCGCCTTTACGAGGTGAAAGCCCGTGAGGTCGATGTGGAACATTTCATCGACCTGGCCAGTCAGAATGTCGGCAAGCGCATGACCCTGCTACTGGCGCTGACCGGAAATGTATTAAAGGCCTTTCCCGGTGTGGGCACCGTCACCGGCGGGCTGGTTCATGCGGTGGCCTATGGCATGATTTTCGAGGGCCTGGGCAACGCCGTGGCGAAGACCCTGCAGGAGAGCGGCTCTCTCAAGCCACTTCAGGCTTTGGACTATTTCGAGGAGACGATCAGTGGAAATCTGGAAAGCCGTGCAAAATATTATGCCCGGCTGGCTTTGGAAGAGTTCAGCGGAAAACGATAGTTCCCGCGCAGGAGAGCAGGGTGAAGACCGGCTGCAGTTGGCCAGGGACAACCTGCGTGAACTGCTGGAGGACGAACGCTTGCCCGATCCTGTCCGCGACAGCCTGAAGGATGATTTCCAGCAGGTACAGGCGATGCTCGACAAGTTGGAGCAGGGCCATCTGCATATTGCTGTTTTCGGCCGGGTCAGTGTCGGAAAATCGGCGTTGTTGAATGCCCTGTTGGGGGAGGAGCGTTTTGGCGTCAGCGCACTGCATGGTGAGACACGCCACAGTGACATGGCCGCCTGGCGCGAGGTCGAGGCCGCCGGGGTCTATCTCATCGATACTCCTGGGATCAACGAGATCAGTGGTGAAGCGCGGGAGCGTATGGCGCAGGATGTGGCCGGCCGTGCCGACCTGGTGCTATTCGTGCTGGATGCCGATCTGACCCAAACCGAGTTGCAGGCCATCGAACTCCTGAAGCAACGCCATCGCCCGATGCTGGTGGCACTCAACAAATCGGATCGCTACACCAGCGATGAACTCGAGCTATTGCTCGCCAGCCTGAGAGAGAAGTTGCAGGGTGTGGTCAGTCCGGCCTATATCGTTCCCACGGCTGCACGGCCCTCAGAGCGAATCTATGTCCAACAGGATGAATCGGGCCGGGAGAGGGAGTATCACAAGACACCGGCGCCGGATGTGGCGCAGTTGGCCGACAGCCTGTGGCTGCTGATCGAAAAGGAGGGGATGATCCTTTCGGTACTCAATGCCAGCCTGTTCGCTGGCCAGCTCAGTGATGAGGTGGCGAGGCGTATCGTGGCGATTCGCCAAGAGGTGGCGGAACGGGTGATACGCGGTTATTGTCTGGGGAAGGGGATTGCCGTCGCGGTCAATCCGATTCCGCTGGCTGATCTGTTGGCGGCCCTGGCCCTGGATGCTTCAATGGTCATGCATCTGGCCAGGGTCTACGGGATGTCGGTGACACGCGGCGAGGCCGGGCAGTTGATTAAAACCATCGGCGCCCAGATGGCGTTGCTGATGGCGACCGTATGGACGGTGAATGTCGCCTCCAGCGCCTTGAAGGCCGGCAGCGCGGGTCTGTCAACGATGGTGACCGCCGCGGCCCAGGGCGCGATGGGATACTACACCACCTACATTGTGGGACAGGCGGCGCAGCGCTACTTTGCCCAAGGACGTTCATGGGGCGGCGAGGGTCCCAAGACCATCGTGCAGCAGATCCTTGAATCGGTGGATAAGGACTCCATCCTGCAGCAGGCGAGGGAGGACATTCGACAGCGGCTGCGAGCGACGCCTTCCAGGTGAACCTCCTCAGCTCCACCCTCAGTAGTTGACCTCGACAGCGGCGCAAAGATAGCGCATCAATGGGTCAGCCTGCTTGAATCCCCTGATGACGAAGTTGCTAAAGGCCGGTTTGACGATTTCATCGCAATCGAAGGCCTTGAGAGCGATGAAATCCTTACGCTTCAAATCCTCTATCAGAGGGTGATCGGCCGGAAAGCCTTTCGGGGGCCTCACCAGGGAGTCGCCGACGAGCTGGAAATTCCTTCGAAAGGCAGATTGGCTCAGGGCCGCTTGCCAGGCAGCCGGGTTATCGGTAATGAAGTTTCTGATCTTAGCCAGGGTCTTCGACTCGGGATGCCATATCCCCGCGCCGATGAAGCACTCTCCCGGCTCGATATGCAGATAAAAACCGGGCGCATGCACATCCTTGCCCAGGATATGTCGGAACTGGATGCCGATATTGGTTTTATAGGGCGTTTTATCCTTGGAGAAGCGGGTATCCCGATAGACTCTCATCAATGAGCCGCCGGTTTTTTTGGCAATTGCGTGGAACTGGGTGGAGAGGCCTTGCAGCTTCGGCGCCATCTCTTCAATGAAGGCCAGCGCGGGTTCTCTGATATAAGATTCGTAGTTGTGCTTATTGGCCTCGAACCACTCCCGGTCGTTATGCACGGCAAGGTCTTGAAGGAATGGGATTGATTGGGTTGGAAAACCGTTGAATCCTTTCATTGTCATCAGATGTTGTATTTACTATGAATGGCATGTCTGACCGGGCAGGTACAGACGATTTCATTGCCGAGTCGGAAACGGTAAGAGCAGTCTGCCCCTTTATCACAGACCATCCGGGCCTGGTTTTCGACGGTAATCCGGATGCCGCACAACTCATACTCACTGTCAGTCAGGCAGGCATGATGCTTGGTGCACTTCTTTGCCTCTAACAGGGTTTCCAGCGGAATATTGAACCTTCTTGGCTTATTGTTATTCATTCAGTTAAGTCAGGGTTATCCCCTCATGTTTACCCAGCTTAGCCTATTCTGGGTTGTAGGCGTTACTTCTCGTTGACGGCTGCTAACAGCGTCAAATGCCACCGACCAGAGAGGCGTGTACGCCGTTCCTTTCGATATGGTAGAGCAGGTCGCTGGAATGGATGGCTTGCGGGTCGTAATCCACGACCAGCAGATGAGGTGTCTTGATATGGGCGCAGGCGCTCACCACTCCCCTGACATCCGACAGCTCTTTCTCGATATCATGGATCTGCTCTGCCGACAGCGATTCATTGATGTGTACGACAGCATTGGCATCGAAATCGATCATTTCCACTCTCCTTGAAGGCGTACTAGGGGGTGTTCTCAATTACCTGAGTGAGCGTGATTCTGAGTCATTTTTCGTGCTGGCAAGGCGCGATGAGGCGTAATAGTCATTCTATTGCAACGAATCGCAACGCCACCAGCGCGGAAAAGGGCCAGAATCACGCCGCGAACGATGATTGAGAACACCCCCTAGTGTAGTGTCCCACACTAGCGCAGATAGTAGGGAATGCAACAAGCGGATGACCCAACACTTTTCAAGGTTGAAGGAGTACTAGTACTCCGTCAACCTGATAACTTAGGATGCAGCCAGTCAGGAAGCGGCTAGCTGCTAGGCGTGCGAGCGCAAGACTAGCTGTCGAGTCTGCATCTTGATTCGCCATAGAGGCGTGTCATAATCGGGCATAGCCATTGCGATTCGCCGAGTCTTGTCTGTGTGTGCCTGAAAAAGCGCCAATCAAGGTACGAGGAGCGTAGTTTGGCCACGCCAAATGAGCGACGAGTAACGCCGAGTAGCGCTTTTTCAGGCGCAACCCGAAGGGCCTTGGCAGTGGCTATCAAATTAGTGTTAACAGGCCCTAACAAGCGTTCGAGTTGGTCTATGACGAGGTATACCATCGTTCTTCAAGATCATGCATAGGTAGCGGTCATCGATGACCCGCAGCCCCTAACCCAGACGAGGCCCCATGCATCTGGATACATTTCTGATTTCCGCTCTCCTGCTGCTGATCGCCACTTCCGTCGCCGTGGCGCTATTCAAACATCTCGGGCTCGGATCGGTGTTAGGCCTTCTCGTCGCAGGCATCGTGGTGGGTCCCTACTCACCCGGTCCTTATGTCACCGAACATGTCGAGGATGTGCGCCACTTCACCGAGTTGGGGGTAGTGTTGCTGCTGTTCCTTATCGGTCTGGAGATGAGGCCGCGCCGATTATGGGAGATGCGCCGAGAGGTATTTGGTCTCGGCTCGCTGCAGATTCTGCTGACGGGTTTGGCCATCGCCCTGTATATGCATCTCTATGAGTCCTCCTGGTTGCTGTCGCTGCTGATCGGCCTGACCTTCGCCCTTTCGTCAACGGCCTTCGTCATTCAGATCCTGCAGGAGCGGGGGGAGATCGCCAGTCGACACGGCATGACCGCTTTTTCGGTTCTGCTGATGCAGGATCTGGCCATCGTGCCGTTGTTGGCGGCAGTGCCTATTCTTTCCGATACCGGCAAGCTCTCCGCCGAGGTGCCGATTTGGCAGCAGGTGGTGATCGTGGTCGGCATGATCTCGGTGGTGGTGGGAGTGGGGCGCTATATCCTGCCCTTTGTGCTTAACAAATTGGCGCAACAGGGGAATCGGGAGGGTTTCCTGCTGGTGGTTATGCTGGCGGTCTTTCTTGCCGCCTGGGCGATGGATCAGGCCGGGCTCTCCATGGCCCTAGGGGCCTTCGTGATGGGAATGCTGCTTTCAGGGTCGAGTTACCGGTTGCAGATCCAGGCCTTCATCGAACCCTACAAGGGGCTGTTGATGAGTCTGTTCTTCGTTGCGGTCGGGATGTCGATCGATTTCTCCTCCATCTACCAGCAAGCCGCAATGTTTGCGCAACATATCCTGGTGATTGTGGCGATTAAGTTAGCGGTGCTGTTTCTGCTTGCGCTGAGTTTTGGATTTTCCAGGCAGGTTGCTGTGCGGGTCAGCTTCTTCCTTGCCCAGGGGGGGGAATTCGGCTTTGTGCTGTTCGGTTCCGCGATGGCCCTCCAGGTGATAGATGAAGGGACCTTTGTCATGGCGGTGGGTGTGATATCAGTGAGCATGTTGATTACACCGCTGCTGGTGCGCGCCAGCGACAGGCTGGCAAGACATGCGGACAGCGCCAAGGGTGAAGCGGAGCATCTGCTCTTTCCGGCGGACCAGGGAGAGGGACATAGGCGGGTGATCGTGGGCGGATACGGCCGAGTGGGACATACCGTGGCGGTGTTGCTGCATACCAGCGGCGTGCCCATCGTGGTTTTCGATACCCGCCCGGATCGTGTCGCACAGGGAAAGCGGGACGGCCTCCCGGTCTACTACGGCGATATCAGCGATCCCGACCTGCTGGATGCCGCCAGTGTGGGAAATGCATCGCTGGTGGTGCTGACCATTGACAACGGACCGGTTGCCCTGCGCGCTGTCTCCCATGTGCGCAATGCCTATCCGCATGTCCCGGTGATTTCCCGAGCCAGGGATCTTGAGGCGTGCGGTCACTTGCTCAAGGCCGGCGCCAGTCACGCCTTCCCGGAAGCGTTGGAGAGCAGCTTGCGCTTAGGCGCGATCGCCCTGCAGATGATCGATGTGCCAAAGGACAATGTGGATCTGCTGCTGCAGGGGGTGAGGCAGGACAACTACACCCTGGTGGTCTCTGAAGAGGAGAGGGTGAGCAAGAAAAAACCGGAAAAACAATACCCCCATCAGGGGCATTAACATACTTTTTTACTCAAGTATTTATTTGTCTGGATATCTGGTCTATGGTTGATAATACCGGTGCATATCCAGGTTGGTAACAGGAGCTGTTCCGGGGTTTTAAGGGTAAAGACGTCTAGTCGGCGCATTCCATGATCTGTGTCAGTGCAATGCTTATAACGGGCGTGGCGTGTCGAGACTATACTTGAATTATAAAAAGGCTTGGGGAGTGATGATATGCCAAAACTAACCAGTGGGTTAACCCAAAAGGAGCGCATAGAAGTCATCCAATCGATCGACATGATCAAGCGAGTGAAGAGTTCCCGTGAGCGGCAAGTGCTACAGCTCTATCGGAATATGATCACAAGAGAGTTTCTGGATGCCAAGGCACAGGAAGTAGCCAGATAACTTGTCATCTTTAACGTTAACCATACGGCCGGGCAGATAATGCCTGGCCGTTGACGTTTTGACTATCCGGCCCCATCAAGTAGAGATAATTGCCGACAATGCTTTCAGGGAGTGGAAGCCTGCTCGGGTCCTCGCCAGGGTACGCCCAGGCACGTAACGCGGTTTGCGTGGGACCGGGGGCAATGCTGTTGACACGAATCTGGCTCTCCTCCAGTTCATCGGCCAAGGTCTGCATCAGACCTTCAAGGCCGAACTTCGAGACCCCATAGGCCCCCCAATAGGCCTTGCCTTTGCGTCCGACCTGGTCAGAGGTGAAGATGATCGAGGCATCGTCCGATCTGCGCAATAGGGGCAAGCAGGCTTGGGTCAGTAAAAAGGCCGCTGTCAGGTTAACCTGGATGACCTTGTTCCAGGTCTCTGGATCGAAATCGTCGATACGGCTCAACAGGGCGAGTTGTGCCGCATTGTGCAGGAGTCCGTGAAGCTGGCCGAACTCCTGGTAGAGGCTCTCGCCCAGCGCATAGTAGTCACTGGCCGGCGCCTTCTCCAGGTCGAAGGGGATAAGGATCGGCGTGGGACTGCCGGCTGTTTCGATGGCGTCATAGGTCTCCTCGAGTCTGCGTTCGTTGCGTCCCAGCAACACCACAGTGGCGCCGTGTTCGGCGAACGCCTTGGCGGCCGCCTGGCCGATGCCGCTTCCGGCGCCGGTCACCAGAATCACGCGCTCCTTGAGGATGTCTTTATCGGGTCGGTAGTCGTGCATGGCCTTACCTGCAATTGAACGGGCGGAGCATTATAGCGATCCTGCGCAAGTATGACATTGATATTCCGCTTAGCTGTTTTCCTTATCCCGCCTCTTGTCCCGGTCTACCCCGACAATGTAGGTAAACCACAGCCTTTGGCGGTGAGACACGAAGAGGCTCTGCCGTGCCGGCGTGCAGTTGGTTGACAGGTTCAGGCAGGGAGGTTGAAACTGAACCTTACTAACCTACGTTCGGGTTAGTATATTGAGATCATAAGATGAAAAGAAACTCTCGCAAAGATCGCAAAGGGTCCTCGGGCAATGTCTTCTTGGCGTACTTTGCGATCTTGGCGAGAGAAATTTTGCATCCCTGGCCAGTTGAGAAAAACTAGGCTGGCAGAGTGCAGGTGCAGAAAAGTGAGAGGTAGTCCTGACATAGCTCCCTCTGGGGGCTTGCGTCATACTACCCGCTCAGCGGATAGTAAATAATTCTCTTTCTGTTACCCGCTTGATCAGGGGAAGAACCTATTTTTTCAGCGTTGCCGCACAGGCACCAGTCCTGGGTGAAACATCCGGGTCAGAGCCAGTGGAGAATTTCCAATGGGTGGCTGACCTGGCCATCCGCCTCCCACTTGGACGGTTCATCGTCATCGGAGAGGTAGCCGAACAGTGCAATCAAAGTCTTTGTGCCTGCATGGCGGCCTGCCTGGATATCCCGTATGGCGTCTCCCACGTAGAGTGAGCGGGCGGGATCGACACCCGCCAATTGACAGGCGTGTCGGACCGGTTCGGGATGCGGTTTGGTATACGGGGTGGTGTCGCCGCTGACAATGGCGCTGGCCCGTTGATGCATATCCAATTCACGCATCAATGGGTCGGTCAGCCAGGCGGGCTTGTTGGTGACTATGCCCCAGCGAATCGCACGCTGCTCCAGTCTCTCGATCAATGCCGGTATGCCATCGAAGGGTTTTGTTTGCACCGCGATATTATTCAGGTAGATAGCCAGAAAATCCTTTTGCAATTGGCTGAATCGAGGGTCGTCGGGTTCGATGCCGAAGCCGACCTTTAACATGGCCTGGCTGCCGTGAGAGACCGCTGGCCGGATCTGTTGATAGGAAATGGGTTGCCGGCCGTGCTTCGCCAGGACCTGATTGAGGGCAAAATGCAGATCCGGGGCGGTATCGGCAAAGGTGCCATCGAGATCGAACAGAACGCACTCGATAGTCATGTTGAAGGAGTACTAGGATCCGACCGGCGCTTGTTAAGCTCAGTCCTGTTTCTCGGTTGTAATCATATAGTTGACATCCACATCTTCACCCAATTTGTAGGTCTGGGTCAGCGGATTATAGCTCAGTCCGATCATATCGCGGCTAATGAGGTCAGCCTCTCGAATCCAGGCGTTGAGTTCCGAGGGGCGGATGAATTTGGCGTAGTCGTGGGTGCCTTTAGGCAGCAGTTTCAACAGATATTCGGCGCCGATGATAGCAAACAGGTATGATTTTGGATTGCGATTGATGGTGGAGAAGAAGACATGACCGCCGGGTTTCACGATTTTGCAACAGGCCTTGACCACTGAAGCCGGGTCGGGCACATGCTCCAGCATCTCCATACAGGTCACCAAGTCGAAAGAGGCGGGTTGCTCATCCGCGAGCCGCTCTACCGGAATGCGCTCGTACTCGACCTCCAGGCCGGATTCCAACAGATGCAATTTGGCCACCTGAAGCGGTGCTTCTCCCATATCGATGCCGGTTACCCGGGCCCCGCAAGCAGCCATGCTCTCCGAGAGAATGCCACCGCCACACCCCACATCGAGAACCTTTTTGCCATTCAGCGGCGTAAACCGCCGAATGTAATCCAATCGGAGGGGATTGATCTCATGCAGCGGCTTGAACTCGCTGTGAGGATCCCACCAGCGGGATGCAAGCTCTTCGAACTTGTTTATCTCCGCATGATCGACATTGACCTGTTGCTGATTCATTTGATTGCTTGGCTTGATGGTGTGATGTGCTGTTGCAGGGTAGGTTACACATCACCGGAGAAATTTACGAGCGCCCGGATTTTTTTGTGGTGCGTCTACTTACTATTGACCCGGCATCAAAACACACGCCATTAAAAATGCCGGGTTGATAACCTTAGATAGTCTCCGTCCAGAAACACACGCTTTTTTAAAGCCACGTCATCCCGGCGTATGCCGGGATCCAGGGAATTCAACGACTGACTGGATTGCATCCTTTGTTCCGTAATCGGTGCATCCATGCACCACTTCTCCGGCATGCGCTGGAATGACGATCTCTGTAGTTTCCGGACGGGCGCTAAGTATGGACGTCCGCGGCCAGGATGCGTTCCCCCCAATGGGAGGCACGGGCATTCAACTGGGCGACATCCAGGGTGGTGAGGGCGCCGTCGTTGACCAGCAGACGGCCTGCCACCCAGACATGAGTGACCTGTTCCCGCCCTGCCGCATAGACCAATTGCGAAATGGGATGGTAGACCGGCTGGGTATGCACCCGGTTCAAATCCACGGCAATCATATCAGCCGATTTGCCCGGCTCCAGGGATCCCGTCTCCTGATGAAGGCCGAGCGCCCTGGCGCCGTTGATCGTTGCCATGGAGAGCGCCCTGGCGGCGGGCAGGGCGCTGGCGTTTGCGCCGACACCCTTGGCCAGCAAGGCGGCGGTGCGCATCTCGCTGAACATATCCAGGTCGTTGTTGCTGGCTGCGCCGTCGGTGCCTAGGGCCACGTTGATCTCTGCCTCCAGCAACTCGCTGACCGGGCAGAATCCGCTGGCGAGTTTTAGGTTGGATTCAGGGCAGTGCACGACATGCGCGCCGCTGGCGGCGAAGATCTCGATCTCTTGCGGCTCCAGGTGGGTCATGTGTACCGCGGCCAGCGAAGGCGACAGCAGGCCCAAGGCGTGCAGGCGCGACATGGGTCGGGTGTCATGGTGTTGCAGCCCCTGTACGATTTCGTCGTGGGTCTCGTGGACATGCATGTGCACGGGGATTTCAAGCTCGTCCGCCAGCACCTGAATACGCTCCAGTACCGGATTTCCCACGGAGTAGGGGGCATGGGGGGCGAAGGCTGTATGGATCAATGGATTGGCGCGAAACTGATCATGCACCTGCAGGCCTTTGTGCAGGTAATCGTCGCCGTCACTGGCCCAGGCGGAGGGGAAGTCGATGGCGATCAGGCCGAGCACGCCGCGGATGCCTGCGCTATCCGCGACCCTGCCCGTGATATCGGGAAAGAAATACATATCGTTGAAACAGGTGGTGCCGCTAAGGAGCATCTCCGCGATCGCCAGTTGGGTGCCGTCGTGGATGAACTCCTCGCTGACCCATTTCGCCTCGGCCGGCCAGATGTGTTCGTTGAGCCAGGTCATCAAGGGCAGGTCGTCGGCCAGTCCCCTGAGCAGCGCCATCGCCGCGTGAGTATGGGCATTGATCAGTCCTGGCAGCAGCGCCTGGCCCGGTAGAGCGGTCTCATGAGCTGCCTGATATCTGGATTTTGCCTGCGCCGTTGGCAGGATTGCCTCGATACGTCCGCCTTTGACGGCTAGTGAATGGCTGTCCAGGACCTGGTTTTCCGGGACGACTGGAATGATCCATTCGGCATGGATGAGTTGATCGACTTGTTCTGGCATCGCTGGCCTTTTTATCGGTTTATCCCGAATCCGTGGGTTCAGGGCGGGGTGAGTCTCTCTGAAATCGTCAAACAATATGCGACACTAGTGTGGTGTAACGTATAAACGGTACCACATGAGATGGAAGCATCAAATATACCCACCCAAGCCCGTCCCGATGACGCCATAGTTTGGCGGGATGGCCGGCTTTTTCTGCTTGACCAACGATATCTGCCCGAACGGGCCGAATATCTCGAATTGAAAACCGCCTCTGAAACGGCGCAGGCGATCCATGCCATGGTTGTTCGAGGAGCGCCCGCCATCGGTATTACCGCTGCCTATGGCGTGGTGTTGGCAGGAGTCGCCGCCTCTCGGAGATCAACCGATGGTTGGCAATCCGCTATTCAGGCCGATCTCGACAAGTTGCGTCAATCCAGACCCACGGCGGTGAATCTCTTCTGGGCTTTGAGCAGAATGGAGGCGCTGATCGGGCAGTTATCAAGGGAGGGAGACCCCGGTGACGCCCTGTTGCAGGAAGCCATGCTTATCCATCGTGAAGATGTCATGGCTAACCGGCGAATGGGAGAGTCGGGTGCGGCGCTGATCGACGCCGACACCGTGGTCATCACCCACTGCAACGCCGGCGCACTAGCCACGGGCGGCTATGGGACCGCCTTGGGCGTCATCCGCGCTGCGCATGGAAAGGGTATGATCCGGGAGGTACTTGCCGACGAGACCCGCCCCTGGCTGCAAGGGGCGCGCCTGACCGCCTGGGAACTGCTCCAGGACGGGATTCCCGTCACCCTGTTGGCGGACGGCGCGGCCGCAAGCCGCATGACGCAAGGGGACGTGGGTTGGGTGATCGTCGGATCCGACCGGATTGCGGCCAACGGTGACGTGGCCAATAAGATCGGCACCTACAGCCTGGCCGTGGCAGCCAAACACCATGGAGTCAAGGTGATGGTGGTGGCGCCCACGTCCACTATCGATATGAGTCTCCCTTCCGGGAGGGAGATACCCATCGAGGTGAGAGATGCGGACGAGCTGCGCTATTGCGGCGGTCGGCAGGTCGCCGCGCAGGGGGCGGACGCATGGAATCCGGTGTTTGACGTCACCCCGGCCGAATTAGTGGACGCGATTGTCACGGAAAGGGGAGTTGTGTGCTTGCCAGATGAGAAAAAGATGGAAAAACTGATGATAAGTTGATCTGAGAGCGTCTGAAATGGGATTTCAGACGTTTTTTATACAACACAGTGATAAGGGGCTATGGTACACTACTCTTTTTTTCTGACGCCCTAGAGGATCGGCTTGGGCGGTAGCGAAAGACAGCAATCCCCTATGACAGAATTCGCCAAAGAAGTACTCCCCGTCAATCTCGAAGACGAGATGCAACAATCCTATCTCGCTTACGCCATGAGCGTGATTGTGGGTCGTGCGCTACCGGATGTCCGTGACGGACTCAAGCCTGTGCATCGTCGTGTGCTGTATGCCATGAACGAGTTGGGGAACGACTGGAACAAGCCCTACAAGAAGTCCGCCCGCATCGTCGGTGACGTGATCGGTAAATACCATCCGCACGGCGACACTGCGGTCTACGATACCATGGTACGCATGGCCCAGCCGTTTTCCATGCGTTATATGCTCATTGACGGGCAGGGTAACTTCGGGTCGGTGGACGGCGACTCTCCAGCCGCCATGCGTTATACCGAAGTGCGGATGGCGCGCATCGCCTACTCCATGCTGGACGACCTGGACAAAGATACGGTGGATTTCGTCGTCAACTACGACGAAACGGAACGTGAACCCTCTGTCCTGCCGGCCCGTATCCCCAACCTGCTGATCAACGGTTCAGCGGGCATTGCGGTGGGGATGGCGACCAATGTGCCGCCGCACAATCTCACCGAGGTCATCGACGCCTGTGTGGCGGTGATCGACGATCCGGCCATTGGCATCGATCAGCTGATGGCCCATCTTCCCGGTCCCGATTTTCCCACCGCCGGCTTGATCAATGGCGCCGGCGGCATCAAGGAGGCCTATCATACCGGGCGCGGCAGGATCTATATGCGCGCCCGCACGTTGGTGGAGACCGATGAGAACAGCGGTAAGCAGACCATTATCGTCAATGAGTTGCCCTACCAGGTCAACAAGGCCCGCCTGATCGAAAAGATTGCCGAGTTGGTGAAGGAAAAGCGCATCGAGGGGATCACCGAACTGCGTGACGAATCCGATAAGGACGGCATGCGCATCGTTATCGAGTTGCGCCGGGGCGAAGTGGCTGAGGTGGTGCTCAACAATCTCTTCCAGCAGACCGCCATGCAGAGTGTTTTCGGCATCAATATGGTGGCCCTGGTGGACGGCAGGCCGCGCCTGCTCAACCTCAAGCAACTGTTGGAGTTCTTCATTCGCCACCGCCGCGAAGTGGTGACTCGCCGTACCCTTTTCGAACTGCGCAAGGCCAGAGACCGCGCCCATGTGCTGGAGGGTCTGGCGGTGGCCCTGGCCAACATCGATGAAGTGATTCAACTGATCAAGCAGGCCGCCAGTCCGGCGGAGGCGAAAAAGGGGCTCCTTGAGCGCTTCTGGCAGTCAGGCACGGTCGAGTCCATGTTGGAGCGCACCGGTGCCGCCAGCACCAGGCCGGAGGATTTGTCCGACGATTTCGGGCTTACGGAAAAGGGCTACCGACTTACCGAGGTCCAGGCCCAGGCCATCCTCGACTTGCGCCTACACCGGCTTACCGGGCTTGAGCAAGATAAAATCATCAAGGAATACGTGGAGTTACTGGATAAAATTGCTGATTTACTTGATATTCTCGGCAGTCCGGATCGACTGATGCAGGTAATTCGTGACGAACTGCTGGAGATTCGGGGGCAGTATGATGACGAACGCCGCACCGTGATAATCCAGACTCGACTCGATCTGACCCTGGAGGATCTGATCACCGAAGAGGATGTGGTGGTGACGCTCTCCCACGCGGGTTATGCCAAGGCCCAACCGATCAGTACCTACCAGGCCCAGCGTCGTGGCGGCAAAGGCAAGGTGGCTACCGCCACCAAGGATGAGGATTTCGTCGATAAACTGTTTGTCGCCAGCACTCACGATACCATTCTCTGTTTCTCGAACCAGGGCAAGGTCTATTGGCTGAAGGTTTATGAACTACCCCAGGCCGGCCGCAACGCCCGTGGTAAGCCGATCGTCAATCTGCTGCCCCTTGAACAGGACGAGCAGATCAACGCCATCCTGCCGGTGCGGGACTATGAAGCGGATCGCTATGTCTTCATGGCCACCAGTTCTGGGACCGTAAAGAAGACGCCGTTGGAGGCCTTCTCACGCCCGCGCGCCAACGGCATCATCGCCGTGGATCTGCGCGAAGGCGATAAGCTGGTCGGTGTCGCCGTCACTGACGGCGAGCAGGATATCCTCCTCTTCAGCACCAGCGGAAAGGCGGTGCGCTTTTCCGAATCCAATGTCCGGGCGATGGGCCGCACCGCCTGCGGTGTGCGTGGCATTCGATTGGAAACGGGGCATCAGGTGATCTCCCTGATCGTCGCCGCCGAAGGCGATGTGCTGACCGTGACGGAGAACGGTTACGGCAAGCGCACTGCCATCAGCGAGTATCCTGTGCATGGCCGGGGCGGCCAGGGTGTGATCTCGATTCAAACCTCTGAGCGCAACGGCAATGTGGTCGGCGCGGTTCAAGTGATCGAAGATGACGAGGTGATGATGATCACCGATGGCGGCACGCTGGTGCGCAACCGTGTTGCCGAGATCTCGCAGATGGGCCGCAATACCCAGGGGGTGATCATGATTCGCCTGCATAAGCAGGAGAGATTGATCGGCATCGAACGGATTGAGAATCTCGATAGCGACGAGGATGAAGAGAACGTAGATCAGACGACCGACAACGACTGATTGCATCCAGCCCGTGGGACGGCCGCGGGATCATATCGGCTGAATCCCCGAATGGCGCCTTTCAGCGTCGTGCGCTAGCGGGTTCAGGTATTAATCCAAACAAGTGCTATGACGGAGAGGCTGTAGATGTCACGAGTCTTTAACTTCAGCGCAGGTCCGGCGATGTTGCCGGAAGCGGTGCTGCAGCAGGCCAAGGAGGAGTTGCTTGACTGGCGCGGCAGCGGGATGTCGGTGATGGAGATGAGCCACCGTGGCAAGGCGTTCATGTCCATCGCCGAACAGGCCGAGGCCGATCTCCGTGCCTTGATGGATGTGCCCGATAACTACAAGGTGCTGTTTCTGCAGGGCGGCGCCTCGAGCCAGTTTGCCATGGTGCCGATGAATCTCACCCGTGACAAGCGCAAGGTCGACTACATCAATACCGGCTCCTGGTCGAAAAAGGCCATTGCCGAAGCCAGGCGCTATGCCGATGTCAACCTGGCAGCAACCACGGAAGGGTCAAAATTCACCACAACGCCCGGGCAGACAGATCTGCAACTCAGCGGTGACGCCGCCTATGTCCACTACACCCCGAACGAGACCATTCAGGGCGTAGAGTTTCCCTATACCCCGGAGACCGGAGCGGTCCCGCTGGTCGCCGATTTCTCATCCTCAATCCTTTCGCGGCCAGTCGATGTATCCGAATACGGTATCATTTATGCGGGCGCGCAAAAAAATATAGGTCCCGCCGGGTTGACCCTGGTGATCGTGCGCGAAGACTTGATCGGTGATGCCGTCGAGGGTACGCCAGCGATGTTTCAATATGCGACACACAGCGAAAGCGGGTCGATGTACAATACCCCGCCGACCTTTGGCTGGTATCTGGCCGGACTGGTCTTCAAGTGGCTGCAGGAGAGAGGCGGGCTGGTCGGAATGGCGGCCATCAACCAGCGTAAGGCGCAGGCGCTCTATGACGCCATCGACGCCTCTGATTTTTATGCCAATCCGGTGGATCCCGCCAGCCGCTCGCGGATGAATATCCCGTTTACCCTGGCCGATCCATCGTTGGATAGTAAATTCCTGCAGGAGGCGGATGCGGCCGGACTCAAGACCCTCAAGGGACACCGTTCGGTCGGCGGCATGCGCGCCAGTATCTATAACGCCATGCCGGAAGCCGGGGTCAAGGCCCTGATCGATTTCATGGCCGAGTTCGAACGTATCAACGGTTGATCATCCAGGGTGCCGACATGTATAAGATTCTGACACTGAACAACATCTCCGTGGCCGGATTGGATCGCCTGCCGCGGGACAGTTATGAAGTCGCTTCAGAGCTTACCCATCCTGACGCGGTCTTGGTACGCTCCCATAAGATGCACGACATGCAGCTCCCGGAGACGGTGAAGGCCATCGGCAGGGCCGGCGCGGGGGTCAACAACATCCCGGTATCGGCAATGACGGCCAAGGGGATACCGGTTTTCAATGCCCCCGGCGCCAATGCCAACGCGGTCAAAGAGCTTGTTATTGCAGGTGCCCTAATGGCGGCGAGGAATCTGGGACAGGCCTGGCGCTTCGCCTACCAACTGTCGGGTGATGACGCGGCCATTGCCAAGTCCGTGGAAGCCGGGAAAAAGCATTTTGTCGGCTTCGAGCTGCCAGGCCGCACCATGGGCGTCATCGGGTTGGGCGCGATTGGTGTCGAGGTCGCCAATGCCTGTCGCGCGTTGGGGATGAAGGTCATCGGCTATGACCCGACCATTACGGTTCAGAGCGCCTGGAAGCTCGCTTCGGAGGTTGAGCAGGCGTTGAGCGTCGACGATTTGCTTTCCAGATCCGATTTCGTCACCTTTCATGTCCCCTTGACCGACGCCACGGCCAATATGATCAACGCCGATCGCTTGAAACTGATGAAGCCGGGTTCGGTGCTGCTCAACTTTGCCCGCAACGGCATCGTTGATGACAAGGCCGTGGTCGCCTCCCTGGAGGCGGGGCATCTCTACGCCTATGTCTGTGATTTTCCCAGCAATCAGCTCAAAGATCACCCGCGGGCGATCACTCTGCCGCACCTCGGTGCGTCCACCAAGGAGGCGGAAGACAACTGCGCCGTGATGGTGGCCGAAGAGGTCAGGGACTACCTGGAAAACGGCAACGTCACCCATTCGGTCAACTTCCCCTCGATCAACCTGCCGCGCAACGGCGGCTATCGAATCGCCGTGGTGAACAGCAATGTGCCCAATATGGTGGGACAGATCTCCACCGACCTGGGTAACGAGGGCTTGAATATCCTGGATATGCTCAACAAGTCCCGTGACGATGTGGCGGTCACGCTGCTCGATGTTGACCAACGGCCCACAGACGAACTGTTGGAGACCCTGGCCGCCATCAAGGGGGTCTTGTCGGTGCGTTGCCTGGGGTGTGCAAAGACGGTTTGAATGCCATGAAATTCTCCTAGGCTCAACCCATGAGTGATGACGCAAAACTGAAAGCCATTCGCGCGCGGATAGACGAAATCGATCTGCGCCTGCAACAGTTGATCAACGAACGGGCGGAGGCGGCGCAGGAGGTGGCGCAGATCAAACTGTGCGAAGATCCACAGGCTGAGTTCTATCGTCCCGAGCGCGAGGCCGAGGTGTTGCGCCGGGTCAAGGAGCGAAATCAGGGACCCCTCGAGGCTGAAGAGATCGCGCGTCTGTTCCGGGAGATCATGTCAGCCTGCCTGGCCTTGGAGCAGCCCTTGCGCGTTGCCTTCCTGGGACCGGACGGGACTTTCACCCAGGCGGCCGTATTAAAGCATTTCGGCCATTCGGTGCGAACCCATTCCATGGGTTCCATACCGGATATCTTTCGTGAAGTGGAGGCCGGCGCCTGCCAGTACGGCGTGGTGCCGGTGGAAAATTCCACGGAAGGGGTTATCAGCCATACCCTGGATACCTTTCTCAATTCGCCGTTGCGTATCTGCGGCGAGGTCTCTCTGCGCATCAATCATCAACTGCTCAGCCGCGAGACGCTCAGCCAGCAGATCAAGGCGGTCTATTCCCATGCCCAGTCCCTGGCTCAGTGTCGTGGTTGGCTCGATCAGCACCTCCCCCATGCAGAGCGAATCAGCGTCGGCAGCAATGCCGAGGCGGCCAAGCTCGCCGCGGAGTTGCCGGAGACGGGCGCCATTGCCGGCGAGGCGGCCGGTGAAATCTACCGACTCAACCGGCTGGCCTCGAATATTGAAGACGAACCAGGCAATACGACGCGGTTTCTCGTGATCGGCAGACAGGATGCCCCCGCCAGTGGAGACGACAAGACCAGCATGATGTTCTCGACCCATAATAAGGCTGGTGGTCTGCACACCATGCTGACACCTTTTGCCGAGCACGGCATCAGCATGACGCGTATTGAATCCAGGCCCTCGCGCCGCGGGCGTTGGGACTACGTCTTCTTCATCGATGTGGAGGGGCACAGAAGCGATGCCAATCTCGCAAAAGCCCTGCAGCAGATCGAGCAGGCCGCCACACAATTCAAAGTGCTCGGCTCCTATCCCAAAGCAGTACTTTGAATAGTCGATCAACCGCCGATGACGAGTCCGACACCACCATTTTCCGATCTTGCCGCTCCGGGTGTCAGGGAGTTGAAGCCCTATGTGCCGGGAAAACCGCTTGCCGAGTTGGAGCGTGAACTGGGGATCAGCCACTCCATCAAACTGGCGTCGAACGAAAATCCCCTGGGGGCGAGCGCCACTGTGGCCGAGGCGATAACCCGCGCCTGCGGCGAACTGGCCCGCTACCCGGATGGCAGTGCTTTTCAGTTGCGTGAGGCGCTGGCCGAAAAGCATGATATCGACCCCTCGCGCATCACCCTGGGCAATGGTTCCAACGATGTCCTGGATATGGTGGCGAGGGTGTTCCTCTATCCGGGCGCCGAATCCCTGATCTCCCAATATGCCTTCGCCGTCTATCCCATCAGCAGCCAGGCTGTCGGGTCTGAGCCGGTGTTCGTTCCCGCCAAGGCGTATGGGCATGATCTTGACGCCATGCTAGGGAATATCACCTCCCGAACCCGGGTGATTTGGATTGCCAACCCTAACAATCCCACCGGCACCTGGCTCTCTGAGGATGCGCTTTACGCCTTTCTGGGCAAAGTGCCGAGTGAGATTATCGTGGTCCTGGATGAAGCGTATGTCGAATATGTACAAGAGCCCGACTATCCCGACGGCAGTCAGTGGTTGGATGCGTTTCCGAACCTGATTGTCACCCGCACCTTTTCAAAGGCCTACGGTCTTGCATCGTTGCGTATCGGTTACGGCTTGTCCGGTTCGACGATTGCCGATCTGCTGAATCGGGTCCGCCAGCCCTTCAATGTTAACAGCCTGGCGCAAACCGCCGCCCTCGCGGCGTTGGAGGATCAGGCGTTTATCCGACGTTCGGTCGCGCTCAACGACAACGGCATGCAGCAGTATGTCAGTGGCCTTGAAGCGCTGGGGCTTGGCTATATCCCTTCAGTCGGAAATTTTATATGCATCGACCTGGCCCGGGACGCGGCGCCGGTGCATCAGGCGCTGCTGCAACGAGGGTGTATCACCAGGCCGGTTGACAACTACGGTCTGCCGAATCACTTACGTGTATCCATCGGATTGGAAGAGGAAAACAAGCGTCTATTGGAAACTCTAAAGAAGGTGATATAAGTGATTGAAAAGCTGGCTATTATCGGTGTCGGTTTGATCGGTGGCTCTGTTGCCATGGCGCTGCGGGAAGAGGGCGTGGTGAAAGAGGTGGTCGGCTGCGGCCGAGGCAGGGCGAACCTGGAGAAGGCGATCGCTCTGGGTGTGATCGACCACTTCACCCATGACGTTGCCGAGGCGGTCAAGGGCGCCGATATGGTACTCCTCTCCGTGCCCCTGGGCGCGATGCACGATACCCTCCGGGCCATGCATGGCCACCTGGCGGATGATGCGGTGGTGACCGATGCCGGCAGCGTCAAAGGCAGTGTCGTGAAGGATGTCATGGCGGTCTATCAGGGCATGCCGGGTTTTTTTGTGCCGGGCCACCCGATCGCAGGGACCGAACGCAGCGGCGCGGAAGCCGCCTTTGCCGAGTTGTACCGCAACCGCCGAGTGATCCTGACCCCTTTACCCGAGACGAATGAAGATGCGGTTGAGCGGGTCAGCAGGATGTGGCGGCAGTGCGGCGCTGAAGTGATCCGGATGTCGGTGGAGCACCATGATGAGGTGTTGGCTGCTACCAGTCATCTGCCGCACATGCTCGCCTTCACCCTGGTCGACAGCCTGGCGAGGATGAAAGAGAACGACGAGATATTCCGCTTTGCCGCTGGCGGTTTCAGGGACTTTACTCGGATTGCCTCGAGCAATCCTGTGATGTGGCGGGATATCTGCATCGCCAATCAACAGCCCCTGAGTGGCATGTTAACCCGGTTTGCCGATGAGTTGCATGAATTGGCGGCCATCCTGGAACGCGGTGACGGGGAGGGGTTGTTGACGATATTCGAGTATGCCAAGCGTGCTCGAGACAAATATATCGATGGCGTTCACGACTGATATAATGAGAAACAGATTTTGCAAGTACGAGAAAAACTAGGCTACCAAGTGAAACCCGGTGGCAGGCTTAGCGGCAGCCTGCGTGTGCCGGGTGACAAATCGATATCCCACCGGTCCGTGATGCTCGGTTCACTGGCCGATGGCATCACCGTCGTGAATGGTTTTCTGGAGGGCGAGGACAGCCTTGCCACATTGAACGCCTTTCGTCAGATGGGGGTCGTGATCGAAGGGCCGACGGCTGGCAGGGTGACAATCCATGGTGTTGGCATGCAGGGCCTGCAAGCACCTGCAGCGCCTTTGGACCTGGGTAACTCGGGTACTTCCATGCGGTTGCTCTCAGGCCTGCTTGCCGGGCAGGGAGTTGCGGTTACCCTGACGGGCGACAGCTCCTTATCGGGCCGTCCGATGAAAAGGGTGATCGACCCATTGGCCCGGATGGGCGCTGAAATAGCTTCGGCGGAGGGTGGAACGTCACCGCTTACGATCGCTGCAAATGCCCCCTTGAAGGGCATCGATTATCGACTGCCCATGGCCAGTGCGCAGGTCAAGTCAGCCGTCCTCTTGGCGGGCCTCTACGCCGAAGGCGAGACCTGTGTCACGGAGCCCGCACCGACACGGGATCATACGGAGCGCATGTTGCAGGGGTTCGGCTACCGAGTCCGCCGCAACGGCGACCGGGTCTGCCTGGACGGAGGCGGGCGCCTGCAAGCCTGTGAAATCGATGTTCCGGCGGATATCTCTTCGGCGGCATTCTTCCTCGTCGGCGCCTGTATCGCGGAGGCATCCGAAATCGTGCTGGAACATGTCGGCGTCAATCCCACTCGTGATGGCATCATCGCCATTCTGCGGTTGATGGGCGCCGATATCGAACGCTTGCGCGAGAGAGTGATCGGCGGTGAACCGGTGGCCGATATCCGTGTTCGTTCAGCGCCGCTGCATGGGATAGAGATTCCCCGATCCCTGGTGCCGTTGGCGATTGACGAATTCCCTGCGCTGTTTATCGCTGCCGCTTGCGCCGAAGGCGAGACACGGCTCAGCGGCGCGGAGGAGTTGCGGGTGAAAGAGAGCGATAGGATACAGGTGATGGCGGACGGGCTCGGCTGTCTTGGTATCCGGGCGGAGCCGGCCCCGGATGGCATCCTGATCAGAGGCGGGACGATAGGCGGTGGTCAAATCGAGAGCCATGGCGACCATCGCATCGCCATGTCATTCGCCATCGCGGCCTTACGGGCGTCCGCTTCGATCGAAATCATCGATTGCGCGAATGTCAACACATCCTTCCCCGGGTTTGTCGCGTTGGCTGCAGAGGCGGGTTTGGGCATTAGTGAGATTTAGTGCAGTGTCCATCCGGAAAGAAAACCTCTCGCTAAGACGCCAAGATCGCAAAGCTATCACTTATTGTTTTTTTATCGCATATTTTTTCCTTGGCGCGCTTTGCGTCTTTGCGAGAGAAATTGTTTTGATTTCCAGACGGGTACTAGCTAGTGCCCTTCCTGAGTTGCTGAATGTTGCAGAATTTATGACGAGGGACACTAGTGGATAAAATTCGGGTGGTTACCATCGATGGACCCTCGGGTTCCGGTAAGGGAACCCTGGCGCTTCGGGTTGCGCAGACCCTGGGTTGGCGCTTTCTCGATAGTGGCGCGATCTATCGCGTGCTTGGATTGATGGTGGAACGTGCAGGCATAAGCTCCGACCATGTTGGTAAAGTTGTCGATATGGCAAAAAAAATGCCGTTATCGTTCAGCCAAGGCAGCACTTTGTTGGACGGAGAGGATGTCTCGGATGCCATCCGCACGGAAACGGTCGGAAATGCGGCGTCAAAAGTGGCAGCGATCCCCGATGTCCGGCGGGCGCTGCTGGATTGGCAGCGGGGGTATGCCGAACCACCTGGGTTGGTGGCCGATGGGCGGGATATGGGAACGGTGGTTTTCCCGGCTGCCGAGGTCAAGATCTTTCTCACGGCAAGTGCTGAGGAGAGGGCGTTAAGACGCTATAAACAGTTGAAAGGAAAGGGATTGGGTGTTAATCTCGCCCGTCTTACTGAAGAGATCAGAGAACGCGATGAACGCGACAGTAACCGTTCAGTGGCGCCGCTCAAGGCGTCGGCATCGGCGCTGCAGTTGGATTCGACGTCGCTGACTATCGACGAAGTCTTCCAAAAGGTCATGCAGAAGGTGTATCAAACCTTACCGGATCTTCTGGGATAGTCTACCTTTCTCGACAGTTAAGACTGGTGGCCGGCAAGCCGGCTTTGGCATTAACTCTAGACAATTTGGCGGATCAGATTCCCTGGAATCCGGTTTCGCCTGTGCAACCCTGGTGTTGCAGGAAACCCAAACCCATGACCGAAAGTTTTGCAGAATTATTCGAGGAGAGCCTCTCCAGCACCCAGCTTCGCAGCGGCGCCATTATCATCGGCACTGTCCTGGACATCACCTCCGAAGCCGTCATCGTCAACGCCGGCCTGAAATCCGAAGGCGTTATTCCCCGTTCACAGTTCCTTAATCACGACGGCGAAATCGAAGTCGAGATCGGCGATCAGGTCGAAGTTGCCCTGGATGCCGTCGAGGACGGCTTTGGCGCAACCCGGCTCTCCCGCGAAAAGGCCAAGCGTGATCAGGCCTGGAAAGTGCTTGAGAAGGCGCATGAGGCTGAAGAGACCGTGATCGGCCGCATCAACGGTAAAGTCAAAGGCGGCTTTACCGTCGAGCTCAACGATATCCGCGCCTTCCTGCCGGGATCGCTGGTTGATGTGCGCCCAGTGCGCGATACCGCCTACCTGGAAGGGAAGGATCTGGAATTCAAGGTGATCAAGCTCGATCGCCGTCGCAACAACGTTGTGGTTTCACGCCGAGCCGTGGTCGAACAGGAGTACAGCGAAGAGCGTGATAAATTACTCGAGAATCTGCAGGAAGGTCAGGAGATCAAGGGTGTGGTGAAGAACCTCACCGATTATGGCGCTTTCGTCGATCTCGGCGGTATCGATGGTCTGTTGCATATCACTGACATGGCCTGGAAGCGGGTCAAACATCCCTCCGAAGTGGTCGAGATCGGTGATGAGATCAGTGTCAAGATCTTAAAATTCGATCGTGAACGCAATCGCGTCTCCCTGGGCCTCAAGCAGATGGGAGACGATCCCTGGGTCGCGCTGGCGCGCCGTTATCCCGAGAGTACACGCCTGTTCGGTAAGGTCACCAACATTGCCGACTATGGCTGTTTCGTCGAGATCGAAGAGGGTGTCGAAGGTTTGGTCCATGTCTCTGAAATGGATTGGACCAACAAGAACGTTCATCCCTCCAAAATCGTCTCCCTCGGCGACGAGGTCGAAGTCATGGTGTTGGATATCGATGAGGAGCGTCGTCGCGTCTCGCTCGGCATCAAACAGTGCAAGGCCAATCCCTGGGATGAGTTTGCCGCCACCCATAAAAAGGGCGACCACGTTTCGGGGAATATCAAGTCGATCACCGATTTCGGTATCTTCATCGGCCTGGACGGTGGTATCGACGGGTTGATTCACCTCTCCGATATCTCTTGGGATGACGAGGGCGAAGGGGCCATTCGCAATTTCAAGAAGGGTGATGAAGTGGAAACCGTTGTGCTCTCCGTCGATCCGGAGCGCGAACGTATCTCGCTCGGCATCAAACAACTTGCACAGGATCCGTTCTCGACATTCGTGGCTGCCAATGAGAAGGGTAGTTTCGTCAAGGGAACGGTTGCCGAGGTCGATGCCAAGGGTGCAGTGATTGTCCTGGCTGAAGGTGTCGAGGGTTATCTGCGAGCCTCCGAACTGTCGAGGGACCGGGTGGAGGATGCGCGCACCGTGCTCAAAGAGGGGAATGAAATCGAGGCGAAATTCATCGGGGTGGATCGTAAAAATCGCACCATTACCCTCTCAATCAAGGCCAAGGATGCCGATGAAGAAGCTGCGGCCATCAAGGGCTATGCCCGTGAAGCGGCAACCAGTGCGCCGACGTTGGGTGATCTGTTGAAGGAACAAATGGATAATCAGGGCGACTAACTCCCTGAGTTTGCAAGCGATAGATTCCGAAACCGGAGAATAAGGGGCTGTGCGATCATGCGCAGCCCCTTTAAGAGACGGCAAATTGGAGAACTCACAAGAATGACAAAATCCGAATTGATTGAGATTATTGCCAAGGAGCAGAGCCATCTTGCCTATCGGGATGTCGAGTTGGCGGTGAAGTGCATGATCGAACACATGAGCCAATCACTGGCATCCGGAGAGAGGATCGAGATCCGCGGTTTCGGTAGCTTTTCGCTCCATTACAGGCCGCCAAGAATGGGACGCAATCCCAAGACCGGTAAAACCGTTGCGCTGTCAGGCAAGTATGTGCCGCATTTCAAACCTGGAAAAGAGTTGAGAGATCGGGTCAATCAGCATGTTTACGCGGTCATAAACAACGACGAAGATTAGGATACGGCAGTCAGTAGTGTAGTGTCGTATTCAACGATTCGCGTCTATTAGCAGCTTACTTTTTTTGCAATGCCAACCCTTCTGGAAAGCAGCAGACGAACCGGCTGCCTACTTCCAACTGACTCGATATTCTCAGCTCGCCGTCGTGTCGGCCTATGATATGTTTAACGATGGCCAGTCCCAGGCCTGTGCCACCCGATTGGCGAGAGCGGGCCTTGTCCACGCGATAGAACCTCTCCGTCAATCTGGGAATGTGCCGCAGCTCTATCCCTGGTCCGCTATCCGAGACGGTCAGGCAGGCCCTCGCATCTTCACGTCTCCAGCTTACCCGTATCGCTGTTTGCGGCGGGGTGTGGATGACGGCATTGAATATCAGATTGGAAAAGGCGCTCAATAATTCGCTCTCTTCTCCTAGCAACCATAGCTTTTCATCCAGTAGTAGTTCAATTTCATATCCGCCTTTCTGATCACCGAGTAATCGCGCCTGCTCCACGATCCTGCGTAGCATGTCAGGTATCGCAACCGGCTTTTCGGCTGACGGCGCCTCACCCATTTCCAGCCGTGACAAGGTGAGCAGATCATTGATGATTGAGTTCATCCGTTCAGCTTGCTGATGCATCAAGGTGAAGGGGCGTTCTTGGAAGGGTAGTTTTTCGTTATCGTTAAGGTTTTCCAGAAATCCCGAGATTACGGTAAGCGGCGTGCGCAACTCATGGGAGACATTCGATACGAAGTCACGCCTGGTCTGATTCAGTTTATAGACTTCAGTGATATTGCGAACGACCACCAGACGCTGCGCTTTTTTACCGCCAAATGGCGTTACCCGTAGCGAGACGATAATGGCCTTGTTTGCTGGAGAGGGAAATTCGAGAGGCTTGGAATAGTCTGGTGTCTTTAGATAGTCAGCAAGCCTCTCCTGCTTGACCCGATCGATGAGAGGGATGCTTTCATCCCGTGGCCAACTGATGCTCAGGAGTTGGTTGGCTGCCGGATTTGCCCATTCGATACAGCCTGACTTGTTTAGCAGTATCAAACCGTCAGGGATCGAGCTGGTGACTTTTCTGAAGCGTGAGGCGAAGCGGCTGAGGGTGCGTTTACGCTTTCGACTGCGAGATCGGTATCGCGAAAGTTCTTTATAGATCAGTCCCCAGATATCCGCTGGATAGGGTGGGTTGATTTGGGTCCCGCTGTTGATCAGGTAGGCGAGCCTGATCAGATAATAGCCGTGTTTGGCCAGATAGGCCGCAGCGGCAAGCAGTATCGATGCGGTTATCTGCTGGAGCAGGTAACCGATTGTGATGAATATCAGCAAACTGCCCAGCAGTTGGCTGATTTCTATTTTGAGATACTGTCTCATGGAGATGACTTTTCATGATTCAGTGGCGAGGGGGTGAAGCGATAACCTACGCCTCTCACCGTTTGGATGGACGGGGCGTGTCCGGATGGGGTCAGTAGTTTCCTGAGGCGCCGGATATGCACATCCACGGTTCGCTCATCCACATAGACTTCATCCCCCCATACATGATCGAGGATTTGCGATCTGGTATAGGCGCGGTTAGGGTGAGTCATGAAAAAATGCAGCAAACGATATTCTGCCGGCGAGATGTGAAGCGGGGCGCCGTTGATGTTGGCGGTATGATCCGCCGGATCTATGCCCAATCCGGCAAATTCGACAGCGGTTTCAAGGTTATCTCCAGCGCTTCGGCGGATTACGGCCTTGATCCGCGCCAGCATCTCTCGTGGTGAGAAGGGTTTGGTGATGTAATCATCCGCGCCACTGTCGAGCCCCATGACCTTGTCCGACTCAGCCGCCTTGGCCGTCAACATGATAATGGGCGGTGAATTCAACGAGGTTTTTCGTTTCAGTTCACGTGTCAATTCGAGTCCTGATCGACCGGGCAGCATCCAGTCCATCAGTATCAGATCATAGGTCTGCCGGGACAGAAGCCTGCGGGCATCCTGGGCATTGTCGGCCTCACTGATGTGGAAACCCTTAGGCTCCAATATGAAGCGCAGCATCTCCCGGATTTCGGGTTCATCCTCAATGATCAATATCCTATGCATCGGATTGTGTATCGGTTCTACACCTAAGATAGCGTTCGTCTGGAAAGAAAACTCTCGCTAAGACGCCAAGATCGCAAAGTTATAACATATTGTTTTTATTGTATTTATTTTTTCTTGGCGATCTTTGCATCTTTGCGAGAGAAATTGTCTTGTTTCTGGACAGGCACTAAATAGTGGCAATATGACATCTAATTGGGATTGATGTAAACCACCCCAATTCTGCCGGTGAGCGTTGAAAAAATTCAGCTCCATCCGCGAAAGGCTATACTTGGAGCAAGTGAATATAGCCGGGGAGGATCGGAATAGGTCGTTTAGTACTCCTTCAACATGATAATGATGGGTTCAGTTGGTCTGTCAGCGTCCATGACCGCGTTGCGCCTCTTGTAAAGGACTCAGGCCATTCCATCCTTTGGTCCGTAAACGGCACATCCATGTGCCACTCCTGCCTGCGCACTGCGCCTTGCCGCGAAACACCACAGGAGTGCTGAACCCATCATTATCATGTTGAAGGAGTACTAGGGAATCAGAGCCGGTTTCTCACCGGGATTGTGATTGATTCTTCGGGCACCTCTCTCATTAGAGGCTTTCCTTATTCGCCACGCGATGTCGGTGGTCAAGGGTTCCCCTCAGGCCATGAGATCAATCGTATGGGGATAGAAATTTTTTGTCTAACAGACTACATTAATTATCGGCTATTATTATGTGTAATATAAAGGAAATATACCAGACAGGAGGTATTCGGGTATTCCGTGTGCCAAAATGTAAACGAAAATTGGGATGTTTAAAAAATAAAATGGGTGGACTGCTTGTGATTCAATGTCTTAGCAGTGATAATTCGTAATTGGGCCATATTTGGCGAGATCATTAAAGACACTTCGTGGAAAGTTACCTGATTTTGGCAGTGCTTCTGGTGCTGTCCGGCGTTTTTTCCGGTTCAGAGACAGCTCTGGTAACCCTATCAATGGCTCGCGCCGAGTCGTTGTACAAGGAAGGCCGGCGAGGCTCCCATGCCCTCTATCTGCTAAAGAAAGACCCCAGTCGGATGCTGATTACCATTCTGATCGGCAACAATGTGGTCAATATCGCCGCCTCTGCGATGGCGACGGTTATCGCAACCGACTATTTCGGTGACAGCGGGCCGGGAATTGCCGTCGGTGTCTTGACCATCCTGATCCTGGTATTCGGAGAGATCACCCCCAAGAGTCTCGCCACCCGTTTTTCGGAACGGATCTCGCTGTTTATCTCGCCTGTCATCTTCGGCTTCATGCGCCTGATCTATCCTCTGGTGTGGCTGTTCCTGCAGTTCACCAACTGGGTGCAATCCTCGACCAATGCAATGGATGATCCGTTGGTGACGGAATCAGAGGTCATCACGCTAATCGAACATGGCGAAGAAGAAGGTGTGATTGATACCGGCGAGCGGGAAATGATCGAGCGCATCTTCAATTTCAATGACCTGAAGGCCGAGGACGTGATGACCCCTAGGAGGCAGGTATTACGTCTGGATGGCCGCCGAATGTTGCGGGATGTCCTGCCGGAGATTCTCAAGGCGGGCTATTCACGCATTCCCCTTTACAAAGAGGACCCGGATGAGATCGTCAGTCTGGTGATCCTGCGCGACCTGATCCGCAATATCGCCGCCGGCGAACTGGATGTGCCGATCTCGGATTTGGGGCATGAGCCGCTCTATACCCCGTCGAATACAACCATTGACGAGTTGATACGCACCTTGAAGACAAAGAGTATTCATCTCGCTGTGGTGGTCGATGAACATGGCGCGATGGTCGGCGTGGTTTCGCTGGAGGATATGCTGGAAGAGCTGGTGGGCGAGATCTACGACGAGAGCGACGAAAAACCGAATGACCTGATGGTCCTGGGCGAGGGTAAGGTGCTTGTCAAAGGCACGGCCGAGCTGCGTGTCGTAGAAGAGTACTATGACATGGATATTCCCGGCAAACCCACCGACACCATCAACCGCTGGCTGCTGGAGCACACCGAACGCATTCCGGTGAAGGATGAACGGTTCGAACTGGACGGCTTGATAGTGCGTGTTCAGGATGCCTCGTCCCGGCGCATCCATCAGGTGGTTTTGCAGCGGGTTTCGGTCGACCAAGAGAGCGGCGACGATCTGCAAGCCGAGTCCTGATTGTAGGGGATTCTCTTCGATTACTTTGCTTGCTGTCTTCAAATGTCGCCTGATGTGCTGACTGCAGCAGACACCTTAAGCGTTTTGCCGTGTCTCCAGACAGGTTATGTTTCATCCTCCTGAACGAGCCACTTTTCCACTATGTAAAGAATAATATTGCGCATAAATTCAATATATTATACATGATTTCTATGCTGGTTTAGCAAACAAAGGGCTTCGGTTTAGAGGGCTTGAGGCAACTCCGCGTTCTAAGAACGCGGATACTTAGCTTTTTTCAAAATGGATGGCCCGGAAATTCAGGAAATCTTCATAAAATATACTAATATTCGCATAAAATATGTTGACAGATTGTGATTCTTATACAATCATCCGTTTTTATATTACTCGGATTTAACTCGTTAGTGCCGTTCGCAGAGTCGGAATAGAGGGGAAATTTGGCCTTTCGCTCCGGCAAAAGAATGAGAGGCGTCAATGAGTTCATAGACGGATACACGTCCTGATGAAAGCAGGCCATAACCAGATTGAGGTCGCCAAGATAGTGGGAATTTATAACCTCACTATTAGTAATGAATTACGTCATAACTGCGGCCTGAAAGACTATCGGCCTAAGCAGGCCCGTCAATTGGCTACCAACCATCCTCGGCTCAAAGCCCGCAGTCGCATCACCCAGGAAGACTGGAGCCCTGAGCAAATCAACCTCTGGCTGACGGTGGCGGACACTTTACTGTCAGCCATGAGCGGATACCATTCTCCAGGACAAGCACAGTGTGGTGCCAGAAGCAATACAAGAAGAGACCAAGGCTACGAGTGTTGTGGGCAGGCCCCGACCAAAATCCCCATTATGAATTAAGCTCGAAAGCTGACCAAGGAAATGCTTTGGTATGAAAAGACTGAATCAAGTGTTTTTCGGCATCAACCCAACGGTAGTACTAGCGAGCCGATTCCGCGTTATTTACACGATATAAATTGGGTGGCGTTATTATGAAGATGATAAGTAGTTTAATAATTGCATTGTTGTTGTATATCCCCAGCAATTATTCAAGTGCTGAATATGGTGATGTTGTAATAAATAATTACTCGAGTGAAGCGGGCATCAACCCAGTCGTATTCCCTCACTGGTTTCACCGCATTCGCTTCACCTGTAAGGTCTGCCATCATGATCTTGGCATGCATTTCAAAGCTGGTGAAAACAAAATAAAAATGCTTGATATTATGAACGGGCGGTTTTGTGGTGGCTGTCATAATGGAGATATTGCCTGGGGTATTGATCAGTGCGATCTATGCCATACGGGTGAAAAAGAGATAAAAACCCGTGGCAATATCGGTACGCAGGAAAAAATCCAGAATATGAAAAAAAGCCAGAAAACTCAATGAGCGGAAAGTGGGGTTAGCATGAAAAAATACATGGTACAGAATGCGCTATTCATTTGTAGTGTCATGATAGCCGGTTATGCCTGTTCCTCAGCACCTAACACAGTGACGACAGATGAACGAAAGAGTGATGAAACAAAACAGGATATCAAGCAAACAAAGCAGGTGGAATCGGACGTAAAACAAGCTATGAATATAGAGCAGAAAGCGGCCCAGACCAACACTACAGCGCAGCAAGTGACCCAAGTCAGCGCTACGGGGCAGCAAGCGACTCAAACCGAAGCTACAGAACAGAAAGCAATGCAAACTAACGTTGCGTCAGTCAAGAGTGCTAATGTGAATCCAAACAGATTTAACCGGCTCTTGGAACGAAGATCCATGGTGAATAGAGATCTCCATGATCCCGATAATCCATTATTAGTATACTTACAAAAACCCTCAGAAGCTTTTCGTGATCTGCCCAAGGCAAAAACAGGAAACAAGGTCGATTGGGTGAAAGCCATCGATGCAGGTAAAATAAAGCCTCGTCATGATATACTTGATCCAAGTGTTCAACCCATGGTGATGGATTTGAATATTGTCATGCAGGTAAAGGGTTCAATGCCAGATGTTGTGTTTCCACATAAAGCGCATACCCGCTGGCTTGACTGCTCAAACTGTCACCCAGCTATTTTCATCCCGCAAAGTGGCGCCAACAAAATGTCCATGGCTGACA
The DNA here is from genome assembly GCA_025656455.1 of Candidatus Thiodiazotropha sp. (ex Epidulcina cf. delphinae). Classification (GTDB taxonomy): domain Bacteria; phylum Pseudomonadota; class Gammaproteobacteria; order Chromatiales; family Chromatiaceae; genus Thiodiazotropha. Next base: position 43,337 of record JAHXHS010000002.1, on the reverse strand, counting down.
ACCTGCTAGGAAAAAGATGCGGTGTATGCCATGGTAAGGTAGCCTTTCCGTTGTCAAGCTGCACTAAGTGCCATTCGAATAAAAAAGTTGTTGTTAAAGAGAAGAAGTAATCGATGAATGATTATCTAACGATATTTTGTAACAAGATGTGTAAGGAGGTGGTTATGCGATCATATACCGTCAAAATGGTTTTGGTGATTTTGCTTTCTGTGAATATCGGCATTTCTGTCGCTAATGAGAACCCAAAGCATCAATTAAAACTAGACACAATTACAAAGCTAATCAACGCATCATCGGTTAGTAAAAATATATTGAATAGCGGCAATGATGTTGCAATTCAATACTATAACTTAGCCAAAGTCGCATATAAGTCTGCCGTCATTGAATTCGAGAAAGGCGACATCAACAAATCTAATTTATTCATTAAAAAAGCAACAGACGCATTGTCTGATGCCACCATGTTCGCCAACATGGACAAGGGCAACGTCAATGTGGATGCCGATCGCCACCTTTATGAGGAGACAAAAGAGAGTGTTGATGCGCTTTTACTGGCCGTTCACAGGGTTGCCAAGGAAAAAGGGGTAGATGAAAGCAAGGAGATGCTTGACAAAATAAATACACTAAATCAACAGGCTCAGGATCATGCTTCCAAAAATATGTACAGTAAAGCCATACAGGAAATGGAACAAATATTAGCGTTGATAAGGGGTAACATTATAGAATTGAAAATGGGTGACACGTTGGTTAGAACGCTCTCATTTGCCAATCCAAAAGAAGAGTATAGATATGAGGTCGATAGAAATGATGCGCACTTCATGCTGCTTAGGACATTTGTCGAAAGTGCTGATGGCGGCAACGCTTACTTGGAAGATAAACAATTAGCACATCAGCTTCGTAAAAAAGCGGAAATATTCGCAAAAAGCAAAGACTACGAAAACGCTATCTCGACATTAGAGAAATCCACGCAAATTCTGATAAGAGTCATTAGGATGACAGGCTTGAAAATACCGGGGTAAATATTTCTCAGGGATAAACAGTGATCAGGATAGCATATAATCTGCTGATCATTTTTTTTACAGGAATTTCCATTTCTGAGTCATTCGCAAAAGATGAGGTAGCGGAGTTGTGTTTTGAGTGCCATACGGCTGATAACAATAATCCGGATCCCATTATCCCCAAGCTTATTGGGCAGAAAAAGGCCTATTTGTTAAAAGAGATAAACTCTTTTAAAACTGGTAAGCGCGCAGATACCACAATGATCGATATAGCAAACAGTATTACGGATGATAAACTGTTGCTGGAAATAATAGATTATTATTCCTCACAGCCCGTGATGGCTGGAAATCCGAGCAACAATCCACTGGTCAAGAAAGGAGAGTCGTTATATATCAATAGACACTGTGAGTTCTGCCATGGTGTACGCGGCAAGGTTAAGGGTAATTTATTTTTACAAGGGGCGCCTGTAATCGGTGGACAGAATAGTGAATACCTATACAAAACGTTGCTGGAATTACGGGATGGAACACGTCCCACAGATCGTTTTGGATTGATGCAAAGGAGTTTATTGCAGTTAACTTCTGGTGAAATTGAAGCTATCACACTATATCTTGCTACCCAGTAAAATGTAGGCAGAAATTGATTTCGCTGGCTTTCACTTTTTTGCGCCCGTACACTGCCATCCTGTTTGGCACGGTGCGGCAGGGCCGCACCCTACGCCTTGAATCCCATGCCCAGGGGAAAAGCGTGGATTAAGTACTGCTTCCGTCTCTTCTCAGGCTCATCCGGCATCTGCGCTGCCATTCTGGTGATTGTTCTTGAGACGGTGCTTGAAGTGATACATCAGTTTTTCCCGCATGCGTTTCTCCCGGTGTTTCTTCGCTGCTTCCAGACGTCGCTCCACGACGCCGACGAGGGTCTCTTGACAGTTGAGGGATTTATCGTCTTCGGCGGGGGTTCGCCGCAGATAGGTGCCGTCGGAACGCATATCCCAGGTGTTATGTTTGTCGCCGAGTTGAACATCGAGAATCAATCGCAGCTCCTGGCGCAAGGCCGGCGATTCCACGGGGGCCAGCACTTCCACCCGCATCATGAGATTGCGCTGCATAAAATCGGCCGAGCCGATGAAATACTCCTCATCGCCGCCGTTAAGAAAATAGGTGATGCGTGCATGTTCGAGGAAACGTCCGACAACGCTGACCACGCTGCCGCTTTCGCTCAGTCCGGGGATACCCGGTCGGAAGCGACAGGTATCGCGTACGATCAGCTCCACCTTGACCCCGGCCTGGGTGGCTTTGTAGAGGGCCTTGACGATGTCGTGATCCTCCAAGGCGTTCATCTTCATCTGGATATGGGCGGGCTTGCCTTGGGTATGAATCCTGATCTCACGCTCGATCTTGTTCAGCAGGGCCTGCTTCAGGGTATACGGGGCCGCGAGGATCTTGCGATAACTGGGCGGCGGTGAATAGCCGGTCAGGTAGTTGAACAGTTCGGTCAAATCCTTGCCGATCTCCTCATCACAGCCGAGCAGTCCCAGATCGGTATAGAGCCGGGCGGTGCCCGCATGATAATTGCCGGTGCCGACATGGTAGTAGCGGCGCAGTTGCGAGTAGTCTTTACGCACCACCATGATGAGTTTGCTATGGGTCTTCAACCCGATGACACCATAGGTGACATGAATGCCGGCCTGCTCCAGGCGTCTCGCCCAGCGGATGTTCGCCGCCTCATCGAAACGGGCCTTGAGCTCCACCAGCACGGCGACCTGTTTGCCGTTGCGGGCGGCCTTGGTCAACGAGTCAAGCACATTGCCGTCGGCGGATGTGCGATAGAGGGTCATCTTGATAGCCAGCACCTTTGGGTCTTCAGCCGCGGTGCGCAGGAAACGCTCGACAGTGGTATTGAAGGACTCGTAAGGGTGTTGCAATAACAGCGAACCCTGGTCGCGGATGATATGGAAGATGTTTCGCCGATCATGGGCCAGTTGCGGGTGATCGACGGGATGGTGGGGGGGGTCGCGCAGCTCAGGGATATTCAGCATGGCCAGTTCAAACAGGTCGCGCAGGGCCATCATGCAGTCGATCTCGAACACGTCCCGCTCTTCGTTGAGGCCCAGTTCGGCAGCCAGCATGCCGCGATGGGTGGGGTTCATGCCCTTGGAAACCTCCAGGCGGACGATCGGCGCGAAATGGCGCTCTCGCAGTTCGGTCTCGATGGTCTCCAACAGGTCGCTGGCCGATTCCTGGTCGAGCTCCACATTGGCGTTGCGGGTGACTCGGAACAGCTCGCAGGATTCGATCTCCATCCCCGGAAACAGCATATCGAGATTGTTGGCGATCAAGTCGTCGAGGGTGACATAGGTGTAGCTGTCGCCCACCTGGATCAAGCGTGGTGAAACCTCCTTGCTGACAGGCACTTTAACCCTCGCCATGTGTAGGTCGTGTCCACCGGGAAACCGTAGTGTGACCAGCAGGTTGAGGGTCTGGTTGGAGATGAAGGGGAAGGGATGGCTGGGGTCCATTGCCAGGGGAGTCAGCATGGGGAAGATATTCAGCTGGAAATGGTCACGCAGCTGTTGTTGCTGAGACATCTCCAATGCCTGAAATTCGGTGATGAGAATATCGGATTCAGCCAGTCGCTCCAGCAGGTCGTTATAGATGCGTTGCTGCACCTGCTGCATGTCGCGGGTGACCTGATGGCATTCGGAAAGCTGTTGGGTGGGTGTTCTGCCATCAACGGTGGGTGAGGTAAGGCCGGCGGCGACTTGCTGCTTCAGACCGCCGATGCGCTTCATGAAAAACTCATCGAGGTTATTGCTGACAATGGCGAGAAACTTGACCCTTTCCAGCAAGGGGTTTTTCTCCTGTTCCGCCTCATTGAGGACCCGGCGGTTGAATGAGAGCCAGGTGAGCTCCCGGTTCAGGTAGAGGTTCGGGTCATCCAGGTCGAACCCGGCAGACAAGTGGTGACGATCATCGGCCGGGGCTTCGTTGTTCGGTAGTAGTTGTTCAGGCTGTGACATGGCATCGATATCGAATCTGGGGTGGACTTATCAACGGTATTTCTAATTATAGGCCCAACATTGGATCGGGTGTCAGAAGAGAAAGGCACTGTCTTTAGGCCGAAAGGTTTCCAGTTGGTTCATCTGATCCAGCATGGTCAAGAGGAAACCGCTGCTGTTGATGCGGCCCAGGCCGCCCGTTGCGCATGCCGACTCGGAAAAATCCTGGCATCTATCCGTTCTGCCGAGCGGACTGTAGATCAGGCTGGGAATCGGGTCTCCTGTGTGCCGGCCTGTATTGGTATCGGTGGAGTGGTCGGCGGTAATTGCGATGACTAGAGCGTCGCTGATCAGCGGTGCGATGGCATCATCGATCTTAGCCAGCATCCCTCGTTTTCCTACCGGATCCCTGTCGTGGGAGTAGATATCCGTTGCCTTGATGTGAAGATAGACCATGTCATGGTCAGCCAGCGCCTGGATCGCTGTCTTAACCTTGCAGTTCAGGTCGGTATTCTGCATGGCGGTGAAACGGGCATTCTTGAAAAGGGTGTAGCCCAGTAGTTTCCCCAGCCCTAGAACGGTTCGCTCACCTGAAATCACGGCCGTTTTGAGCTTGAGGTTTTTCAGCAAGGGCTTCAGTTTCGGCAGTCTGCCGGGACTTCGGCAGATAATGCCGTTGGCGGGGGGGAGGCCTTTTTCGATTCTTTCGAGGTTCAGGGGGTGATGGCGTAGCTTGTCATGGATCTTATCCATCAGACGGTTGACAACCTCGGAGGTTCTGACGGCTGAACTGTCCTGCGGGTTATGTGCATGACAGTTCAGCACCCCTTTGCTTCGGTAGTGATTGCCAGGGTCTGTGTTACTGATGTCATGAGACAGTCCTTCACCGTTAAGTTGCAGGACCACCCGATGCTGAGTCGCCGGATGCAGGCTGGCCGTGATACCCCCACCCAGGTCAAGGTTGCCGATCTCGGCTGCCAGGGTGTCGGTTCCCAGGTTGATCCGGCCTGCTCTACGATCGAGGATGTGAAATCCCTTGTCGTTTTTTTCGAGAGTGGCGAAGTTACAGCGAAAAAACAGCGCTTTGTTGTCATTATTCAGACCAACGCCAGAGGCTTCCACAGGCCCCCGCGCAAGCAGCATGGCTTGTTGTTTCGAGAGTCCCAGCAACAGGCAGGTTCCGGTATGCGTGCCGACAGGCATGCCGGGAAAGAGCGGGTCGACTAAACCGCATTGCCCTGCGCTTGCGAGACTGTCCATATTCGGAATCTCGGCAACTTCCAACGGGGTCTTGCCGCCGAAAGCGGGAATCCCCCGGTCTCCCAGGCCGTCCAGTATGATCATCAGCCCTTTGTGTGTGGTCAGCACGGCTTAAGTACTCCTGCTATGTTTATTAGACGGGTTAATAAAAAGGGTTCTTCGCCGCATCGAGTGGGTGGGAAAAACCAAATACGGCTATTCCGGTCATTGGCGTTCATTTGCGGCCTTTCTGTTGCCCACTCGATCAGGGGAAGAGCTACAAAAAGAACCAGACCCGGTTGTCAGTCAATACCGAACACATTTTCCACCGTAGCATGAAAATCCTTTCCCAATACCTCTATGATCGAGCGCATGACTCGGTCCGTGGTCTTGTCCTTTTCATCATTGGCGATGATGGGAATGGCGTTGTTGTCGGCCTCCGACAGGAGATGAGATTGAAGTATCCAGATCGACTCGAAATTGGAAAGGTAGTCGCTGTGAGCGTTTCGCTCAGGCGCCGAGATGCCACGGCCCTTTAAGTGATGCTTGAGTCTGTCCGGTTTGAGCACCGCCAGCATGATGGGCACGATGACGGCATTCTCCGTCTCCCGAAAGCGATTGACCAGGGCAGGCGAGATGTGGACGCCTTCCAGGATTAGCGAGACCTGTTCACTCAAGGCGCGCTGCACGACCGCTTCGCAGGGAACTGAAACCAATTCGGACTGATGGATATAGCCGTGGATCATCATCTCTTCCGGCGTCTCTTTGGTATCGCTCGAACCAGGAATTTTGCGCCAGGCATTAAAAGAAGAGGTGTGCAGTTCCGGTATCAGTCGCTCCGGCACCATCATGCGCATCACTTCACGCAGCATGTCGGTGGATTGGGTTCGAATGATATTCAGACGGTGAGCCACCTCCGTGGCGATGGTGCTCTTGCCGCAGCCGGTGGTGCCCCCGATCAACAGGATCAGCGGCCGCTGGCTGTGTTTATAGTCGATCCAGACCAGATAGCGTTTCGCGGCCTCCTTCCCGTAGTGCTGCCTGAGCTTCTCATAAGTCAATCTGCCGATGGCGTTGCTGTCTATCTCCTCCTGATGGGATTCTGCCAATTCAAGGTATACATTCTGTGAAATATAAGCTGCCATGTCCGAGCTGAGACCGGTGGATTCAAGCATGCGTCGGTGTTCGGTGATGGAAAATGGGAGCGTCGCACCCTTGCGGTCACGCACGATGATATGGGTCGATGACGGGCTGACGCTCTCGTAATTTTCGATCACCTCTTTCTCATCCAACTGCTGCAGCTCGTGCAACACCAGACGGCGCAACTCCTGGGTGGTGATCTCCTCCTTTCCGCTGATCTTCTGCCGTATTTCGGAAGAGAGCCGATAGCCCGTTTCAAAAGAGAGTCCGGCATCGGTCAGGGAGCGGGTCAGGATACCCCTGAGAAAGGGGGTGCGCGTCTCGTCGGCGGGGTCGATTATGAGTGTCTTTGCCATATCATGATCGGAGTGATGGTATTCACGTCTACGACAGTATGAGGCTTTTCAATGTTTACTGAAAGTGTATTCCATCACACTCGAATTTCATTTGCATTTCCCAGGCGGTTAGTGATTCTTCCAAACGTAAATCACCTCGGCCTTGTTGCCCGGCTCGTAAAAGTGAAGCTGTTTACAGAGCGATTCCACTAACATCAGGCCCCGGCCGCTATAGATCGCTTCATTCACCTCAGCCTGCTTCAGGGCCTTGAAGTCGAATCCGCTGCCGCTGTCTTCGATCGATATCAGGATATAGCCCCCATCAATCAGCTGATGGATTCTCAAACCGACCCGAATCCGGCCCTCGGTTAAGGCATGGAGGCGTTGTTCTCGCTGTTGAAAATAGTTGGTGAAGCCATCCTCACCCTGTTTGATAGCGGAATCCAGACGCAGCACGCCATGATCCAGGGCGTTGATATAGAGTTCGGTAAGGATAGTGAATAGCGGGCGTCGGTGTTCATGGAGCCCAGCGGTTTCCTGGATATAGTTGATCAGGATCGGCACCGGGTCGGCTTGTCGCAATTGGGAGCCATGCAGGATGAGTTGGAACTCGATGCAGTCGGGATGACTCTGCATCAACAGGGTTTCCGGTAGATCCTTGCCGGTTTCGAGATGACCTGTGGTGGTCTCCCATCCTGGTAACAACTCACGGATCAGCGGTACCTCGACCACGCTGATATCGTCATCTTGCGGCGCATTCTGACAGAAGGATTCGAGATCCAGGGCAAGTCTGTCGAGGATGTAGGGGTGAGAGGCGCTGCTACCGATGACCTGGATGAACCGCTGCTGACCAAAATACTCGCCCTCCCCATTGCGCGCCTCGGTGACCCCGTCAGTGGCGAGGATCACCCGATCCCCCTCTTCGATGCGCAGATGGTGAAATTCATCCTTGAAATTGATGTCGGGGGCAATGCCGAGCGGCAGGGATTGGGAACTGATGCGTTCTTTGATGCGCCTGCTGTCGTTTTCGATGAGATAGCAGTCGGGCATGCCGCAATTGATGATCATAATATGATCGAGATGGTAATCGACCTTGACGAATTGTGCGGCCAGGAACATGCCGGTTGGCAAGAGACCGTGCAGCTTGTTGTTGATGGCATAGAGGATCTGCTGCGGAGCGAAACCTTTGGCCGTCATGGAGCGGAAGACCTCCGAGGTGGGCAGGGCGCCCAAGGCCGCCGCCAGACCGTGACCGGTGAAGTCCCCCAGCAGCACATGCAGATCATGAGACGGTGCGAAAGCGGTCAGCATTAAGTCGCCGCTGAAAACGTTGGCCGGCCTGAGCAGGCTGTGAATATGCTCGAGGGCGACGTTTCCGGCGACCACCGCGCCGCTGAAGACCTGTTCCGCAATCTCCTCATCCCGCTGCATGCGGTTGTAGAGCAGGCGGGTATCCTGATGCAGGGTGCGGATACGCTCCATCGCTTTTACCTTTGCCGAGAGCACCGTGAAGCTGTATGGCTTTGAGAGAAAATCGTCCCCTCCTACCTCGACGCATCGCGCCAGCGCCTGTTCATCAGACATTGCGGTCAAAAAAATTATCGGCACGAAATGGCTGCCGGCCAACTGTTTGATGCGTGTCGCCGCTTCGTAGCCATCCATGACAGGCATCATCACATCCATGAAAATGATGTCGGGGCTGCGCGCCTCAAACTGTTTGACGGCATCGGCGCCGTTTTCCGCATCGATGACTTGGTAGCCATGTTTTTTCAGCAATCCCTTGAGAATCAAACGGTTTGTGACCTCATCCTCGACAATGAGTGCAAGTCTTTGATCTTGAGGGAGATGTGCAATCTTTGACATGGTCTCTACCCGATATTAAGGCAGTTATTCTTCCTTTGAGTCCAATAGCGGCTTTGCGGCGGGAAAGCTTAGTTTTATACCGTCTTCGGCGGCCCGGTGTACACTACGCATTCGATATCACCTTGAAAGAGTGCCAGTACTCCGTCAACCTGATAACTTAGGATGCAGTGTGCCCCACGTCATCCAAGGCAAGGTGTAGTCCGCAGGGAATGGCGCGCCCTTTCCAAGCAACGCAACAACGCGGATGATGGCTTCTCGTCGCGCCCGAAGGGAGGCCCACAAATGACTCGATCCCGCGTTGCAGCCCAGCAACCATTGACGGCGGACTGCGCCTTGCACCCCAAGGGCACTTCCTGCGGGCGACTCGAGTCATTTGTGGGCCTCTGAAAACGTCAAACAGTATAGGACAGTACACTAGGTGCTGGAAGATTCGCTGATTATCTCATATCCGACAGACACCACTGCGGTGCTGGCCTTCAGTGGCGATTGGACGCTTCACAGTATCAAGTGTGACCGGAAGCAGCTGCAACATGAGTTGTTGTCCCATGCCGGACTGAAGGCGATTATGCTCGATACCCGCCGATTAGGCCGTTGGGACAGCCAGTTCCTGAACCTGCTGCAACACTTGACTGATTTCGCCCGGGAAAACGGTTTTCAACTCGATACCGGATCCTTGCCGGAGGGCGTCAATCGGTTGCTAAACCTGGGGCAGGCGGTTGCGGAACGAGAGGGGGCCCGGCGGCGAAAGCCGGGGTTTTCCATGCTTTATCGTATCGGGGCGCTGACGCTGGCTGGCTGGCGGGAGGCGCTGCGCTTTACTGAATTTGCGGGAGAGTTGCTCCTCTCCCTGCTGCGTCTGCTGACCGGCAAGGCCGGCTTCCGAGGTATCGATTTTTTGCGTTTCCTGCAAGCGGCCGGGCCGGAGGCGCTGCCCATCGTCAGTCTGATCGCTGTGCTGGTCGGCGCTGTGCTGGCCTTCGTGGGTGCGGTGCAGTTGCAGATGTTCGGAGCCGAGATCTATGTGGCGAATCTGGTGGGTCTGGGGTCGTTACGTGAAATGGGCGCGATGATGACCGCCATCATCATGGCCGGTCGCACCGGTTCGGCCTATGCCGCGCAACTCGGCGCCATGCAGGTGAACGATGAGATCGACGCCCTAAGGACCTTCGGTATTTCGGTGGTGGATTTTCTGGTGTTGCCCCGCACCCTGGCGCTGCTTGTGATGTTGCCGTTGCTTACCCTGTGGGCAAACGCCCTGGGGATCCTCGGCGGGGTGTTGGTCGGCGTGCTGGTGTTGGATATCTCGTTGCTGGAGTATATGGTTCAGACCCGGGATTCGATAGGCTGGGACGACCTGCTGGTGGGGATGGTGAAGAGTATCCTGTTCGCCATCGTGATTGCCATGTCGGGCTGTCTGCGGGGACTGCAGTGCGGCAAAAATTCCTCTGCCGTGGGCCAGGCCACCACCTCGGCAATGGTCACGTCGATCCTGCTGATCGTGATATGGGATGCGCTCACCACTATACTCTTCAATCAACTGGGTATTTGAAGCAATGCAGCCTATGGAATCTACAATCCGTTCTGCAGCAGCAACCCATATCGAGGTCAGGGACCTGACCATGGCCTATGGCGAGTTTGTGATCCAGCGCGAACTTAACTTCACTATTCGGCGTGGCGACATCTTTATTATCATGGGGGGGAGCGGCTGTGGAAAGAGCACTTTGCTGAGACATCTGATCGGACTCAAAAGGCCGGCTGCGGGTGAAATCGTCTATGAGGGCGCATCGCTTTGGGATCTGGAGGCGACAAAACGCCAAGCTTTGATGCGGCGGATGGGGGTGCTCTATCAGAATGGCGCGTTATGGACAAATATGACCCTGGCAGAGAATATCGCCTTGCCGTTACAGACCTATACCCCTTTGTCCGCCGCCCAGATCAGGGAGCTGGCCTCCTTCAAGCTCTCGCTGGTCGGGCTGAAGGGCTTCGAGGACTACTATCCGTCGGAGATCAGCGGTGGGATGCAGAAACGTGCCGGATTGGCCCGCGCCATGGCCCTTGATCCGGAATTGCTGTTTTTTGACGAGCCTTCCGCCGGGCTGGACCCGGTCAGCGCAAAACGGCTCGATGATCTGATTATCGAGTTGAGCGAGAGCCTGGGCACCACCATTGTAGTGGTCACCCATGAACTGGCGAGTATATTTGCGATTGGCAACAATTCGGTCTTCCTCGATCCCCTGAGCAAGACCATCATCGCTCAGGGGGATCCCGGCGAGCTGTTGCGCGGTTCCCGGGATTCCAGGGTCCGGGAATTCCTCACCCGGGGTGACGAGGCCCTGCAAGTGAAGGGAAACTGAGCACCATGCTGTCAAAGGTCAACCCAACCCTCATCGGCGGCTTCGTATTGGCCAGTCTGGTGCTGGGATTGAGCGCGGTTTTTCTGTTGTCGAACGGCGCTTTGTCGCATCAGGCCACTCGTTTCATCCTCTTCTTCGAGAGTGATGTAAAGGGTCTCCAGGTCGGGTCTCCAGTGAATTTCCGCGGGGTCAAGATCGGTCAGGTCGAGTCTATGTCCATCACCTATTTCCAAGAGAGTCAGGCGTTCAGAATCCCGGTGATTATCGGCATCGATGACTCCCGGGTCGGTATCGACGGGGTGCAGACCAGCAGTGGAGGCTTGATCGGGCTGGATGAGCTGATCCGGCAAGGTCTCAGGGCGCGTCTCAATCTGCAGAGCCTGGTCACCGGCAAGTTGGAGATAGAGCTTGATTTCCATCCGCAAACACCGATCAGGCTGGTGAGCACCAACCAAGACTATCCGGAGATACCCACAACCCAATCGAGCATGGAGAAAATCGCCACGGCTATCGAAGCCATACCGATCGAACGCATCACCCAGCGTCTCTCGGAGATTCTGGACGGAATCGATAAGATGATGGCGAACGGTGAGCCGAAGCAGTTGATGGCGTCGCTCATCCAGTCGACAGGGCGGCTCGAACGCGTCAGCCAGCAACTGCTGCAGGCGACGCCGAATCTGCTCAAGCGCAGTGCGGATACCCTGGTGGATACCCAGAGATTACTCGACGAACTCACCCAGGCGGCAATTCACTCCCAGGCGATAATTGCGTCAACCGAGGTGCGGTTGGAGAAGGCGTTCGCCAGTTGGGAGCGGACCATGGCCAGTGGAGACGAGGCTTTCGCAAAACTGGGACAAGCGGGGGTCTCCGCAGATGAAATCATGCAGCGGGATTCACCGCTGATGCGCGAAATGACAGCAGCCCTGCGTGAGCTCGGGGCTGCAGCTCGCTCGATTCGGATCATGTCGGAATATCTAGAGCGCCATCCAGAGGCGCTGCTGCGGGGGAAACAGTGACAATCCTGAAAACCAACCCACCTCTTCTGATCTTGGTCGTGAGTTCGGCGTTGCTCCTCGCAGGGTGCGCCACGCCTTCTCAACCGACCCGCTTTTATCGTTTGGACGGCCAATTGCCGGTCCCGGAAACCATCAGTCTGAAGCCACGGACAGGCGTGCCCCTGATAGGCCTGGGGCCGGTCCGGCTGGCCGGCTATCTGGATCGGCCGCAGATCGTGATGCGTCTCTCCCCCCATCGGCTGGCGTTGCGGGAGTTCGACCAATGGGCCGGTTCCCTGCAGGAGAATATCCAACAGGTGGTGAGCGATAGCCTGCGCCGGCAGCTAGAGGAGATGCAGTTGGTGACGCATCCCTGGCACGGCAGTGTGCGCCCTGACTATGAGGTGCATCTGCTGGTCAGGCGTCTTGACCAGGAGAATGGCAAGATACGGCTGCAGGCGCGTTGGAGTCTGATCGAGGCACAGGGCAACAGACTCGCTGAGATGCAACAGGTGGCGATCGAGGAGAACGTCACCGGCGACGATGTCGAGGCTGGCGTGGCGGCGGCCAATCGCGCCATGGCCAGGCTGGCAAGGCGAATTGCCGCCGGCATCCGTACTCAGACTAAAACTTGATGCGACGATTGCTGTAAACAGGCAGAGGGCATGACTCATCCACCCGGAGGTGGTGCCTGTGCTGGCTCCTTGGTCTCCTCAGCCGGCTGAGGAGAGGGTAGCGGCGGGGGCTCAACGATTTCAGGTTCGACTATTTTGTAGTGTTTGGCGATCGCCAGCACGCCGATAACGGGATGATCGAGATAGTGAAGCTTGCCGCTGCGCATGCGCCGACTGGTCTGCAGTCGATAGCTGTTGAACCGGGGGCCGAAGCTGATGCTGTCACCCTCCGAATGCTGGGTGATTCCGTCCACAGCCTTATGCAGCAGAATGTCCGTTTCGATATGCAGATAGCGTTTGACGCCGAATTTCAAAGTGCCTTCCAGTTTTGGCGGATTCATCTCGGAGGCCTGATCGCCATTTTCCGGCAGCAGCGAGAAATAGATCTGTTGCGCCTGATCTGGGTGTGTCGCCGGTTGTCGCCAGGCGATGTGGTACAGGGGGCGATAGTCCCGCGATCTGCGCATTTCGCCCCATGCCCCATTCAGGGATCTCTCCTCGGCGGGCAATACGCGAAAGGCAACCGGCTTGCTTTCCTGCATGGGGTTGCCCCGGGAGAGACGGGTTGCATGCTGCGGTTCAGGTCTTCCCGGATTGCTGGGCCAGCCCTCGGTGGAGCCTGCTCCCGCGGCGATGCGTTCGAAGATCAGCACCTCGAACTGATACCAGTTGGGCGAGGTTTCCGATTGACGCTTCTCGGCATGCAGCGCCAAGGGGTACGCGAGGAGCATGCAGAGCAGCAGGGCGGCAAACTTGTCCAAAATCTCTCTCATCTAACAGCTCTTTGATGGTTTCAGTCCGGCTCGGCCTCAGTCTATCAGGCTGTCGAGCAGACCGTGCATTTTTCTGACCCGGTCATCGGCCATTTCCAGGTCAGCGATATAGCGCAGTTTGTCGCTGCCATCCATGCGGTATGTGTTTGGCCGGCTCTGGATCAGGCTGATCAGTTTTGCGGGATCGAGTTTTGGGTTCTCGTCGAACAGCAATCGGGCGGCCTTGGGTCCGGCCTCAATCTTGCGGATTCCCAGCGGATGGGCGCGCAGTTTCAGTTCTGTGATTTCAAAAAGATTTTTTGTCGCTGCCGGTAATAGACCGAAACGATCGATCATCTCCACCTGCAGGTCGCGTAATTCGATCTTGTCTTTAGCGCTGGCAATGCGTTTGTAGAGCACCAGGCGGGAATGGATGTCAGGCAGGTAGTCCTCGGGCAGCAGGGCGGGTATATTGAGTTCGATCTCCGTGCCGTGGTCCAGCGGCCGGTCCAGCTCTGGCTGCAAGCCTGCCTTCAGGGCGGACACGGCCCGCTCCAGCAACTCGGTGTAGAGCGAGAAGCCGATCTCCTGGATTTGGCCGCTCTGCTCCTCTCCCAGTAACTCCCCTGCCCCCCGTATCTCGAGATCATGTGTTGACAGGGTAAAGCCGGCGCCAAGATCTTCAAGGGATTCAATGGCTTCAAGCCGCTTCTTTGCGTCATCTGTCATGCTGGTGGGTGGGGGTGTCAGCAGATAGGCATAGGCGCGATGATGGGAGCGTCCGACCCGTCCGCGGATCTGGTGGAGTTGGGCCAGGCCTAGTTTGTCAGCCCGGTTGATGATCATGGTATTCGCGGTGGGTACATCGATACCGCTCTCGACAATCGTGGTGCAGACCAACAGGCTGAAGCGTTGATGGTAGAAATCGCGCATGATCCCCTCCAGTTTTCGCTCGCGCATCTGGCCATGGGCCACCTGCAGGCGGATACCGGGCAGCAGGGAGTCAAGCCGTTTCGCCATGTTCTCGATGGTACTGACCTCGTTGTGCAGGAAATAGATCTGGCCGCCTCGTTTCAGTTCCCGCTGACAGGCCTCGCTGATCAGACTGTCGTTCCATTGGCTGACAAAGGTCTTCACCGGGTGGCGCAGGGCCGGCGGCGTGGCGATGATGGAGAGATCGCGCATCCCGGACATGGCCATATTGAGGGTCCGTGGAATCGGCGTCGCCGTCAGGGTCAGCAGGTCCACCTCACTGCGCAAGGCCTTCAGCCTCTCTTTGTGGCGCACACCAAAGCGGTGCTCTTCATCGATGATCACCAGGCCGAGGTTTTTGAACTTGATGCCTTCTGAGAGAAGTTTGTGGGTGCCGACGACGATATCGATCGTGCCGTCCCGCAAGCCGTCGATCACCTGCTGTTGTTGCTTGCCGGTGCGAAAACGCGACAGGCTTTCGACCTTCACCGGCCAGTCGGCAAACCGGTCCGCGAAGTTTTGATAGTGCTGCTGGGCGAGCAGGGTGGTAGGCACCAGCACCGCCACCTGTCTGTTGCCCTGGGTCGCCATGAAGCAGGCGCGCATGGCTACCTCGGTCTTACCGAAGCCCACATCGCCGCAGACCACCCGGTCCATGGGGTGGGACGATACCATGTCTTGCAGCACGGCGCTGATGGTCTGTTGCTGGTCTGGTGTCTCCTCGAACTCGAATGAGGCGGCAAAGGCCTGATACTCAGCGTCGGGGGCCGGGAAGGCCACACCCTGACGGGCCGCGCGACGGGCATAGATCTCCAGCAACTCCGCCGCCACATCGCGGATCTGCTTGGCCGCCTTACGCTTGGTCTTCTCCCACTGGTCGCCGCCGAGGCGGTGGAGCGGGGCGTGCTCCGGTGAGGCGCCGGCATAACGGCTGATCAGATGCAGGGAGGCGACCGGTACATAGAGCTTGTCGCCACGGGCATACTCCAGGGTCAGGAACTCGGTATGCATCCCCCCCACTTCCAGGACCTGGAGTCCTAGATAGCGGCCTACGCCATGATCCTCGTGCACCACCGGCGCACCGATGTGCAGCTCAGTGAGGTTGCGCACGATCTGATCAGGATCCTGGCTGACTTTGCGACGCCGCCGTTCCTGTCGCACCCGTTCGCCATAGAGCTGGGTCTCGGTGATCAGGGCGATGCCCTGATCCTCCAGCCACAGCCCTTGCTCCATGGGGGCTACACAGAGGCCGATCTCGATATCACTGTCGAGAAAGGCGCGCCAGCTATCCACTACCTTGGGGTGGATGGCAAGATCCCGCAGGGTCCCCAGCAGCATCTCCCGCCTGCCTGCGCCCTCGGCGATGAACAGCACCCGCATCGGTTGGCTGTCGAGAAAGCGCCTTAACGTCCCGGCGGGCGCTTTGCTACGTGCCTGAAAAGCGACCGGCGGGGGCAGCCGGGTGTGGAAATTGACAACCCCGGCATAGCCTTTGTTGCGAGTCGCCACTTCGTGATGGCTGAGACTGATCGAGTTACCCCGTTTTAGTTTGGCGGCCAGTTCGTCCGCCGCTAGATATAGGCTGGTCGGCAGCAGCAGGGGACGTTCGATGTCATGGCGACGCTCCTCGAAACGCGCTTCCACGGTTGCGATGAAGGCGGCTGCCTGTTCCCTGACCTCCTCCAGTTCGACCAGCAGCCGTTGTTCGGGCAGATAGTCGAAGAGTGTCGCGGTCTCCTCAAAGAACAACGGCAGGTAGTATTCCAGACCGCTCGGGATCTTGCCGTCAGAGACATCCTGATAGATCAGGCTCCGTTGCAGGTTACCCTCGAAGCGGATGCGATAGTTGCGGCGAAACAGGGTGATGCTGGCCTGGTCCAGGGGAAACTCCCTTGCCGGCAGCATGTCGATGCGCTCGATCTTCTCCGCGGAGCGCTGGGTCTCGGGATCGAAGGTGCGAATGGTATCGACCTCATCGTCGAACAGGTCGATGCGATAAGGGGTCTGACAGCCCATCGGAAAGATATCGAGCAACGAGCCTCTGACCGCGAACTCCCCATGGGAGAGCACCTGCGAGACACATTGATAGCCGCTGTGTTCAAGGCGTTTGCGGGTATCGTCGATGTTGAGCCGTTGTCCGGTCTCCACCACCAGGCAATGGGCTTCCAGGAAGCGCTGGGGTGGCAGTCGCTGCATCAGGGTGGAGACCGGCGCGACGAGGATGCCGCGACGTATCCGTGGCAACCGATAGAGGGTCTGCAGACGTTGGGAGATCAGTTCCGGCAAAGGCGCGAAGAGGTCGTAGGGCAGGGTCTCCCAGTCTGGGAAGTTGACCACCGGCACATCCGCGTTATCGAGAAAGAAGCCCAGTTCGCGCTCCAGCCGGGTAGCCGAGAGCATATCCGGGGTGACGACCAGCAGCAGTCCCGGAAAATCGCAGGCCGCATTGGCGATCGCCAGGGAGGCGCCGCATCCATACAGTCCACCCCATTGCAGCCGCTCATCGACCGCCTGAGGCAGCCTGGGTGCAAAAGGAGAGTGCGTATTTTCCGGTCGTTTACTCATGGGTAAGAGGGGGCTGAAAATAAAAGCAGGCGATTGTCTCATAACTGGGGCGGGAGGTCAGGCCGAATGGGAAATTGTTACTTAGTCTCCATCCGGAAACGCACATTTTTTAAAGCCACGTCATCCCGGCGTATGCCGGGATCCAGGGAATTCAACGACTTACTGGATTCCATCCTTTGGTTCGTAAACACCGTAGTCTAACCATTCAGTAGAATAATCTGCTTGGTGTTTTTCGCTCCTCCAGGCCGAAGGCGACGTTTTTTCGCACCGTCATGTGCGGCCACAGGGCATAACTCTGAAATACCATGCCGACATCGCGTTTCCAGGGAGGCTGATCGGCGATGTCATTGTTCTGAATCAGAATCCGTCCCTTGGGTTTTGGACCAAAGCCAGCAATGGCGCGTAGCAGGGTCGACTTACCCGAGCCGGATGGACCGAGAAAGGCGAAAAACTCACCTTCGCTGATGCTCAGATTGACGCCTTTGAGCACCTCGGTTTCGCCGAAGGCAAGACTCAGATTTTCAATGACTACGCCACGCGTGGATGATGGGTTCGAATTCACGCCGTTGTCTCCTCAGCAACAATGGAGATGGTCTCGCGGGAGCGCTTGCCGCGTTCGATATGTAGGTACCGAGACCGACGAACAACACCGCTATGACCCCAAGCGCGGCGCCGACGACAAAGCCCGGCATCGCCAGGGGAAAGACAATCCGGCGAAACAGGCGCATGCCGCTGGCGCCCAGGTTTTGCGCAGACTCTTCCATCGAGCGGTCAATGTTGTTCAGAGCGGCCGACAGGTTGATCAGGATGAAGGGGAAATAGTGGATGCTCTCCACCAGGATGACCCCATTCAACCCGCTCATGAAGGGGACGGTAAAGCCGAAATGCTCATCCAGCAGCAGGTTGACCGAACCGTTATCGCCGAATAGCAGTTGCATAGCCACGGCGCCGACGAAGGGTGGCATGATCAGGGGGATAACACCCAGGGTCTGGATCAGCACCGCACCGCCGAAATTAAAGCGGGTGGTGAAATAGGCCAGCGGCAAGGAGATGATCGAAGCTACCAGGACCGCCAAGGGGCTACTGACAATTTCATGTAGCGTGTTTGCGGTCTTGACGAGAGAATTTTCTCATCACACAAGGTCCCTGCTATTCCGTTACAGGCGTGACCGGGCTTTTTCCGCCAGCGATTTGGCCTTGGCATAATTGGCCTTGATCATGGCATCCCACGCTTGTTCCACCTCGGCTTGGCGGCCTTTCACTTTGGTAGTGGCTTTCTTACGCTTCTTCTTGAAAATGGCGTTGAAGGTCTCCTTTCCGGCAGTAGCCTCATCCACCGGTACTTTCGCAACCAGCACTTTGGCCTCGGCGATCATTGCTGCCGCCTCGGCGTTGCGCTTTCCGGCCATTGCCGCTTCCGCATCCTGAATCGCCTTGGTGGCGGCACGTAGGTCATCCAGACGGTAAGTGATCATGGCATCGAACAGTGAATTGACTACGTTATAACGACTCTTGGAGAGTCCCAGATCAAACTTAACCGCGGCTCCGATGGAATGATCCTTAAAGGGATTGGGGACTGCGTTCGGTTACGGTTTTGAAGTTGCCGGCGATCGCCTTCCACTCGGCCCAACCGGCCTCCCAACCCATGCCTTGCAAGACGGTTTCAACAGTCAGGTGCGTGGTGCCGGAACGGGAAGGGGCGCTCATGCCTACATGGCCGTGAAACGCCGGTTTCTTCAGCTCCGCCCACTCTTTGGCGAGCGGTAGTTTTTTCGCCTTCACATATCGCGTATTCCACATGAGGCCGTTGATGATGAAGCGTTTCACTGTGGTATCTCCTCTCTTGACGAAAAAAGAACGCGCGCGCCTGTTGTATGACCGACTGTCTCAGTATTCAGCAATAGTCGTTCAAGAACAAGTGAAGCAACGGCTAAGCGGCATTTCGCTAGGTCGGAGCCCCCTGCTGTAGAGCCACAGATCAATGCTCCGCAGCCCTGTGACGCCCGGTTTTTATGGTAATTGGCCTATTGCCCCATATCTGTTGCGAGAGTCGGGGGTAGGCGTAATGTTGGGAATTTGCTAGAGTCAGTATTCACAGGTTCAGATCGATACCTCTTCCACTACAAGAGGTACAGGGTGTAAAGGATGAAAACTACCCTTGTATTCGTCATGGTGCTGCTACAGTTGCCGTTAACCTTTTCGCTATCGGCAAACGAATCGGCATTGGTTCAGTTGAAGGAGCATGGCGTCTGTCAAAGGTGTGATCTGAAAGGCGCGGACTTGCGAATGATGGACCTCCGCCAAGCCGATCTGCGCGGAGCGCTGCTCGATCATGCTATTCTCTACAACACAGATCTCAGCGGCGCACGGTTGGAAGGGGCCAGCCTCAAGGGGGCGAGTTTTGCCCGGGCCGATCTCAGCGGAGTCAATCTACAAGGCCAGACCTTGCAACGTGGTAAGTTCAGTCGCACCAACCTTACCGGCGCGGATCTCCGTCAGGCGAATCTGCAGGAAGCGAACTTTCAAGGCGCAGACCTGAGTGGCGCAGATCTGAGCGGAACGAATCTCAGCTCAGCTCTGTTATCGGGTAGCAAGCTCCACGGCGCTATTCTGACAGATGCGATTCTCGACAAGGCAGATCTTCGCGGACTTGATCTTACCGAGGTAGCCTCAATGGCTGGAGTAAGTTTCAAGGGTGCGAATTTGCGGCTTGCCAAGCTTTCCGGTCTTGAGTTGGAGTATATTGATTTCAGTGAGGCTAGGATGCTTAAAGCCGACCTCTCCAACAGCCTGTTGACACATGCTGTGTTCACCGATACCGAGCTGAAAAAGGCCCGGTTTATCGATGCCGATCTCCGGCAGGCGAATTTCAGGGGCGCCCGGATGAACGGCGTCAGACTCAAGGGAGCTAAACTGCAGGGCGCCATACTGGAGGCAGTGGAAATCAGTGGCAACTTAATCGATATCGACTTTTCCAATGCGCAGATTTCCCGATCCGTATTCAGCGGCGCCAATCTCGAAGGTGCGAGCTTCCGTCAAGCCAGGCTTGAGTTCACGGATCTGGAAGATGCCAACCTCTATGCGGCGGATTTTACTGATGCTGTCATGCACAGATGTAATTTACGTAAAGCGAATCTACGGGAGACAGTCTTCGACGGCGTTGATCTGAGCGGAAACCTGTTGGAAGGGGTTATCGGCCTTGGCCAAGAGTGAACAAGATATATTTGGTTGCTGGGTTAATAAAAAAGCAAGATTAAAAATGCATGCAAGTAATCAATATCCATAGTCGTGAATATCCGGTACCGTCATCAGACGTCGGGAGATTGCTGGATACGCTCTCACCGGAAGACGATCTGCTGTGGTCGCATGAGATGTGGCCGAAAATGGAATTCGACAAATCGCTTTCAGTTTCCGCGAGAGGTGGACATGGCCCGATCCGATATTTCGTCGAGGGGTGATATCTCGTGGAAAAGCCTGTCCACAGGTAATTGTCTGACGTCCGGTGTAACCTCTCACTCTTACCATCAATCGAGTGAGATTGGTGTTTTCATGGCCTATTGGGGTGCCGGGTTAATAGAATGAAGATCGTCATCTTACACCTTATTTCGCTGCTCACTGTTCTCTCTATACTAACAGGCTGTGCAACGATGCAGCCATCCGATCCTGATTTGGCAAGCATTGATGATAATTGCGCTAAATCTTGAGTATCCCGGTCTGCGATGTTGCAGTGCGCGGATGCGATGCAATGGTGCGGCAAGGCCGCACCCTACGGGCTGAGTCGTTGTAGGGTGCGGCCCTGCCGCACCTTGTCAGTGGTTTTCGTTACCGACCCCGTTGATTGATTTAGTGTAGGACACCACACTAGACAGTAGCCGGCTCCATGGTATGAGGCCCATCGGCTTGACCAACGCCATCCAACTCTCGACTAAACGTGTATTCTATAATTTGCCCGCCGTTCATCTCTTGTGATTGAAGGCCATCACTTTTCAGCGCTTCATAAATCTCAAAGAAACGTTTCCAGGTAATTTTACGGGCTCCGTATTTCGCGCGAATATCCGGGCTGTTGGTCTCCAGAAATAACCGATCGATCTGCTTCCATTCGTGATATCTGTATGGATCTTCCATACCCAGGTGAACAAGTCTTGCCTGCGCCTCCACCTGGGTCACTCCGTTGACCAATTGGCCTCCCATGAATAGCAGCCCCTGCCTTACTCTGGTGGTGGGTGGCCGGTTACTCCACTCCTTGACATTATCAGGGTTATGAAAAATCTCCTGAATAAGGCTGTTGGCCAATGTGCGGTTCATGCCGAAGGAGTAGGGAATATTAAAATGCTTCAGAATATCCACTTGGCGGCCGTCTGGTGGAAGGTGAAGACCCAGCACATTCATGGCCTGTCCTCTTGTCAGGGGTCTGTCGAGCCTGACACCCTTTTTTTCCAGCGCTCGCAACATGCTCTCCGTGGCAGGTTCGTCATGTCGATCATCGCCAGGTTGCTGGGGGAGATTTATCGCGGCTTCGATTATATCCATATCACTGTGATGGCTCTTTCGAGAAGATCTCAATCGTATCTGTCGGAATAGGATAATGAGTACTGCCAATATGATTGCAATCAATGCATAGCTTTCCATGTGTCTGCCCCTGGCGCTGGATGGCAATAAACGTTGAGTATATGAAGATGTCCTACCATTTAGATGAGAACTACTACACAAAACTTACAAGGCGACTGGGAAATAGAGCGCTCTTCCCTTTTGGAGTGGTCGGCCGTTTAACCCGCCCTAATTCCTCAGCTTTGAAAAAACAAAATGGCTCTTTTCTTCCGTGGCATGGCAGCCAAAACAGGCATGACCCCCGTCTTTCACCAACCTTTCAGTCTTGCTGTCACCGGAAAACGCCTCGAATCCCCATCCCCCGGTTTCGGCATATCGGCTCTTATTTCGCAGCATGACGCCGATGAGTTTTCTGCTTTCTTCCTGGATGGCATTCTCTTTTTCCAGCGTGTTGAGGAGATCGAAGACGATCTCTGCGCCGTCGGCATAGTCTCCATTCATCATCCCTCGTGTTGCAGCTTCATTGGCATAGATGTGATGGATACCCTGAAATGGCTGCTCCAGCGGGTGACCGGGTAGTATCAGCATGCTTTTAACATGTAGCCAGTTGCGATAGTTCTCAGGGAAGGGCACAGCGGACTCCCCAGCACCCGCTGAACCGAAGAAGATCAGGGGTAGAGATCCAATCAAGACTTTATGGATCAGTTTCATATTCAGGTCTCCAAAATAAAAGTATCGAGTCGATACGTAAACTAATCTAGCCTGGCTTTTAGTGCTTGTCAAGTAAGTATTGAATCGATACTATATGATTCATGAGTGCCCAGCAGATACATGCCTATATCGAGCGCCTATCCAACCTGTTACGCAATGAGTTCCGTAGATCCGGCTCAGAGCATGGCCTGCAACCCATCCAGATAGAGGCATTGCACTATTTGTCCCTGTGCAACCGCTATTCCGACACTCCGATGGGTGTGACTGAGTACCTGGGACAGACCAAGGGTACGGTCTCACAGAGCTTGAAAGTACTGGAAAAAAAAGGATTTTTATCAAAAAACGCGGATGATAATGATAAGCGGATCATCCATCTGAGAATAACCGAGGCGGGCAGGACCTCTCTGGAAGAGATCATTCCAGCAGCACTTTTCAGCCGCGCCTGTGAACATTTAGCCGCTGACGATCAAGCAAGGATAATCGATGCGCTGAAGGATCTGTTGCGCGGGATTCAAAGAGCGAATGCGATGAAGTCGTTTGGCGTATGTCGCACCTGTCGATACAACCAGAAGCTCGAAGCAGGCGGGTATTTATGCGGCTTGACTCAGGAGCCGCTGTCACTCAGTGACATACAACTCATCTGCCGGGAGCATGAACCCATCAATATCACCTTAGGTCAGTAATGGAATATGAAAGCCGAGTGATTTATAAAATAGGGGTTTTCTATCTTCAAGCCGGTGTGGGTCAGACTCGGCGTCTCCCCAGGGAACTCAAAATCTATGCCTGACCTCTTTCCGCCAATTGCTTTTGAATGTTGCCGGGTACTGCCTCGTAGTGGCTGAAGTCGATGGCGTAACTGCCTTCACCGCCGGTGATCGCCTTGAGTTGGGTCGCATAGCCTTCCAGTTCCGCCAAAGGCGCCTGACCCTTGATGATCAGCATGTTGTTTCGGCCCGATTCGGTGCCGTTGATTTGACCGCGCCGTCCAGCCAGATCGCCGGTCAAGTCTCCCATGAAGCTGTCCGGGGTGGTGATTGCGATATCCACGATGGGTTCGAGCACCACCGGGCCGGCGTTCTCCACCGCCTCCAGGAAGGCTTTCTTTCCAGCCGTGACAAAGGCAATCTCCTTGGAATCCACCGAATGGTATTTGCCGTCATAGACGGTTACCCGGATATCCTGCATGGAAAAACCGGCAATCGCACCTTCGCCCATGGCCTGACGGATGCCCTTTTCGATGGCGGGGATAAACTGCCCCGGGATGGCGCCGCCGACAACCTGGTTGACATACTCAAAGCCTTCCCCACGATTCAGGGGTTCGATGCGGAGATAGACCTCGCCGAACTGGCCGGCTCCACCGGTCTGCTTTTTATGCCGGTAGTGAGCCTCCGCCTTGCGGGTAATGGTCTCCCGATAGGCGATGCTTGGCGGATGGGTCTCCACCTCCACGCTGTATTTGTTTTTTATTTGCTGGAGCAGGACCTCCAGATGCAGTTCGCCGAGGCCCCGCATCACGGTCTCATTGAGGCTGACATTGTGCTCGACATGAAAACAGGGGTCTTCATCCTCGAGTTTATGCAGGGCGTCACTCAGTTTCTGTTCATCACCCCGTTTACTGGTGTTGATGGCGAGTCCGAACAGGGGAAGCGGGCACTCGATGCTTCGCAGGTGGTGGTGGTCTTCGTCGTGGGAGTCGTGTAGGACCGCATCGAAATGGATATCGTCCACCCGCGCCACGGCGCAGATATCGCCGGGAACGGCCTGGGTTATCTCATCCTGCTCCTTGCCCTGGAGTCTGAACAGATGGTTGACCTTGAAGGGTTTGCGGGCATCGCCGATGAACAGTTGGGCATTTGTCTCCAGTGTCCCTTGATGTATGCGGAAGATACCCAGCTTGCCGCGGTAAGGATCGTTTATGACCTTGAACACATGACCGATGACGTGCTTCTCCGGGTCGGGTGAGACGTCCACGGGTTTCATATCGGACCCTTCGCCCTTCATAAAGGGAGGGGGATTGCCTTCAGTGGGATCGGGCATGAGGCGTGAGAAGAGGTTCAGCAGTTCGTTGATGCCGGCACCGTTTTCCACGGAAGTGAAACAGACCGGGATCAGGTGTCCTTCGCGCAGGGCCTTTTCAAACGGGTCGTGGAGTTGCTCCGGTTGCAGGGCCTCACCTTGTTCGAGATAGAGCTCCATCAGCGCTTCATCGACCTCCACAACCTGGTCGATCATGTTGTCATGGGCCTGTGTGACAGAGGAGAAATCGGTCGGATCGCCCCCCGGTTGAAAGAAACAGTCGATTACCCGCTGCCCGTTGTCGGCCGGTAGATTGATCGGCAGGCACTCTTTACCGAATGCCTCCCGCAGGCTCTCCAGCAGGTCGGCATAATCGGTGCCGGGGTTATCGATCTTATTGACAATGATGAAGCGGCAGAGGTTTCGCCGCTTTGCCGCATCCATCATGCGCAGGGTTACCGGTTCGATGCCGGTTGAGGCGTTGACGACCACCACTGCGGTCTCCACGGCCGGTAGAATGCTGATGCTGCGCCCGAGGAAATCGGCGTAACCGGGAGTATCGATAATATTCACCTGTTTGGCTTCGTGACTCAGGTGGGTAATCGCGATATCCAGGGAGTGCTGCAGCTCCTTCTCCAGATCATCATAGTCACAGACAGTGTCACCACGGCTGATACCGCCGGCGCTATCTATTGCGCCACTGTATTGCAGCAGCGATTCGATCAGACTGGTTTTGCCGGCGCCGGCATGTCCGACCAGGGCGATATTACGAATGTCGTGAGTTGAATAACTGGCCATTTCGACTCCTATCAGCAGAAAGTTCCGGTTTACTACCTATATGGATGGAAGGTATCGGCAAAAGGATATTTTGTTCTCTTTTGGCCGGATAAGTATACCAATCTGAGGGGACAAGTGTTGGATTTTGGCAGTATAAAGCCGCTTGCGGTCAGTGTCAGGGTTGATTGTCCGTGAATAAACGTAAATTTACGTAGTACTCTTCTGTCTATTTTAGAAACCCGTAGGTCACGTTGCGCAGCTACGTGGCACCCCCCTTGAGTCAGGTAGCCGCTCCGCGTCAACCTGACCTACGACTGAACCCGACAATATCAGATTGAAAGAGTACTAGTGCGAATCACCCGTCCTGTACTACGCCTTATGAAGCCATTGGTGATTCGGACGGATGCTTGCCGGCCTATGGATGGACCGAATTGATGATGACACGAACCGGTTCCGGTTGGCCGGGAGTGACAGGTTTGAACTCCCCTTCAAGGTCCCCGCTCTGCGCGGTTGGATTACCCGAGAGGGATATCCTAGCGCCAACGATCACCTTGGGAAAGGCGGAGAGCTTCATCTGCGGCATCATTGCCATGCTGTCATCCAACTGGATGGAGAGGGGCAGGTCGCTGACCTTTTTTCTCGCGGCCGCCAGAGGCATGGGAGGACCGCTGAGGGCCTTGGCGTAGACGAACAACAGGTCGTCGGGTTTTGCCTTGGCCTGCAACTCGGGAGAGAGGGTGATCTCAACCAGCAGGGAGTTGGATTTTTCGGCAACGGTTTTGGCGGATGCGGGTTGTTTCGCCTGGGCTATGTTGGGCAAAGGCGCTTCAATTGGGGAAAGGCCCAGCTTTGAGCGGGTATCGTCAATGGCTTTGGTGACCGATTCGAGTTCCGCTGTTTGAGGCTTGAGCATGCCCTGGAGGAGCTGCCAGCGGTCCAGCGCGGTCTGAAACTGGTTCTGCTGATAGGCGACAATTCCGGATAGCCAAAGCACATTGGGGTTTTTCGGCTCCAGCCGGTAGGCCTTTTCTATCATCGGCGCCGATCTGCCGGTGAAGTCGTTGCCGGTGGTGGCAGCGACGGCTTCGGCATAGGCGATCAGCAGTCCGACATTTCCGTCGTCGATCTGCAGGGCCCGCTCATAGGCATTGATCGCCGCCGTCTGATTGTTCATGGCCATGTAGCTGCGTCCCAGCATCACCCAGCCATCCAGGTTGTCCGGCTGGTCTTCCAGTTTTTTGGCAAGCCGGTTGACCAGGTCCTCCATCGGCGGCAGATTTTGGGTACTGCCCTGGCCCTGCTGTGCATGTGAGGCCGTGGCCGGCATGGCGGTAGGCTGCTCAGCCAGACGTTGAATAATCTCCGGTGAACCGAGATTTTGATAGAGGAGCATGGCCATCAGCGGAATCAGCAGGGCCGCCAGCGCCATGGCGCGTCCGGAAGCCGTTGATTCGGGTTTGTTGGATTTGCCGGATACATCGGTGAGGAGTTCTTTTTCCAGGTCCTTGCGTGCGGCGTCATAGCGGGTCTGGTCCAGGATGCCGCTATCCAGATCGCTATCCAGCTCAGCCAGTTGCTGTTTGAAGACGGCAAGATTGAGTTCATCGGAGCTAACGCTGGCCTCGGTGCGTTTGCGCATTAACGGCAGCGCGACAAATGCCATGGCCAGGACAATCAGCCCGGCGAGTATTATCCAAAATTGGGTCATTGAGTATCGTCTCTGGTGTCAGTGGACTGTTTCAACAGATCATCGAGTCGATGTTGCTCATCGGTCGAGAGTTTGGTCTCCTGGGTAAGACTCTTGCGCTTCAGGATACGGAAGAGAACCACGCCGCCGATAACAAAGACGAGCAACGGACCGAACCAGATCGGGTAGGTGGTCGGTTTGAGCGGCGGGCTGTAGAGTACGAAATCACCGTAACGGGAGACCATGAAGTCGATAACCTCGTCCTTGCTCTGGCCGGTCTTCATCATGTCGTAGATTTCGTTACGCAGGTCGACCGCAAGCTCCGCATTGGACCCGGCCAAGGACTCATTTTGGCACACCAGACACCGCATCTCTTCGATAATGGCGCGGAAATCCTCTTCCTTGCCGGGTTCGTCAAAGGTGTAATCAGCCAGGGTGGAGGCATGCGATGACGGCAGGATGAGGAGAAACAGCAGGGTGAGAAAAAAGGCGCGCACGAGTCTTATCCTTTACGTTTCAAATCTTCAATCATGGGCAGGAGTGTTTTATTGAACAGCTCCATGGAGATAGGGCCAGCGTGTTTATAGTGGATGACACCCTTACTGTCCACAAGAAATGTCTCCGGCGCGCCATACACGCCGAGATCGATGGCGGTGCGACCCTTTTGGTCGAAGATATTGATGATGTAGGGATCTCCCAAGCGGTTCAGCCAGGCCAGGGCCTTGTCCCTGTCGTCTTTCCAATTGAGGCCGACGATCTCCACGCCGCTGCGGGATAGATGCACCAATGTCTCATGCTCGGCCCGGCACGAGACACACCAGGTCGCCCAGACATTCAACAAATAGACCTTGCCGAGCAGGTTCTCGCTGTTGACCATGGTTGCGGCGTTTTCCACGGTCGGCAGGGAAAATTCGGGAATTGACTTGCCGATCAGGGGGGAGGGTATCTCCCTTGGATTCATCCCCAATCCCTTGTAGAGAAAGGCGGCGATGACCGCGAAAATGAGTAAGGGTATTGAGTAACGCAAATATCGATTCATCGCTGGATCATCTCCCTGAGATCGCGGGGGCCGCCGCGCCAGCGGTATTGGCGGCTTCGCTGGAGCGCATTCTGGCCGTGCGGTAACGCCGGTCGGTGATAGCGAGAATGCCGCCCAGGCTCATCAGTAAGCTGCCCAACCATATCCAGCGGACATAGGGCTTGTAGTAGAGGCGTAGGCTCCAATCGCCGTTACCCAGCGGTTCGCCGAGTGAGACATAGAGATCCCGACTCAGGCCCCAATCAATGGCCGCCTCGGTCATCGGTCTGGTTTGGACGAAGTAGGTGCGCTTTTCAGGCTCCAGGGTGGTGAAGTGCTCACCATCCTTGAAGACCAGGAAACGGCCGCGATTGGCATTGTAGTTTGGCCCCGGCGTTTGCGTGACGCCTTCGAACTTGAACGTATATCCGGCGATATCGCTCTCATCCCCCGGACTCATGCGGACATCGTTCTCTTTGCCGAAATTGCTGACCAGGGTGACGCCGACAATGAATACCGCAACCCCGATGTGCGCGAGAATCATGCCGTAATAGCTGCGCCCGCCGGTCTTGAAGTCGAGCCAAAAGCCGGAAAAGCCCTGTTTGTTCTTCAGCCGGTCCTTGACATTGACGATATGGGCGGTGGCGATCCACATCGCCAGCCCCATGCCCAGCCCAACCAACCAGTTACCCCCTGAAAACAGCGGCAGCAGGCTCAGCAGACCGAACAACAGGCTGATGATGAAGGCGATGCGTAGCTGTGTCACCAACTGAGAGGGTTCTGCATGTTTCCAGCGGGAGAGGGAGCCGATGCCCATGAGCAGGGCGAGAAAGGGTGTGGTGAGCAGAAACATCTTGTTGAACCAGGGAAAACCCACGGAGATCTTGCCGAGTTCAAGCGCATCGTAGATCAGCGGGGCGAGGGTGCCTAACAGCACCAGCGCGGCGAACACTGAGAGCAGCAGGTTATTGCCCAGCAGGAAGGTTTCGCGGGAGACCAGATCGAATCGTCCTCCGCCTGAAATATAGGGCGCGCGCCAAGTGTAAAGCAGGAGCGACCCGCCGATCACCACCAGCAAAAACATCAGGATGAAGATGCCGCGCGCGGGGTCCGAGGCGAACGAGTGCACCGATGTCAGCACGCCGGAACGGACCAGGAAGGTGCCCAGCAGGCTCAGGGAAAAGGCCGAGATGGCGAGCAACACGGTCCAGCTCTTGAAGGCACCGCGTTTTTCAGTCACCGCCAGGGAGTGGATCAAAGCGGTGCCGACCAACCAGGGCATGAAGGAGGCGTTTTCCACCGGATCCCAGAACCACCAGCCGCCCCAACCCAACTCATAGTAGGCCCACCAACTGCCCAGGGCGATGCCTAAAGTGAGAAAGACCCAGGCTATCGTGGTCCAGGGGCGTGACCAGCGCGCCCAGGAGGCATCCAGTCGCCCACCCAGCAGGGCCGCGATGGCGAAGGCAAAGGCGACGGAGAAGCCGACATAACCCATGTAGAGCAGGGGCGGATGGATCGCCAGGCCCGGATCCTGGAGCATGGGGTTCAGTTCGCCGCCTTCAAAGGGTACGGGAAAGGTCCTGTCAAAGGGATTGGAGGTCAGCAGCATAAAGAGCAGGAAACCGATACTGACCATGCCCATCACCGAGAGCACCCGCGACACCATCTCCAGCGGCAGGTTGCGGCTGAAGGCGGCGATTGCAACGCTCCAAGCGGCGAGCATAAATGCCCACAACAGCAGAGAGCCCTCATGAGCGCCCCAAACCGCTGAGATCTTATACATGTCGGGCAGTTTGGTATTGCCGTGCTGAGCGACATAGACGACCGAAAAGTCGTTGCCCAGGAAGGCATCGGTCAGGATGGCGAGGGAGATGGCGAGAAAAACGAATTGCCCCCAAGCCAAGCTTCGGGATGCCGCCATCCAGGATGTTGTACGGGTGTAGGAGCCGGCGAGTGGCACCACGGCCTGGGTGACCGCCAGGCAGAGCGCGAGAATGAGTGCGAAATGGCCTAATTCGGGAATCATTGGACGTTGGCCTGCGATTGGATTTTATTCACCCCCTCTTCGTGAGCAGTCTTCAGGGAAGCGGCCACTTCCGGCGGCATGTAGTTCTCGTCATGCTTGGCAAGCACTTCACTGGCAACGAAGATCCCCTCCTGATTGAGCTGCCCCATGGCGACGATACCCTGACCTTCACGAAACAGATCAGGCAGGATGCCGGTGTATTCCACGGTAACCGCCTCGGCGTTGTCGGTCACCGAGAAGGCGGTGGTGAGGCCGTCGGGTTTGCGTTTGACGCTATCCGCCTCAACCAGACCGCCGATGCGGAAGGGGTGGTCGGCCGGCGCCTTGCCTTCGGCCACTTCAGAGGGGGAGAAAAAGAACATCAGATTTTCATCGAAGGCGTTTAGGGCCAGCCAAGCGGCGACACCGATGCCCGCGACCATCAGGCCGATGAGTGTCAGTCGTTTCTTGCGAATGGGGTTCATGTAGGCTCTTTCCTGGCCCGACGGATTTTGCGGGCAATGTCAGTTAAAACACGTTTACGTTGACGCATAGGCGCTACGATATTGACCACCAGGACAATCAGCGCCAACAAAAAGGAGGGCCAGACGTAGACCGCATAACCGCCCATGGCGAAAAACTCGCTCATTTTGCCTCCTGTTCAACCATTTCCATCACCCAGCGGGAGTTACGTTCGCGTTCGATGATTTCCGCCCGGGCGCGCATTAAGACCACGGCGCCATAATAAAGTTTAAAGGAGATGGCCATTGTCAGCAGGGGTATCAGCATGCTCACGTCCATGGAGGGTTTATCGAATTTAGTGACCGAGGCTGGCTGGTGCAAGGTATTCCACCACTCCACCGAGTAGTGAATGATGGGAATGTTGACCACCCCCACCAGCGCCAGGATCGAGACGGCGCGCGCCGCCACCCGTTTATCCTCGATGGCGCTGTGCAGGGCGATGATCCCCAGATAGAGAAACAGCAGCAGCAGTTCGGCTGTCAGGCGTGCGTCCCAGACCCACCAGGTCCCCCACATCGGCTTGCCCCACAAGGAACCGGTGGCCAGGGCCAGGAAGGTGAACCAGGCGCCCACGGTGGCGCTGCTGATGACGACCACCTCGGTCATCTTGATGCGCCAGACCAGGCTGATGAGTCCGGAGACGGCCATCACCACATAGATGAACATCGACATCCAGGCCGCCGGCACATGGATGTACATGATGCGATAGCTTTCACCCTGCTGATAGTCGGTCGGGGCCACGAATAGGCCGTAATAGAGCCCCACCACCAGGGTAACCAAGAAACTGATCATGAACCAGGGGATCAGTTTGCCCGCCACGCCGTAGAAATAGCGGGGAGAGCCCATTTGATGAAAGAAGCGTATGATCATATTCAACTTAGACTGATTCTCAATGAAGCGGCGGTGGCCACTGGTGCCAGCACCAGGGAGCCCACCAGCATGGCGGATAAAATCGACAGTTGCGCTGTCGTCGGAATTCCGACAATAGCAGTTTTCACTGCGTCGGTGGCAAAAATCAGCACCGGTACATAGAGGGGCAGCACCAGCAACGAAAGTATTACCCCGCCGCGCCTTAAACCGACCGTCAGGGCCACGCCCACCGATCCGATCAGGCTGAGCACCGGCGTACCCAGCACCAGGGTCAGCATCAGGGTGGGAATGGCGGAAGCAGGGATGTTCAGCAACACCGCCAACAGGGGAGCGACGATGAACAACGGCAGTCCGGTGACCAGCCAGTGGGCCAGCACCTTCGCCAGCACCAGGATGGAGACCGGATGGGCGCTCAGCATGAACTGCTCCAGGGAGCCGTCATCGAAGTCGGAACGGAACATGCTGTCAAGGGAGAGCAGGGCGGCAAGCAGGGCGGCCACCCAGATCACCCCGGGTCCCACCGCTTCTATCAGTTTCGGGTCATTACCTATTCCCAGGGGAAACATGGCGGTGACCAGGACAAAAAACAGCATCGGGTTGACCATTTCCGCCCGGCGACGATAGGCCAGGACCAGATCCCGTTTCAGGAGCATGGAGAAGGCGCTGGTGAGGGAAAGAGTACTCATCGTTCGGATAGGTTGATACGCACCAGTTGGACATCATCCTTGAAGCCGATCCGGTGATGGGTCGTCATGGCAGCCATGCCTCCCCGGTTGAGATGTCCCTCGAACAGGCGCTCCATATGTTCGATGCCTTTCCTGTCGAGAGAGGTGAAGGGTTCGTCGAGGATCCACAGTTTTGCGTCAGTCACCAGCAGTCTGGCGATAGCCAAGCGGCGCTGTTGTCCTGCCGAGAGGTTACGCGTCGGAACATCCTCGAAACCGTACAGCCCCACTTGATCCAACGCCTCCTCCAGACCGATGTCCGCGCGGGCCTTGCCGAGTCCGCGGGCGATACGAAGATTCTCTAAGGGGGTCAGGTCGAGTTTGGAGCCGTCCTTGTGTCCCAGATAGGCCATGTGTTCATGGAATTCAGGCCCGAGACGGAAGATGCTGTCTCCCTCCCAGAACAACTCGCCCGACTCCGGCAGGCGGATGCCGCAGAGTATCCGCAACAGAGAGGTCTTGCCACTGCCGTTACGCCCCTCCAGCACCAGGGCCTGCCCGGATGTAATCGTGAAGCCAAGGTCCTCGAACAGCACCCGATCGTCGCGGATGCATGCTAGCGATTTAGCTTCGAACGTGGTTGTCGTGCGGGTGGAGGAAGCAGCAGTCACAAGTCATCCGTTTAGTTTGAATCGTTATTTAAATTTTCCAGAGATCCGGAATCGACAATATTTGGCAAAGTCGCCAACCATACCCGATCTCGGTCTGCGGCCTCAACAAAAAATGAAGCCCGATATCTCGATGGCCGTAAATTTCTAAGTCCTGGTCTGGGTAAAATGGTCCCAAATAATGACAGTTAAACTACGGGATTTATCCCGAGGATGGAAATATTTTTTTAGGACTTTAATTCTCTGAATTATAGAGGGAGGTTCATTGATCGATAGCTGGGTCAAGTTGCCTGGGGGGTTCTGATAATGACCTGCTCTTGCTCGAAACTCTGAAGGTTGGGGGTTCTCTCGGCAATGTTGGACGTCTGCCAAACGAGTGTTACACAGAATGCGATGACCAACACTAACAGATATTTCACCGGATATTCCCCCCGGAAGCATGCTTGGTGGTGAAATGGCAAGTCCTTTAGGACCGTTTTTTATTAGTGGGGCAATATATAGTAATTACCCTGAGTGCGCCAGTGTAGGAGTGTTCTGATTTTTGATCTAGATCACCAAAATTAGGGCTTGCGGTGACATTTCATCCCGGTTGGCTACTTCCACCCACTCTTCAGCCATCGTTCCTACCTCACACGCTGGTAGGCGGCGCCTGAGTCGAGCGCCTGACGAACTTGGGCGGCGGCTGCCGAGAGAGTATCTTGTCGACCGGCATGCCAAACGATCAGGGCGGAGGCATAGACCAGTGAATCATAGGCCGGACCTTTTTCGCCCTGCAGTGCTCTCAGTGCGGTTTCCGCAGCCAATCTTGCAGCTTCCGAGATGTCAGTGATGCGGGCAATTTCGTCACTGCCAGTCTTGATCGCGGGATCGTCGGGCAGGGGAACGGCTCTCAAGGGTTGATCAATGCCAAGTGTTTTGGGGGAGATTTCCAGCGGCTTTTCCCGTCCCAGATCGTCATAGCGGTAGATCATGCCTTGTTGCCTGAGCGAGGGGATGACGCCACCCTCCGTGCCTCGAATCAGCAAACACCCCTCGAATCCACCGAAGCGGGCCAGAGAGGCGTACTTTGCCGGATAGGGCTTATGCACATAGCCGGTGACGAGATGGGTTTTTTTCCGTCCCGCAATGGGTTTTGCCAATACCTCGACCGTGGTCAGGACTTGTCGCTTGACGATCTGCTGCCGTAAAGCAGTCAGGTTGTGCAGTCCGGGACAAAAGGTTCGTTGGTCCACATACGTCCATCCCAGTTCCGGGTCTTCCAGGCGGGAGACGGCCTCATTCAGGCCCATGTCCACGTCGATACCGGCGGCCTGCAGGACGTGACGATGGGTAACGCCGAATTTCGGGCCCACCGAATCCAGGCCATGACTGACGCAGGGGATGCCGCAGGCAGCCAGCACCGGCGGGAGCATTGGAGCGACTGGCAGATTGCGATTGAAGCCGTCGTAGGGGTCGGCCAGGGAGATCAGTTGCTCGACATCGGCCTGGCGGTTCTCCGAGATCTTAAGGATGGCATCCAAAGCCCCCTTGTTTTCATCGTCGGTCTCCCGTTTCATGCGCAGCGCGATGAGAAATATGGCCGCCTGAACATCATCGATCTCACCTCGAAGGATGGCGGAGAGGCCGTCGCTGGCCTCTTCAAGAGAGATATCCTTACTGAGTTCCGGTCCGGTGGCGATACGTTGAATGATAGAGTGCATCAAGCCTTGCGATGTCATGCCGTCAGTCATGAAGTGCTACCTGGGGGATTGACATGGTGCAGTGCAGTATAAAAAACTTAGCAAAATTGTCAAGAATCATCAAGCCAGTTTAATTTTGAATTATGAATGTTGAATTTTGAATTAGATGTGTGCGCTTGCGCGCACGGTCTTTGCTGATACCAAAACAAATCCGCGAGCGAAACGAAGGCGCGTAGTCCCCGGTAGCCACGAGGCGAGACTGATTCCCCGCCGTGCGCACAGCGCCAGAGGGGAAGCAAAGCGAGCATCCGAGCGCGGTGTCCAGCCATTTGCGGGAGTGCTGGATAGCCAGTACCGAGCGAAGCAATGGTGTGGCGAAGCGGCACGGACGCAGGGCGGCCGGGGTACTAAATCGTGTGCGTTTTGGGGACTTGGATGTCCCAAAAATACATCACGAGATCAAAGACTCGCTTATCAAAACAAATCGGCGAGCGAAGCGAGCACCGCAATTCATAATTCAACATTCATAATTCAAAATTAAATTTATCGGTGAAGCACGGAGGTCAGCACATGCTCATATTCGAAAAACACCGAGTAATTGCTGTAGTCCCAGCGGGTGATCGGCGGTTCGCCGACACTGGGGTGGGCGTTCGTCGGTTGACCGAATCGCCGTTCGACCTGATCCATGGTCATGCTGCGGGTTGGTCGTGGTACGCCTTCCTCGCTATTGATGGGCGCTGTGTGTATCGACTCGATGAGTAGCACATCGGCCGCGGCCGGTTGCGTGAGTAGGCATAGCAATACAGCGGATGGGATGGTGAAGCGAAGGGTCATCTGAGCAACTCCGAATTTGTCTCTTCAAGAAGGAATATAGCACTCTTGTCTAACTATAGAAAACTATGAGTTTTTCTTTCACCCTAACCCGAAGGCTTGTGACGGTGAACCGGACAACTCATTGATCCGGCGGGCAATCCAAAAATGTGCAGCGATAGAGGCCGCTATTTCTCCACATTTTTGTTAGGCTAGCCGGTTCAGGCGTCTGCAAGCCGCATCCGCCGTGAACCTACGGATTTAGGCGCCACTTTAGGATTTATACTCAGCGATGTTCAAACCGATCGAATTCTATATCGGCCTGCGATATACCCGCGCCAAGCGGCGAAATCACTTTATCTCCTTCATCTCATTGATCTCCATGGTCGGGATCATGCTGGGTGTGGTGGCCTTGATCGTGGTGCTTTCAGTTATGAACGGGTTTCACAAGGAAGTCCGTGAACGAATTCTCGGTATGGCCTCCCATGCCACCATTTCCGGCGTCGGCGGGGAGTTGACGGACTGGCGGGATGTCCAGGCCGCAGCTTCGAACCATCCCCATGTGATCGGGGAGGCGCCCTACGTGGAGGGGCAGGGCATGCTGATCAGCGGCCAAAAGGTCAGCGGGGTATTGCTCAGGGGCATACTGCCGGCGCAGGAGGGACGGGTCTCAGACGTGATCTCGGCCATCTCCCAAGGTTCGATAGAGGCGTTGCAGCCCGGCGGGTACGGCATCATCCTCGGGCGTGAACTGGCGCAAGTGCTGGGCGTCGGGGTCGGCGACCGGGTGACCCTGGTGACGCCTCAGGTCAATGTCACGCCGGCTGGCATCATGCCACGCTTGAAGCGCTTTACCGTGGTTGCGGTCTTTCAAGTGGGGATGGGTGAGTATGATCGGGGTGTGGCCATGCTGCATATCCAAGACGCAGCCAAACTGATGCGTCTCGAAGCAGGGGTGAGCGGGGTGCGGCTGAAGCTGGACGATCTCTATCTGGCCCCTCAGGTTTCCCGGGAGTTGGCGATGGAGATGGGTGGGTACTATCGAATCAGTGACTGGACCATGCAACACCGCAATTTTTTCGCCGCCCTGCGGACGGAGAAACGCATGATGACCATCATTCTCTCCCTGATCGTAGCGGTCGCCGCTTTCAATATCGTCTCGACCATGGTCATGGTAGTGACGGATAAACAGTCCGACATCGCGATTCTTCGCACGCTTGGGGCGTCGCCTCTCTCAATCATGGGCATCTTTATGGTGCAGGGAGCGACGATCGGTATTATCGGCAATATCCTGGGCATGGTCGGCGGTGTGGCGCTGGCGTTGCATGTGGAGGAGATCGTCAGTTGGATCGAACAGACCTTCAGTATCGATTTTCTCGATCCCAGTATCTATTACATCACCAAACTCCCTTCGGACCCGCACCTGTCCGATGTCCTGTTCATCGGCATCGCCGCTTTTCTCATCACCCTGGCGGCAACGCTCTATCCGGCCTGGAAGGCCTCACGCACCCACCCGGCCGAGGCGTTGCGATATGAGTGATCGGGAACTCGTGCTGCAGAGCTGTAACCTGGCAAGGACTTTCGCCCAAGGCAATCTCCATGTAGAGGTGTTGCGGGGGGTGGATATGCAGATCCGTCAGGGCGAGCGGGTCGCAATCATCGGCGCATCCGGGTCCGGGAAGAGCACCCTGCTGCACTGTCTCGGCGGACTCGACCGGCCCGATGCGGGCAAGGTACTGCTGAACGGCAGAGATCTACTCAGTCTCAACGAACGGGAAAAGGGCAGGCTGAGGAATCGCAGCATGGGTTTTGTCTATCAGTTTCATCATCTATTGCCAGAATTCACCGCCCTGGAGAATGTGGCGATGCCGTTGTTGATCGGGGGTCAATCAGCGATGCGGGCGAAAAGCCAGGCAAAGGAGATGTTGCGGCAGGTTGGTTTGGGGGAGAGGATTGGACATAAGCCGAATGAACTCTCCGGCGGTGAGCGACAGCGTGCGGCGCTGGCGCGGGCGATGGTCCATCACCCGGCTTGCGTGCTGGCTGACGAACCCACCGGGAACCTGGATCGGAAGACAGCGGAACAGGTCTACCAGTTGATGCTGCAACTCAACAAAGAGAGCGGCACCAGCTTTGTGGTCGTTACCCATGATGCTGAACTGGCGGCCCGCATGGATCATGTCTGGCAGTTGGTGGACGGCAAGCTCTCCGGGACCTGACGGGGCTGTGCATCCTAAGTTATCATGTTGACGGAGTACTAGGATTTTTTTTTCTCAAGCGCCGCATCTTCCATTTCTCGATGGCGCGCCAGCGCCAAATCCACAGAATCAGGCTATAGCCCAGCAGCGCGGAGATGCTGGCGCAGATCAGGCTGCCGACCAGAAGAGGCGTCCAGATCTCCTCCAGTCCACCGTTGCGCAACCACTCCAGGCTGAATTGAAAAGGCTCCGCCTGAGCCGGCGCGCCGATCACCCAGGTGCCGACCAGATAGGCAAAGAAGAACATCGGCGGAATGGTGATCGGATTGGTGATCCACACCAGACAGACCGAGAGGGGCAGGTTTACGCGAAAAAAAATGGCGGCCGCGGCAGCGAGAACCATCTGGAAGGGCAGCGGTATAAAGGCCATGAACAGGCCGACCGCGAAGGCGCCAGAAGCGGAGTGCCTGTTTAAATGCCAGAGATTCGCGTCGTGGAGACGGCTGCCGAAGAGTTGTAGGTGTTTATGGTTTCGCACCGTGTCATGGTGTGGCAGCAGGCGCTTGATGAGTCTCTTGGGCATCAGCTATGCGAATAATCTATCTCGAGGGGCAACTGCGAGCGCTCTATTGAAGCATGAGCAAGGCTAGCACGCCAGCAACGGGCCATTAATTCTGACAAAGCCAGATTCAGGGGGGCCGTCCGTGGGTGCTGAATAGGACTTGTATAGGCGTTAGTATACCTGAAGGAGATGAGTTGGATGAGGACAGGGAGATGTCATGAATGTAATGCTTATTTTTTTTGTCATTGGCGCAACGCTTTTCCACGCCTTGAAAGCGTTGCCCGGGCTCTGGTGGCTGGCGCTGCTGCTACCGATGATGCCCCTTTGGCGCCATGCCTGGTTGCGCCCCTGGATGGCGCTTTTCGCCGGTGCGGGATGGAGTCTTCTGTTCGCCACCTACATGCTGCAGCAGCAGCTACCCGTGGATAGGGAGCGGCAGGACATGATCCTGGACGGGGTCATCGAATCACTGCCCGTCCGACAGGGCGGGCTTACCCGATTTCAAATACGTGTCGATCGCTTGCTTGATAGTGATGGTGGAGCGCTCGATCTGTCGCGCCTGCAACTCAGTTGGTTCGGCGCCGGGCAGACCCTCCGTGTCGGGGATGCCTGGCGACTGAAGGTCAGGCTGAAGCGGCCGAGGGGGATGCAAAATCCGCAAGGGCACGACTATGAGCGTTGGCTGTTCGGCCAGGGTGTACAGGCCAAGGGGTATGTCCGGAAGTGGTCGGGCAACAGGCGCCTGAACGCCCAACCCGCTAGCGCCTGGATGGGCCGGGTACGGCAGTCGATTGCCGCACAGATCGACCGGCACACCGCTCAACCGGTTGCCGCTGCACTGCTGAAGGCCCTGGCGGTTGGCGATAAGCGGGGCATCGGTCGCGCAGAGTGGCGGGTCTTTACCCTGACCGGCACCAATCATCTGATTGCCATCTCAGGGCTGCATGTGGGCATAGTCGCGGGATGGCTGCTGTGGGTCGGTCAGTGGGCCTGGCGCCGGAGCGAACGCCTCACACTCAGGCTGCCAGCGCTCAAGGCCGGTTCGGTGCTGGCATTGCTAGGGGCGTTGACTTATGCGGCCCTCGCGGGATTTTCCCTGCCCACACAGCGTGCGCTGTTGATGTTGCTGGCCACCCTTGGCAGTATCCTTCTCGGGCGTCGGCTAGCGTTGGGTCGAGGTCTGTTGCTGGCGCTGTTTCTGGTGGTGTTGTTCGATCCCTTTGCCCCGTTGTCCGCTGGCTTTTGGCTCTCCTTTGGCGCGGTGGCGGTGATCCTGTGGAGCGTGGGCGGGCGGGTCGCTCCCTGGCGTGGCTGGCGTCAGGGTGTGCGTGTCCAGTGGTTCGTTACTGTCGGGTTGTTGCCGATCCTGTTGCTCTTTTTCGGTCAGGCGTCGCTGGTGGCGCCGGTGGTGAATTTGATCATGGTCCCCTGGTTCACCCTGGTGCTTGTGCCCTTGGTGCTGGTGGGGTTGCCGATATTGCTGATCCCGACCCTGGCAAGTGGGTGGTTCGGGCTCCTCGGGTTGATCGCCGGCTATAGTTACGAGTTGCTGGCATGGTTTTCCTCCTTGCCGTTTGCCTTGATGGTATTGCCCGAGGCCGCCACCTGGTTGTGGGCATCGGCCATCGCCGGTTGTCTGTTGTTGCTGATGCCAGGCGGTATGCCGGGACGTTTGTTGGGCGCCTGGCTGTTCGTCCCGGTCCTGCTCACACCGCCGCAGCGACCTGACGAAGGAGAATTGTGGCTCACCCTATTGGATGTAGGGCAAGGGCTGGCATGCGTGATCGAAACCCGCCATCGTCTTCTGCTCTACGATACGGGGCCTGGGCATGCTTCGGGTTACAGCGCCGCGGAGACGGCGATACTGCCCTACCTGCGTGCCCAGGGGCACAAGGTGGTTGACCGGGTGGTCCTCAGCAACGGCGACCTTGACCATGCCGGGGGACTCTCCCGGTTGCGCGAGCAGATCACCATCAAGGAGGTCCTGGCGGGGGAGCCTGAGCGCACACAGCGCGCCAGACCTTGCCGCGCCGGTGAGCGCTGGTCCTGGGACGGTGTGACCTTTCAGCTGTTGCACCCTTCGGCGGAGGATCGCTTCAAGCATGCCAACGACCGCTCCTGTGTCATGCGCATCGTCACCGGCGATTGGACCATACTGCTGCCGGGCGATATCGAGAAGGAGGCGGAAAAACTGCTGCTGGAGCGACACGGAGGGGATTTGAAGTCACGGATTCTGGTGGCGCCGCATCATGGCTCCGCCACCTCGTCCTCAGCGCCTTTCGTCGCTGCCGTTGATCCCGAGTGGACCCTTTTCTCCAGCGGCTACAAAAACAGCTACGGTTTTCCGAAACACGAAGTGGTCCAACGCTGGCGGGCGCAGGGTGCGGAAACGCTGAACACGGCGAAGACAGGCGCCATACAGTTTCGACTGAAGCCCGGGCAGGTCGAGCTTGAACCCCGGCTCTACCGGGAACTCAACCGGCGTTACTGGAGCGATCGGTGATAGAAGGGTGCGGCCCTGCCGCACCTTTCTCCTGCCGATCCCGCTCTGATGGGTAAACGTTACTTTCAGAGGGATGCCCGCATAAAGTATGATTGATCGATTGGATGGTATTTTTTCACGAACTGAACAAAGGATGCAGATAAAGTGTTTGAACTGGTAAAGTCCGGCGGATGGCTGATGTTGCCCATCATTGCCTGCTCGATTGTTGCTTTGGGTATCGTCTTTGAGCGGTTCTGGTCCCTGCAGCGTAAGCGGGTCATGCCCGACTATTTGATGAAACAGATAGTGCAGCTTCACACGGAGGGCAAACTGGAGCTTGCGGATCTCAACAAACTCAGGACC
This sequence comes from Candidatus Thiodiazotropha sp. (ex Epidulcina cf. delphinae), assembly GCA_025656455.1. Classification (GTDB taxonomy): domain Bacteria; phylum Pseudomonadota; class Gammaproteobacteria; order Chromatiales; family Chromatiaceae; genus Thiodiazotropha. The sequence continues at coordinate 2,870 of JAHXHS010000002.1, read as the reverse complement.
AGTTCCCCCCTGGGGCGGATTCTGGCCGCTGGAATGATCAACAGGGATCACAACAAAGAGGTGATGAAGGAGGCGATTGAGGAGGTCGGGCGCCAAGTGGTGCATGATCTCGAGCGCTATCTCAATACCCTGGGCACCATCGCCTCGATCTCTCCGTTGCTCGGTCTGTTGGGCACCGTTATCGGCATGATCAAGGTCTTCAGTGTCATTGTGACTGCCGGGGTGGGCGATCCCGGGGTGTTGGCCGGTGGTATCTCGGAGGCCCTGATCACTACCGCCGCTGGCCTCTCCGTGGCAATTCCGACCTTGATGTTTCACCGCTACTTCAGTGGATCGATCGATCGACTGGTGATAGGCATGGAAGAGCAGGCGCTGAAACTTGTCGAGGTGATCCATGGCGAAAGGGAGCTAAGATGAATCTCAGGCCGAATCCCCGCAACTCGCCCGGCGTGGATATCACCCCGCTTATCGATGTGGTCTTTCTGTTGCTGATCTTCTTCATGGTCTCCACCACCTTCGAACGTGAAAGCCAGATCCTGATCGAATTACCCGAGGCCACGGGGGAAGAGATGGCCCGGGAAGAGCGGGAGCTGGATATCACCGTCAATGCGTCCGGTACCTTCTTCGTCAATCAGCGGGAGGTCGTCAATACTGAACTCGAAACCCTCAAGCAGGCCATCGGCAAGGCGATCGGTGATCAACGTAACCTGCCGGTGATCATCAATGCGGATGCCAGAACCCCCCATCAGTCGGTGATGACCGTGATGGATGCGGCGAGCCAGATGGGACTGACGAAAATGACCTTTTCCGCCCACCGTCCAGTCCCTGAGTGAGGATGGTTCCCGTTTGAGGTCCACTATCGAAGCATCCTGGGACGGCTGGTACCTCCTGACCCTGTTGTTGCTGCCGCTGTCCGGTCTGTTCTGCCTTGTCAGCGGCATACGCCGTCTGTTCTACCGTATCGGCTGGCTGCCGACCCGGACCCTTGGCGTACCCGTCATCGTTGTCGGCAATATTTCCGTGGGAGGTACGGGAAAGACGCCGCTGGTGATATGGCTGGCCGACAAGCTCAAGGCAATGGGATTCAGACCCGGTATCATAACCCGTGGCTATGGTGGGAAATCCGACTGCTGGCCCTGTGAAGTGACGACCGCCAGCCAGGCGCGAGAGGTGGGTGACGAGGCGGTTCTGCTCAAGCGCCGCACAGGCTGTCCGGTGTTTGCCGGACCGGACCGGGTCGAGACAGGTAAACGGCTGTTGTCCGCCAGCGACTGCAACCTGATCATCGCCGATGACGGCCTGCAGCACTATGGCTTGCATCGGGATCTGGAGATTGCCGTAATCGACGGAGCGCGCCGCTTCGGCAATGGTCTTTGCCTGCCGGCGGGACCGCTGCGTGAGACCCCAAAGCGCCTGGCAAAGGTCGATCTGGTGATCAGTAACGGCGAAGCGGGGCAGGGGGAATATCTGATGCGGGTGACGGGGAGCGAGGCAGTCGCGCTCGATGGCCAGGACGCTTCACGCCCTCTGGCCCGGTTTACGGATTCGCAAGTCCATGCGATAGCGGGCATCGGTCACCCGGAGCGTTTCTTTTCCATGCTGGAAGCGGCGGGGCTGGAGGTAGAGCGCCATCCCTTTGCGGATCATCACGCCTATCGCGCCGATGATTTACAGGCTTTTTCCTCGCAGACGGTTCTCATGACCGAGAAAGATGCGGTAAAGTGCATGGCATTCGCTCGGCCCAGCCATTGGTATGTGCCCGCCATGGTTGAAGTGGAGGCCGGTTTCGAACGACAACTCGAGGCACTGATCAAAAGGCTGACAGATGGATAGAAAACTACTTGATATTCTGGTTTGCCCCCTGTGCAAGGGGAAACTCCATTATGCAAAAAAAGCGAGCGAACTCATCTGCCGGGTCGATCGGCTGGCCTATCCCATCCGTGACGATATCCCTGTCATGCTGGAAGAAGAGGCCAGAAAGCTCGAGGCTGACGAAGCGATTGGCGAAGGCTGATAGCCATGCATTTTAAAGTCGTGATACCTGCCCGGTACGCCTCTGTGCGCCTGCCCGGCAAGCCTCTGCTGGAGATTGCCGGAAAGCCGTTAATTCGGCATGTCTTTGAGCGTGCCTTGGAGAGCGGCGCCGGCGAAGTGGTGATTGCCACGGACAGTCAACAGGTTGCCGATATCTGCAGCGAATTTTCCGCTGATGTCTGCATGACCTCGGATCGTCATCGCAGCGGCTCGGACCGAATCGCCGAGGTGGTTGCGCAACGGGGCTGGGATGAGGACGAGATCGTGGTCAACCTGCAGGGTGACGAACCCTGCATGCCGGCCGGTCTGCTGAATCAGGTCGCAGAGGACATGAGCAGGCACGAGACTGCCGCGGTAACCACCCTTTCGGGCAGGATCAGCGATCGCAAGACCCTGTTCGACCCGCATGTGGTGAAGGTCGTCACCGATGCCCAGGGCTATGCCCTCTATTTCAGCCGGGCGCCCATCCCATGGCATAGAGACGAGTTTATCGACGCTGACAGTCCCCTCCCCAGGGATATCGGATTTGCCCGGCATATCGGTCTATACGCCTATCGCGCGGGCTATCTCTCCCGCTTCGTAGCCTGGGACCACGCGCCCATCGAACGGGCTGAATCGCTGGAGCAACTCAGGGTGTTGTGGCACGGCGGCAAGATACATGTCAGCGAGGCCCTCGAGGAACCCGGTCACGGGGTGGATACCCGCGATGATCTGCACAAAGTGGCCGCTCTGCTAGTGTAGGACTCCACACTAGTGTGGTGTAACGTATAAACTGTACCAATCAGAGGCCCGTCAATGCCTCAAGACGCCCCGCAGGAAGTGCCCTTGGGGTGCCA
>JAHXHS010000001.1 GCA_025656455.1 Candidatus Thiodiazotropha sp. (ex Epidulcina cf. delphinae) | reverse complement strand
GGTATGCCCCAGGATCCAGATTAGCGGGATCAAAGGTGAACGTCGCTGGATCGGCATCGGTGTCGATCAAGCTGTTGTCACTGCCGCTCCAATCGTAGCTATGGACATCTCCTCTGTTGGGATCGGTAACGATGGCCGTGACCGCCACGGCGCCATCCGTCTGGCCGATGATGCGGGTGATGACGCCTCCCTGGTCCGCGATCAGCTCGACGGTCGGGGCGACATTACCTTCCCGGACTTCGATATGGTGGGATGAGACCGGTCCGATTATCGCATTGCCGGGTGAGTCCATGGCTATCACCAGGGTTTCGGTGCCCTCGTTGGCGCCGTCATCGACAAAGCTGACGCTGACCGAGGCCTCCAGCGCGGGGTGGTCGATTATCACGCTGCCATCGCTCAGATTGTGGTCGCTGCCGTCATTCAGCATGGTGCCCGAAACGGTGTACGGCACCGTGACCGGGTAGTTGACCGCGGGACCGTTGAGGATCGCCTTGAAGCTTGCGGTCTCGCCCTCGGCGCTGACCTGGTCTTTACTGAACGAGACCATGGGTACGACATGCACTGTCTGGGTGTCCAGGCCGGTATTGTCGTCCGTGTCTGTCGCCGTCCAGCTCAGCAGGTGGATGCCGGGACTGAAAAACACCGGGGTGCCGGAGAGTGCCGCGGGAGCCGCGTCATTACTCACGATCTGTGTCACCGCAGGCGTTAAGTCGCCGTCTTCGGCATCCGTGGCCGTGGCCGTGCCGATATCGATCTCGGTAAACAGGCCGGTGGCGTCTACCGTGATATCCGCAGGCGCCACCACCACCGGAACGTCGCTTGCCGCCGCCGCGACCTCGGTGGTGGCATTGCTGGTCACGCTCTCTTGCGTACCCTGGCCGTCGGTATAGCTTACAGATACCGTTATGGTGTTGCCGACATCGCTTGCGGTAAGGGTGTAGGTGTCGCTGTTTTCTATGACCTCTGCCGTGCCGGACTGCCAGCGATAACTGAAAACGCCCAATCCGTCACTATCGGCCAGACCACTGGCATCGGCGGTCAGCGTTTGCCCTTGGGTGGTTTCGCCGCTAATCGTGACCGAGCCGGTCGGGTTGTCATTGATGTTGGCCACCGCGGCGGTGGCGCTGGAGGTGACACGCTCGAGCGTGCCGCCGCCGTCGGTATAGCTGGCCGTCACGGAGATGGTATGTCCCACATCGTCATCGCCCAAGGTATACGTCGTGCTGGTGGCGCCGCTGACGGCGCTGCCGTCACGGTTCCACTGATAGCCAATCGTTCCCAAGCCATCGGCATCGGTCAGGTTATTGACGACGCTGAGCACCTGGTCCTCGGCTGCGCTGCCGTTGATGGTCAGATTGCCGCCGGGCGGGAAATTGACATCGGTCACGGTCACCGCGATGTCCTGCACATCGGTGAGGTTTCCCGCGCCGTCGTCGGTGACGGTGACCTGTACGTCGTAGACGCCGTTCCCGCCGTTGTCGGTGGGCGTGCTAAAGACCGGTGCCGCGAGAAAGCTCAAAACGCCACCGGCGCCGGTAATGTTGAACAGACCTGCGTCTAGGCCACCGCTTATCGAGTAGGTCAGGGTGTCGCCGGCATCCGGGTCGGTGGCGGTTACCGTGGTGACAGCGGTTTGGCCCTCAGCCGCATTCACCGCTGCCGTCGCTCCGCCGCCGTTACTGGTGATGAGCGGGTTTTCGTTGACGTTGTCCACTGTCACGGCGAGATCCTGCACATCGGTGAGGTTGCCCGTGCCATCGTCGGTGACCGTCACCTGTACGTCGTAGACATTGTTGGCCCCGTTATCGGTGGGGGTCTCGAAGTCTGGCGCCGCATTGAAGGTCAGCACGCCACTGGCGCCGATGATGCCGAACAGACCTGCATCAGCGCCGCCGCTGATCGAATAGGTCAGGGTGTCGCCGCTATCGGGATCGGTGGCGGTCACCGTGGTCACGGCGGTGGTGTTTTCGTTAATATTGGCTGCCCCGGAGGCGCCTCCCCCATTGCTGGTGATGACCGGATTCTCATTGATGCTGGTGACGGTGACGGCGATGTCCTGCACATCGGTGAGGTTGCCCGTGCCGTCGTCGGTGGCGGTGACCTGTACGTCGTAAACGCCGTTTGCACCACTGTCGGTGGGAGTCTCGAAGTCTGGCGCCGCATTGAAGGTCAGTACGCCGCTGGCGCCGATGATGCCGAACAGGGCCGCATCGGCGCCGCCGCTGATCGAATAGGTCAGGGTGTCGCCGGGGTCCGGGTCGGTGGCGGTTACCGTGGTGACAGCGGTTTGGCCCTCGGCTGCATTCAGCGCCGCCGATGCCCCGCCACCATCGCTGGTGATGGTCGGATTTTCGTTGACGTTGTTCACTGTCACGGCGAGATCCTGCACATCGGTGAGATTGCCTGTGCCATCGTCGGTGACGGTGACCTGCACGTCGTAGACGCCATTTGCGCCACTGTCGGTGGGGGTCTCGAAGTCGGGCGCCGCATTGAAGGTCAGCACACCGCTGGCGCCGATGATGCCAAACAGGCCTGCATCAGCGCCGCCGCTGATCGAATAGGTCAGGGTGTCGCCGCTATCGGGATCGGTGGCGGTCACCGTGGTCACGGCGGTGGTGTTTTCGTTAATATTGGTTGCCCCGGAGGCGCCTCCTCCGTTGCTGGTGATGACCGGATTCTCATTGATGCTGGTGACGGTGACGGCGATGTCCTGCACATCGGTGAGGTTGCCCGTGCCGTCGTCGGTGACGGTGACCTGTACGTCGTAGACATTGTTTGCCCCGCTGTCGGTGGGGGTCTCGAAGTCGGGCGCCGCATTGAAGGTCAGCACGCCGCTGGCGCCGATGATGCCGAACAGGGCCGCGTCGGCGCCGCCGCTGATCGAATAGGTCAGGGTGTCGCCGGTGTCCGAGTCGGTGGCGGTCACCGTAGTGACGGCGGTTTGATTCTCGGCTGCATTCAGCGCCGCCGACGCCCCGCCACCATCGCTGGTGATGAGCGGGTTGTCGTTGACGTTGTTCACCGTCACGGCCAGATCCTGCACATCGGTGAGATTGCCCGCGCCGTCGTCGGTGACCGTCACCTGCACGTCATAGACATTGTTGGTCCCGCTATCGGTGGGGGTCTCGAAGTCCGGGGCGCTGTTGAAGGTCAGGGCGCCGCTGCCGGGGTTGATGGCGAAGGCCGCCGCATCCGCGCCGCCGGAGATGGAGTAGGTAGGGGTGTCGCCGCTGTCGGGATCGGTTGAGGTCACCGTGGTCACGGCGGTGGTGTTTTCGTCAACGGCGGCAGCCCCGCTGGCGCCCCCCCCATTGCTGGTGATGGTCGGATTTTCATTGACGCTGGTCACGGTGACGGCGATGTCCTGCACATCGGTCAGGTTGCCCGCGCCATCGTCGGTGACGGTGACCTGCACGTCGTAGACGCCGTTTGCGCCGCTGTCGGTGGGGACCTCGAAGTTAGGCGCCGCATTGAAGGTCAGCACGCCGCTGGCGCCGATGATGCCGAACAGGGCCGCGTCGGCGCCGCCGCTGATCGAATAGGTCAGGGTGTCGCCGGTGTCCGAGTCAAAGGCGGATACCGTGGTGACGGTGGTTTGATTCTCGGCCGCGTTCAGCGGCGCCGATGCCCCGCCGCCATCGCTGGTGATGAGCGGGTTTTCGTTGACGTTGTTCACCGTCACGGCCAGATCCTGCACATCGGTGAGGGTGCCCGGGCCGTTGTCGGTAGCCGTCACCTGCACGTCGTAGACATTGTTCGCCCCGCTGTCGGTGGGGGTCTCGAAGTTCGGGGCGCTGCTGAAGCTCAGGGCGCCGCTGCCGGGGTTGATGGAGAAGGCGGCCGCATCGGCGCCGCCGCTGATGCTGTAGGTGATGGTGGTGCTGGGATCCGGATCCGTGGCGGTGACGGTGGTGACCGATGTGGTGTTTTCATTGACCGATGCCGGTCCCGTAGCGCCGCCGCCATTGCTGGTGATGGTGGGATTGTCGTTGATCGAGGTGGCGGTGATCTGAGTGGTGGCATCCGGCGTGCCGTTCGCTGTGCCGTCGTTAGGCGTCAGGGTGAAAGTGGAGACCACCGTGGAGCCCGCCGCCACTTGGTTCGCTGTCGGGGTGAACACAATGCCTTGCAGATTGGTGGTAGCGGTCGCGGGCGCGGCGGATGTCACGGTATAGTTGCCTGCGCTGCCGGTCAGGCCCGTGCCGCTCAAGGCGCCGTTCGCTGCCGTATAAGTGATGGCTACGCTGACATTGTCGGCATCGGCATCGGATACGGTAACAGCGCTGAAAGGCGAGGTGGTGGCATTGTCGTTGACAGCGCCGGCGGTGGTGAAGGTGCCTCCCAGGGCCGGCGGGGTGTTTGCGCTCTGAAGATTGGTGATGACAAAATTATCGACATAGAAACAGCCTAAAACCCCGCCCACGTTATTAGTGATATCCAGACTGGTCAGGGAGGCGCTGAAGCCGCTCAAGTCAATGTTTCCGCCGCTCGCGTCGGCAAGCGGGATGGTGGCGCTGTCTCCCAGATTCGAAGTGACCTTAAACGTAAGAGCGCCGCCAGAGCAGTTATAGATAAAAATGCCGGAAGTATTGAAAACCTCGCTATTGAGAAAGCTCAGCGTCAACTGGGTTTCAGCCACATTAGGCGCTGTAAGATAGCCTGCTCCGCTATAGCTGGAGCTTACCAGGGCATCGCCGACAAGGGTGTAGGTGTTGCTTGCATCGTTATAGAACGAGGCATTGATGGAAGGTGCACCATTGTACGCGCCGGCGTCCCGCACTTGAGTGAAATCGATGGTGCCTGACCAGGCCAGAACGCCGTTAAAGGCGCTGAGCTGCTGGTAGTTCATCGCCCGTAAATCTTCGGCATCCCCTTGTACGGCCTCCAATACCCAGTCGCCGCTCTGTTCCGGGTTGCCGGTCGGATCGACCGAGGCGGCCACATCGGCGCCCGTTACCTCAGCCAGTTTGGCGATAAACGCCTTACCCGCTTCACCGCCCGCAACATTGCAACCAAACAGATGAATATCCCCCTCATCCGAGAGATAGGCTCCCAACTCCCGCCACTTGTCTGATTGTTGTTCAAGCTCATCGAGCGACAGTTTGACATCGTTGAAATAGAGCGCGCCTCTGTCGCCGTGAGAGATGATACTAAGCGCGTCGACGCCACCCAGGCTGCGTAACTTCTCAATGATCGCATCGACGGGGTCTTCACCCTCCAGCAACAACACTTCACCCTCAACCACAGCCTCTTTTAGGATCTGCCAGTCGTCGATCGAGGTATCGATGACGGTCAGGGATCTTCCCGGGTCGATCTGCCATGGCATATCAGAGTCGGCATCGATCGATAAAGTGTTCTCTTCACCAAAGGATACCGGGGAGTAGGGCGCCTTATGGCTGATGAAATGGAGTGAGGTTTTATGTGTGTCATCCGTTTGATCGAGACTTACTGCTTCGCTCTCCTCATCATCGGTAAGCAACGGCCGGTAAGCGGACTCTCCAATCTCCGATACCCTGGCTGCACCTTGATCAGCCGTTACATCCGCCGACACGGGCGGGGTCTGAAGCAGCGTCAACATCGCCGCCACGGTAAGCGCCGCCGCGATGTGGCGAAACATCGCCGAACCTAGAAAGGCCCGGTTCAGCCGCTTCAGTTGGCGTTTCGGCACTGAGTCTCCCGGCAACAGATCCTTGGTCTCAAGCTGCTCCAGGAATGCCCCGGTCGCCCGCCGCTGCCCGCGGGTCTGCAAATAGGCGTCGTCCACCCGGTATTTGGAGTAGAGTGTGCGGTAATAGCTCGTGGTCGACCGGTGAGTATCCTGATTCATGAGAGAACTCCTTGTTGTGCCTTGACGCGGCCTGACGGCTTGTTTTCCGGCACTATCCACTGCGCCCCTTGCGGGGTGAGCATGGCGCGGTATTGGTCGGACATGGGCAGATTCAATATATTCGGGCGGCGTTTTCCGTCCAACACATGGACATCGTAGATTTCCTGCAGGTCATCCTCGTAAATGATCTCACCCGCTTTCTCCCGGGTCTTGAGATTGATCACAATCACCCCTGCCCGGATTTTTTTATTCGCAATCGAGAGATCGCCGAAGGTATGGCTTTTACGTAGTTTCGAGATGCCGATAAAGGCATAATCGCCCTTGAACGACAGGCCGCGAATGAACCCGTTCACGGTTGCAAGGGTCTCTACCCTCCCGTTCGCGGTGTCTACCTCCAGCAAGGCTTCCGTGGCGGAGGAGAGGAGATAGAGCCGTCCCCGATAGAGGCGCGGCGAGTGGGGCATGCCGATCCCCTTGGCAATGAGCTGATTGCTATGTACATCGATGACCACACCGCCCTGCAGTTTATTGGTCCGCCAGCCTTCGGCGCTGTCGGTTGCGCCAAAGGCCGTGACATAGCGGATCTCTCCCGTATCGTCGACCGCCATCCCGTTCAGATGGCAGCGATCGCTCGCCTCGAGTTCGCTAATGAACGCCGGGCGCCATACCGGCTGAAAGGAAAAACCGGCATCGATCTTGACCAGGCAACTGTAGGCGGTATTCACCGCAACCAGGCCGTGACGGGTGAAGAACAGGTCATGGGTATCGATGAAATCGGTTTTATTCAGCGCAATGGGAAAATAGAGGGCGTCATAGGTATGGGGTTTTTTCGGATAGTTCGCCGCCAGTCCTCCGTCATTGCGGAAGATGGCGACACTCAATCTCAGCGCAAGGGCGAGCATGTCACCCTGAAGCGCAACCCCCATGGGCCGGTCGAAGTCACGCAACAACTGGGTGATCGCCGCTCCGTCGGAACTGATGAGAATGACCTTGCCAGCCTGATAGGTGGTCAATATCAGCGAGATATTCAGTTCATCCAGCAGCCGGGGAAGCCCGCTGCTGAAGCTGGCTTTGAATTGCACGTAAGGCCTACCTTGATACGATTAATACGGCCATGAACTCATTGGGCTGTGTTCAGTGTTCAGAGCAAAGCTCAGTCTGATTGTAGCCGAATACTCGTCGAACATGGCGAAGTTAACTCCTAGAGGGGTATATGCCCTCCAAGGCCATGCAAAAACGCACCGTCAAGTAGGGTTGCAGATTGGCGTGTCCGGACGAGCCGCCGCTCGGGGACAGCATCGCCGATGCCATGGTGACGCTCTGCGGCGCGTCATAATCGTTGTATTCCTCCAAATACCTTTTTCTGGGCAACCCCGAGCCCTTGTCACCCTTTGCCAAGATCTTCCCCTCCCCCAGATCGGTGGAGGCGGATTCGGTATTCACATTGATGTCGTGATTGTGCGCGGGGAGCTGGTCCAGGGTCAGGGGCACAGTGTCGAATCCCCACATCATGCCCAATTGCTGAAAACTCAACCCAGGGCCGTGGCCGGCATGCATCGGGGCCCGTCCGGCCAGGTTCGGCAACCCCATGGTGGTGCGGCCGTCGCCGCCGTATACGGTGCCGATGATGGAGTATAGGGATGTATGTTCCCCGATAGATATGAGCGTTCCTGTACAATCCGCCCAATACCTCGGTGCATAGCCACATCCAAACATTCTGATCTCGGCAATAAACGGCTCTGACATTACCTGTCTCCTTTAATGATCTATCAATTGCCCGGCACCTGACCGGTGACCGGGATCATCAACTATTCAACCTGCATAATCCTGCATAGAGTCGGTCTGACCGGTCCTAATGCCTGCTCGGGTATTCGCCCACTAAGGCGATAATGAAATGCACCGCCAAATAGGGCATCATATTGGTGTGCTTGGTGCCCAGCCCCGACGATTCGACGGACTCTGCCGCCAAGGTGGCCGCCGATGTCGAACTCACGTCGGCATAGATCATCATGCCGTCGGCTGTCCCTCTCCCGGTCGGATCCGCCTGGTTATCGGTCGTTGCAGGGGAGGAGAACATTTGATGGGTATGGCCCGGTAGTTGGCTGGCGCTCAGTTGTACATTCTCGACCCCGAACATCTGCCCCTGATGCCTTTGTGACAGTCCCGGCCCATTGCCGAAATGCATCGGCAGGCGTCCCCGCAGATCGGGTAGATTAAAAGTACTGACGCCATCGCCGCCATAGGTCGTGCTGAGCAGGGAAAAGAGCACATCGCTCTGGGAAGTGGACATTGACTGCCCGTCGCAATAGGCCCAAAGGTTGGGGGGGTAATTTCCGCCGAACATACGAATTTCACCAATAAAGGTTTCCGCCATCACTTATTCTCCTTGAAACTTGAAACTTTTTACTCGCACGGCAATCAATTCCGCGGCGGAAAAGTGCCTTGCAGCGCCATGCAGAAATTAACCACCAGCGACGGCTGCACATTGGCGTGACCCTGCCCTGCGCCGGCGACCGAGATCGCTTGTGACGACATCGGTTTCATGGTGGCGGTGTCCAAAGTATTGTAAATCTCCTTACCGGCCGGGGATGTGGCCAGCATCTTACCGGCCGGATCGCTGGTGTTCGTTGACGTGTCATCCTTATGCACGGCATAGATATCATGATCGTGGGTCGGCATGGTGTGGGCGTTGAGACTCACGGTTTCATAGCCGCCCCCGAGGCCGATCTGATAGCTGTATGCGTGTGACGTCCCGAGACAGACCGGCACACGCCCCCTGAAATCGGGCAACCCAAAAGTTGTTGTCCCATCACCGCCGAAATTCGTCCCGATCAATGCATACAGCGCCTGATTATCGTTAATGGCGAGTATCGCGCCGTCACACAAGGCCCAATTTCTCGGGGCAAAGGTAAACCCAAAAATATTTATCTGGCTCATGTAAGGTGTCATTGCATTCCCTTCTTTCCTGAGTTGTATTAAAAAATCCGAATGTTCGGCTTCGAGTCTCCCATCCGTCACGGTATGGCGAGATTCGGGTCTGTCAGTTGTAAACAGCCTCGTAGAGACACTGGTTCTTTTCCACCCCACGGGGGATCAGAAAAATATCCTTCTTACCGAGCGTGGCATGCTCGACAGGGTAAACACCCTGCCGCAATACTCCGTCCGTAGCATCGGCGACAAACATTAATGAAAAGGGTTGCCGCGCACCCTCCTTGTAGGGCTTTCCCACACTTTCCACATCGATCAGCATAAGCGGAAGCTCCTGATCTGAAAAAACAATCTTGAACGACTGATTCACGAGGGGCTGAAAATCTGAAATCACCATCTTTACTAACGTCCTTAAAAAAACCATCAATTCATGCCGGCAGCCTGAAGGAGGTCTATGCATGGCATCATCAGGAATAGGTGGGGTACCAGGCCATTTGATCGATCATCTGATCACTCTGCTCAACCCGAAAACCCTCTTGCTCATAAAGCTGTCTGGCGGCCGGATTGCTCTTATAAACACTCAACACCAACGGGGAGCACGCCGATCCCGCGGCATGCTTAAGCGCACGGATAATCCCCGTGCCGTATCCCTTTCCCCTTGCCATGGGGATCAAGGCAACATCGATGATGCGGATTTCGTTGGGACCGAAGTCGATCACGATACGACCGATCCGCTCACCCTGCTTCTCAATAATAAAATACATCGCATTCGGGAACTGATTGCCATAACCCACCGTTTGCGCCTGCTGCTGCTGTTCAATGAGCGACTCGATAAAATCGGCCTCGGCATCGATCAGGCGAAGATCGTTGCGGGTGGTGTTGTAAAGAGACTCGATAAAAGGCCTATCACTATCCCGCGCAGGGCGTATGCCCAGGCCGTCAGGGAGATGAAGGGGGGGTGTTTGCATCATCCTTTCCTTTGCATCGTGTGAGAAAAGCATTCCTTGTGACCGTCGGAGTGACTATTGGCATCAACCTCGATTCTTCAATCCGCTGTTTCAATTTATGCATACAATCCGTACTACCCGCACTACCGGGATCGTGTCGGAATAACGCTTACTTAAAGTGAATATGCCTGGATCTTACTCGTCATTCCAGTAACCGCGTCATTCCGGCGAATGCCGGAATCCAGGGAAATGGCACCTGTTGGTGATTCTGGATCCCGGCATTCGCCGGGATGACGGTGATTTTGATCTTAAGTTAAGTGCCGTTCGGATCGTACCGGTAATCGTTACTCAAAAGCAACTATAGACCGGAGAGCGGGACTTGTGTCGCCCCAGGGTCCGCGGAGCGGATTTTGTGGCTAGGCGTTGATCTGGATCAATCGGGCTCGGGATGCCTGTTTTTCCTCGAATTTAGTCCGTTCCGCTGTGCGGAAACGCGCATTTGCATGGACGGATTAGCAACCTTGTCTGTAAATCGGAAGGTTCCTGTGGTAAATAACGTGCCCTGTTTGTGGGATTTTATGAAACCGGCAACCTAATATGTCGCCGGGTCGATAGATTCCGCATTTGAGTAAATTGACCAACAAATACAGATAACAACTACTGGAGGTATAACACTATGGCCTACAAGAATCGCCTGCACAGGAGCGAATTGGCCGTACCGGGCAGCAATAAGCGAATGCTGGAGAAGGCCCCCGACGCCGGGGCCGATATGGTCTTTCTCGACCTGGAAGATGCAGTGGCGGTTTCCGATAAGGAGCAGGCCAGGAAAAACATCATCCATGCACTCAATCATTTTGATTGGTCGCGCTGTTCGGTTTCCATTAGAATCAATGGCTTAGATACACATTTCTGCTACCGTGACATCGTCGACGTGGTGGAGCAGGCGGGGGACAAGCTCGACACCATTCTGGTGCCGAAGGTCAATCAACCCTCCGATCTGCAGTTCGTGGCCCTGCTGCTGGAACAGATCGAGGCAGCCAAAGGCTTCAAACCCATCAACCTGCATGCCTTGATCGAGACCGCCATGGGCATGGCCAACGTGGAAGCGATTGCGCAGAGCTGTCCCGAACGGCTGGAGGCCCTGGTGTTCGGCGTTGCCGACTATGCTGCCTCCACCCAGGCGCGCACCACCAGCATGGGCGGCATCAATCCGGATTATCGGGTGCTCGACGACCCGGACGCCGAAGGCCATCGTCAGGCCTACCTGGGGAATCAGTGGCACTTCGCCATGTCGCGCATGATCGTCGCCTGCCGGGCCTATGGCCTGAGGCCTATCGACGGTCCGTTTGGGGACTATAGCGATCCCGAGGGCTATCTGGCGGTGGCCAGATCCTTTGCCGCCTTGGGCGGGGAGGGGAAATGGGCCATCCATCCCGCACAGATCGAACTCGCCAATCAGGTATTCACCCCTGGCGAGGCGGAGACCGAACGGGCCAGGCGGATTATCGCGGCCATGGAGGAGGCGGCCGCCGAGGGCAGGGGGGCAGTCAGCCTCGATGGCCGTATGATCGATGCGGCCTCTATCCGCCAGGCACAGGTGGTGATCGAGAAGATGGAGCAGGTAGAGCGCATGGTCGGCCGGGAGGCGGTGGCATGAACATCCACGAGTACCAGACCAAGGAGCTGTTGCGCAGCTATAAGATCCCGGTGCCGGATGGGCGCATGGCCCACTCCGCCAACCAGGCCTTGGTGGTGGCGGAGCAACTGGGCGGCGACGGCTGGGTGGTCAAGGCGCAGATCCATGCCGGCGGTCGCGGCAAGGCTGGCGGGGTGCAACTGGCGAATAGCCTTGACGAGGTGCAGCAGTATGCGGAAAACCTCATTGGCACCCGATTGGTGACCAAGCAGACCGGGGAGGCCGGTCGTATGGTCAACCGGGTGCTGGTTGAGCAGATTCATCAAATCGAGACCGAGTACTATCTGGGTCTGGTGATCGATCGCGCCAGCCAGCGCATCACCCTCATCGCCTCCGCCGCCGGCGGGATGGAGATCGAGGAGGTCGCCGCAGCCACCCCGGAGAAGGTGATCAACGAAGTCGTCGATCCGGCGGTGGGTCTGCAGGATTTCCAGTGCCGCAAGGTGGCCGCCGGCATCGGACTCAGCGGCAAGCAGATCGTCAAGGCGGCGCGTATCATGAAGAGCCTCTACCGCTGTTTCCGTGACAAGGATGCCCTGATGGTGGAGATCAATCCGTTGGTGACGACCAAGGATGGGCAGTTCCTGGCCCTCGACGCGAAGATGTCATTCGACGGCAACGCCCTGTTTCGCCAGCCGGAGATCACCGATCAGCGGGATTTCGACGAGGAGGATCCGAAAGAGATCGAGGCCTCGGGCCACGATCTCAACTACATCGCCCTCGACGGCAGTGTCGGCTGCATCGTCAACGGCGCCGGCTTGGCGATGGCCACCATGGACGCCATCAGTCTCTACGGCGGCAGGCCGGCCAACTTTCTCGACGTCGGCGGCGGCGCCTCGCCGGAGAAGATCGCCAACGCCTTCCGCATCGTCCTGGAGGACCCCAATGTCAAGGTGTTGCTGCTGAATATCTACGCCGGCATCAACCGCTGTGACTGGATAGCCGAAGGCATCGTCAAGGCGATGGCGGATCAGGTGATCGATGTGCCGATCGTGGTGCGCCTGGCAGGCACCAATCTCGAAGCGGGGAGAGCGATCCTGGCCGACTCGGGACTCGATTTCATTCATGCCGACCGGCTCAGCGATGCGGCTGAGAAGTCGGTCAAGGCAGTCAATGGGGGGGCGGTATGAGTATCCTGGTCAACAAGGATTCACGGGTCATCTTTCAGGGGTTCACAGGCCAGCACGCCACCTTCCACGCCCAAGAGGCGATCCGTATGGGCACTCAGGTGGTCGGCGGCGTCACCCCAGGCAAGGGCGGACAGACCCATATCGACAGGCCGGTGTTCGATACGGTGAAGGAGGCCGTGGTGGCGACCGGCGCCGATGTCAGCGTGGTGTTCGTGCCGCCGCCGTTCAGCGCGGATGCCATCATGGAGGCCATCGAGGCAGGGATCAAGGTCATCGTGGTAATCACCGACGGCGTGCCGGTGCAGGATATGGTGCGGGTGAAGCGCTATCTGATCGGTCACGACGCCATCATCATCGGCCCCAATACCGCCGGCGTCATCACCCCGGAGGAGTGCAAGGTCGGCATCATGCCGGCGCATATCTACCCCAAGGGACGGATCGGCGTGGTCTCCCGCTCCGGCACCCTCAACTACGAGGCGGTGGAACAGATGAGTGAACTGGGGCTCGGCATCTCAACCAGCATCAGTATCGGCGGCGATCCGGTGAACGGTTGCGACTTTCTCACCCTGCTGAAACAGTTCTCCGAGGACTCGGATACCGATGCCGTATTGATGATTGGCGAGATCGGCGGCTCCCAGGAGGTCGAGGCCGCAACCTGGGCCAGGGCGCATCTGAACAAGCCGTTGGTCGGTTTCATCGCCGGCGCAACCGCCCCGCCTGGGCGCACCATGGGCCATGCCGGGGCGATTATTTCAGGCGAGGCGGATACCGCCCAGGCAAAGATGCAACGCTTGGCTGAACTGGGTGTCAGTGTGGTGCAGAATGCCGCTGAAATCGGCCAGACGGTGCGGAACAGCCTGAGTTGAACCGGCTCCTCCTTTTGCTCGCTTTGCTGTTGATGAGTAGCGCCTCATCGGCCCAGACCCGCACGGTCGATCCGGACAGCGGGGTCGTGACATGGGAGACGCGGGTGCATGGCGTAACCCTCTCCCTGACCCAGATCCTCCCTGATCAGGCCAGGGCCTTCTATCTCAATCGAGGGATGACGGCAGAGGCGGTCGAATCCTATGCCAATGCCTGTGTCTATATGACTGTGCTGAGGAATGACGAGGCTCCCGGGGTTGTCCGTTTCCGTCTCGCTGACTGGTCGGTCGTGAGCGGTGATCGATCCCGTCCTCCCATCGGGGTGGATGAGTGGCTAGTGCGCCTTGAGGCCTATGCGTTGACGAAAGCTGCGCTGATCGCATTCCGCTGGGCCCAATTCCCTCCCGAGCAGGCGTACCAGCCGGGGGGGGATTGGAATCAGGGCATGTTGACCACTGGGCTGGCGCCAAACGCCGATTTTGATCTGGTCGCCCGCTGGGATGTGGCGGGTGAAACCTATGAAGGAGTCTTGCGGCATGTCCGTTGCGCACCCTGATCGCTACCAATGGGCCTGGCTGTTGTTCGGATTCTGGCTCCTGCCGGCCTATGCCGATCTGCCGCCCCTCACCCATGGACTGACTCCGACGGAGACGCCGGAGGAGGCGCCCCCACTGCGATTTCCCACCCTGGATGATGAGATTATCGATATCAAGGATCTCAAGGGCAGGGTGGTCCTGGTCAACTTCTGGGCAACCTGGTGCCCACCCTGCCGGCGTGAGATGCCATCCCTGGAGCAGCTCTATCAGATGGCCGGAGAGAAGGGGGTGATCGTTCTCGCGGTGAATATCGGTGAGGATATCGATACCGTGTTCCCTTTTCTCGGTCAGGTCGATCCATCGCCGACCTTTCCGATCCTGTTCGACAGTGATTCGGGTAGTCTGGCGCAATGGAAGGTGAAGGGGCTCCCGACCACCTTCGTGGTCGGGCCTGACGGCAGATTGGCCTATCGCGCCGTCGGCGGCCGCGAATTCAGCCACCCGGATGTGGTGCGGCAATTATTGGACCTATTGCCTGATGAGGCTGGCAAGTAGATCCTATCCCCTCTTGACGAATCAATGGCTTACGTTCGATTCCAAATATAAAACAGGGACTTAATATGGAGCCATGACTTGTAATTAGGATCTAATAGGGGGAATATGCCATCTGTTTCACCACTGGAATGGGTTCGGTGTGATGAAAAGGCTTTTGATTTTGAACTGCAAGGGAGGCTGCGGAAAGACAACCATCGCGACAAACTTGGCGGGGTACTATGCCGCATCCGGCACCTCAACGGCTCTGCTCGACTACGATCCGCAGGGATCAAGCCAGCGCTGGCTTGAGCTTCGTCCGGAGGATTGCTCTGTCATTCACGGTGTTTTCGCCGGCAAACCCTCCAAGGGTGGGGTAACCCGCGCATTCGCACTCAGGGTTCCTGAAGAGACGCGGCGTATCGTCATCGATACCCCGGCATCCATGAAGCGTTTGGAATTGATGGGTATGCTGCGGGCTGCGTCAGCAATCATCGTACCCGTGCTCCCATCAGCCATAGACCAGCATGTCACCTTGGACTTTCTTAATGAGCTGACAACGCTTTGCCGTCAGATGGCCATCAACATTCCCGTGGGCATAGTGGTTAATCGAGCGCGCTCCCATACCCGTGCTTTCAAGCAACTCAAAGAGACCCTGGAGGGCCTGGATATTCCCCTGGTCGCCTTTCTGAGAGACACCCAGTACTATGTTCACGCAGCCGAACTGGGTTGCGCCATTGTCGAATTGAAAGAGCGCTCGTTGAAAAAAGATCTGCGCCAGTGGGAGGCGCTGGTCGATTGGTTGGAAACCGGAAAACTCCCTCCCCATATACCCCACAATCAGCCGGATTGTGTGGCGATCTAGATGTAAGGGCTGCGGCAAAAATAAATGATCCCAAAATGCGCCGGATTATTGCTTGCCTTCTAGGCGTAGCGTAGGGCGCATAGCCGGGACTATGCAACCGAAGCTACAACAACGAAGGCAGGGAATAAGACAAGCAGTTTGGGATCATTTATTTTTGCCGCAGCCCTAAGCTAAGCGCAGAAGGCAATAGGGGCTATTCATTCAATATAGATAAACCTCCGCCTCAGGCGGTGAGACAGGAATAGGCTCATCCTTGCCGGCGTGCAGCCGAGTGGTGGCTTTCATCTACTATCCGCTCATGATTACGTTTTACATGGAAGAAACGATGAGGTGATACCCGTGATCAATATCGATTGGGATAAGAAATTTGAACTCGGTCATGAGAGGATCGATTTCGAACACAGGGTATTCCTGAATCTGATCCGCACCATCTCCGACGAAGAGGAGAGTGGTAGTGACAAGGAGCGTATTCTCAGGTTACTGGCTGAGTTGCGGAAATATGCGGAATTCCATTTCTTGAGCGAAGAGAACGAAATGCTCAAGGTGAACTATCCGGATTATGAGGAACATAGAAAAGAGCACGTCAGGCTGCTTGCGAACTATTCCGATAGGGTGGCGGAGTTTCGTATGGATGCCATTCCCCTGGAAAATATCGTTGAATATATATTTTCATGGTTCGCCCTGCACACCACCCAGGTAGACAAGCGGCTGGCCGAATATATCGAAACGAATGATGCGGAGTAGCGCCGCCGATCGGGTCATTCCGCCGTCTTCAAGCAACCCCCATTTTTCTAACCACTCAGGCGTTTATATTTGATGCGGTGAGGTTGATCGGCCTCGGCGCCCAGGCGGCGCTTGCGATCGGCTTCATAATCGGCGTAGTTCCCTTCAAACCAGACCACGCCAGAATCGCCTTCGAAGGCGAGGATATGGGTGGCGATGCGGTCGAGGAACCAGCGATCGTGGCTGATGATCACCGCGCAGCCGGGGAAGGTGAGCAGGGCCTCTTCCAGGGCGCGCAGGGTTTCCACATCGAGGTCGTTGGTCGGCTCATCGAGCAACAGCAGGTTGCCGCCGCGCCGCAATAGTTTTGCCAGATGTACGCGATTGCGCTCACCGCCGGAGAGATCGCCGATGCGCTTCTGTTGATCGGAACCCTTGAAATTGAAACGGCTGACATAAGCGCGGGACTGCATCTGAAACCGGTCCACGGTGATGATGTCCTGACTGTCCGAGATCTCTTCCCAAACGGTTTTCCCCCCATCCAGGGCGTCGCGGCTTTGGTCCACATGGGCGATCTCCACGCTGTCGCCGATGCGCATTTCACCACCATCGGGCATCTCCTGCCCGGTGATAATGCGAAACAGGGTGGTTTTTCCCGCGCCGTTGGGGCCGATGATGCCGACAATGCCTCCCTTTGGAAGCTTGAAACTGATGTCGTCGTACAATACTCGGTCACCGAAGGCCTTTTTCAGATGCTCTGCCTCGATGACCAGGTCGCCCAGCCTTGGGCCGGGTGGGATATAGAGTTCGTTGGTCTCATTGCGTTTCTGAAACGCTTGGGATTGCAACTCTTCAAAGCGCTGCAGGCGCGCTTTGCTCTTGGCGTGACGTCCTTTGGGATTGGCGCGCACCCACTCCAACTCCGCCTTCATGCTCTTGATATGGGCGGCCTCCTCCCGTGATTCCTGCTCTAGTCGATTCTCTTTCTGTTCCAGCCAGGATGAGTAGTTGCCTTCCCAGGGGATGCCGTAGCCGCGGTCCAATTCGAGAATCCATCCGGCGACATTGTCGAGGAAATAGCGGTCATGGGTAACGGCCACCACCGTACCGGTGTATTCGTGCAGAAAGCGCTCCAGCCAGGCCACCGACTCCGCATCGAGGTGGTTGGTGGGTTCGTCGAGGAGCAGCATGTCGGGGCTTTCCAGCAACAGGCGGCACAGGGCCACGCGGCGTCGCTCACCGCCGGAGAGGGTCTTTACGTCCGCATCCCAGGGAGGGAGGCGCAAGGCATCGGCAGCGATTTCCAATTGGCGTTCAATGTTGTGGCCGTCGCTGGCCTGGATGATATCCTCCAGCTTCGCCTGCTCCTTCGCCAGGGCGTCGAAGTCCGCATCCGCTTCGGCATACGCGGCATAGACCTCGTCGAGTCGGGATAAAGCCTGTTTGACCTCTGACAAGGCCGCCTCCACGTTGCCGCGCACATCGGTGGTCTCATCCAGTTGCGGTTCCTGGGGAAGATAGCCGATACGGATGCCGGCCTGGGGCCGCGCTTCACCCTCGATATTGGTATCGACGCCGGCCATGATGCGTAGCAAAGTCGACTTGCCCGCCCCGTTGAGGCCGAGTACGCCGATCTTGGCGCCGGGAAAGAAAGAGAGAGAAATATCGCGCAGGATTTGTTTTTTCGGTGGGACGATCTTGCCCACCCGGTTCATGGTGTAGATGTACTGGGCCATAGAAATTTCGTTCAAATATTGTAGGGAGGCGTGTGAGGCCGGATTTTGCGGCACATTCTAACATGGAGATAGGAGAGCCAGGTAGATGGCAAACTGTCTAACCCGCATTTCTCACGCCCAATCGTAGCGAGACGCTTCAAGGGTGCATGATGAGCGGCTTTGGCGGCCGAGGGAGGTCCAGTTAAAGGTGTCGCATATAGGGTCCGGTCCAGTGTGTCAGGAGACCTTTGATAGTAGCTCGGTTACTTTGCCGATTGCGTTGCTAACCTTATCGAGCGACTGCTCCACTTTAGCCAAGTCGTCTACAGCCTCTTGGGTTCGTTCTGCAGCCTTTTTCATTGTGTTCACTGCTCTTTTATATGCTTTAGAGTTCTTTTTGATGGCTGCATCTATTAAGTCAATTTGTTGTTCATACAATGTGTCAAGCTTTGCTAAGATCTCATCAGATTGTGGATCCTGGGAATCCCTCATCTTCTCAAGATTGCGAATCGTATCATGAAGCGCTTTACCCAAGCTTGCCATGCTATATCTCCTTATAGGTCAGTTAGTCAATACTTGGTACATGTTCATCAGTTCGTGTATCTGTTTCGCATAAGCCCTGATGTCATCGGTGGAATATTTGTCATCGCCTATTATTTTTACAAGTTCAGAGTTCGCTTTTTTTAAACCGGTTATCGACTTTTTCGCCATGCTGCTGATTTCGATTGCGCGGGAGATCGATTTTTCCGATATCACGAGTGCATCAACCGCTCGATCTCGTTCTAACACAGTGTATTGATTGCCTACATTAACCAGCCGCATTGAAGCATTTTTCAACCTTTTTGCCGTGGCGCTATAGGCCTTTAGTAAACCAAGAGATCCATCGTCCAGGGAGAGGTCTTCGTTTAATAAATCCGCAAGTTCATTTACCGGCAGATGGTATGCTGGGATGATCTTTTTCACGGCATCAGCTTTTTTATTTTCTACCCAAAATGATCCTAGGCCAACAATGATTTTGTTTAATGCGCCTTTTTTCTCATCTGACAACTCCCTTTTTAATGCTGCGGATGTATTCTCTATCAGAGAGCCAGCTATTTCACGAAGAGGCGCAGTTCTATCCTCTGTCACCAGCCCGATTAGTAATTCTCCATAGAGCTTGAGCGCTTTGCTGGCGGCGACTCTTGTTGCCGTGGCTTTTGCGGAAGCTGGCCTGTCAAACCTCAGGCTGTTCGCGGTTTTTGTGTTATCAATGGAAACGAGTTCCTTGTTCATCTCAATGATTCCATTCCGTATGTTTACAAACTCTTCTTCGCCTAATTTTCCGAGATTATATGTTGCGGCTGCAAAAGATTGAGTTTTGACAATTTGATTATTTGTTAAGCTACAACCTGAAATCAGGATTGCCAGGATGACATAGCTGATCATCCCGCTTAAATTTTCATTTCGTTTTATTCTCAATAATATCGGGCCATGAAATATCATAATTTCCCTCTGTTGGTTCGAGCAACTTCCAATCTAAACCTACCAGTTGCATAAATTATCGGTCAGAAGGTACTTTCACCCTATAAATATAAGGGTTCATCACCACATCGAGTGGGTGGGAAAACCAAAATATGACGATTCCGGCCATCGGTAGAAACGTTAATTGGCCGCAAATGGACGCCAATCACCGCAAATTCAACGCAAATGGTTTCACCATCTATACACCACACTAGAATCTGTGAATCCGGGAACTATCCCATAGACCGACATGATCCGGTAACAAGCAAGCATTTCGTTATCAATCCGAAGCATTGAGAAATTTGCGGTCCTTTACGGTGATTGGCGTCCATTTGCGGCTTATTCATGTTCATGTGCTTTCTGTTGCCCACTCGATCAGGGGAAGAGCCATGCTTTTAACTGAAGTTCTTTCACCACCTTGAAATGCTTTACATTACTGGAAACCAATATCATATTGTTTTCGATTGCCGTTGCCGCAATGATGGCATCCCCTGCCCGTAGATTTGATGATAAGGCATATTCTTCGACATATATTAGTGCTCTATGACCAATATTTTCGGTAAGCGGTAATATGGAAAATTCAAAATCACAAATAAAATCCTTCACATATTTGTGATGTGTTTTATTTTTCGTCCCTTGCAGCAATTCTATATAGCTTTGGATCGATAGATGTTTTTCTTCATCTTTTTCGACTAGCCTTGCCGCTTTTTCATTTCCTCTCTGGACCCAAATCAGAATATCCGTATCATAAATCATATCGAGGATTTCTCAGGTTTTCTAACTCATCCAGGACGCTATCTTCAGCTTCTTTATACATGCCGAAGAAAGGATGATCTTTTATTCTTGATTCTGATTTCTCTCGGGCTGGCTTGATTATTCCTTTTGGTTTTCCGTGGTATAGCACTGTTACGCTTTCATTTCTATCAAGCGCCTTCAGTATGTCAGTCATTTTGTATCTTAAATCGACGATAGATGCCTTCATAACAAATTTACAGATAGTTGTTAACTCAAGTTTCGGAGTTCAAATTTAACTCGTTCCCATGTTCTATGTGGGAACGCACAATGTGAACAGGGCGTAGGGTGCGGCCCTGCCGCACCATGCTGGGTTGCGCTCCTGTTTGCTATGATGGATTTCTTCACTTCGCGGCCCCCTGACCCAATACCTTGGGTTCCAGGGCTTCAAGTTACGGTGCGGCAGGGCCGCACCCTACGAAACTCGTAGAACATGGGAACAAGATGAACTCCAAAACTTGAGTGATTAATATGTCTACTCATTCTAGACATTTTTAATGTGCTGTTCAAGGGTTTTGTTTTATTTATGTTAATCAATAAGTTGAACCGGACACGAAGACCGATGCTGCATAACTTACGGCAAGTTTATGCGTGTTCCTATGGGTAAAATGGATGTCCGATTGACTCGGCTCGGGATCGCCTGGTGGATGGTTGTGAACTACAGCGGCGCTTGCGGTATTCACCATTACAGAGGTTATGAATACCTCCATCGGCCTTGTATGAATCGTTTTGAGCCCTACCCACGGCCTTCTCTAAGAAGGCACTTTTCTTTCGCCCGCACGGATAAAGTCATGGTTTAAAATCTGGGATTACGGCTCTTCATCCGTCGTGCCTATCATATAATCCACTGCTATATCGCTGTCTGTGAATCGGGTTTGCGTAGTGTATTCTTCACTAACCTCGCCAAGCTGGGATTTGATCAGCCTCAACAATTCGTCTTCCGGTATTGGACGGCTGTAGAAGAAACCTTGGGCCAGACAGCAACCGGCCTTGCTGAGGTGGTCGATCTGGGTCTGGTTCTCGACACCTTCGGCGATCAGATCCAGGTTGAGCCCCTTGGCCATGGCGATAATCGCATTGATGATGGAATTATCGCCGGTCGATTTGATTCCCTGTACGAAGGAGCGGTCCATCTTCAGGGTATTGATGGGCAGCGTTTGAAGATAGCCCAGGGAGGAGTAGCCCGTGCCGAAGTCGTCGATGGCGATGCGTATGCCTTTTTGCGAGAGACGAGTGAGGGTGTTGATGGCCTTCTCCATGTCTTGCATGATGGCATGTTCGGTGATTTCCAGTTCCAATATGTTTCTCGGCAATTCATGCCGCTTGATGATCTTTAACGTCTTGGCGACGAATTGATCCATCTCCAGCTGTTGTACCGAGATGTTCACCGCCAGGCTGAGCGTAATGCCTTCCTCGTCCTGCCAGCGTCTGATATCCGTGCATGCCTTGCGCAATACCCATTCGCCAAGCGGGATAATGAGTCCGGATTCTTCAGCGACGATGATGAATTCATTGGGTTGAATGATGCCCTTCTCTGGATGCTGCCAACGGACGAGGGCCTCCACACCGACCATCTTGCCGTTCAGGATATCGTACTGCGGCTGGTAGTGGAGACAGAGTTCATCAGTGGAGATGGCCTTGCGCAGACCGTTCTCGATATCCAGCGACTGGGAGAAGTGGGTCTTCATCTCCTCGGAATAGAAGGCATAGCCATTCTTCCCTGCATTCTTTACTTTGTACATCGCCATGTCGGCATGCTTGATCAATGTATCCCTGGTGTCACCGTCATTCGGATAGATCGAGATACCGATGCTGAAACTGATGAAGATCTCCTCATTCTTGATGATAAACGGTTGCGTGGTGAGACGCAGGATCTTTTCGGCGAGGTTTCTTGTATCCTGAATATCATTGACCTCGGGTATCAGCAGATTGAACTCATCGCCGCCGACACGCGCCAGGGTGTCCGCTTCGCGCAGTTCGCTGCGTAGACGTTGTCCGACCGATTTCAACAGTTCGTCACCGACATAATGGCCGAGGGAGTCGTTGATGATCTTGAACCGGTCCATGTCGAGATACATGATCGCCAGCTTTTTACCGCTGCGCTTCGATTGGGCCATGGCCATGTTCAATCGGTCGCGGAACAGGCTGCGGTTGGGTAGATTGGTCAACAGGTCGTGATGAAGCTGGTATTTGATCAGCTCCTCCGCCTGCTTGCGTTCGGTGATGTCACGCGCTACGCCGTAGGTGCCGACGAACGCTTTCCGGTTGTCGTCGTCGAGGGAGTAGATGCCGATGGAGCTCAGTTCGATCGGCACCACCCGTGACTTGAAATAGCGGGGACCGTCACCGTTCTTACAGCGCAGACGCAATTCCCGGCTGCGGGTAGCCCGGTCGCCGGTGCGTCGTTCATTGAATGTATGGAGCGCCTGATCGATATCCTCTTCGTGGATCAGTTCGGAGAAGTGCCGACCGATGATCTCTTTTTGACTGAAGCCGAGCAGGGTCTCCACCCGCTGGTTGACGAAGGCGAAGTTACCCTCGTGATCGAGCAGGTAGATCATGTCTGGGGAGTTGTTGACAATGAACTTGTGAAGGGATTCAGACTCGCTTAATCGCTGTTGTATGGCCCGATTTTCTTCCTGCAGCCGGCGCCGTTCGAGCACATTGGCGACTGAACGCAGCAGTTCGTCGGGGGCATAGGGTTTGCGTAGGAAATCCTGGGCTCCCTTGCGTAGTGCTTGAGTGGCATGGTCGAAACTGGTTTCTCCGCTGACGACGATGATGTCGCAGTCGATTTTGTTCTGTTTGATGTGCTCCATCACTTTCTGACCATGCAGGTCGGGCATATTGAGATCGAGCAGTATCAGGTCGAAGTCGTGACTGTTTAGCTGTTCAAGCGCTTCAAAACCGCTTTCGGCCAGGGTCGTCTCATAGCCGGAGTAGCGAAGCACCTCCCTCAGACTGGCCCTTGCTCTGGGTTCGTCATCGGCGATCAGGATACGTGCGATAAAGCGACGTTTTTGCGTGCTGATCTTGATCCTTTTCGGCGTCGAGCCGAAATTATCTTCGATACCGCACCAAGGCGCCGGATAGTGTGAATGCATGGCGTACCCCTCGCTAACCGGTTCGTGGCAGGAACAGCTGAAAACGGGTGCCCATCGCTGTATTCGAGGTACAGTTGATGGAGCCGGAAAGCTCATCAATGAGATTCTTGACAATCGCAAGCCCCAAACCCGAGTGGGAGCTATCCTTGGTGGTTTTGCCCGGAAGGAAGAGTTGATCCATGATCTCCTGGTCGATGCCGGGACCATTGTCTGTGATGACTATTTCTATGTGCGCCCTGCCATTCAAATAGGCATTATCGTGGGTGGCGATACTCAACTTCCCCCCCTCCTGCATCGCCTCAACGGCATTTTTCAGCAGATTTGTGAGTATCTGTTTCAGGTGGCCTCGCTGGGTGTTCAGCAGAGGAATGTTCGTATCGAGATCGAGTTCCGCTACGATATTCTGAGTGGCGAACAGGGATGCTTGAAACAGTTTGTGCAGATCCTGGATCAGTTGGTTGATATCGACTCCCTTTTCCTGCTGTTCGAGTGCGTCGGGAATATCCCGAATGCGCAGGATGATTCTGCCGACCCTGGCGATCTCCTCTTTGATGATCTCCAGCTCTTCATGGAACTGATGCTCTTCGCCCAGTTTCATGCCAAGGATGTGCAGGTAGTTGTTGATGATGCCCAGGGGATTGTTGGCCTCATGCACCACCTTGCGGGCTTCCAGGTGAAAGGCGGCGCGTTCGTCATCGATGAGCTGTTGCTGGGAGGCGAGCCTGTCGCGATGGCATTGTAGCATCTCTGCCGCTTCGCGGGCGAACAGGGCCAGCAGCGGTTGTTGATCGCCGAGGCTTCGCCATCGCTCCTGGCCCATGCCTACTGCGATCAATCCCTGGGCCGACTGTCGTGATGCAAGGGGTAGATAGACCAAGCCGTCGCACTTGAGATAGCGTGCCAATTGACGGTCGGCCACAGAGAGTCGAGGCTGGTTCTCCTCGTCTAGGGAGAACAGCATGCAGCATTGGTTGAACGCCCTCGCCGCCAGGCTGTGGTCGGACTCGGTGGAGACTGCTATTTCGTCCAATAATGGGCTTTTCGGTGTGGTCGGGCTGACGGGATGTAACAGAGGCTCATCGGTTTTCCGCAGCAGAAAGCAGATCTGATCAGTGCCGAACAGCAAATCGAGATCACGCTGGATCTGCTGCAGGGTGGCGGCCATGTCGGCCCCTTCCGGCAGTTGCCCCAGGCTGTTGCTTAACAGGGCCGCCTGCTTGATCCGCTCAGCCAATGCTTCCTGGTGGCGCTGGTCATGTTGATCGTTATTCTGCGAGGGCAGGGGGATGCCGAGGCTCTGAGCGGCCTTGGCCGCACTGTCCCGGGCCTCTTGCAGTAGCTGTTCGACGATCGATTGATTAAGCCCGAACAGCAGATCGGCTCGCTCCAATCCTTCGTTGTCCGGTGCGCCGTCGTGATCGCAGAGCCGGCTCGATAGATTGATCAACTTTACCAGATGGGAGGCGTCGAGAATGGCGTCGGTGGATTCATACTGATAGCGCACGGCGTCAGAGAGAAAGGACTGCAACGCCCATCTGTCGATCATCTGCGACCCGATCTGGGGGGAGGTATAACCGAGTTTCTCCTGCTCTGTCTGAATCAGTGCCTTGCCACTGAGTTCTTGTTCGAGAATCTCTCGATAATCATCCGGGAAGGCCTTCAGCAGGGCCAGTTGGCCCAAGCTGTGCAAGAGTCCCGCGAGGTAGGCCTCTTCCGCTGCCGGGTAGGCGGTTAATTCCGCCAGGGACCTGGCGGTATGCGCGCAGATCAGCGACCGGAACCAGAGCTGCTCCAGGGTGCGCCCTGTCTGTTTGCTGAGTTTAGCGAAGAATTGCCGCACAGCGCTGTTGATGGCGATGGTCCTGACGCTGCTGATGCCGAGTACGACCAGGATGCGCTGGAGATCGCTGATCTCCTGCCACTGACGGTAGAAGGGGGAGTTGGCTGCGGCGATGACCTGGGAGGAGATGCCGGCATCCTTTTGGATGGTCTCGGCCAGTTGGGTGAAACTCATCTCGGGGCTGTTACAGCTATCGATGAGCTCGATAAGGATAGCGGGGGGAGAGGGGAGATCGCTGAATCTTCCCTCAAATGGTTTTTGCTGTGAATGAATAGGCACTAAGATCCTAATGATTTTATGTATTTACAGCCGTTTAACCGTGTAATTAATAGCACTTAATCAGCGACTGATAAAGGGTTTTTCTCGCTCGGTCGTCTGTCCTCTCCCGCGAAGGGTATTTTTCGCCTTTTAGCAGGGCTTGGCCAGTGCCCTTTCCATACCTTCATCCAGGTGTGTGCCAGTTGGAGGCTGAACCCGGATCACTTCGGCTATTTTCGATGACGTCGGAATTTTGCCTGATGCGGCGGGTTTGGAGAGTCAAGATTTTGTCTCACGGTATATGAGAGATATTAACTCATTGTTTTAAAAAGAGAAGGCTGGCTTATTTCGTGTGGCACTTTAATTGCATATGAGTTGAATAGCATCTTTGAGGAATGGCATCATGGCAAATGAACAGGCAACTGAAGAGCTTGATCTAGGCGAAGAGAAGCCTAACAAGACCAAGTTGATTCTCATTATCGCAATCGTCGCGGTTCTGCTGATCGGTGGCGGGGTTGTCGCTTTTTTTCTTCTCAGCGGCGATGAGGCTGCCGAGGAAGATCCGGCGACGACAGAGGAGACCACCGAGCCCGAAGCCGAACAGGGACCCGCGCAATACCTCGATTTCACGCCACCGTTCGTGGTCAACCTGCCGGGCCGTCCGAGCCTGCTGCAGGTCGGTGTGAGTGTGCGAGTTACCTCTGAGCCATTGGCCGAATTCATTCAGCACAATGATCCGATGATTCGCCACAACTTACTGAACCTGCTCTCCACCGTGGATGCAAAGTCACTGAAGACGCGCAGCAGCAAAGAGGCCCTGCAGGCCAAGATGTTGCAGGAGTTCAACCGGGTGGTCAAGGAACTGCAAGGCCCGGGAGAGGTTGATGCCCTCTATTTCACCAGTTTTGTAATGCAATGAGCACCAACGACCTGCTTTCACAAGAGGAGATCGATGCCCTATTGCATGGCGTCGATAACGGCGATGTCGCCACCGAGTCGGATGTGGTCGAGCCGGGTGGGGTCAATTCATACGATTTCACCAGTCAGGACCGGATCGTCCGCGGGCGTCTGCCGACCCTGGAGATGATCAACGAACGCTTTGCGCGACTATTCCGCACCAGTCTTTTCAATATGCTGCGGCGCACCGCCGATCTGTCCGTTTCCGGCATCCAGATGCAGAAGTTTTCGGAGTTTGTTCACAGCCTGTTCGTTCCCACCAGTCTGAATATGATTCGCGTGCCGCCATTGCGGGGCAAGGGGTTGTTCGTGATCGATCCGAAGCTGGTGTTCAGCGTGGTGGACAATTACTTCGGCGGCTCCGGCCGATTCCATACCAAGATCGAGGGCCGTGACTTCACCCCGACCGAGAACCGGGTGATTCAACTGCTGCTGAAGCGGGCCTTCGAGGATCTGGGTAATGCCTGGATGCCGGTATTCCGAGTCAAGTTTGAATACAGCGGTTCGGAGGTCAATCCCCAGTTTGCGAATATCGTCAGCCCGTCCGAGGTGGTGGTCGTGACCTCTTTCCATGTGGATCTGGAGAGTGGCGGCGGTGATTTCCATATCTGTATGCCCTACTCAATGGTTGAGCCGATTCGTGAATTGCTGGATGCCGGGGTGCAGAGCGATCGGGGTGAGCGAGATGAACGCTGGGAGGGCTCCCTGAAGGAGGAGATCATGGGGGCAAAGATCGAGCTTTGCAGCAACCTGACCGAAGTGCAGATGAGCGTCAAGCAATTGGCCGGGCTCAAGAGGGGCGACATCATTCCCATCGAGATGCCGGAAGAGGTCGAGGTTGAGGCTGCTGATGTGCCGGTCTTCAAGGCTAGGCTTGGGGTCTCGGATGGCAATTACGCACTGAAGATCAACCAATGGATCCAGCACAATCGGCGTAAGGGTCTGCATGACTATCTGGAAATGGAGAAGAAGGCCACCGAGATCTCCAGTAAAAAGTGAATGCGTGTCGGCCGTAGCCTTCCTGCTGCGGCAAATCGTGCAGTGATTACCCAAGAGGGTGAGAAGATGAGTGAAGACAAAGTTACCGATCCGAATGAAGCGTTGGCCGATGAGTGGGCCGCCGCACTGGGTGAGCAGGGCGAAACCGAGGGCGATGAAAGCGCTGCCGCCGCGACCTTCGATGAGTTGCAGGATGAATCGGCCGTCGGCGCCATGAATATGGACTCGATCCTTGATGTGCCGGTCACCATTTCGATGGAGATCGGTCGCACCAAGATCAATATCCGCAACCTGCTGCAACTGAATCAGGGTTCGGTGGTCGAGTTGGACAGACTGGCCGGCGAACCGATGGATGTGCTGGTTAATGGCACCCTGATCGCCCAAGGCGAGGTGGTGGTGGTGAACGAGAAGTTCGGTCTGCGGCTCACCGATATCATCAGTCCGTCCGAGCGGGTAAAGAGACTCAGCTGATGAAACGCTGGCCGCTCATCTGCCTGGTTTTCAGCCACTCCCTGCTGGCTGTCGAAACGACTCAGAAGCAGATCGGCGTCAAGGTTTCGCCGCTGGGCGCGGAGGGCCTGTTGAGCACCGCCGGTGGTTTGTTGCTGATCTTGGCCCTGATCATAGGTGGGGCCTGGTTGTTCAAGCGATATGCTCAGCTACCGATGACGGGAAAGGGGCTGGTGCGCGTGTTGGGCGGCGCCTCGGTGGGCGCCAGGGAACGAGTGGTGGTGGTCGAAGTGGAGAATACCCGCCTGCTGTTGGGCGTGGCCCCTGGTCAGGTGCGCACCCTGCATGTATTGGCGGAGGCCCGGGAGAATTTCCGTGATCGGTTGAACGCTACGCGTGGCGGAGGCGAATCGTTGAATGATCAGCGGGAGGCCCGGCAATGAGAGGCTGGCTGCTGATCGCCGGGTTACTCTTCAGCACCCTCCTGCAGGCCGCCCCTGGAGTGGACGCCTTCAGTATCACAACAGACGGGGAGGGCGCTCAGACCTATACCCTGACCATCCAGATCCTGTTTTTCATGACCGCCCTGGCCCTACTGCCGGGGGCGTTGATGATGATGACTTCGTTTGCCCGCATCATCATCGTTCTGGCCATCCTGAGACAGGCGCTTGGAACCCAGAATACCCCGTCGAACCAGATCCTCATCGGCCTTGCCCTGTTTCTCACCCTGTTCATCATGATGCCTGTCTTCACCGAGGTGAACCAGGTCGCCCTGCAGCCCTATCTGGTCGAGGAGCTCGATACCGTGCAGGCCCTACAGGCCGCGTCAGAGCCGGTGAAGGCGTTTATGTTGGCGCAGACCCGCGAGGACGACCTGGCCCTGTTTGCCCGAATCGGCGATTTCGGTGAATTCGAGGAGCCGGATGACGTACCCTTCACCCTTTTACTGCCGGCCTTTGCCACCAGTGAGTTGAAGACCGGTTTTCAGATCGGCTTTTTGTTGTTCATTCCGTTCTTGATTATCGACATCGTGGTAGCCAGCATTCTCATGTCGATGGGTATGATGATGCTCTCGCCGATGATTATCTCGCTGCCGTTCAAGATTATGTTGTTCGTATTGATCGATGGTTGGGCGCTGGTGTTCGGCACCCTGGCATCGAGCTTCCTTGTTTAATCGGGAGGAGGGACCATGAGCCCGGATATCGTGATGTCCATCGGTCAGAACACCCTTCAGGTGATCGGCATACTTACTGGCATGGTGCTGCTGCCCGCCCTCGCGGTGGGTCTGATCATCGCCATGTTCCAGGCTGCCACCCAGATCAATGAAATGACCCTGACCTTCATCCCCAAGTTGGTGGTGGTGGGACTGGTATTGATGCTGGCCGGTCACTGGATGTTGCAGCTGCTGATGAACTTCTCACTGAACCTGATCGAGAGCATACCGGAGTTGATCCTTTGAGCGTTGACTACCGATCGAAAGCCTGTGAACGCCCTGAGGCGGGTCATGATCTTCAATGAAGCACTATTCAATAGCTGGATGGCGGCCTATCTCTGGCCGATGGTGCGCATCAGCGCCATGTTGTTGGCGGCCCCGCTGTTCAGTTCGCGCCAGGTGCCGGTGCGGTTTCGCCTGTTTCTGATGTTGCTGATCACGCTGCTGGTGGCGCCATCGCTGCCGACGCCTCCGCAGGCGGAGGTGCTGAGTCATACTGGCTTCATGATCATGCTACAGCAGATCCTGATCGGTGTGCTGATGGGTTTTATACTGCAGATGGTGTTCGGCGCGCTGATCTTCGGCGGTCAGGTGATCGCCTACAGTATGGGTCTGGGTTTCGCCTCGATGGTGGATCCCACCAACGGTGTTCAGGTGCCCGTGATAGCCCAGTTTTACCTGATTTTCGCCACCTTGCTGTTTCTGATTTTTAACGGCCATCTACTGGCTATCGAACTGCTGGCCGACAGCTTTGCGACCATGCCGGTGGCGGTGGATGGGATCTCGCGCAACGGGCTGCTCGATATCGTCGCCTGGGGCAGCCGTTTGTTTGCCGGCGGCCTGCTCATCGCCCTGCCCATCATCGGCGCCATGCTGATGGTCAACATGGGCATGGGGGTGGTGATGCGCGCCGCGCCGCAGCTGAATATCTTCTCGGTAGGTTTTCCCATCACCATGCTGCTCGGGTTCGCGCTGATATGGGTGACCCTGCCGAGTGTGTTTGCGGTTTTCAATGAGCTCCTGGATGAGGCCTTCCAGCTTCTGATGCAGACCCTGCGGGTCACGGGGTGAGCCATGGCTGAGAACGAAGACGGCCAGGAAAAAACAGAACAACCCTCGGCAAAACGGCTCGATGATGCCAAACGCAAGGGACAGGTGCCACGCTCCCGGGAGTTGAACACCATGGTGGTGACCATGATCGGTGTGGTCAGCCTTGTCGCCATGAGCCGTGCCATCGGCAACAGCCTTTCGCAGATGATGAGCCGGGGTTTTGTCCTGACTCGTGAGGAAATTTTCGATATCAACGCCATGCTTGCCCACCTGGGAGAGGGTGTGGCCCAGGTCTTCGTCGCCCTTTCACCCTTTTTTCTGTTAGTGGTGCTGGCAGCCATCTTCAGCTCCGTCGCATTGGGCGGCTTCTCCGTCAGCGCCGAGGCGCTGACGCCGAAATTGAGTAAGTTAAGTCCGTTGAAGGGCATGAAGCGTGTCTTCTCCGCGCGCGGCCTGGTGGAGATGGTCAAGGCGATGGCGAAGTTCCTGTTCATCGGCGGCGCCACCATCCTGCTGCTGTGGACCTCCTTGGAGAAGTTTCTGGCGCTGCATGCGATGGACATCTCCCAGGCGCTCGGCCATCTCAGCGGTTTGATCGGCGGGTCGGTGATTCTGTTGACCACCACATTGATCCTGATCGCCGCCATCGATGTTCCCTTCCAGTTATGGGACCACAAACGCCAACTGAAGATGACCCGCCAGGAACTGCGTGACGAGATGAAGGAGACTGAGGGCAAACCGGAAGTGAAGAGCCGTATTCGCCAGTTGCAGCGCGAGATGGCCCAGAAACGGATGATGCAGGAAGTGCCGAAGGCCGACGTGATCGTTACCAACCCGAGCCACTTTGCGGTGGCGTTGAAATACGATCCTGAACGTATGCATGCGCCAAAACTCTTGGCTAAGGGGGCCGACCTGGTGGCCTTCAATATCCGTAAGGTTGGCGCCGAGGCCAAGGTGCCGGTGGTCGGGTCACCGATGCTGGCGCGTGCGATCTACTACCACACCGAACTGGATGCCTTTATCCCCGCCGGCCTCTATCTGGCGGTAGCCCGTCTGTTGGCCTATGTCTTCCAACTCAGGGCCTACCGGAGCGAGGGCGGGGATTATCCTGAGCTGCCGGATGATTTGCCGGTGCCGGAGGCGTATCGGCATGTTTAATTTTGAGTTTTGAATTATGAATTTTGAATTGATGAATTCGCTTCGCTCATGCATTTATTCGGTACCTATTAATAGACTGTGCGCGAAGCGCACTCGTTTAATTCAAAATTCAAAATTCAAAACTCAAAATTACCGCAGGTCATAACAATGGACGCCACAGCGATTTTCGACAATGTGAAGCAGGTGGGAGCACGCGGTTTCGGAGCGCCCCTGGTGCTGCTGATGCTGTTGACGATGATCGTGATTCCGCTACCGCCGATTGCCTTGGATATGTTCTTTACTTTCAACATCACGCTCTCGCTGGTGGTGATGCTGGTGGTGGTCTATACCCGTCGGCCGCTCGAGTTCTCGGTTTTTCCCAGCCTGCTGTTGATTGCCACGCTGCTGCGCCTGGCGCTCAATGTGGCCTCCACCCGGGTGGTGTTGCTGGAAGGCCATACTGGCGGGGATGCCGCCGGTAAGGTGATCGAGGCCTTCGGCGCCTTTGTCATCGGCGGTAACTATGCGGTCGGCCTGGTGGTGTTTTTGATCCTGGTGATCATCAACTTCGTGGTGGTGACCAAGGGCGCGGGACGTGTCTCTGAGGTGAGCGCGCGTTTTACCCTGGATGCCATGCCGGGCAAGCAGATGGCCATCGACGCCGATCTCAACTCCGGTCTCATCAATCAGGACGAGGCCAGGGCGCGCCGTGAGGATGTGGCCCGGGAGGCGGATTTCTACGGCGCAATGGACGGCGCCAGTAAATTCGTCCGTGGTGACGCGGTCGCCGGGATTCTGATCCTGTTCATCAATATCATCGGCGGACTCTCGATCGGCATGACTCAACACGACCTCGATTTCTCCACCGCGCTGCAGAACTATGTGCTGTTGACCATCGGTGACGGGCTGGTGGCGCAGATTCCGTCGTTGTTGCTTTCCACTTCCGCGGCCATCATCGTTACCCGCGTGGCCAGCAATCAGGACGTTGGAGGGCAGATCGTCAGTCAACTCTTTACCAGCCCCAAGGCGTTGGCGGTAGCGGCTTCGGTGCTGTTTCTGATGGGCATTATTCCCGGCATGCCGAACTTTGCCTTTCTCACCCTGGCGGCCGCGGCGGCGGCAGGGGCCTGGATGATCCAGCAACGCCGGATGCAGCCGGTGGAAGAGCCACTCATCGAAGAGCCGGTGGAGCAACCGGAACAGCGCGACTTGAGTTGGGAGGATGTCCAACCGGTGGATCTGATCGGACTGGAGGTGGGGTATCGCCTGATCCCGCTGGTAGACCGGAATCAGGGCGGACAACTGATGAACCGTATAAAAGGAGTCAGACGCAAGCTCTCCCAGGAGCTGGGTTTTCTCATCCCCTCGGTGCATATCCGTGACAACCTCGATCTGAGCCCCAACAGTTACCGGCTTTCGATCAATGGTGTGGCGGTGGCTCAAGCGGAGATCTTTCCCGACCGGGAGTTGGCGATCAATCCGGGACAGGTGTTCGGCGAGTTACAAGGTGCGCCGACCAAGGATCCCACCTTCGGACTCGACGCGGTATGGATCGATCCCGAACAGAAGGATCATGCCCAGACCCTGGGTTACACCGTGGTGGACGCCAGCACCGTGGTGGCCACCCATCTGAGCGAGATCCTGCAAACCCAGGCCAGTGAGTTGCTGGGTCACGAAGAGACCCAGCAACTGTTTGACATGTTGGCCAGGAGCGCGCCGAAGCTGGTGGAGGATCTGATGCCCAAGACCCTCTCGCTGAGCGTGGTGACCAAGATACTGCAGAATCTGCTGGCAGAGCATGTGCCGATCCGCGATTTTCGCACCATCGCCGAAACCTTGGCGGAGCAGGCCCACAGGAGTCAAGACCCCGGCGTTTTGACGGCCGCGGTCAGGGTTGCGCTGTCACGGGGTATTGTGCAGCAACTTATTGGAACTACTGAAGAAATTCCAGTGGCGGTACTGGATCCGACATTGGAACAGTTATTGCAAAGAACCTTACAGGCCTCGGATGAGGGTCAGGCCGGGTTCGAACCCGGACTGGCAGAGAGATTGCAAAATGCGCTGGCGGAGACCAATGCGGCGATGGAGGCACAGGGACAGGAGTGCATACTCCTGGTGGCAGCGCCGATCAGGCCTTGGATGGCGAGATTCGCTAAGCACGCGGCGCCGGGCATGCACATCCTCTCCTATCACGAAATACCGGACAATCGTCAGATCAAAGTGGTCTCGACGATTGGCAACACCAGCACCGGCGAGTAGACAGGAAGGCTGACAGGTAGGTAACCCGTTTCCGGGCAACCGTGATCCTCAAGCCTAAACCGGGGATTGCGGACTATGAAAATTCGACGTTTTTTCGCTTCTGACATGCGACAGGCCCTGCGCCAGGTGCGCGAAGCCCTGGGTGCGGACGCGGTTATCCTCTCCAACAAGAGCGTGCAGGGCGGCATCGAGTTGGTGGCCGCCATGGACTATGACGAGTCGGTCTTCAACAGCACGCTGCCGACCTCCATCGAGACAGCCTCCCAGGCGTCAGAGGCTGAAGCTGCGATTTCGACAAATTCCGAGCCCTCCCTTGAGCGGATGGGACAGGTCGGGGAGAGGATCGCCGATGGTTTGTCGGCGGATCGCGAAAACGGGCGGAGACCGGCCCACGAACCCCCCCGGGTGGAGTGGAGTCAAGACCCGGTGCTGAGGGAGATGCGCCGGGAGATGCAGGCGCTGCGTCGGATGATGGAGAACGAACTCTCGGAGCTCACTTGGCGTGACATGGGACATCGTCGTCCCCAGACCCAGGATCTGATGCGCCGACTGATGGGATTGGGGCTGGATGCGGGACATTGTCGGGAGCTGGCTTATCGGGTTGAGGATGCGCAATCCCCCGAGCAGGCTTGGCATCAGGCCCTGAGGCACTTGCTCGGTGAACTGCCGACCATGAAAAAGGACCTTCTCGATCAGGGCGGTATCCTGGCCCTGGTGGGTCCCACCGGTGTCGGCAAGACCACCACCATTGCCAAATTGGCGGCCCGGTTTTGTCTGCGTCACGGCAACCGTCATCTGGCGCTGATCTCGGCCGACAGCTACCGCATCGGCGCCCAGGAGCAGTTGCAGAACTATGGCCGTATCCTGGATGTGCCGGTGCGCAATGTTGCCAACCCAGAAGAACTCAGTAACGCTCTGCACGTGTTCGCCGAGAAACGGTTGGTGTTGATCGACACCGCCGGGATGGGACAAAGGGATCTCCAATTGACCGAACGGTTGGCGCTGTTGAGCAAAGGCAACCACCCGGTGCAGTCATTGTTGACACTCTCCGCGACCACCCAGCGCTCAGCCTTGAGTCATGCCATCCGATCCTTCGGTATCGTACATCCGATCGGCGCCGTGCTGACCAAGATGGATGAGGCTGCTTCCCTCGGGGGCGTATTGTCCGCGTTGCTGGAGGCCAAGCTGCCGCTGGCTTTCGTTACCGATGGTCAGCGGGTGCCCGAGGATATTCGCGCCGCCCGCGCCGACACGCTGATAAAGCAGGCCATCGAGATGGCTGAACTGGCGGATAGCGGCCCAGACGAGGATTATCTGGCGATGGCCTTCGGAGGAATGGGTGAACATGCACATGTCTGAACAACTCGAAGATCAGGCGACGGGACTGCGTAGGATGGTCAATCCGGAGCCGGTCAGGGTGATCGCCGTCACCGGCGGCAAAGGCGGCGTGGGAAAGACCAATATCTCAGCCAATCTGGGGGTCGCGCTGGCGGAGCTCGGCCGCCGGGTGGTGTTGCTGGATGCGGATCTGGGCCTGGCCAATCTTGACGTGATACTCGGCCTGCATGCGGAGCGCAACCTGTCACACGTGATGCAGGGTGAATGCTCCTTGGAAGAGATTATGGTGACCGGACCAAAAGGGTTGAAGGTGGTCCCGGGCGCTTCAGGCATTCAACAGATGGCGGAGATGAGTCAGGCCGAGCATGCTGGTCTGATCCATGCCTTCAGTGAAGTGGCCAACAACGTGGATGTGCTGCTGATAGACACCGCGGCGGGAATCTCCGACCTGGTGGTCAGTTTCAGCCGTGCGGCGCAGGAGCAGATCGTGGTGGTGTGCGATGAACCCGCTTCCATCACCGATGCCTACGCGATTATCAAACTGCTTAATCGCGAGCATGGCGTCAGCCGATTTCGTATACTGGCGAATATGGTCAAAAGCGTGCAGGAAGGACGTAATCTCTACAACAAAATGTGCCGGGTAACAGATCAGTATCTAGACGTTATGCTTACATATATGGGCAGCATTCCTTACGACGAGCAGCTTCGCAAGGCCGTCAGAAGCCAAAAGCCGGTCGTGGAGGCCTATCCGCGCTCTCGGGTGGCGCAGGCATTCAAGAATTTGGCTAAAAAGGCCGATAACTGGCCTGTACCCACGGGAGTGAGTGGGGATCTGCAGTTTTTCGTCGAACGTCTGATTCAATTTTCTAGTCATTATGGGGAGGTATGACGGTGAGCGGCTTAGCGACATACACCGCCATGCAGCAACAGCAGAATTTCAATGATCTGGTGGATCAGCATGCGGGACTGGTGAAGAGAATCGCCTATCATCTGATGAACCGGCTGCCGCCCAATGTGCAGGCGGACGATCTGATCCAGGCGGGCATGCTGGGTCTGCTGGAGGCGAGCAGAAATTACGATCCGACTCAAGGGGCCAGCTTTGAGACCTATGCGGGGATCCGCATTCGCGGCGCCATGCTGGATGAGATTCGACGCAGTGACTGGACCCCGAGGTCGGTCCATCGCAAGGCGCGGATGGTGGCCGAGGCGATGCGTGAGATCGAGAACAACGCGGGGCGGGACGCTCGGGATGTGGAGGTGGCCGAGGCGTTGGGTATCAGTCTGGAGGAGTATCACCAGATTCTGCGTGACTCCACAGGCTGCCGTATCTTCAGCCTGGACGAATTGACCGCCGTCAGTGACGGTTTTCCGGCAACGCGGGACGGTGCGGTGGACAGTCCTTTCGACGGGCTGCAAAAGGATGCCTTCAAGAAGGCGTTAGCGGAGGCGATTGCCGGCCTGCCCGAACGGGAGCGTCTGGTAATCGCCATGTATTATGACGATGAGATGAATCTCCGGGAGATAGGGCACGTACTGGGTGTCAGCGAATCACGGGTTTGCCAGATTCACAGCCAGGCAACGCTGCGATTACGTTCGCGTCTGACGGACTGGCTCTCATTGGTGCATGATGAAGCGTAGAAGAGTAATGGTTGGCCTGTGACTCCGTTGGTTGAACTCAGCCGGCAGGATGCAGGTGGGAGGTAGCATTGGATAAGAACATGAAGATCCTCATAGTGGATGATTTTTCCACTATGCGGCGCATAATCAAGAATCTATTGCGCGACCTGGGGTTCAACAATACCCAGGAAGCGGATGACGGACTAACCGCGCTCCCTATGCTGCAGAATGGGAATTTCGATTTTCTGGTCTCTGACTGGAACATGCCTGGGATGACCGGCATCGACTTGCTGAAGACGGTCAGGGCCGATGAGAAATTGGCCCAGCTACCGGTGCTGATGGTAACCGCGGAATCCAAGCGCGAACAGATCATCGAGGCCGCGCAAGCGGGTGTCAACGGCTATGTGGTCAAGCCCTTCACAGCCACTACCCTGGAAGAGAAGATCGGCAAGATCTTCGAACGCGTGGGTTAATTCAAAGCAGCGCCGGGAGTCATAGCATGGGGCAACAGCCAAATAACCAACAACGTTTAGAAACAGCCAAGGCCCTCGTTGCCAGTCTGGAGGCGGGAGACGAAGCAGAGTCCGAACGTTTGATTTCCACCTTAGCGCCAAACGCTGGCAACGATGATCTATTTATTGAAGTCGGGCGTCTGACACGTGAGTTACATGATGCCATCAACGGTTTTTTACTCGATGCCCGCATCTCCGATATGACCAATGTGGAGATCCCGGATGCCAAGGAACGCCTCACCTACGTCATCACCATGACCCAGCAGTCAGCCGATCGCACCCTCACTGCCGTGGAGGAGAGTCTGCCGTTGGTGGAACAGATAGAGAAACAGGCCGGTGAACTCTCCGAACAGTGGGACAGACTGCGTTCCCGGCTGCTCAGCAAGCAGGACTTCAAGGAACTCAGTGATGAGTTGTCCCTGTTTCTGCTCAACACCAAGACCGATGCCGGCGTATTGCACAAAAACCTGTCTGACGTGTTGATGGCCCAGGACTTTCAGGATCTTACCGGTCAGATCATCCGCAAGGTGATCACCCTGGTTCACGACGTGGAAGAGAAACTGGTCATGCTGGTGCGCATCACCGGCCACAAGATGGAAGATGCAAGCCAGAAGAAAGATGTCTCCCACGAACTGTCAGGTCCCGCTATTCCAGGTCTGGATCAAGGCGATCAGGTAACCAACCAGGACGATGTGGACGACCTGCTCTCCAGCCTTGGATTTTAGTTATTCGAGTTAAGACCGATATATAGATCAGTAAAAAGCTGCATAGTTCGGTGACGTACCGGGAGTGTTAGATGAGCATCGATGTCAACGACGAGATCCTGCAGGATTTTCTGGTCGAGGCCGGAGAAATTCTGGAACAACTCAGCGAGCAGCTGGTGGATCTGGAACAGCAACCGGATGACTACGATCTGTTGAATGCTGTCTTTCGAGGCTTTCACACGATCAAGGGTGGGGCGGGTTTTCTGGCCATCGAACCCCTGGTGGAGGTTTGCCATCGGGCGGAAGATGTCTTCAATATCCTCCGCCAGGGACAGCGTAGTGTCGGTCCTGACCTGATGGATTCGGTACTTGAAGTCCTGGATGTGGTGAATGTCATGTTCGAGGAAGTGCGCAAGGGCATCATGCCTGAACATGCCAAACCCGAGTTGATTGAATCCCT
Source organism: Candidatus Thiodiazotropha sp. (ex Epidulcina cf. delphinae) (assembly GCA_025656455.1). GTDB lineage: Bacteria > Pseudomonadota > Gammaproteobacteria > Chromatiales > Chromatiaceae > Thiodiazotropha. The sequence continues at coordinate 200,531 of JAHXHS010000001.1, read as the reverse complement.
CAACCGTTTTGCCGTGCCCGAGGACGAGGAGCCTGAACAGCCAGTGGACGAGGCGTCCTCGCAGGAGGATGTCGCAGAGACTGCCGATGACGAGGGAGATGTTGCACAGGAAGAGGACGCGGAGGAGGAGCATCAGCCTCAAGCCGAGGCCACAGGCGATCTGAGCGACAACGAATTCGAAGACTTGCTGGATGCCATCCAGGAGCCCGAACCGGCCTCGGCCAGCGATGATATCACTGAGGATGAGTTCGAAACGCTACTCGATGAGATCCACGGCAAAGGCAAGTTCGACGCCAACAAGCTGTCCAGCGAAAAGCCGGTTGCAAAGAAAAAGGCCCCTGCCAAAAAGTCCAAACCGCCCAAGGCGACGGATGACGATATTACCGAGGATGAGTTCGAGGCGCTGCTCGATCAGATCCACGGAGAGGGTAAGTTCAATGCCGACAAGGTCAAGTCGGCTGAGCCCGCCACCGGTAAAGGCAAATCTAAGAAAAAAGCCGCCAAGCCAGCGGCCAAGCCGAAGCCGGCCGCCAAGGCAAAACCGAAAAAGCAGCCAACCGAACCGGCGGCAGAGGCCGAGCCAAAACCGGCCGCCAAACCATCACCCAAGCAACCTAAGGCCGCGCCGGCCAGCAAGCCGCCCGCCGAGACTTCGGTACGGGTGGATACCCAGCGGCTCGACGATATCATGAACATGGTCGGCGAGCTGGTGCTGGTGCGCAATCGCCTGGCAACGCTGAAGGCCACCCTGAATGACGAAGATGTGGCCAACGCGGTCGGTAATCTCGATGTGGTGACCTCTGATCTGCAACTGGCGGTCATGAAGACCCGCATGCAGCCGATCAAAAAGGTCTTCGGCCGTTTTCCCCGGGTGGTGCGGGACTTGGCCAGGAGTCTGAAAAAAGAGATCGACCTGGTGATGGAGGGCGAGGATACAGACCTGGACAAGAATCTGGTGGAGGCCCTGGCCGATCCCCTGGTGCATCTGGTGCGAAATTCGGTGGATCACGGTATCGAACAGCCCGACGAGCGTGAGGAAAAGGGCAAACCGAGACGTGGCACCGTGGTCCTTTCCGCCGCCCAGGAGGGTGATCACATCCTGCTTTCGATCGCCGATGACGGTAAGGGCATGGATCCGGAGATACTGCGGCAAAAGGCCGTTGAGAAAGGAATGATGGATGCTGAAGCGGCAGGCCGCCTGGATGATAAGGAGTGCTTCAATCTGATTTTCGCCCCCGGTTTCTCCACCAAGACAGAGATCTCCGACGTTTCGGGTCGTGGCGTGGGCATGGATGTGGTGAAGACCCGTATTGCCCAGATGAACGGTTCGGTCGAGATCGATTCCGAATGGGGACAGGGCAGTATCATCATCATCAAGCTGCCGCTGACCCTGGCGATTCTGCCGACTTTGATGGTGGTGCTGGGCAGTCAACCCTTCGCCCTGCCGCTGGCCAGCGTGGTGGAGATCTTCAATCTCAATCTCAAACGCACCAATGTGGTGGATGGGCAATTGACTATCATGGTCCGCGACCGGGCCCTGCCGCTTTTCTATTTACGCAACTGGCTGACACCTAAAAAGCCCATGACTGACGAGGACAAGATGAAAGGGCATGTGGTGATCGTTAATGTGGGCAATATTCAGGTCGGTCTGGTGGTCGACCATCTGATCGGGCAGGAGGAGGTGGTGATCAAACCGTTAGGTGCTCTGTTGCAGGGGCTGGATGGCATGGCCGGGGCCACCATAACGGGCGACGGCAAGATCGCTCTGATCATGGACGTGCCCGGCCTGATGCGCAAATATGTCAAGAAATACTGAGAAATTCGCCATTACCAGGGCGACAGCGTATGGAGAACACAGCATGGGTGTCCACCCGTATATCCAAAGCAGTGACGGTTGATCAGGGCAATGGGCGCCAAATTGAGAGTATTGATAGTCGATGATTCGGCATTCTTCCGCAACCGAATCTCCTCGGCGCTGGAGCAGGCGGACGATATCGAAGTGGTGGGTTTCGCAGGCAACGGGAAAGAGGCCATCAACAGCGCCAGAAGATTGAGACCCGACGTGATAACCATGGATGTGGAGATGCCGGTGGTGGATGGTATCTCCGCGGTGCGCAGGATCATGGCAGAGGCGCCGACACGCATCCTGATGTTTTCCGCGCTCACCAAGGCGGGGGCCAAGGAGACATTGGATGCGCTGGATGCGGGCGCCATGGATTTTCTGCTCAAGGAGAGAAAGAGCACTGGCTCAAGCGTCGAGGAGGCCAACAGACAACTGCTCGAGCGGGTGCGGGCCGTGGGGCAATCCCGTCTGTCCCTGTCGCGGGGGGCAGTCAGCGGCTACCGCAGTCAGGTCAATCGCACGGTCAGTTCCCAGGTTGCGGTTTCCGACAAGCATCTGGAGCTGGTGGCGATCGGCGCCTCCACTGGCGGCCCGGTGGCGTTGCGTCAGGTGTTGAGCGCGCTGCCGCGGCGTTTTCCGTTGCCGGTGGTGGTGGCTGTGCATATGCCGGGGAGCTTTACCCGAGCCTATGCGGAGAGATTGGACGCAGTCTGCGCCATCAAAATCAAACAGGCCGTGGATCGTGACCTGCTGATGCCGGGACAATGTCTGATTGCCCCTGGAGGCAAGCAGATGCAGGTGGAGCGGGGACCATCCAACTATCAGGTGCGTATCAGCGAGCCGTTGTCAGGGCAGATCTATCATCCCAGTGTGGATCTGTTGCTTTCATCGGCGGCGATGAGCTATAAGGATCGGGCCCTGGGGCTGGTGTTGACCGGGATGGGAGCGGATGGTCTGCAGGGCGCCAAAAAGTTGAAACAGGCGGGTTCCGACCTTTGGAGTCAGGACGAGAGGAGCTGTGTGGTCTACGGCATGCCGCAATCGGTTGAGAAGGCGGGATTGTCGGATCGTGTGCTGGCTCTGGACGAGATAGGACCGCTTCTCGCACGGATATCTCACTAGTGTAGTGTTTCTACTGATTGGTGATATCAGAGGCCCAGGGGAACGGGGAAAGATAGAGAGCTTTATGGGATACAACATGGGATACCCGGGTCAACGGGAGTGATATGAGACTCGATTTTCTAAGCTTTATCGGCATCCTTATCGCTTTTTTAGCGGTTCTGGGGGGCAATTGGCTGGAGGGAGGTCATATCGACTCCCTGGTCAACGGACCGGCGATGGTGATCGTTACCGGTGGCACCATCGGCGCCATTCTGCTGCAGACCCCGGTGCCGGTATTCCTCCATGCACTACGTCTTTCGGCGCGGGTGTTTCTGCCGGCCAGGCTGGATATGCCGGTGACTATCGAGAAACTGGTGACTTGGAGCAATATCGCCAGAAAGGAGGGGCTGTTGGGCCTGGAGTCCATTGCCGACGAGGAGCAGGATCCCTTCATTCGCAAGGGGATGCAGCTGCTGGTGGACGGCAGCGAACCGGAGGCCTTGCGCGACATTTTGGAGATGGAAGTGGATGCCAGTGAACAACACGATATCCAGGCGTCCAAGGTGTTCGAGGGGATGGGGGGGTACTCGCCCACCATCGGTATCATCGGCGCCGTCATGGGACTCATTCATGTGATGCAGAATCTGGCCGATCCCAGCAAGCTGGGCAGCGGTATAGCAACTGCGTTTGTCGCCACCATCTATGGCGTCGGGCTGGCGAATCTGTTCCTGTTGCCTATCGCCGCCAAGTTGAAGACCCAGTCCGAGAACATTGCGAAATTTCGTGAAATGGTCATCGAGGGGGTTATCGGCATTGCAGAGGGCGACAACCCACGCAGTATCGAGACCAAGCTCAAGGGGTTTCTCCAGTGAGTGTTTAACCCGCATTTCTCACCAGGCGGACCGTACTAACAGGAAAACTTATGAAACTTGAACAGGTTAGCATCTCTCACGATATGGCATTCATCGGACAGTCTGTCCTATTTGATTTTTGGAACAACCAGGCCGGGCATCTTGAACGATCGGGCTTGAACCATAGGCCCGGCTATGCTTCTGCGCCCGATCGTCCAACCTGCTTCGGCCTGGTTGCCCCAAAAATCCAAGGAGTGGTACAGGGATGTACCGATTACGGACCTAAGGATGGAATCCTGGTGAGAAATGCGGGTTAACCATGGGAAAACGGCGCAAACGTAAAGAGGAGTATGTCAACCATGAACGATGGATCGTCTCCTATGCCGATTTCATCACCCTGCTGTTTGCCTTTTTCGTGGTCATGTATTCCGTCTCCTCGGTCAATGAGGGCAAATACCGGGTGCTGTCGCAGACCCTTACCAACGCCTTTCAGGAGAGTCGGCGCAGCCTTGACCCGATCCAGATCGGGGAGCTCAGCCGCGACTCGGGCGAGGCGCCCGGGATGGGCCAGCAGAGCGCCTTGATTGACAACGAACTGCGACAAGGTCCCGGCAGTTTCGATCAACAAGGTATCGATCTGGCTGGAGCAGCGGATGCGGTCCCGGAAATGCCCGTGGATGAGGTACAGCGACTTGGATTTCTTGCCGCCAGTATTGAAGATATGCTCAGTGAGTATGTCGATCAGGACCTGGTCGAGGTCAGTTTCACTGAGGACCGGGTGGTGGTGAACATGAAAGATAAAATGCTGTTCGCCAGCGCCAGCGCCCATCTCGCAAAGGCGGCAGTGGAGGCGCTGAGGAATATCAGTCAGGTGTTGGCGATAGTGCCCAACCAGGTCCAGGTGGAAGGCAATACAGACAACCGCCCCATCAATACCAAGGAGTTTCCTTCAAACTGGGAGCTTTCAGCCGCCCGCGCCGCCAGTGTCGTGCACTTGATGACCCGCATGGGTATCGACCCGGATCGTCTTTCCGCGGTCGGTTACGCGGAACACCGGCCGGTGGCTGACAATGACAGCGAAGCCGGCAGGGCGAAAAATCGTCGTGTCTCTTTGGTGATCATGGGCATGAACGGCAGTGAAGATCGCGTTATCGATCTCCCTGGGAGTGGCCAGTGAAGGTGTGGACCGTTGCCAACCAGAAGGGCGGTGTGGGCAAGACCACCACCACCGTCTCCTTAGGGGGGCTGCTTTCCCAGTGGGGACTGCGTACTTTATTGGTGGATATCGATCCCCACGCTTCCCTGACCAGCTATTTTCGATACGATCCGGACGCCCTGGAGGCGAGTGTTTACAGTCTGTTTCGGGCAGTGGCGCTAAATCAGCAACTTGATCCGTTCAGTCTGACTCATCCCACCGGCACCGAAGGGCTGGATCTGATGCCCGCGGAGATGGCCCTGGCCACCCTCGATCGCCAGGCGGGTAAGCTGGATGGCATGGGACTGGTAATCAAGCAGGCCTTGAACCGCTTGCAGAGCCGCTATGATCACGTAATACTCGATTGTCCGCCGATCCTGGGCGTGCTGATGATCAACGCCCTGGCCGCCTGCGAACAACTGATCATTCCGGTGCAGACCGAGTTTCTCGCCCTCAAAGGACTGGAGCGTATGCTGCATACCCTGGAGATGTTGACCAAATCCCGGCACGTGCCGCTACCGTATCTCATCGTTCCCACCATGTTTGACCGCCGTACCCGGGCATCCATCGACAGCCTGAGAGTGATGCGCGAGAGTTATCCGGAGCGGATCTGGCACAGCGTGGTTCCTGTTGATACCTTGTTCAGGGAAGCCAGTAAGGCGGGCATTCCACCTGCCCTGTTCGCGCCCCAGAGCCGGGGTCTGAAGGCCTATGAAAAGCTATTGCAGGATCTCCTCAGTGAGCATGAGCCGCTAGCACAGGCAGGCGCCGGCTCATGAAACAGTCATCGAAATCCCAAGGTTTGCAACAGGTCGATGGCAAGATCGCAGAACCCGAAAATGCATTGAAAAGCTATCTCGATACCCTGCTGTCAGAGATCGACGATCTACCGGCGGCAGCCCCCGTTGTCGGCGTTAAAGAGCCTTCGACAGATGCCGATATTGAAATAGAGGATGTGCGGCAATCCGTGGCGGCGCCGACTCCTGGGCTGGCGCTGCAAGAGGGAGAGCAGGAACGACTAAGCGAAATTCCGGCCTGGGCGGAGAACGGCTTTCAAGTGTTGCTGTTCAAGGTGAACGGTATCACTTTGGGGATTCCGCTCACATCGTTGGTGGGGATTCTCGACTACGCGGGGGAGGCGAGCCAGCTACCGGGGCAGCCCGCCTGGACCCTCGGCGTGATCATCAATCGGGATGAAAAAGTGATCGTCATCGATAGCGCCCGCCTGCTGATGCCTGAAAGACTGACCGGGAATGAGGTGGCGCGCCCGCGGCGCCTGTTACTGATCAGTGATGGGCATCTGGCCCTTGCGGTGGATAGCATCAGCACTACCCTGGATATAGAGAAGGAAGCGGTGCGATGGCGTACAGGGGGCGTGGGACGACCCTGGTATGCCGGCATTATTATTCAGGAATTGAGCGTTTTGCTGAATGTGAATGGCGTGCTGGAGATGCTTGCCGCATGAGCACATGCCCTGGTTAGGGTTAGTAAGCATTGGCCATGGGATCAACAACGCAACGAGGTATAGAGGTGTGAGCATGAGTATTGAAAACGATGATGACAGTGGGGAAGGCCCACTGATCCAGTTTGTGACCTTTATCCTGATGGACGAGGTTTATGGCATCAACGTGATGCAGGTGCAAGAGGTGCTACGGGTCACCGAGATCGCTCCGGTGCCCGGTGCACCCTCCTATGTACTGGGTATTATCAACCTGCGCGGCAACGTAGTGACCGTGATCGACACTCGGACACGCTTCGGCTTACCCTCCACGGAGGTGGATGACGCCAGTCGAATCATTGTCATCGAGTCGGAAAAACAGGTGGTCGGTATCTTGGTGGACGCAGTCGCGGAAGTTGTCGAGTTGCGCGAGAATGAGATCGATGCAGCCCCCAACGTGGGTACTGAAGAGAGTTCCCGCTATATCCAGGGGGTGGCCACGCAAGAGGATAACCTGTTGATTCTGGTAGATCTCAACAAGCTGCTGACTGATGAGGAGTGGCAAGAGATCAGTATGTATTGAGGCGATCCCGGTGCCGGTCCCGTATTCTTCCCGGAGGCGGTTTTTCCGCTATAGTGAGAGCATGTTCGTCGAATAGGATGCCAGGTATGCCTGAGATTGGAGAACAGACCCCGCTCAATCCGCTCTATCCGGTGAAACCGACCAAACCGCCTATGCGGCGTGAGCGACCCAAGCCAGCGGATGAGCATGAGCCGCGGCAACGGAGAAAACCGCCTGAAGATGAGGATGATGGAAAGCCGCACATCGATGAGTATGCTTGATGATGAGTCTCCTGTTTTTACAGTTTTACGAGGGAACAGGCCTATGATTGCGATCAGCGAGGCAAGTCGGTTGCTGTCTGGCCCCCTGTCGAATCCAGTGGCCGGCCAGATGCCTCGGGTGGTGAGAAATGCAGGGTAGTGATGCGGCATTTCTCTGGTTCGGGATAGTGCCTTTTCTGTTGCTGCTGCTGGTCCTGATGGGGTATCGTTTTTGGCAGGAGCGTCGGCAGAGCGAGATGCTGGAACTGCAAAAACGCGAGATCGAGACCCTCAAACAGACCGTGGGCGCGCTCTGTTCCAGCGCCGTCGGTGTCGACAAGCGGGTGAATCGTCTTGAGCGTCAGGGGCGAAACCTGGAAGAGCGTCAAGAAAACATAGAACAGAGCAGTCAGCAGGGAGAGCCTCCCTACAGCGACGCCATTCGCATGGTGCATGCCGGCGCCGGACCCGAGCAGTTGGTGTCAGAGTTGGGCATCAGTCGTGATGCCGCTGACCTGATCATCATGATACATGGCATGAAGCGGGAGGATGCCTAGTATAGGACACTACACTAGCCCGCATTTCTCACCAGGATTCAACGGTCGTTTTTCAAGATCCATACGATGTACCACAGCTCAGTCCCTTTACTCGGTTTTGCCGCTTACAGCGGTACAGGCAAAACAACCTTGCTAAAACAGCTCATTCCACGTCTGCGGGAAGCCGGCATGCGTTTGGGCGTGATCAAACACGCCCATCATCAGGTCGAGTTCGATAAGCCAGGCAAGGATAGCTACGAGCTACGCAAGGCGGGGGCAGACAGGGTACTGCTTGCAACCTCCAGGCGGTGGGCGCTGATGGTGGAAGAAGCCGAGGAGCGGGAGCCGGAATTGCCTCTGCTGCTGGATCACCTGGACTGCAGCCTGCTGGATCTGGTGCTGGTCGAGGGGTTCAGGCACCTGGCTTTTCCCAAGATAGAGCTGCACCGGGCGTCACTGAAAAAACCGCTGATTTTTCCTGAGGATGGCTCGGTCATCGCGATTGCGAGCGATACCCCGATCGAACAGGAGACAGCGCTGCCCCGACTTGACCTCAATGATCCTCCCTCCATTGCCGACTTCATCAGGGAGTATTGCGAAAGCCACTCTGCGCGGCCTTCTTGATCTATTTTTCTGCGGTGATGTAGCAGATCCATCCGGCATCCGCTTCACCCTCCGTTACGGGTAGGAAGACGCCGTCCGGTTCACCGTCCTTATCGAATCCCTGCCAGTAGAAAGTCACCTTGCTGAAACCCACCTCATCGAGCAATTCATGGATCTCCGGCAGGCTCCAGAGACGCCAGTCGTAACTGAAGGCCCGTTCGAAACGCGAGCCGTCTTCGAAGTCGAAATGGATATGGCAGATCAGGTTTGCGTTGATGGGGTCGAACTTCTCCTGTTCCCAGATATAGGTAAAGCTGCCTTCGCCATCCTCGATTTCCCGCTCCTCCTCGATCTCTTTGTAGGAGTCGTAGCCCCCATAGGCATCCATGAAAAGAATACCGTCATCCGCCAATTGCCGGTGTACCCGCTGAAAGTAGCGCTTCAGCTGTTTGCGCTCCTTGAACAGCCAATAGCTGAAATTCATCGCCGAGATGATCTCCATCGGTTCGGTCCTTACGCTCAGCACATTCTTTTCCAGCAGGGTGATGCGTTTTTGTTGTGACGGTTTGAGTCTGCTCAGTTGATGCGTGCGTCCCCAATCGAGTACCTCGCCATCCAGGTCGACACCGGTGGCCTGGTTGGCCTTGTGCCGTCGCACCCACTCGCAGCATACATTGGCGGTGCCGCAGAAATCCTCTCTCAGAGATCTGGCCCGTCGGCCGCGCAGCTTCTTGAAAGTATCATCGACAAAGTCGATTTCCGCCTCCGAGCACTGCACTGACAACTCATAGAGGTGGTGACGGTCGGCCGTTTCGGCCAATGTTCGAGATTTGCGTTTCTTTCTTTTTGCCATATTAAAAACAGAGGTTATCGGTTGTCGGGAAAGGGTCGCGGGGGCTCCACTAAAATCTGTTGAACCGCGGACTATACTCCTAAATAGTGAAGAGAGCATACGAGGTGATGAAATGGCTATCGCAATCACACTCCAAGAGTATCTACAAAACCATGAGACAGATTACGAAGTGATCGAACATCGTCGTACCGACTCCGCTCTACATACGGCAGAGGCGGCCCACATTCCGGGTGACAGAATGGCGAAATCCGTGTTGTTAGGGGATGACGAGAGCTATGTGCTAGCGGTGATCCCGGCCACCCATCATGTCGTGCTGGACGACCTAGCTCAGCTCACCGGGCGGAATCTCTTTCTCATCTCGGAGGAAGAGCTGCAACAGGCCTTTGCCGATTGCGAGACTGGGGCGGTGCCGCCCACGGGCATGCCTTACGGTATAGAGACCGTTGTGGATGCCTGCCTTCTGCAGCAACCCGATCTCTATTTCGAGTCAGGCGATCATGGGAAGTTGATCCACATCAGCATCGAGAATTTCCGTGAACTGGAAGCGGATGCCGTGGTGGCCGAATTCAGTCAGCATCTGTAGCAGATTCAGAACCCAGTCATTTGATTCCGGGCGTGAACTGGTTTAATCTTGCGCCTCCAAAATCAGGAGAGATGTCCGAGTGGCTGAAGGAGCACGCCTGGAAAGTGTGTATACGTTAATAGCGTATCGAGGGTTCGAATCCCTCTCTCTCCGCCAAACAAAAAGGGGGCTCGAATGAGCCCCCTTTTTGTTTGGCGGAGAGAGAGGATTTGGTTCGAACCCTTCGTTCGACAAGGAGCGTAGCGACGCAGGACGCCGCAGCGCAGCGTAGGCGCCCCGCAGGGGTGAGCCGCAGGCGAATCAATCCCTCCCCTCGGTCGGCTTCCAAGCTGGGAGTCCCTCATGCCCCCTTTTTATTTGGCGGAGAGAGAGGATTTGGTTCGAACCCTTCGTTCGACAAGGAGCGTAGCGACGCAGGACGCCGCAGCGCAGCGTAGGCGCCCCGCAGGGGTGAGCCGCAGGCGAATCAATCCCTCCCCTCGGTCGGCTTCCAAGCTGGGGAGTCCCGCATGCCCCCTTTTTATTTGGCGGAGAGAGAGGATTTGGTTCGAGCAGGAGCGAAACGACGCAAGTATGAATCTATTTCCTGAAAAACTCCTTGTAGACTGCATTGACAAAAGGACGAGAAATCTTCAGAATTCGCCTTCCACAAAAAGCGCCCGTAGCTCAGTTGGATAGAGTACCTGGCTACGAACTAGGGGGTCGGAGGTTCGAATCCTTCCGGGCGCGCCATTTTTATCAGTAAAATCAATCGGTTAGAGAGGCATCTCTAGTCGCTTTTTCATTGTAGCAAAATGCTTGCGGGACTTTTGTGGGGGTGAATACTCCTAAATTTCCTTTATCCCTTAAGGCTCCGGACTTCTCAGTCTATAACAATTAATAGCTTAGAAAGTACGCCTCTCAATTTGAGCTGCTTAAACCTCAAAAGTACGTACGTTTCAAATTATTGGTTCCTTTTATAATCAATGAGTTATGCTTGTTTGGCGACCACTTGGTTATTAACCAGGTGGTCGAGGCGCAGTCACGGTAGCGTAAGCTCTCCTGCGTAGCGTCTCTTCCTGGCGCGCAACATAATTTAGGATAACTATTCTCTGCTGCCACGGCGCTAGGTCAAGAATGAACTTGGGGAGCCAATTGCCCACAAGATCCTAAAGGAAAAGCATTCAGAAGGGGCGCTGCAACTTCGAGATTCTTGTTTGCCCTCATCGCAGGCCTTGGATCGACTGATCGGTGAGATCCATACGGCTTACGCAGAGAGGTCTGGAAAGTCCCATGGGATTTTCGAGGTTGACGAGGTGAACTACCCCACGGCTGCCAACCTTCGAAAACACTTTCAGGAGCAGACAGTTGATTTTGTAGCCACCAGTCATGCGCTTATGCAGATACTGTTGACGAAGGCAAATGAAGCCAGTTCCAACCTTCGCGACTGGCGGGAGCGTCCTTATCGCAGACGTGAGCAACAGCGAGACACGATGGCCCATCGTTACGATTCTGACCGATAAGCTGGGCGCGGCTATTGACGACAATCTCAATCTCGTCGAGAGCGTTCATCTCGACCTCAATGGGATGCGATTTGCCGGTCGAGTTAATATCACCAAATGGCTTAACGACGAAGATCGTTATATCAGCTTCCTGAAGGGCGGTTCAAGAGAAGTATCTGACTATTTCCAACGATTTCTTGGGTGTACGCACCCAAGAGCCTGGCAGAAGGAGACCTTGCGTCTGGTCGAATTCATTCGACGTGCGGTAAGTACTCTCGATGTGGCTGACGATCAACGTGAGGCCGTACGCCAGGCTGTTTACCAATATCTTGATGAGTGCGCTAAGATATCTGAACCGCTCAGTATTGATTCCCTGTGCAATCGTGCATGGCCTGACGATCCTGACGCTCTAAAAGTTCCTTTGGTTGACCCGGATACAGGTATATCAGATGGCTTCGTTCCCCAACGGAGAGCACTGAAGGGATTGGTGCGCTTTGAGGGTAAGGGGCCAAAATGGCAGGTCAAATTTGAGCGAGAGGCTGTTATGAATGGAGAGATCTCTCTCAATGTTGAAACCAGGGAGCTAACAATCAAGAATGTCCCTGAAGATGTGGTGACACGTTTTAAAGAAGACTTCCTCGCGCTGTGAATGCATTCAGTAACATTGTTGAAATATATCGTGTATTAGCAAATAAAACGGTCCACGATAACACGCTGGAGGGTAACCTCCAGGTTCGTGATGAAGAAATGCGTTCGTTTCTTCTAAGCGCAATGGAAGAACCAACTTCGACGGACTGTGGGCTATGCATTTTGGCGGAACCGGAGGAAGTTAAGGTAAGCGCTACAGTTCATATACGGCTATTCCCGCCCAGACGTATACCGATATTTAGAGATCTATCAGCCTATCTGGGTAACGGTTCACGTTTCATGGAACCGATTGGCGACTTCTACATTGTCGATGAAGACTGGTCATCGGAGGACTTAAAACAATCTCAACCTGCCAAAGCCGCGAACCTGAATGCGCTCCACCAAGTCATGAAGCAGCTGAGTGAATCGGCGACGGTCGTGGACAAGGAGAAGAGAAGGCTACTTTTCGCAGACAGTGCTGGCCTTGTTAGTCTGCCCATTGATATCTCGCCTGAAGATTTGAGGGCCGTGACGCCGCAGCGTGCAGATGCATTTGTGCATTTCTGCGCCGATATGCTTCATCGACAACATCGTCTCGAGGTCATGGCAAATGTTGTAATTCTGCAGACTCGTGGAGTTACAGCGAATGACAGACTTCATTATGTTTTACGGAACCTAGAATCAATTCTGTCTGATGCAAAGTCGCAACATGCGGTATTTCTGTCCGCTTTTTCCTATGAAAAAGTACGAGATGAGATCGAATCACTGAAGGTTGAGTACACGACAAAAATCCACAAAGTTATTTCGGAAATCCAAGGGCAGCTGCTCGGAATACCGGCGGCTACTGTGGTTGTGGCTATCCAGTTAAAGAAAGCAGATGCTATTGACTCTATTTTCATAACTAACATGGCTGTGCTGTTGGGTGCCTTGATATTCGGAGTCTTCATGATTCTATTGCTTATAAATCAAGCACATACTCTGGAAGTAATAAAGCCCGAAGTTGGGCGACAGAAGCGGCAGTTAAGGACCGAGCTTCTCGATGTAGCGGATAGGTTTGATGATGTCTTTACATTGCTTCAAAACCGAATAAGATATCAGAATGGTATTTTGTGGTCTGTTGTGGCCGGCTTGCTCCTGAGTGGTATGGCCTTTTGGGTTTTGAGCTCAATAGCTAATAGGTCAATCTTCTGACAATTGCACCGCCCATTCCTACCAATAAAACTAAAAGGTGATTTGTCTCTTTCATGATAATTAATAGTTATCACTACTATCCTTCCATAATTTCTCCTATAGGGTGGTTTTTGCAGACAGCAGATTTCAGTTCAGTATTTCCTACATGTGTATATATCTCCGTCGTAGTTATGCTCTGATGGCCAAGAAGGCGTTGAACAAATCTGATATCCAAACCTGCAACAAGAAGGTGAGTAGCCGTAGAGTGCCGGAGCATGTGAGGTGTGACTCTAAGTTCCATATTGGCTCGCTCGCTGGCCATACGGATATAGAGCCGAATTAACTGCGTACTAGCTGAACCACCGCGAGTATTGATCAGTAGCTTATCGGTTTCAGGTGAATACTTGGTTCGTACATCTGAATATGCACGGACCAAGGTGCAGCTATATTCATCTGGAAGATATACCTGCCGTTCCCGATTTCCTTTTCCCTTGATCTTTATGACTCCTTCACTCAGATCGATGTCGGATAATTTTATTTGGGTTAACTCCCCGACTCTGGCGCCCGTGGCAAAGAGAATTTCCAGGCTAAGCAAAGTGGTTAACTGGATAAAACCCTGCCTGGTATTTCCAGCTTTCAGAAAATTATTGGTGCCATAGGCCTTTCGGCTTTTGAAACCGAGCGATCTAAGTGGAGTAGTAAGCAATATATTGAGCTCTGTCCGGGGTACTGCTCGCGGTAGTTTTTTAGGGAGTTTTATTTTTAATGAAAGGCGGTAGAAGGGGGTTCTTTCAATCACCATTTCATCTTCAAGCCACCCAAACATAGCTTTTAAGCAGGCCATTCGTCGTTTGACGCTGCTTTCCTTAAGACCACGGACCTCAAATAGGTGTTGCAGGAAGCCTCGAATAAGGTTCCGATCACATGTAGTGATATCTTGGTTTTTCTTTGCAAATTCCTTGAATTGCTCAAGGTCAATGGTATATGCGCGGAGAGTGTGGTCAGAAAGCTTTTTGCTATGACGACAGTGGGAAAGAAACTGCTCCAATACTTCATGGATTTGCATTTGTATACTCCGGGATCTGTTATTGGTTATTTTTTGGAGACCCGGAGTGGGATATGCCTCCAATGCGACGATAACTCTTAGCTATCGATCCGTACCGGCATATTTTGCCTCCAACTACGAAAGACTTTTAGTCTAGGGAGTTGATATGGAAAATGCGAGGCTATTAACTTCTTCTCAAAAAGATAAAGCTTATAAAAGCCAATAAAAACAATAAGATAATGCGCCTATTTGTTGGGTAATGCCTATTGGGCGGGGAGAGGAGGTCAGCGGAGGAGGGGCAGGTGAAATGTCATTTGTGATAGCTGTGCAAACCAATGAGGATAGGTTTGATCCCCTTATGAAATACCTAGGCTGTTCTTAGGTTTCTATCTGTTTCCTCAGCCGGAGACAGCGGTTGTATATTCAGGCGCAATCCCATAGCCCGCAAGATGGCATCCAGGCTCGAAAGGCGGGGATTGCCATCTTCGGAAAGCGCCTTGTATAGGCTCTCTCGACTGAGGCCTGTTTCTCGAGATAGGTGTGACATGCCTCCTGCTGATTCTGCGACATTTCGAAGCGCCTTCAACAGCACCGCAGGGTGGCCATCCTCAATGGCGGCATTCAGATACTCGGCGGCCTCCCCAGGGCTTTGGAGGTGATCCGCCGCCCGGTAGGGTTTGAATGGTTTATTTGCGTTCATTGTAATCTTTCCAGAATGCTTTAGCCTTCGATATATCGGTGCTCTGTGTTGATTTGTCACCACCACACAGCAATACGACGATGGTTTGGCCGTCCCAAGCGTAGTACACGCGGTAACCTTTGCCTTCAGAAATCTTCAATTCCCGGACATTGTCACCGACGGATCGCCATTGACCTTCCAGGCCTAATTCCAAACGGTCCAGACGGATGAGAATGCGTGCTTTTGCCCGTTGGTCTCTAAGGCCTGCAAGCCACTCATCAATGGGAATGCCCCTGTCTTTTGTTGCGTATTTAAGAATCTCTATCGCCATTATTAGTGTTGGTTATAAATTACAGTATGTCAAGTATAGTTAACATGCGGTTTTTATAGCTAATGCCCAGGATTCATCTCAGCATACCAGAATGGTTTATCAAAATAGGAAGGAAGATTCATAGTAAATAATGCCTATCTGGATAACGAGATTATTCACTGTATAAACTTGGGTGTGCTGACAGCTGACACTATATTTCAGGCGAAATAGCCCAAAAAAACCGTGCGGGACTTTTGCGGGGATTAGTTATGCATTGTCCTGCATTGTTGTGCAAAATTGGCAACGAGCGTCCAGGATTATTTCAATAAAAACAATATGTTACAATTTAAGACGCTAACTACGAACTAGGGGGTCGGAGGTTCGAATCCTTCCGGGCGCGCCATTCTTCAGTTCTACAATCAAGCGGTTATCTTTTCAGTTGGTAGCCGCTTTTTGTTTCAACAACACCAGTGCGGGAGTTTTCCCCGCACACCCGGTTGGCCGCTTCAATCAGGTTCTCAAGTTCGGCCGCCGAATAGTGCGTGGTGATCCTGCCCGATATATACGGTAACAAGTCAATCACCTTGATTTCGGTCTCCAGGATGCCATCGGTACCAAGAGCATCCCGCAGTGGTGCTCTCCGTCTAGCTGGAATACGTGCGGCACAGCGCCTTGACCTTCCGCTGTTAGCAGATATCTAACCTGGCTTGGCCGACTACAATTCTAAGTGGAATATCGATACATTTCTTTTCCCGTCACCGGGAGTCGGCAGTATGGACGCACCTTACTGGGAACATTTTCACCACGAAGCGGACATCGGCGTGCGCGGCGTCGGCCGCACTCTGGCTGAGGCCTTCGAGCAGTCTGCGTCGGCCATGACGGCAGTGATCACCGAGTTGGAACGGGTGCGACCGCTCATCGAGGTGCCAGTGGCAGTGGAGGCGCCGGATGTCGAGTACTTGTTGTTCCAGTGGCTCAACGAGTTGGTGTTCTTGATGGCTACCCGCCGTATGCTGTTCGGGCGTTATCGGGTGGACATAGCCCACCGGCGCCTGACGGGAACAGCCTGGGGCGAGCCGGTGGAGCGGCCGCGGCATCGACCGGCGGTGGAGATCAAGGGTGCGACTCTGACCGCTCTGGAAGTGCGACGACGGGATGACGGGCTGTGGCTGGCCCAGTGCGTGGTGGACGTGTAGTACTTAGGGCCTCGGAAAAAAAGATTTAACCCAAAATGCGCCGGATTGTTGCCTGCCTTTGAGGCGTAGCGAAGGGCGCGTAGCCGGGCCTAGTGTACCTCGTCATAGATACTGTAACATTCAGCGAGCCAGGAAGGGGTTAGCCACAAGGCATGCCTCGCCGGGAATGGCCCAGCCCTTGCCAAGAGGCATAACGCCGTGGATGACCCCTTCCTGGCTCGCCCGAAGGGAGCCACCCAAATGCGCCAGCCCTGCGTTTCGGCTCTTGGCAAGGGCGCGCCATTCCATCCTTCGGTCCGTAAACGGCACATCCATGTGCCACTTCTCCCGGCGAGCCGCGCCTTGTTCTGGCGCATTTGGGTGGCTCTGAATGTTACAGTATCTATGACGAGGTACACTAGGTAACCGAAGCTACAACAAAGAAGGCGGGCAAGAAGACAAGTAGTTTGGGTTAAATCTTTTTTTCCGCGGCCCTTAGGGTGGGTTATTAACCCGGCAACCTAATATGTCGTGTTCAGGGCTTTAAGAGTGCCCATGCTGCAGATCTGTCGAACCATGCGGGGGTTGATGTGCGCCGTAACTCACCGGTGCTATGGTCCTGACTGACACGGGAATGGTCGGTGAAAACAAGGTTGTCCAAAGACCACCGGTCTTTGTCTTTCGGATATGGGAGAACGCTATGACTGTCATCACTCCAACACAGATTTCCGAAAACACCTGGCGCATCGAACCGCGAGGGGAGATGCGGGTACCGGCCATCCTCTACGCCGACCATGAGCTGATCGAGGCCATGGACCACAAGGTGTTCGAGCAGGTAAGCAACGTGGCTGCCCTGCCCGGTATCGTACAGGCCGCCTATGCCATGCCGGATGCCCACTGGGGCTATGGCTTTCCCATCGGCGGGGTGGCGGCCTTCGATCCCGACGAGGGGGGCGTGATCTCCGCTGGCGGGGTGGGTTTTGACATCTCCTGCGGCGTGCGTACCCTGCATACCAGCCTTAGCCTGGAGCGTATTCAACCAGTGAAAAAGCGCTTGGCGGATGAATTATCCCGCAGCATACCGGCTGGCGTGGGTAGCACCGGACGCATCCATCTGAGCGCCAAACAGATGCGCGATATGCTCCAACGTGGCGCCCGGTGGGCGGTAGAACAGGGCTATGGCGAGGAGGCGGATCTGGAACGTACCGAAGAGCACGGATACATGGCTGGTGCTGATCCCACGATGGTATCTGATCGGGCCAAGCAACGGCAGATGAACGAAATGGGCACCCTGGGTTCGGGCAATCACTACCTGGAAGTGCAGGTGGTCACCGACGTCTACGACGAAACGGTGGCGGCCGGCTTCAGCCTCAAGGAGGGTGACGTGGTGGTGAGCATCCACTGTGGCTCGCGCGGGCTGGGGCATCAGATCGGTACCGAGTTCCTGCAGTCCATGGCCCTGTCCGCCGGACGGTACGGTATCCGCCTGCCGGACCGGGAGTTAGCCTGTGCGCCGCTGCAATCGGACGTAGGGCGGCGATATCTCGGCGCCATGCGTGCAGGCATCAACTGCGCCCTGGCCAACCGCCAGATCCTGACCCATCTCACCCGGCAGGTGTTCGAGGCGGTGCTGCCGGAGGTGGATCTGTTGCTGTTGTACGACGTCTCTCACAACACCTGCAAGGAGGAGAGCCACGAGGTGGATGGTCACAGGCGGCGCCTGTTCGTACACCGCAAGGGCGCCACCCGGGCCCTGGGACCGGGGCACCGGGATCTCCCCATGGGACTGCGCGAGGTGGGCCAGCCGGTGTTAATCGGCGGTTCCATGGGCACCGGCTCCTATATCCTGGCCGGTACCAAGGAGAGCGAAACACTGGCCTTCAGCTCCTCCTGTCATGGGGCGGGGAGGGCCATGAGCCGGCGTGCCGCCACCAAGCGATGGCGCGGCGGGGACGTGGTCAAGGAGCTGGAGACCCGAGGCATCCTGATCCGCAGCCCGTCCTTGCGAGGCGTTGCCGAGGAGGCGCCGCAGGCCTACAAGGATGTGAACCGCGTGGTGGACGCGGCGGACAGGGCGGGGTTGTCGAAAAAGGTGGCAAGGTTGGAACCCCTGGTATGCATCAAAGGCTGAATGCCATATGAGCGGTTTCGACAGTGATATCGCCGATGCTTAGTCATGGCAGTCAATCCGTTATTGCCTGCCTGGGATAGCCGATAGGCAGGATGGAAAGGGGTTGTTCATCCGTAGGTAGATGCAATAAAGCTTTCAGGGCATCATCATCGAATGCGCCCACGACAACAGTGGCCAATCCCATCGCCTCAGCCTGCAGGAACAGATTCTGCCCGGCGTAACCTGCCTCCATGTGAGCATATCGGACGCCACGGTCCCCGTATTTCCGGGTAGTGCGTGAAAAAATCGCACTGATCACCACCGCAGCGGATGCCTGCTGAATCCATCCTTGATCCAATGCGGTATGGGCAAGGCCAGGGCGAAGGTCACCGGCAACAACCATTTCCAGTGTATGGCTGTGTGGATCATACCGATAATTGCCGGACGCCAGCCCCTCCACCGTTCCGGCTACCAGATGTAATACCAGGGGATAGAGTGCGCCGGCAGACGGAGCGGTTCGAAAGCCTTCCCGCGAGGTGATTCCCTGGGCCGACCATAGGAGTTGGGCAACCTCTTGCAGGGTCAATGGCTGTGTTGAATATTCCCGTATTGATCGGCGTTCCTGTAATACATCGATCAAGGCCTTGCCGCCTTCCAGGCGTGGTTCCGGTAGTTGATGGATGTTCGTTTCAGCCATGGTTGTCCCCCCGCAGGTCACAACTACCAGGATCAGTAGCGGGATTCGTTTCGTCATCTTATGCTCATATCGCTTATTGTTTAAACAGCGCTGTTTCAAAGCATAGGTGATGATCGGAAAAACAGGCTGATGCTGAACCTTCAATCCCTGAGCTATCACAATATCAACCTGACCAGAAACAGCTCCCACTTCCGCTATGCTCAGAATAGGGGAGGCAAATGAACCAGTCCGATTCTCCAGCATACTTCGAGGCTATGCCTGCCTTGATTGCCGGGCATCTGTTGAGCCGGGATCGGCGGGTATTGCTGTTTGGCCACCCCGGGATCGGCAAAACCACCCTGGCTGCGGGTCTGGCAGCGCAGTTATCGGGTCTGGGACGCTCGGTCTTTTGTCTCAGTGTGGACCCGGGCTCGCCGGTCTTTGGCGCGCCCGGCGCGGTCTGTCTGGGGCGTTGGGTGGAAGCGGGTTGGTCACTGAGGAAGATGGATGCGCTCTGTTCCCTGGATGCCGCCAGATTTCGCCTGCCCCTGGTGTCGGCGGTCAGCAGATTGGCTAATGAAGTTTCTGCCGGCACCTTGTTACTGGATACTCCTGGGGTGACCAGGGGGGTTGCCGGTGCTGAGTTGCTCGTTTCCCTGGTCGAGGCTGCCGATATCGATCTGCTGCTGGTATTGCAGCGTCTGACCCAGCCGCCACTGCTGGTGCATGAGTTACAGAGCTTGGGTATTGAGGTGGCTTATATCAAGGCTGCAGAAAAGGCCAGCCGTCCCGGCAAGATGCGGCGTGCCCGGCATCGAACACGGCTTTGGGATGACTACCTTGGTGGGGCAGAAGATTGCACACTCCCTTTGCGTCGGTTGCAACTGCTCGGCACGCCTCCCCGTAATGCACCGGAAGCCTGGCTGGGCAAGCAGGTGGCCTTCCTGGAACGGGAGCATACTGTGGCGATGGGCGAGGTGGTCAAGGCGGAAAACGAGACACTCACCGTGCGTTTACCTGTCCCTCATCGGCCGACCGGTACCTTACTGGTACGGGATGCCTGCCGTGATGCCGCTGGTCTGCTGACCACGAGCAAGCCATTTGCCGATAAGCTGGTGCGCTATATACCGCCGCCGGATCTACTGCCGGATGCGGCGATACAAGCTAACGGCGGGATGCGGCCTCTGGTGCATGTGGGAACTGTCATGGCGGTACTGGTGAATGGTGTCTTCGGTGATCCGCTGCTGCATCTGCGCCTGCGCCATCAGCGGCGCAGCCTGCTGTTCGATCTGGGAGAGGGCTCCCGGCTGCCGACACGCATTGCCCATCAGGTGAGCGATGTTTTTATTACCCATGCTCATGTCGATCACATCTGTGGCTTTCTCTGGTTGCTGCGTTCCCGCATTGGCGAGAGCACTGTCTGTCGTCTGTACGGTCCACCAGGTCTTGCAGCCAACGTCGCGGGACTCATCAGTGGTATTCACTGGGACCGGATCGGAATGCGGGGGCCTCGCTTCGAGGTGGCAGAGCTGCATGGTGCTTGTTTGAAAAGATACCGTTTACAGGCCGGGCAGCCGGGTTGTAACCCCTGTGGTGAAGAGAATGTGCGAGAGGGTGTGCTGTTGGCGGAGCCCGCTTTCCGCGTGCGTACCGTGACCCTGGATCATGGTACACCGGTCTTGGCCTTTGCCTATGAGCCCACCAAACAGACCAATGTGCGCAAGGAGCGATTGCTTGAACGGCAACTGGAACCCGGTCCCTGGCTGAATGAGCTGAAGGCGTGTCTCTATGCCGGTGATGAGACAGCCAGCATAAGACTTCCCGATGGCCGTGAGGAGACCGTGGCAAAGCTAGCCGAGGACCTGATACTGATAAGCCAGGGCAGCAAGCTGGTGTATGCCACAGATTTTGCGGATACCCTAGACAACCGGATCAAGCTAAAGGCATTGGCACAGGGTGCGCACACCTTCTTCTGTGAGGCGACCTTCCTGCAACAGGAGAGCGCACAGGCCCGGTGTACTGGACATCTGACAACCCTTGCCTGTGGAGAGATAGCCAATGAGGCGCAGGTACAGCACCTGATCCCTTTCCACTTCTCCCGGCGCTATGAAGAACAGCCCTGGCGGGTGTATCAGGAGATAGCAGCTGTCTGTCCCCAGGTAGTGAGGCCGAAACAGGATTCACCATGATTGTTCAATCCAGGAAGGTTATGTGGGGGTTCGGCAATGGGATAGAATAGCGGGGAACGGGAATGAGCAAAGTGAAAGTATTCGAAAGAAGGAGTTATTTATGCTGAGATTGATAAATACAGATCCACGGCCGGATGAACAGGATATACCACCCGGGACACCACCGGAGAAACCTCAGCCTGATGTGCCGCCTGGTATTCCACCCGGACAACCTGAGGAGGCGCCAATGGAACCTCCGCCGGTAGAGGTGCCGCCAGATACGCCAATCGAGATTCCACCGGCTTCTCCACCAGAGTTTCTTGGTGCAACCTACTGATTCTCATAATCAAGGGAATAGAGGGGTTCCCTGTGAGCTCATTACCTGGGATCGGGCCTATCAACTGGCGCGTAACCTGGCATGGCAGGTGCGTGAGAATCATTTCGATCCAGAGATTATTGTCGCGATCAGTCGAGGGGGACTCATGCCGGGCAGGATTCTTTCCGATCGCTTGAATTTGTTTGATTTAGCTACTCTCAAGATCGAACACTATCATGCTGTTCATAAGGAACCAATTGCCAAGGTTCGCTATTCACTGACTGCCGAAGTTGAAGGCAGACGGGTACTTTTAGTTGATGATGTCTGTGATTCAGGCGATACCTTTCGAGTAGCAACAGAACATTTACATGAACGGGGTGAACCGGCATTACTCAGGACAGCCGTCCTGCACTACAAACGTGTTTCCAGCTTCGTACCCGACTATTTTGCCCAGGAGGTGATTGAATGGCGCTGGCTGATCTACCCCTGGGCCGTCATGGAGGATGTCAGCAGTTTCCTGCTGGAAATGAAAGAATATCCTGCGTCTTTGGAAGCATTCGCACGGGCACTCAAGCAACAGCATGCCATCGAGGTTCCCAGGCAGATTCTTGAAGATGTTTTCGCAATCAACAAACCGTGAGCCGGAGAACATGGTGGTAAAGTGTCGGCCTGCTTTTTCCGTATGCAGGATCGGGGGCATCTGGGTCATCCACAATCAATGCCAGGCTCTGGGCGCCGGTCGGAATGCCAGACCAGCTCAGGGCCGGGGAGATATCTGCTCCAGTGCAGGTATAGCGGGAGGGAATGGGGTTGTCGGCTGAAAAGGCGGAAGAGGTCAGGTGCAGGCTCATAGGATCACCTCGATGTTTGATGTTACCGAGATACTAACCTACGTTCGGGTTAGTAAAAGGTCCGGTAAAGGTATTGGGTGACATCGTTGATTTCACTAGCGCGCCATGTGAGTTTCAGCTCTTCAGACCAGCGAATCACTTCCCGGCTGACGCCACCCAGGGTGTGTACTTTTTGATTGTTTCGTATGTGTACCTGACTATCATGGCAGATCAGGCAGTGGTTTTCGTATAACAGGCGGCCACGTTCCAAGTCGGCAGAGTCGGCCCACACCCAGTTCATCAGCAGGTCATATAAAATGGCCGGTAGCATGTAATGACGGCCTTTGATCACCTTGATACTCATAGTCTGTGTTGATTGAATGCTTTTAAGATCTCTTTTCGCTTAAGGAAGAGAAACTTGTCAATGCTGTTTGACTGCCTGATGCGGCCAATACCCATCCGGCCTTGAAAGCAAGGATTCGGTGGGCTAGTACTCCGTCAACCTAATAACTTAGGATGCAGTGTGCCCCACATCATCCAAGGCAAGGCGCACCCCAAGGGCACTTCCTCCGGGGCGCAGTGCGCAGGGAGAAGTGGCACATGGATGTGCCGTTTACGGACCGAAGGATGGAATGGCATGCCCTTTTCAAGGACTGCAACGCCGCATTGGATGATGTGGGGCGCACCCTTTGGGCCAGCCAGGAAGCGGCCATCTGCGTTGTTGCGCTCCCTTGAATTAGCGACGGCTAGTCCTGCGCTCGCACGCCTAGCAGCTAGCCGCTTCCTGACTGGCTGCATCCTAAGTTATTAGGTTGACGGAGTACTAGGACAATGACTGATTACCGGGAGTTGCTGTTTTGTGAGAATGCTGTCGGCAACAACGCATTCGCACCACCCAGCCCCACGAGTTTGGCAAGGGTGGCCAACAGATGCATTGAGGAGTACGATCGAATCCTTCATGGGGAAACAGAGTAGGACAGACCGTTATCAGGCGCAAGGTCTATCAAGCACTTTTTTTCACGAGGAGTAACAATTCGCCACGGACAGCTGCTTCCCCATGCTGGCTATGATCAAGAAATTGCACCATGGCTTATCGATTACGCATTATTTTTTTCATGGCTTGCTCCGGTGTAAGCTCAGCCGCTTGGGTAAGCGCATCCAGGTTATGCCTGCGGAGATTAAGCTTGCCACGGCCGCTTTCCCAGTTGGTTATCGTCGGCGGACTCACGCCAACCAGCTTTGCAAACTGAGAGGCATTCATCCCGAATCGTTTGCGTAGTCTTTTTACAGATGCTGTTGTCGGAGCAGATGCCGCTTTCTTTTTCTTCAGGGCAATCGTCTTTTTAACAGTCTTCGTGTGGGCTGTTTTTTTGCTAACAGCCCTTTTTTTGCGACTGGATCTTACCGATTCTTCCATGTCCACACCAAACATATCGGAGAGATCGGCCTCCGCCAGCCGCCGTCGTTTTCCTTTCCCGGTTGTGACTGTCTGTAAATCCAGTTCTGCTGCAATCAGTTCTTGATGATCAACATTGCGCAGTAGAAAAAGCAGTTCCGGTTGTTGATCCAGCCTGGCGCCGACACCATACAGGACTGCGGCAATATGTTTGCACATCGCGGCCCAGTCCGGGCAGTCGCAGGCGAGCGTTATCTCGCTGGGCTTGGGAAACAGTCCCTGGTTCTTATCGGTCACTATTTCCATGACATGATCAGAGAAATGCCCCTGTAAGAGTTCCAGCATGGAACCAATCCGGCCGGCGCACTGGTTGCGTACTTTTTTCCATTTGTTTGCGGTGAGTGGGGCGATTTTAATATTTATTTTGTAGAGTTCCGAGCCGCTGACGATGGCCTCGATTCTGCCCTTGTAGATGGCTAGATGACAGACCGAACCGTTGCGTACATAGGTTCGTCCCCTGGGTAGGCGGTTCTCATAATCGCTAAATTTTTCCAGATGATTACACCAGGCTTCACCCCAGAATGTGCGGGCGATTTTTCGCCCCTGAATCTCAATGGGTTCAATTTTCATTCCCTTGTTTGTTAGTTTTTTGATCTCTTTGGCTGCATTGGCGCGTCGCTTTGCTACCGGCACATATGGAGCCCATCCTCCGTATCTCATTTTATTTCACCTATCAAACTTGTGTCTTATCAATGTCGAGTGATACCAGATTAAGCAATGTCTTGTTATCCATCTCTGTAAGCAGTGTATCGGCGCCGGCTTCCAATAGATCATGGGCAAGCGCCGTTTTCTCATTGATCAAGGCGTCTATCTTCTCTTCTACCGTTCCCTGACAGACAAATTTGTGAACCAGCACATTTCTTTTCTGGCCAATGCGAAAAGCGCGGTCTGTGGCCTGGTTTTCCACTGCCGGATTCCACCAGCGGTCAAAATGGATGACATGGGATGCCTGGGTTAGATTGAGACCGGTCCCGCCTGCCTTGAGAGAGAGAATAAAAAACGGTGGCCCCTTCTCATCCTGGAACTGCTCTATCCGCTTTTGCCGCTGTTTAATCGGGGTGCCTCCATGCAGTACCAGGCCGGGTTGGCCAAATTGCTGCATCAGGAAACTTGCCAGCGGGGTGGTCATTTCACGGAATTGGGTAAAGACCAGCAACTTTTCCTGGCGTGAGGCGATCTCTTCACACAGTTCTGCCAGACGCTGAAATTTCCCACTCTTTTTCGGATCGTACTCATCATCACCCAGCAGTTGTGATGGGTGATTACAGATCTGTTTGAAGCGTAGCAGGTAGGAGAGCACCAGACCACGCCGTTTTATGCCGTCAAGATTCTCAATCTCGTTCGCCATCTGCTTCACTGCTTGCTGATATTGCGCTGCCTGGGTCTTGCTCAGACCACAGTATGCCGAGACTTCGGTCTTCTCCGGCAGGTCGCTGATGATTGAGCGGTCAGTCTTAAGCCGGCGCAGAATATAGGGGCTTACTAGATTGCGCAGCGGTGCGTATTGATCGCTCTCACGCTCAGAGAGTGATTTCACAAACGCCTTGAACCGTTTGGCTGATCCCAGCAGGCCGGGGTTGAGAAAGTCAAACAGGGACCAGAGATCTGACAGGCGGTTCTCCACCGGCGTACCGGTCAGGGCAATACGGGATTTAGCATTGAGTTTCTTTACCGCTTTGCTCTGTCTGGCGGTCGGGTTCTTGATCGCCTGGGCCTCATCCAGCACCAGCAGTTGCCACGCTTGTTGTTGTAGCCACACTTGACGCATAAGGGTGCCATAGGTGGTCAACACGACATCGATATGCTTTAAGGCGGTACGTTCATTCGCCATCGCATCCATTGCCTTTTTGTTCAGCTGGGAGCCATGTAAAAACAGGCAGTGCAGCGAGGGTGCAAAACGCTCAAGCTCTGTTTTCCAGTTGGCGAGCAGGGATGCGGGCAGTATCAGTAGGGAGGGTTTGTCACAATGCTTCTTCTTCAGTCCCAACAATAGTGAGATGACCTGGATGGTCTTTCCCAGCCCCATGTCATCCGCCAGGCATGCACCCAAACCCAGTTCGGAGAGAAGCCATAACCAGTTTACACCCGTCTGTTGATAGGGGCGAAGGGTTGCTTTGAGCGCTTTGCCTGGATCGGCTGTCTTCATGTGATCTGGCGAGCGCAACGACTCCAGCTGTGAGGTCAGCCATTTTCCAGGTTGAACGAAGGACCACCCACGGCACTCTTCCAGGGAATCATCCTTCAGATCGGCAGGCGCACCGGCCAGTAATCGCATCCCTTCCGCAAAGCTGAGTCCACCATTTACCGTCTCTGCCTCTACCGTTTTCCAGTGAGCCAGGGCTTCACTGAGTTTCTCCTGATCTACCTCAATCCACTGCCCCTTCATAAAAACAAGGCCATCATCCGCTGCCATCAGTTTTTTCAAATCGGCCTTGCTGAGTGGCTCATCGCCCAAGGCGATATGCAGTTTGAAATCCAGTAGTGAATCGGTACTGAAGTTGTTTTTCTTTTTCTCGCCAATGGTAATGCCGGCGCGGGGCCTGTGCCGCTTTTTCCACCAGTCAGGCAATCGGACCACCACGCCACATTGTTCGTACTGAGGTGCATCCTTGAGAAACTCATAGGCCTCCTCGGGTGACCAGGCCAGGGGATGATAGATGTCGCCGGTATCAACCAGATCTTTAATCACAGGGCTGGATTCAGCGGCACGCTGAACGGGTGAAAGCAGGCGGATCAGTGCCTTTTTATTTCTTGCCCCCGCATACTCCTGTAAGGCACGGCTGAGCGGTTGATGGCGAATACGACCCTGCTCTGAGAGTTCCGGGGCATAGGTCGCCATGAAGGCGAAAGGGTAGTCCGGGTCATTTTTATTTTCCGCCAGATGAAAACAGACGCGGCCCACCTGGTGCCACTGCGGCGCCTTTTTGGCAAGAAGTGTATTAAGTCCTCCGCTGGCCTGTATCTGCTCGCACACCCAGTTGTCGAGTAAGGATCGGGTCTCCTGCAGTACTTGAGTAGAGAGATACTCGGCCCCTTGCATGGGCGGTGCACTCAGCAGCAGAGACATGACTTCATTGGCGGTGAATGGATCGATGGGTTCAGGCTGTCGTGGATCCGTATCTGCCATCAGGCAGCGTTCACTCAGATATTTGTAGGCAAAGTTTCGCCAATACTGCAATGATGGCGTAAGATCGGCCCCGTTTTTTCTGGCTGCCAGAGCGAATAGGCCTTCACCCACACTGCGAGCAAATATCTTACCGATGGAGGCAGTGTGAACGGCTTTGTCTGTTACATCATCCGCTATTGATAGGAAGCAGTGCAGATGTCCTGAGGGTAGCAGGCCTAGATCAAAGGTACTCATTTCAACAACTCTGCTAATGTGGTGTAACGTATAAACTGTACCAATCAGAGGCCCGTCAATGCCTCAAGACCAGGCGCAGCGCGCAGGCAATGGCAGCGCCCTTGTCAAGCGCTGCAACGCAGAATTGAGGCATTGACGGGCCTCCCTTCGGGTGAGACGCTAAGCCGTCATCTGCGTTGTTGCGTGGCTTGGAAAGGGCGCGCCATTCCCGGCGCAACGCGCCTAGCACCCCAAGGGCACTTCCTTCGGGGCGCAGCTGACGGCTTAGCGTCTCACTGATTGGTGCAGTTTATACGTTACACCACACTAAGGTAAGGCTATTCAGCATTGTTGTGACATGGATGCCATCAATGCGTTTCAGACAAGAGCTGATATTGGTGAATGGAGGCAAAATGGACGTCATGACCATAATGTGCCGATTGGCACAGCAAAGAGTTGATCGCCAAATGCAGTGGTGTGATCGCCGTCATAGAGCAAAATACCAAGTTTAAACCTCTCGCCAGCGATGTTTTGAAAGCGCTTTAACCCGGTAAAATCCTTGCTGTTTAATGTGGCCGCTGCTTTCACTTCCACGGCTAAACAGTCTCCTATGCCGTTCTCAATAATCAGATCGACCTCAACTTTATCCTTGTCCCGGTAATGAAAGAAGTTCAGTGGTTCATCGATCCAAGTCGCCTGTTTGCGTAGTTCGTTATAGACAAAGGATTTCAGCAATAGTCCAAAATCAGCTGGTTGTTGCATTAGGCGTTCCCGAGTCAGGCCTCGAATAGTGCATATCATGCCGGTGTCTATGGAATGGATCTTCGGTTTTTTCACCAGCCGTTTGTATTCGTTGGAGTGCCATGCCGGTAGTTGTTCCACCAGAAACAACCGTTCCAGCAAGGCCATGTACTTTTGGATGGTCAGACGGTTGAGCCCCAGTTTATTACCCAGTTCAGTATGGTTTACCAATTTACCCGTATAGAAGGCCGTGAGTTTAAGCAGCTTGGTTATCAGGCCTGGAT
Organism: Candidatus Thiodiazotropha sp. (ex Epidulcina cf. delphinae); assembly: GCA_025656455.1. Classification (GTDB taxonomy): domain Bacteria; phylum Pseudomonadota; class Gammaproteobacteria; order Chromatiales; family Chromatiaceae; genus Thiodiazotropha. Next base: position 172,298 of record JAHXHS010000001.1, on the reverse strand, counting down.
GATTGATCTGAGTTAGATCCTGGATATCTCGCTGGATCAGCGTGCTGACATACTGTTGGTGCCAGGCTGTGCTACGCCGTTCGTTTGAACGTTGCAGAGGCTCGGGAAAGCAACCTGCGATGATACGTTGAAGCAGGTGATCGCGAAGACGGGTCTCTCGGGTTGATGGGGCTTCCTGTGACAGCAATTTGGTTAAAAATGTGGGCTGCTTGCCCTGGATTTCGCATTCAGAAAGGGTGGTTAAGCGCACGGATTCCATGCGGCCGGCTAAGGAGTCTGATAACCGTGGCAAGGGCAAGGCGTTAGCCGAACCTGTTAGCAGAAAGCGCCCAGGTAGTCGGTTTTCATCCACGGATTGCTTGATCGATACGAACAGTTCCGGCAACCGTTGCACGTCGTCCAGTGCGATCTGTTTTAGTGGTAGGTTGCGGATAAACCCCACCGGATCGGCTTTGGCAATTTCAAACTGCGCCTGATCATCCAGGGTTATGTATTCCCACTTCTCATCGATCAGGCTCTTTACCAGGGTGGTTTTTCCTGCTTGGCGAGGTCCCATTACAAATACCACCGGGGTATCGGCAAGGGCATCTCGAATATTGTCAGCAGAATAGCGAGGATACATATCAGGGGTTATTAGGTCGTCTAAGTGAAAATGTATAAAAGGCCAAACAATATTGTATGTGCGTCCAAACATTAATTCAAGTGGCGTCCAAAAGTTATTTATTGGCCGTCTAAAATGAAGTTATTATATGCTCGGTGAGGGTGTTCCTGGAAATATCCTTGTTTATAACTCAAGTTTCGGAGTTCATCTTGTTCCCATGTTCTACGAGTTTCGTAGGGTGCGGCCCTGCCGCACCGTAACTTAAAGCCCTGGAACCCAAGGTATTGGGTCAGGGGGCTGCGAAGTGAAGAAATCCGTCATAGCAAACAGGCGCGCAACCCAGCATGGTGCGGCAGGGCCGCACCCTACGCCCTGTTCACATTGTGCGTTCCCACATAGAACATGGGAACGCGTTAAATTTGAACTCCGAAACTTGAGTTATAAATGCCCCATTTATTTCGCTGTGTGGTATAACAGCTGCCCAGCAGATGTATCAAACCGTTCCTATGTGTAGTGTCTCATATTGTTTGACGTTATCAGAGGCTGTCATGAAGAAACTAAAAAATAAAGCGGAGTTGGTCAAAGGGGCAATTATTGCGGGTGTAAAATATGCTGAAACACGAGGCGCAGCAGTGTTTGAGCCAACGGACTCCGCAAGCGAAAAGATCCTATACATCTACCGACTATTGGTACACGATAAAATCATTCAAGCCTTACCTGAGGATCAGGTTTCGCAACAAACCATGAAACATAAACTAGCTATCTGGTATGCAAAACAACTACCGAAAGGCCACCCTCTTTTATAGGAGGCGATGGTGCCATTTGATAACAATCACTTCACCCACTTGAACTCATTGTTTGGTGCAAACATGAAGATTTTACTGCGTAATTTAACCCGGGAAACAACGGAAGCGGAGCTGTTGGTCTTGTTCAAAGAGTATGGGGATGTTCAGTACTGCAAAGTGGTGATGGATAAAGCAACAGGGAAATCCAAAGGCTTTGGTTTTGTTGAAATGCCCCGAGTGGGTGAGGCCAAGGCAGCTATCAAGGGGCTTAATGCCCGAGATGTCGGTGGCAACAAAATTCGTGTGAAAAAGGCAGAAAAGCACAAGGAAGGTTCCACGGGAAAGGATTCGGAAGCTTCAAACTCGTGATCAACCGCAATGAATTGCTGAAGTTGGTGATAGAATGAGTAATTTCCAAGCCATATGAATCCTTGGGTGTTGCTTGATAGCGCACAAGTGCCCGGAAACGGTGGGGAGCTACGTCTATACCAACGGGACGATGATTTCTCGATCAAAATCGTGGGTCATGGTGAACTGATGAGCACCCGTGTTCACGGCTCTGAGGATGCGCTAGCGGAACGTACCTGTGCCAGGTTGGTGGATTGTGTTAAGCCGAGACTGCTCATAGGTGGGCTGGGCATGGGATTTACGTTGGCTGCGGCGCTCCGGCAGACAGGCGACCAGGCGCAAGTCGTGGTGGCTGAATTAGTGCCGGCGGTGGTGGCGTGGAATAGGGGGCCGCTCGGTGAGCATGCCGGTCATCCGCTCCAGGATCCGCGAGTGATGGTGCGCGAAGTGGATGTCGCCCGCATCCTTAAGGCCGAGCAGCAAGTGTATGATGCCATCTTACTGGACGTGGATAACGGTCCGGAGGGACTCACACGCAGAGAGAACGATTGGCTCTACAGCATTAACGGGTTGAATGCGGCATACGCGGCACTGCGGCCTCAGGGGGTGTTGGCGGTGTGGTCGGCCAGTCCAGATCGGGTATTTCTGCAGAAGTTGAGAAAGGTGGGATTCGAGGTCGATGAGGTGCGTGTGCGTGCGCGTGGATCGAAGGGTGCGCGGCACATCATATGGTTCGCCAAGCGTAGTGTTTAGCCAGAAGTATGGTCACAGAATAATCGCATTCGGCCAAAAGCTGGCAAATATACATACAAGGCTTTTTCCCACATCGGGTGAGTGGAAAAAGCAAAACACGGCTATTCCCAAGTAGTAATTTCCAACAGGATTTTTGGCTAATCAACGTACCTCTGAGTATTGAAATCTGGGGAATTACTTTGGAGGAAAATGATCCAACCTACTGTAGGCTGAGCCCGTAGTTTCTTATCCAAGCGGTATAGCTATTAACCCGGTAATCGAAGAAGGGTGGAGAGTGTGAACAATAACGGTGTGTATAGTCGGCGTGAACTGCTTTTTAATACGTTGTCACTCGCCACAGCAGCAGTGCTGCCTGTAGCCACATTTGCCAGCAGCTTACACCCAACTCCTTATCAGACACCGGGGCCTTTCTATCCAGCGCATCTCCCCCTGGACAGTGATAATAACCTGGTTGATGTCCAAGGCCATGATAAATCGGCTACAGGCCAGGTGACTCACATCTTTGGTCGCCTGATTGATCCTAACGGCCGAGCGGTAAACAACGCCGAGATAGAGATATGGCAATGCGATGCCTATGGCTTTTACCACCACACAAAAGACCGAGGCGGAGCGATCGATATCAATTTCCAGGGCTTTGGGCGCACAGTTGTTGCGAAGGATGGCAGTTACCGATTCCGCACCATCAGGCCCATGCCTTATCCAGGGCGTACGCCTCATATCCACTTTCGGGTAGTGGGTAGAGGGATTGAGACGCTTACAACTCAAATGTACGTTGCGGGGGACCCGAGGAACGACAATGATTTTATTCTGAATAGTGTGCGTGATCCTCAGGCTCGCGCATCTTTGATCATACCCTTGGAGTCTACTCCTGATATCGAGCCCGATGCCTTGGCAGGAATTTTTGATATTGTGCTTGGTCTCAGCCCATCCATGTGAAATCACACTTTTGGTTTGGCTCGGTCCATGATGTCTCTAAAGGCTATATGCTCAGGTAGCGTGCCATACATATATCCATGATCTTGTGAAATCCGGCTTGAGACAAATGCCCCTGCAATTTTTTCATCGGAAAACTGAATCAGCGTAGATGCCTGCCAGAGAAGCGCCATCTTCTCGACCTGTCGGCGCAATATGTGTTCATTGTTGTTTTTCGTCATGAGGCTCTGTTTGAAAGCGTTGAGCTCACCATCATAACGTTCGATGTAATTTGTTGCTTTATCGAGTTCCATAAGAAACACTTCGAGTACATTCGGGTTTTTTTCAATGGCCCTTGTGACGTCAAGACATTGAATGTTGCCCGAGCCTTCCCAGATGGCATTGATGGGAGATTCCCTGTAAAGGCGTGCCAGCACATTGTCCTCAACCACGGCGACTCCGCCGATGCACTCCATTGCTTCGTAAGTATGCTGGGCAGCGCGTTTGCAAATCCAATATTTTCCAATGGCGGTGCCAATTCGAAAGAGTAATTGTTCGCTCTCTTCATCATTGTCCAGCGCATGCGCTAGTCTCATACTTATCGCTAAAGCCGCTTCTGCTTCAACAGCAAGGTCAGATAAGACATTTTGCATCAGCGGCTGCTCATGTAAATTGCGGCCAAATACAGACCGTCCGCTGGCATGATGCAGTGCTTGTGCGGAAGCGAGGCCCATAATCGATGAAGAGCCGATCATGCAATCAAAGCGTGTCATGGCAACCATTTCCAGAATAGTTCTAATGCCATGCCCTTCCTCACCGATCATCCAGGCAAAAGCATTGCGATACTCCACTTCGGAAGAAGCATTTGAGACATTGCCCATCTTGTTTTTAAGGCGCTGAATATGCATGGCGTTTTTACTGCCGTCAGGTCTCCAGCGTGGCAGCAGAAAGCAAGACAAGCCCGGATCGGTTTTTGCAAGCACTAAAAATGCATCGCTCATCGGTGCTGAGCAAAACCATTTATGTCCTATCAGCTCGTAGGGATTGCCTGGACCCGCAATCTCGAGCGGGTATGCATAAGTGGTGTTAGAGCGAACATCCGAGCCTCCCTGTTTTTCCGTCATGGCCATGCCAATGGTCAAACCTTGCTTTTCATAAAATGGGATATCTCTCGGATCATATATATTTGCCGTAATTCCGGGTAACCACGCTTTTGCAATATTTTCTTGATGTCTGATAGTCGGCACCGATGAAAATGTCATGGTAAGAGGGCATCCGCTGCCGGGGTCTGCCTGTGTATGCAGATATTCAATCCCTGCCCTGACAACATGCGCGCCAGCTCTGTTATTGACCCAGGGTAAGTTGTGGTGACCTGCCTTGATCGCGGCTGTCATCAGTTGGTGATATGCTGGGTGGTATTTGACAAAGTCTATACGATGCCCAAACCGATCATGGCTTTGAAATTCTGGCTTATAGTGATTGGCATCAAAACCCGCTGTTTGGAGTTCATTGCCTACCAAACGACCGTATTCGCTTAGCGCATCATCGCCCCAGTCACCACTAAACGCGTATACATAGTGCTGCAAGATAAGATCCGAAGCGTATGCGTTGTAATGCTCCAATGGCGTTGGTTGATTGAAAACTTCATGTGTATCAGAGTGTTTTGTCACCTGAACCATGGTCAAGTCCTCGCAAGCCTAAGATCAAGCCGTGGGCGTGAATGTGTCAGCGCAAAGCATACAGGCGTATTGTCAGCGCCGCCTTTACTTATCTGACGGTTTTATTGAGATACTGTTCAATGTGTGCTTTTTACTCGACTGTAAAAGCAGTGTGGCTGGCTGCGATGCGTTGCACCGTTTTGCGGCTGGAGCTTATGGTCAGAGCATTCCAAGTAGTTCACTCAAGCTCATTACCAACTGGCCATGCCCTTCGTGAATGTAGATGCCAAACTGGGCAATTAACGAGTATGCAAAGGCAAATTGAGCCAAGGCGTAACCGGCAATCGTGAACTGGCTGACGCTCACAACACCCATGCCGAATTGGGATAGCGTGAAAATGCCGTAGGCAAACTGGCCAATCGCAATAACACCTTTTGCTGGCACAGGGACGCGGTTTGGGCGAAACTTGAAGGAGATATGAAGCAAGGGTAATCCAAGCAGCGTGGCTTCGGATTTGTACTCAAAACCCCATCCATCCCATTTCTCCCTGGCAGGGAACGGAGCCCCACAGTTGGGACAGGCTGCGGCCTGCTCAGATACTTCATGCTTGCATTCTCGACAAGGTTTCATATCGTCGTGCTCTGATTATATTAACCCGACATACTTGGTTGCCGGGTTAATCATATCGATCTTGGAAGACGAAATACAACAAAATCATCATGATTATGTCAATCCGCCAATGATCCTCGATGCTCTTTACTTAAGGTAGATGTTCCCTTTGCTCTTGTTGGTTCACTCTATATTCAAGTGGGGAGAGAATTCAAGCACATCAAGCAGGAATTTTCCGCAAATGAACGCGGATAAACGCAAATTGGCCGTGATTGGCAAGAGAGATTTCAGCAGAAATGAAAACCATCAAGCCAATACACGGGATGATTTGTATAAGATATCCACCCAATCATCAGTATTGTGTAAACTGATCGTTCTTAATCCAATGCTGTTCTGAGGGCTGATCGTCATGGGATTTTGGGAAGATCTTGGACAGGCCGCGGGCGCGGTTGTTACAACGGCGGCCGATACCGGTGGTGCGGTGATCGAGAGTGTGGCGAATACCGCTGCCGATCTAGTCGAGGCCGTCGCCGATACAACGGCAACCCTGGTGGAAGAGGGCTCGGACCTGTCAGCCCGGGTGGTTGAAGGCGGCGCAAGCGTGATAGGCGCTGGTCTGGACGCGCTGTTTGGCGAGGGCCGTGGTGACGGGGTGCGTCGCGGCGGTCGCGCCTTGGCCGGCGGTATCAGAAGGGTTGGGCGCGTAGTCGGCGTTGCTATCCGCGCAGGCGGTCGCCGCGTGGCCTCTTGGATCCGTCAGGGCGGGAGATGGTTGGCCTGGGGCATCCGCCGGCTTATCGGTCCATCCCGCCTCCTTACCACACATCACCAGTGGAGCCCGGATTCTCCCATCGCCGGTATCCCACGTCATCAGGCGGATTGCTTCAATATCTCCGATGTCTCCAGCCAAGACGGATACTCCGACAGTGGCGTCTATTACCAGGTCATGATCGACGATCAAGGCGGGGTCCGTTTACGCAGCCCGGCGGAAGACGAGGCGTGGCGCCTGCTGACGCCTTCCAGGGAGACTTACGATGGCGATCTCTCCGGCCCGATCGCCATCTCCTATCAGACACACCGGGGCCGGGCCGATGCCGAACCTAAACACGAAGCCGATTTCGACATCGCCCCCGCGCCGGTCTTTGAAATGATCGCCGCCGGCGAGAGCCGACTCTTTGCCAAGGAGTCCGGCACTGACAACTTCTACATTGCCGCCATTGTCCGGGACTTCCTGGACTATCGAAAACACGCCTCGGAGAAGGCGTGCGATGTTCCCGGTTTCTACACTAAACTCGATCCGGAATACGCCGTGCCTGGGGCTCGTTTCGACGACCTTTTGCTGATCGATAAACACCGATACAACCGCCATATCTCGCTGGCTAATTTCCTCCTCTACAATATCGGCAGGCGTCTCGATCCACTCTTCCCGCCCAATCGCTCCTTGCCGTCCCTGTTGGGGGTGCCGGGCAGGGTCCTGTTGCGGGCCATGAAGGAGGTGCGGCCGGATATGATGCTGGTGCGTTTCGAACCCGCAATCTGGCATCGGCTCGATTGCCGTCCGCCGAAGCAGAGTGGTGAGCTGCCCGAATGGCTCGACGATGAGAGCGGCTACCGGTATGTGGACTATGGTTGGGACTGGGGATGGGCGGGCAAGGTCCTGGACCGCAGTGAGCGCTCTATCCGCTTTCACAAAGTCCTTGGCATGGGGGTCGGCCGTTTGCACCGCCATACCCATTACACCGACTGCCAGGGGGGCGAGCTCCATGTGTTGGCCTTCAATATGGGGCCGATCGGCGATTTCGCCTCCTTTTTCGACGGCACCTGCAATTACTACATCCTCTGCCGGATCAAAGAGGGTCCCCTTGACGAGAATCAACAGGCCTCCTTGCGGGATGCTTACGGCCTGCTCTGGATCGATGAGCAGACCTACTATAGCGAACGCTGGCGCCTGGTCCATCCAGGTGACAATCGATGGGGCGACGCCAGCCGCAGCATGGTGACCTTTGCCGGCCTGCCGCCGGAGAAGGCATCTGATCCGGGTTATGAACCCTACCGGGATGAGAAACGCTATCCGGCAGATTGCCAGCTTGAGCTGAAGCGTTTCTGGTGTCCGTTCAGGAACGGCTTCATCCATTCGGGGAGCCGCCTTGCCGTTGCCCGCCAGACCTGTCTGGTGGCTGGGCGGGTGCCGGTGGATTTTCAGATCCCCGCCCAGGATCCTGGTTACGATTTTGAACCTGGCGAAGATCTGTTGTTCACCCTGGTCTTTAGTTGGGGCAGCATCGACCGCACTTGGCGCTGGCGCAAACTCCCTCCCGGTTGTGTCGCGGTGGCCCTTTCCGAAGCCGATGAGAAGGCACTTTTGGATGGAGCCCTCTCCACCGCCGATCTGGTGAGCGAGGCGGGGGATGTCTGTTATCCGCAACTGATCGGGCTGCGCGATGACATGACCATCACCCTGCGGGGAGCAAAGGGCTTTAGCGAACAACGGCAGGAGGGCTACTGGGTGCAGAAATACCTGCCGGCCGACAACTGGGAGGTCCCCTTTGTGGACGAAGCGGCCGATGCCGGCTCCCGGAGGCAACAGCTCAGCCTCTTCGGCACCAGCCAATTGCCACCGAAGCTAGGCTACTGTCACGATTGGCGCTTCGTCTCCCTGGAGGCCTTCGAGCAAGTCAAGCGCTACAGTCACTGGGGCTGTTATGGTGAGGTTGACTCCCGCAGCCAATACTATGAGATCTCGATAACGCCGGATAGCGCGATATCGGCTGAAGCGTTGGAGACCGCGTTGACCCATGGCAGTGAAGATCTGCGTTGGATCGATTTCGAAGACCGGCTGGCGGTCTACTATCCTTGGTGTAATTACAGCGCCCTCGAAGATATCTTGATCTCAGGCATACCCACCGAGCCTCTCTTCAAGATGCTCCATCAGCCACCCTCCTTTTTCAACCATGCTCTCGGTTTTAAGATTGCCCGCCGTGCATCATGGCCTGCTCCCGGCGTTGACGCCGCAGAGGCGGGCGGAGAGGGGGTATTCATCGCCACTCTCTGGGACAAACGGGACGATGACCTGGCGACCCTGCAGCCGTTGCCGGCCGCCGGCCCTATCGCCTTGTTGGCCGACCCGGCCTCGACAGGCCCCCTTGCCGGCAAGATCTTGTCCATCCGGCTTGGGGCGCGACGGGTGATATGGAAAGCGCCGGTGGTGCAACGGGCTGTGATGGCGGTCGATCCGAATGAAAGACGCATACGGCTCAGCTTCGTCTCTACCATCCGGCGCCGGCCGCGCTACCTGACACATTGGAAGCGTATCGAAGACTATATGGGAATGGGGCTCGACAGGGTGTCTGAGTTGATTCGCGAAAGACTCGGCCTGAATCCCGAACACCCTTTGAGCCTGTTGGATTACGATCGATGGCTACAGGCCGAGATTCCCAGCAGCGAACCCGATCTGGTTCCTTTCGCGCTGGAGCATGACCCAGAATTGGTCGATCCCTATGCAGGGATCGGCTATCCCTGTCCGGATACGACTATCCAGCGGGTTCGTGTCCAGATTATAGAGGAGGGTGTCCCGCGAGACCTGCTCGACTTGCCAATCAGCCTCTTTAGCGGCTCCAGGGAAGAGAGATCGGGCGAGGTTGAATTTCTTTTCTCTTGGAGTCGGCAATATGCCGACAGCACAGCGTTCGAGGCGATCAGGCGTTTTCTGGTTGAGCCGGGCGTTTCCACCCATGCCACTTCCATTGTTTTCGAAGACCTAGTGGGACATGTCGCCACGCCGGAGTCGATGAAGTTCGGAATATGGCAGCCCAGCCCATTCGCGGCCAGGGAGGTGCCAGGCTAAGCCGCGGCATCGGTCAGAATATCCCAGGTTTGGCATTGACAGCTTGGAGCAAGAGGCTTTCGGCGTCAGCCGAGTCACGGTTGCCAGAAATCCACCGCGCCCTCAGGAAGTCTGGCAAGAATACTATCGAAGACGGTCTCATCCACGTGTCGTCTTAGCGCGTATGCTACATCACGTATGGCAGTGTCAGGCGCAAAGTTGTGGGCGGCGCGTAGCGCCTGGACTTCCTTAGTCATGTCGGCGCGGTCTTCGAATTGGCGTTTAGGTTCATCAGTGTCCCAGTCCGCGACGAAGAGCGCGCGCAACCCGACCGGCAAGACACTCGCAAAAAGGATGGCACCCTTAAAGTCAAGGCGGCGTCGAAAGGCCTGGAGGATGCCTTGTGTCATGGTGTACGCCTGATGGGTGCTGCCCAACTCTGCAGTGTCCCGCGCCTCCAGCAAAAACTCATAGAAGTGATCAGCGGCGTGTGAATATTCATACGGTACTGGCATTAATATTTCCAATCATCTCCTATGTGTCTAATAGTGCGGTTCAGTGGTCAAGTGTCAATGGGCCAGAGTGTAAGCATTACAAGGCTAATGCTACGCAGACATCCATCCAAGCTACTGCCATACTATCATGATTAATGTAATCTGCCAGTGATTCTCATCAGGGGATGATTCTTGGAGGGGAGGTTAAGTCCCAGCTATTATTGGATAAAAAAGCCCTGGCCGGCTGTATGGCCTGTGCCAATCTCAATCCGCTCAGGGCAGGGATGATTGCTATCGCTCTCTTGGAACATGCATCTCTTCAGGCTTGAAGTGAGAATGACGGAATAAATTTCAGGACTTTTTACTAAACTTTCTAGACACTTGTCGAGTGAGTAAAGGATGAATAGAACATATCGTAACTCCTTACGCCGTTTTCCGTTACCAACCACGCTGCCTTATACGGCGATTGATATCGTGACTCAGGTTTCGCCAGTGAGTCTGTTCGAACCGTCGGCTGTCACTACGCTTATAGACGAGCTGGACACCCGGGTAGCAGTTGCAATTGATGTGCCGGCCGAACTCGGCGCCAGGGTCATTCCGGATCGCACAAGCTTTGAACAATTGGCGCGCTTCGATAATGTGCCAGGCGCCCTGGCAGTCCGCGAAGTGAAGTTTTTGATGACGCATGTCGATAGTGATACGCCGATTCTCTACTTTATCAACACCAGGAATGTCGAATATCACTACATATTTGCCAAAACTGCCTTAGGTGTCCAGCTGACAGGCACGGCATTCAATCAACAAACATACTTTACCGACAGTCGCAAATTCTTGGCGGGCACGATTCTCTTGCACGACAGTTTCAGCTGGCCCTCTGGAGATCAGGGGTTATATGTGTTTGAGTTCTGGCCCACGGACCCGGTTAAAGTCCGTTTTGTTAGCAAGGCATACCGCTTGCTCCGTGCAGCGATGCCGTTTGTCGATGAAAAGCTGGCTTATCATCCGGCCGGCGAAACGCATCAAACACTGTATCAGCGTGAGAAAGCGCAATATGAGCAGGCGGGCGTAAAACAGGTTTCGACCAAAGCGTTGTTCGGCAATAGGACTTACAGCCCTTTGAATCTGGGTGAAGGCTTCGGAAGGCTCCGGCTGATCGATGCTGTGGACCCAAGACCGCCGACTATTCACGATATAGTTGTTTTTAAATTGCTGCCCAATGATCTGACGCATGTGGCCGGCGTTCTCACCGAAGAGCCGCAGACGCCCTTGTCGCACATCAATCTGAAGGCCAAACAGAATGATACGCCAAATGCCTATCTGAAGGGAGCTTCGAATGATCCACGCATTTCACCGCTGATCAATAAACTGGTCTACCTGAAAGTGGCTGCAGACGATATCGAGATCCGTGAAGCGACACAGGCCGAGTTTGATGAGCATCTAGAGCGAATACGTCCCCAGGAACCACAATTGCCTCGCCGCGATCTCAGTCGCATGAAGATTGTCGATCTCAAGGATATTGGTAGTGCCGATCTGATCGCCTATGGCGCAAAAGCTGCAAATGTCGCCGAACTGGACAAGATTCTTACTCTACCGAACATGGTTCCCAATGGTTATGCAGTGCCATTTTATTTCTATCACCGCTTCATGGTCGAGAATGGTCTTTATGACAGGGTGCGGGAAATGATGGCAGATCCCGAATTCAGACAGAATGCAGACACGCGGGAAAAACGGCTGCGGAAGTTTCGCCGTCTTATCAAAAAATCAGTTGTGCCTACCGAACTGTTGCAGGCATTGGCAGAGATGCATGCTGCCTTCCCTGATGGTCAGCCGTTACGCTGTCGCTCCAGCACAAATAATGAAGATCTACAAGGGTTTAACGGTGCTGGTCTATATGACTCATTCACCCATCGAGAGGATGAGGGACATATAGAGAAGTCGATTAAACAGGTCTGGGCAAGTTTGTGGAATTATCGCGCATTTGAGGAGCGTGAGTTCTACCGCATTGACCATTTCACAACGGCAATGGGAGTGCTTGTCCACCCTAACTTCGATGAAGAGCAGGCAAACGGTGTCGGACTGACCAAGAATATTTTCGATCCAAATTGGGAGGGCTATTATATCAATGTGCAAGTGGGTGAAGCCTTGGTCACCAACCCGGAGGATGGCTCAGTACCGGATGAACTGCTTGTTATGAGGACGATCGTTTCTGAAAATCCGACTCAGTTAGGCAACGAGACGATCTATATCCGTCACTCGAACCTCGTCCAGCCTCCAAACCATGTCTTGTCCGACGATCAGATCGAGTTACTAACAGTCCAAATGAGGGCGATCCATGCCCATTTCAAGGTAATCTATGGCAGGGCGGCGGACAAAACATTTGCCATGGATATCGAGTTCAAGATCGATCGTGACAATCAATTGGTCATAAAGCAGGCGAGGCCGTGGGTGGATTGACGATCAGAAGAATCATTGGCCAAAACCTGCCTAGGGATCACAGCTATTGCCGTAACCGTCCTTGTCGCGGTCGTCCTGCGTTGGGTTCGGCCTGGCAGGACAATTGTCTTCTCCGTCATACAATCCGTCCCCATCAAAATCCTGCGAGAAAGCAAATGCTCGTAACTCCTCGAGGGTGAGAAGCCTGGGTTCTTGCGGGATGTTTTTCTCAAAGCCGGGATAGCCCCGAAAGTTAAAGATGAGGTTTTCTGCATCTTTCTGACTTTCAGAAATCCGCAATGGCTGTTTGTGAATAACATAGTAACGGTAGAGGCCGTTTAGCCTTAATTTATTGGCAGAAGGACTCGTCAAACGCGCCTCCACTGATCCGGGATTCAGCACCTTGATATTTGAGAGCGTGCCAATGGCTTTCAGCCGTCTTGCTGTCCTAAAATTGAAGAGCTGAATACTGGCATTATCAAGATCGCTTTCCTTGTCGATTTCATATTGGAGCACGATTGTCGCGGATTGATCATTGGGCTTGGCTTTTACGATAAAGAGATAGAAAGAGAACAGGCCAGGGCAGGCATCGAGATAGGCGAATCGATTATTTCTTGAGATATCTGAAACAATCAACTTCTTCTCATCGATTGCTCCATTATTGCTCCAATCCACTTTATTATCGTTACCGATAAATGCCTTTGTCGCGACTACCTCTCCCTGGTTGGAACCCCGCGGCGCTGTATTGTACACGACTCGCCAATTCTTCCGCTTGCTATTGACGCCTCGTTTTTCACTTAATGCCGTTGGGTCGAGTGCTGCGAGTATTTCAGTCGAAAGTTCAAGCGGAACCTCGGGAAAATAGCGGGGATTGTAATTGTAGTTCATGATGCTCAGGTAATTCGGCTTGCAGTTCAATTCCTCGTTTCCACCATGATTAAGGCCGAGGTTGTGTCCAAGCTCGTGTAGTAAGACCCTTGATATATTTCGGCGCATCACATCTTCAGACGAAGCCCTCGGGCCTAAATTTTCACGGTAACGATAGGCTTCGAGTCGAGCTTCATCGAGATGAGTATCTGCGGTGACAATCAGCTCACTCCCTGGCATGTAAGCAGCGCCGCCTATATTTATCACCTTTGTCTCGCCGTTCGTTTTCTTATAGCTCACTGCCTGGTGGACGAACGCGGCATAGTGGTGAGTGAGTTCCCTGGCGCCCAGTCGTTTTCTGCATTCCTGGACGCTTACCTTCTTGTTCTGGGTAACGAGGTTGCTTTTCCCTGGCTTTTTATTACATTCAGGCGATGGCCGGTCGGAAGGATTTCCCAAATAGGTTGATACGCCGTAATTGCTTTCATCTCCGCTAGGGCAATGGGCAGAATTCTCCGTGCAATTAATCGAGGAGGATTTTTCATCTGTTATATAAGCTAAATCCGTTTCCTCTCTATGAGAAAGACCTTCACTCAACTCTACATGAAGCTGAACACCTTGCTTGTCTTTCACTTCAAATTCCGAAAAGGATTTTTTGACATCGGCAAGTATCGCCTCATGAGGTTTTTCGTTATGGGTTTTTTTCCCGTCGCAACCCTTGCTTTTCGGTATACTACAGTCTTCCCAGTCGATCTCGAGAAACAGATCCTTCCGATTGGGATTGGGGGGCTGCTTGGCATCAAGCTTTCTAAGGTCTAGATCGGCTTTCGCATCGCTGTCATAGTCGACGCCATGAAGCTCCCAAATGTCGCACAGAGAATCTTTATCGTTGTCAGGATCGTCCGGTAAGGGATCTCCTTCGTAGGTGCCGCAAACTGGTGAGAATTCCGATGTTGAATTGGTGGGGACATGCGTGGCAGTTGCGCTTAAAAAGGGTTTTTCAAGTCTCCCCTTTATTTGATGGGTAAAGCGTCGCTTTTTGGGAAAAAAGGAGTCAATGTGGAGCTCTCCTGGTCCGTGCCGAGAATCTTTATCGTGCTGAGCGTCACTGACGTAAAAATCAATAAGATAACCGTTCAGCTTCATTTCCATGTTTTTCATCTCGCCGGGAACATCGAGGATGCCTGAAACCCGAGTGACGTTGTTCTTCTCATCGTAACTATAGCTAACGCCTGCAGGGAAGTTTAGAAGCCCGTTTGGTCCTTCATCCATGTCGTCTTTATTGATGCCCTCGAAGATACCCAGATCACCAAAATCATTCGGAGTCACCCCATCGCTCTCTATTTTTCCTGGAGGGATTCTGTCGTTTTTTTGCAAGTCTATTCCCAAGCGTGCATTTGCAAAGATACTGTTACGGCGAATAACCACTTGTTTTACTTTTTCGCCATTTAGGGCAACACCATTTTCTCCGTTTCCGGCAATAATGTTCTCCCATCCATCTGGATAAGAGAATGGCATATCGGGAAAGAGGCGTGGAGGATACCCGATAAAGAGCTGGTTAACGCTGTTGGTAACATGAATTCCATCCTTTTTGTTGCCATATATCGGGCTATTGTTCTGTGTTTTACTCTTCTGTCCTATCTCTCCCTTACTGTTTGTGCCGATTTTATTGGCAGTAATAATATTCCCCATTGACTGTTCTCCCGAAACGATAATGCCGTGACAGTGATTGTTTGAGATGACGTTTCCATGGCCGCCAAATGCGCACTTCTCTCCTGCATTCGGGTCCCAATTTCCGTCTTCTCTTGGATCAAAACCAATGGCGTTAAACAGGCTTTGGTAAATAACGATGCCGTTTTTTCCATTACCGGAAAGCGGTGGTTTTATATGTTCCTCGAAGATGCCGATTTGGTTACACTGAATCGCCGAATGAAAGGCATTATCGAGGACAATTCCATTCCCTTTGTTGCCGACAATGACGTTATTTCCGCCAATTCCATGCTTTCCAATAGAGGATTTAGCAGCCGGTGTGGGGTCATTGTTGATCAATAAAATCCCATTGCCTGCGTTTCTCTTGCCGGCCTCCGGTAACTTTCCCGAAGCATGAATGCCTATATGGCTTCCCGTTAGTTCAATATAAAGCTTGTTGGCGGCAAGGGCGTTCGGTTGCGCGCAACCAAAAAGTGAAATATTCGACAACTTTCTGACAATCTCGACGTAAATCGGTTGGTCTGCACCAAAGGACAAGCAGGCTTTCTGAGAGGGAACTACTGGAGTACAGAGAGGCGTCGATGGTTCGTCAGTCTTCAGGAGTATGGGGCTGCCGCCAAAATCAAGCTCAATGAGCGGGTGATTAGCGGTTTTTGCATTATCCTGCGTTTTTCCGTCAATATGAATCGGCGATTGTATACGCGGAAGATTAGCGTTAATACTGATCCGGCAGATATTATTTCCCTCAAAGGCATAGCAGCCGGGATCACGCTTTGGAATGGCAAACGACACGGTTTCAGATTCAATCTCTGAGTAGTGCCAGTGCACTTTTTTTTGGTTGGTGTCCTCAATGGCCGCCCTAAGCGTGCATTCCGGTTCTCCACTCACATTGGTCTCTCCGGTAAAACATCGTCCGTCACCAGCCTCTTGGTCAGGAAGGTCTCGTGTCGAGTTTACCACGAGGCGGTTCAGTGTCAGTGGAAAGTTGTCGCCGAATAATTCCCCATCCCCACGGATGATAGGGTGAAGCCTATCGCCAAATCCATCTTCGTCATTGTCGAGGTGGCGGTACTTGCTCCAGGCATTTCCCCCGAGTTTCGGGCCTCCGATAATGTTTTTCTCTTTTTCCGGTGTAGTGTAAAAGCGATTCGTGCAATAGACTGACAGTTTGCAGGAGTTGGGAGAACGAAAGATAATATCTTCTCCATCAATTTCTTTGAAGAGATTATTGAAAATATCGTTTTCTTTGATAAAGCCGATAAAGTAAAATCCTTCCGAACAGCTACTGATCGTATTATCACGAAAAAGGTTTTTCGCGATTGGAGACGTTTGTTCAGGTGCATGTAGTCTGATGCCTGACTCACAATGCTCTATCGTGTTTTCTCGAATGATATTGTTTTCAACTGCTCCCGAAATGTTCCTTTCTAAATCCCTTGCGACAAGATTTATTCCGTGTGATTGACCTCGAATATGATTGCGAGTGATTTCATTCCCAATATTTTTGCCGATAAGCGTAATGCCTTTACTGTCATTGTCGCTACTTTCTATCATCGAGTTATCGATAATTCGGTTTCGATATGCCGGGCCCATAATAGTAAGCCCGTGATCGAAGCTGTTTGTTTCGATAAGCATTTCAGCGGGTCTGGTGAGTTCTGCCGCAGACGCTTTATTGTTGCGGATAATGCGTTCGTATACGATATTCTCATTCCCTGTTTCTTTCTTTGTTCCGTTTTCGCCAGAAAATTTAATTTCAAGGGTCACGCCATCCTCATGGTCGGAAGTCATGACGTTTTTTTCAACGATGAGCTTTCGAAGCATGGGGTTTAACGTCAGAGAGAGCGCGCCAAGGGTATTCTCTTGTATGCTGAGGCTTGATTTGACCGGCAAGAGATTTATCGTGGCATCGCAGTCTGTCAGCTTGTTATTGGCAAGGCGTAAAGCGTCGCCTTCCGACGTCTGAAAAATAATGCGCCCACTGCTGTTCTCCGAGCACTTGCCGCGATTCCCGGAAAGGGCGATAAGGGCATGAGCGGATATCCATTCAGGCCCATCGAGTCGCGCATCGATAAGAGAGACGCGTCCCACGTCGTCAATTGGGGATTTTAGCGTTCCCCCCTCAACGATTACCGTGCTGGTTTTCGATGGTGGATCACTTTTTGCCCAAACATCAAGTACTGCGTCGGACCCTACTTGGAGCGTTGAAGTGTCTTCTAGCACGATATCGTTGCCAGAGATGACAACCGGCTCCTGGCCGCCTATTCTGAGGCGTGTGTCTCCATGAAGATAAACATCACCCTCAAGGTGTCTCGATTCCTTCCATAACGTACTCTCACGGATATTGCCGCGAATCTCCCTCGTATCTATCTCCTCCCGGTAGGTGGCAAACTCTTCATTGTTCTCAAAGATAACGAGGCGGTAGATATGTTTTCCTGCTGTGGCAATATTTCGGTCATTAAACAAGCGGGGTTTCGGTTTCGGCAGTACGCTGAATTTAGCGATTGGCTTCGAGTCCCGATAGAGAACGCCGCGACGCTTTTTTCCCGGCTCGAAATACCCGGAAATCTCTATCCAGAACGCCACATGACGTAGATCAACAAGATCGATTTTAAAATTCTCATATGAGGATAGAGGTGTTTCTGCATGAACAGGAGCGGCGATGGCAAAGAGGCAGAAGATGGTACTGAAAAGAGAGCAACTGCGAATCATGACAAACTCCATTTTATTGGTTCTTCACCACATCGAGTGGATGGGAAAAACAAAATATGACGATTCCGGTCATCGGCGTCCATTGGCGGCTTATTCATGCGCTTTCCGCCGCCCACTCGATCAGGGGAAGAAGAGCCTTATAAATTCTGAATCTTTACAAGCTGGGTCTGCAAACTCTCCAATGCTTTCTGCGTTTCGGCTAACTTATCCCGCTCTTTCTGCACCACGGCTTCCGGCGCCTTGTCGACAAACTTGGGATTGCTCAGCTTCTTTTCGGTCCGGTCCGCATCATTCCGCAGGCGTCCGATCTCTTTCTCCAGGCGCTTGATCTCAGCCTCCTTGTCGATCAAACCGGCAAGAGGGATCAGCACTTTCATCTCACCCACCAGTGCAGTGGCGGATTCCGGTTCCTGGTCATCCGCGGCCAATACTTCAATCGACTCGGTGCGGGCGAGAAAATCGAGAAAATGGCGATGCCGTTCGGCCAGGGCTTGGTCGTTGTCGCTGGCATTGGCCAGCAGCACCGGCACCGGTTTACCAGGGGCGATATTCATCTCTCCCTTGATCTTGCGAATGCCGAGAATGAACCGCATCACCCAGGCCATCTCGATTTCCGCCGCTTCGTTGATCAGGGATTCGCGCTGGGTGGGGAAGGGCTGGTTCATGATGGTCTCGCCGCTGACGCCTGCAATCGGCGCAACCCGTTGCCAGATCTCTTCGGTGATGAAGGGCATGATGGGATGGGTCAGGCGCAACAGATTCTCCAGCACCCGCACCAGGGTGCGGCGGGTGCCGCGCTTGGCGGCTTGCGAGGCGTTGTCGTCGTTGAGCACCGGTTTGCTCAGTTCCAGGTACCAGTCGCAGTACTCGTTCCAGGTGAATTCGTAGATCGCTTGGGCGGCATGGTCGAAGCGGTAGCCTTCGATCGCATCCGCCACTGCCTGCTTGGTCTTTTGCAGGCGTGACAGAATCCAGTGGTCGGCGACTGAGCGCTCAAGCTTGGCAGGCGGTTCGGAGTGACCGGTTTTTGCGCCACTCACACCACAATCCTGACCCTCCACATTCATCATCACATAGCGGGTGGCGTTCCACAGCTTGTTGCAGAAGTTGCGATAGCCCTCGATCCGCCCCAGGTCGAACTTGATGTCGCGGCCGGTGGCCGCCAGGGCGGCAAAGGTGAAGCGCAGGGCGTCGGTGCCGAAGCTGGGGATGCCGTCCGGGAACTCTTTGCGGGTCTGCTGTTCGATCTTCTTCGCCAGTTGCGGTTGCATCATGCCGCTGGTGCGTTTTTCGATCAGCCGTTCCAGTTCGATGCCGTCGATCAGGTCGGTGGGATCGAGGACGTTGCCCTTTGACTTGGACATCTTCTCCCCGTGGGAGTCGCGCACCAGGCCGTGGACATAGACCTCATGGAAGGGGACGTCGTCCATGAACTTGAGGCCCATCATGATCATCCGTGCGACCCAGAAGAAGATGATGTCAAAGCCGGTCACTAGCACGCTGGTGGGATAGAACGCCTGCAAACGCTCGGTCTGCTCGGGCCAGCCGAGGGTGGAGAAGGGCCATAGGGCAGAGCTGAACCAGGTGTCGAGGACATCCTCATCCCGTCGCAGGGGATAGTCGTCAGCCAGATTGTGTTGGCGTCGTACTTCGGCCTCGGAGCGGCCGACATAGACATTGCCTTGTTCGTCGTACCAGGCGGGGATGCGATGTCCCCACCAGATCTGGCGGCTGATGCACCAGTCCTGGATGTTGCGCATCCATTCGTAATAGGTGTTCTTCCAGTTGTCCGGGACAAAGCGGATCCTGCCGCTCTCCACCGCCTCGATGGCGGGCTTGGCCAGGGGGGCGATCTTGACGTACCACTGGTCGGTGAGGAAGGGTTCGATGACCGCGCCGGAGCGATCCCCCCTGGGCACCATCAGCTTGTGCTCGTCGATCTTTTCCAGCAGGCCCTGCTCCTGCAAGTCGGCAACGATCTGTTTGCGCGCTTCGTAGCGGTCCATGCCGCTATATCTTTCCGGGATCAAGGCGCCTTCATCCGCTTCGTTTTCGCGCACTGCGGCATCGATGGTAAAGATGTTGATCAGCCCGCCGTGGGCCTGTGCGCTGATGGTCACTTCGTCCCGGTGGCGTTGCCACACGGCGTAGTCGTTGAAGTCGTGGGCCGGGGTGATCTTTACGCACCCGGTGCCGAACTCGGGATCGACGTGCTCCTCGTCGGCGATGATGGGGATGCGGCGGCCGGTCAGCGGTAGCTCCAGCAGTTCGCCGATCATGTGCCTATAGCGTTCATCACCGGGATTCACCGCCACTGCGCAGTCGCCGAGCATGGTCTCTGGGCGGGTGGTGGCAACGGTCAGATGGCCCTGGCCATTGCTCAAGGGATAACGCATATGCCACATGTGGCCGTTCTCCTCCTCGGAAAGGACCTCTAGATCGGAGACGGCGGTGTGCAGCTTGGGGTCCCAGTTGACCAGGCGTTTGCCACGGTAGATCAGGCCCTCTTCATAGAGGCGGATAAAGACCTCCTTGACCGCTTCGGAGAGACCCTCGTCCATGGTGAAGCGTTCATGTTGCCAGTCCAATGAAGAGCCGAGTCTGCGCAGCTGACGTGAGATGTTGCCGCCGGACTCTCGTTTCCACTCCCAGATCCGTTCGATGAACTTCTCGCGTCCCAGGTCGTGGCGTTTTTTATTTTCCGCCTCCAGCTGGCGCTCCACCACCATCTGGGTGGCGATCCCGGCATGGTCGGCGCCCGCTTGCCAGAGGGTCTTGTCGCCTTTCATGCGGTGGTAACGGATCAGGGTGTCCATGATGGTGTTGTTGAACCCGTGTCCCATGTGCAGATTGCCGGTGACATTGGGCGGTGGAATCATGATGCAGTAGCTTGCATCGCCTGACTGGCCCGGGGCGAAGTAGCCACGCGCCTCCCAGGTCTGATACCAGCGTTGTTCGATGGCGTGGGGGTCGTAGGTTTTTTCCATGGATCTCATTGATGGTTCGGCGACAAAAAGGGAGTATTATAACGGGTTATTAACCCGGCACCTTAATAGGTCATGTTCAGCCGTCGTGTGCCGGGCTACAGCAAGGCATCAAAACGCCACTGTAGCACTTCTACAGTCAGTTTTGATAACGCAGTCTGTAGCCCGGCACACGACGGCCTATCTTTAGATAAATCAATGGGTGAGGGGCCTCAAGCATGCCCCTGCTCAGCGTTGTGGCTCTTGCCAAGGGATGGGCCATTGGCTGCGAACCACGCCTTGATCAGGGGCATGCTTGAAGCCCTGAACATGACCTATTAAGGTGCCGGGTTAATAGAAAGAAAAGATGGTGGCAATCAGACAACTAAAGGAGCAGCCAGTCAATGAGCGAAAAACGGCATGTCTACGCATTTCAAAAAGGCGATGGAAAAGATAAGAAACTGCTGGGAGGCAAAGGCGCCAATCTTTGCGAAATGACCCAATTCGGGTTGAATGTGCCACCTGGCTTCGTGATCACCACCGAGGCCTGTCTCGATTATCTGGCGAATGAATCCAGGACCCTGCCGGGCAATCTGATGGAGGATGTGCGGGGCCATATGACCGAGGTGGAACAGGCCAGTGGCAAGGGTTTTGGGGACGCGGCCAATCCGTTGCTGGTATCGGTCCGATCCGGCTCCGCGATGTCGATGCCGGGAATGATGGACACCATCCTCAATCTCGGTCTCAACAGCAATACCCTGCAGGGGGTGATCGAGCAGACCGGGGATGCCCGTTTTGGTTACGACGCCTATCGCCGCTTTATCCAGCTCTTCGGCAAGGTGGCCCTGGGCGTGCCGGACGAACTGTTCGACAAGCAGTTCGATGCGGTGAAGCAGAATGCCCATGTCACCGAGGATGTGGGCCTCTCCGCTGACGACCTGAAGGATATCAGCGAGCGCTTTCTCAAGGTCTTCGAACAGTATACCGGCCGCCCCTTTCCCGAGGACCCCTATGCCCAGTTGGAGATCGCCATCAAGGCGGTGTTCGGTTCCTGGATGGGCAAACGCGCGGTCGACTACCGGCGCCAGTTCAATATCACCCCGGATATGGCCAATGGCACGGCGGTCAATGTCTGCACCATGGTGTTCGGCAACCGGGGCAACGATTCTGCCACCGGTGTGGGCTTTACCCGCAATCCGGGCACCGGACAGAACAAACTCTATGGCGAATATTTGGTCAACGCCCAGGGTGAAGACGTAGTGGCGGGTATCCGCACGCCGAAACCGATCGCTCGCATGGCAGAGGAGATGCCGGTGATGGCAGAGCAGTTGGAAGAGCTGCGCCAGAAGCTGGAGAGCCACTACAAGGAGATCCAGGATTTCGAATTCACTATCGAGCGCGGCACCCTCTACTGCCTGCAGACCCGCAACGGCAAGATGAATGCCACGGCGATGGTGCGCACCTCGGTGGAGATGGTGGAGGAGGGGCTGATCAGCAAGGAACAGGCACTGTTGCGTATCGATCCCGGCTATCTGGAACAGATGCTCTATCCGCGCCTCGATAACCAATTCAAGGCTGAACCCGTTGCCCAAGGGTTGCCGGCCTCGCCGGGGGCCGCCAGCGGTTTGGCGGTGTTCGATGCCGATCGCGCCGAACTGATGGGCAAGGAGCAGGGCCAGAAGGTGATTCTGCTGCGCGAGGAGACCAAGCCCGAGGATATCCATGGCTTCTTCGCCTCTCAGGGCATCCTCACCAGCCGTGGCGGCAAGACCTCCCACGCAGCCGTCGTTGCCCGGGGGATGGGCAAGCCCTGTGTGGCCGGGGCCGAGGGGATCAGTGTCGATGTCCAGCGCCGCGAGGCGGTGGCCAAGGGGACGGTGATCCGCGAAGGCGACATGATCACCATCGACGGCAGCAGCGGCAACGTCTTTCTCGGTGAGATTCCGATGGTGGAGCCTGATTTTACCGAGGAGCTAAACCGGTTGCTGCGCTGGGCGGACGAGGCCGCCTATCTGCGGGTGATGGCGAATGCGGACACGGCCATCGATGCCGGGCGGGCGCTGAAATATGGGGCGATGGGGATCGGC
This sequence comes from Candidatus Thiodiazotropha sp. (ex Epidulcina cf. delphinae), assembly GCA_025656455.1. GTDB lineage: Bacteria > Pseudomonadota > Gammaproteobacteria > Chromatiales > Chromatiaceae > Thiodiazotropha. Next base: position 149,549 of record JAHXHS010000001.1, on the reverse strand, counting down.
CTGTGTCGCACCGAACGGATGTTCAATGCCGTCGATCGGCTGCCGGTGGTGATCGAGATGATCGTTGCGGAAGATCCGGCCCAGCGTCAGGCGGCCCTGGATAAACTGCTGCCCATGCAGCGGGGCGATTTCAAGGCGATCCTGGAGGTGATGTCGCCGAAGCCGGTGACGATTCGCCTGCTCGACCCGCCGATCCATGAGTTTTTACCCACCGAACAGCAGCTGCTCAGCGATCTCGAGGAGCTGAAACACCTGCGCAATTCAGTGCGCGGCATGAACGTGCTGGCCGGTAGTCTGATGTTGCTGCAGGACCCCACGAACGCCAAGGAAGGGGCTGATTCACTGCGCCACCTGGTGGATGAGAGCCTGGTGGAGCAGTCGATCGAGAAGAAGGAGACCATGCTGCGCAAGGTGCGTGCACTGACCGAGACCAATCCCATGCTGGGACACCGGGGCGTGCGTCTGGGCATCACCTTTCCTGAAATCTACGGCATGCAGATCCGCGCCATCCTGGAGGCGGCCGCCGAGTGCGCCGCCAAGGATCTCGAGGTCCATCCACAGATGATGGTGCCCCAGGTCTGTACCGCCGAGGAGTTGAAACTGGTCAAGAAAATGGTCGATGAGATCCGCGCCGAAGTTGAGGAGAAGTCGGGCCATAAGCTCAATTTCCGCTTCGGCACCATGATCGAAGTGGTGCGCGCCTGCATGCGCTCGGAATCCCTGGCGGAACAGGCGGAGTTCTTCTCCTTCGGCACCAACGACCTGACCCAGGCCACCTTCTCCTTCTCCCGTGAAGACGCCGAGAACAAGTTCCTGCCCCTGTATAACCAGAACGGCATCCTCAAGGACAACCCCTTCGAAGTGTTGGATGAAAAGGGGGTGGGTAAGTTGATGCAGCTGGCGGTGGATTGGGGGCGCCGGATCAAAACCGATCTGAGTGTCGGCATCTGCGGCGAACACGGCGGGCATCCAAGCTCGATCGCGTTTTGCCACCGGGCCGGTCTCAACTATGTCTCCTGCTCGGCGCCGAGAGTGCCGGTAGCCAGGCTTGCCGCGGCTCATGCCGGTTTGAAGCAACAATGAAATCGACTTCGCCGGTTCCGCTATGGGGGAGTGTCAAGCGATGATTTGTCAAATCAGACAGCGCTACGATTAATCGGCGGTCCAATAGATCCACCTCTTGCCCCCTTTATCCTCTGGGAGAGGGTTGGGGTGGGGGGGAAACAAAGGCGCTAACTGGATGGTGCTTAACTTAGTACCCCTCCGGAAAGAAAAACTCTCGCAAAGATCGCAAAGTTATAACTTATTGTTTTTTTTATTGTATTTATTTTTTCTTGGCGATCTTTGCGTCTTTGCGAGAGAAATTGTCTTGTTTCTGGACGGACACTACACGAGGTGTCATTTCCCTGCTTTGGTCCATAGCAGGAAATTACAGTCGAAGGCTAGTCCGTAGAGCGAAGGGCGGGATGCCCGAAGTTAATATCCAAATTCTGCTGATTTGCTTTTTTTACCTACTCGAGTCGTGGAAGAACTCACTGAGATATCAAACCCTCTCACAATCCGTGGCTTAACCGCCACACAGCCGTTCATAGAATCGCTTGCTTGTGAAGGTCGTCATGATGCCGTCAAAAGGCGATATCGTAGGGATCATCGCCAAAGGGGTCGGGCCACGCCGGATCCTCCGGCCATGCACTGAAAAGGTCTTGTTCGATTCTCATCTCAACTCTCCGTTATTAACTCCTACCTATATATATGCAATAACATTGCCAAAATATAAATCCGCTGGATTTACATCAAGTTAACAAGCATATGTAACGACTTATACGATTTTTTGTAAAAATATTCGACGGCATTGACGCCATAATTGTGCCGGTTTTCGGTAATATTCAACAAAAACCTTATAGGTAATTGATTGAATAAGAACTGGTTTCCAGGCTTAGGTGTAAAAAAAATCGACATCCGATCAGCGGACCCTGAGGGTCGCGGAAACAGATATTTGTCCAAAATTAAGGAGACTTATGTCGGGATAAGCTAGTCACAGGCCTGGAAAAAGGCGGAAACGTTAGTCAAGGCATCTTGGCATTGACTGCCGGCATAGGTGAATCCGCTGGGTGCGCTATGGAGATCCTGCAGCTCCATGGTGATCAGTTGTCTTGCCGCATCACAGGCTTCCCTGGCGCCGCACTGGTTATCGCTGCCGCAGACTTTCAATCGCAGCTTTTCGCAGGGGGTCTCGCTGCCTGGCTGTCGTCTATTGCAGATCTGAAAGAATCCCTCGTTGCCCAGGGCTTCGAGACAGTGGGTGGAGCTCTCCAGGACCGCTCCGGACCAACTGTCGTTCAACTCATTGCGCTCCATTGCCAGCAGCTGGCGTGCCGGATCGCAAGCGGGATGGGCGTCGCACTCGCTATGGAGTCCGCAAACCTTTCTCACCAGTTGCATGCAGGCGGCATTCAGGCGATCGCGCTCCTGCTCGTGCTGCGCCTCGATAATGACCCTGTCCTTCACCACCACACCGTCGCGTACGATGATCACTGCACCGTTGTTGAGCTGGTGGACGCCGTTCCAGAGCGGCGTGGTCACGCCATCAGCAATTCTGATCACCTTGTTGGTGTTGTGATCTATGCTGATCCGGCTGCCGTCCTGTAACGCCCCCTGCCAGGTAGAGGGTTCGGCAAGACAGGAGAGAGGCAGTAGGAGAAGTGTTGTGAACATGCGGCGCAACAGCATGGAGCTCACCTCGTCTAAGGAAGGGTACAACAGGAGTTACTCGGGGCAAGAATATCACAGATTCTTCTCGGCTCCGTCAACCTGATAATTCACTGTAGGTAAACCACCGCCTCCGGCGGTAGGTTTGCGACGCAAATCCCGATCAACCCCGCAGCCAGGTGTGAAAACGTTCGACCCAGGCGAGTAGTTTCTCAGGGGCGTGGGCCCGTTTCCAGACCCCCGCTACATACTTGTTGGCCTCGAACAGGGTGGGGTAGATATGGATGGTGCCGAGTATCTTGTTAAGGCCAAACCCCTGTTTCATGGCCGCGGTGAATTCTCCGATCAACTCGCCCGCATTCTCGCCGACGATAGTGGCGCCGAGGACTCGGTCCTTACCCGGCGGTGTGAGCACCTTGACCATGCCGTGGGCCTCACCCTCGGCAATGGCCCGGTCCAGCTCGGACAGATCGAATCTGCTCACTTCGTATTCAATTCCCTGCGCGATTGCTTCTTGCTCGTTGAGTCCCACCCGCGCCACCTCTGGATCGGTGAAAGTGGCGAAAGGAATCACCGAGTAGTCAACACGGAACCGGCGGAAGGCCCCGAACAGGCTGTTGACCGCCGCATACCAGGCCTGATGTCCGGCGGTATGGGTGAACTGATAGGGGCCGGCAACATCACCGCAGGCATAGATGGTCGGGATGGATGCCTGCAGGTAGGCATCTGTCTGGATGGTGCCGTTGGGGTTGAGCGAGACGTTCAGATCTTCCAGGCCGAAACCACTGGTATTGGGTTTGCGTCCCACTGCGATCAAGACCCGGTCGTAGGGGACTTTCACCGGTTCGCCGTCACGCTCGCAGATCAACAGATCCTCCCCATCCTGTTGGCTGAATTCGACGGCCTTGTGTCCGACCAGCAGGTTGATGCCTTCTTCTCTGAATCGCGCCGCGACCATCTCCGCCACATCCTCGTCTTCGCGGATCATCAGCCGTGGCATCATCTCCACGATGGTGACCTGACTGCCGAAACGGGCAAAGGCCTGGGAGAGTTCACAGCCGATCGGCCCGCCGCCCAGCACCAGCAGCCGCTCGGGCAGTTCGCGCAACTCCCACAGATTGTCGGAAGTGAGATAGTCGATCTTGTCCACGCCGGTGATCGGCGGCACAAACGGCCTTGCGCCGGTGGCGACAATAATGTGGGGGGTTCTCAATTCGATACCGTTGACCTCCACGCTATAGGGCGAAGTGATACGGGCCTCCCCTTCGATGACATCCACACCGAGTCCGGTATAGCGATCCACGGAGTCGTGGGGCTCCACCGCCTTCACCACCCGCTGCACCCGCTCCATGACGTTGTGGAAGTCGTATTTCACCTCGATGGCGTCGAATCCCCACTCCTCGGCGCGACGGCTCTGATTCAGGATGCGCGAGCAACGGATCAGCGCCTTGGAGGGTACGCAGCCGGTGTTCAGGCAGTCACCCCCCATTTTGTGTTTTTCGATCAGGCTGACCTGGGCCTTCACCGCCGCGGCGATATAGGCGGAGACAAGTCCCGCGGAACCGCCCCCGATCACCACCAGGTTGCGGTCGAACATCTTTGGACGCTCCCAGCCCTTAAGCGCCTGCTGTTGCTTCAACAGCGAGACCAGTTTTTTTGCCAGCAGCGGAAAAATACCCAACAGCACGAAAGAGCCGATCAGTCCGGGAGAGAGAATCCCGGAGGCCGACTCCAGGGTGGCAAGCTGGGTTCCCGCATTCACATAGACCAGCGTCCCCGCCAACATGCCGACCTGGCTGACCCAGTAGTAGGTCAGGGTGCGGATCGGCGTCAGTCCCATCAGCAGGTTGATAATGAAGAAGGGAAAGATCGGCACCAGCCGCAGGGTGAACAGGTAGAAGGCGCCATCCTTTTGCATGCCGTCGTTGATCGCCTTCAGGCGATCGCCATAGCGGCTCTGCACTGTATCCCGCAGGAGGAAACGGGCAATCAGAAAGGCCAGGGTAGCGCCGAGGGTCGAGGCGAATGAGACCAGCAGCAATCCCCACAGCAGGCCGAACACCGCGCCCACCGCCAGGGTCATGATCGTCGCACCCGGAAGCGACAGCGCCGTGACCGCTATATAGACGACGAAAAAGATAATCGTGGCCAATATCGGATGTGAGGTCTTCCAGGAGATCATCGCATCCCGTTGGGATTTCAGATTGTCGAAAGTCAGATAGCTATCCAAGTCGAAAATAAAGAACACGGCCAGCAATAGCGCTACCAGCAGTAGAACAAAGAGTTTGCGGGAAGTCATACAGGTTATTCCTTGATGTGTCAGAGCTATTTTTTCTTATAGAACTACGCCTTAGCCTAGCAGATAGATTCAACAAGAGGGCCTATCCTGACACATTGAGCGATCTGAAATCGCCGGGTTGATACGCTCGCAAAGACGCGAAGCACGCAAAGAGAAAGGCGGCTAATGGTAGACAATGAGATGGGAAAGTGTTTTGTCGGCGGCTAATCAATTTTGAGTTGGTGGTGAGCTGAATCGTTGTGATTTGTGTGATCCACCCACCCGATCAGAGGAAGCGCCTAATCGCAAGGCAAAAAAAGCCCGGCGGAGGATGCCGGGCGCAAACGATCACTTTCGGGGGAGAAGTAATGTGATCAATGCATGAACAGACCGCCGTTGACCGGCAGGTTGGCGCCGGTGATGTAGCTGCTGGCATCGTCAGCCAGGAAAGCCACGGCATGGGCGATCTCCTCTGGCGTGCCCATGCGCCGCATGGGCACGCCTGCAAGGATGGCTTCGCGTACCTCGTCGCGCATGGCGGCGGTCATGGCAGTGTCGATATAACCGGGAGAGACGGTATTCACGGTCACTCCCTTTGCCGCGCCCTCATAGGCCAGGGCCATGGTAAAACCGTGCATGCCGGCTTTGGCGGCGGCGTAGTTGGTCTGCCCGAACTGGCCCCGTTGACCGTTGACGGATGAGATGTTGATGACACGGCCGAAGCCGCGTTCGATCATGCCGTTCCAGACAGGTTGAGTGACATAGAAGACGCTGCTCAGATTGGTGTCGATAACCGCGTCCCACTGCTCGGCGGTCATTTTTTTCAGGGTTGTGTCGCGGGTGATGCCGGCGCAATTCACCAGGATGTCCACTGCCCCGAACTGCTCGACAATCTTGCCGATCAATGCCGCGCCTCCCTCGGCGGTGGAGACATCACCGGCAACGACGCAGATCTTTGCGCCCTTATCCTGCTGTGCTTGCACCCAGGCATCGATCTGGTCGATCTCTGCCGGATGACAGGTTGCGATAACCTCGGCCCCTGCTTGGGATAGACGCTGGCAGATAGCGGTGCCGATCCCGCCCAGGCCACCGGTGACAACGGCGCGTTTGTCTATACAACTCATTCAATACTTCCTCGAGTTTGCCAGGCCCTAGGGCCTGTTAACACGAATCGGATTGCCACTGTTGTGCCTGAAAAAGCCCCAATCAAGGCGCGAGGAGCGCGGTTTGGTCGCTCCAAATAAGCGACGAGCAACGCCGAGTGGGGCTTTTTCAGGCGCAACCCGAAGGGCCAGGGGCCATTTTTCACCCAGCGGCGTTATCACTCGCTCATGTAGCCGGGCTACACCACGCTCGTTCTGCCTTGCTGGGTAAAAAATGGCCCCTGGCAGTGACAATCCGATTCGTGTTAACAGGCCCTTAAAAGCCGGCGGTGGCGGCGCCGGCTCTTTAATATACTTCGAAAGATCGGGTTAAGCAGCGGTTTTTTCCGCTACCTTGCTGATCTGCTCATTGGCGGATGCCAGGCTGCTTTCGTACCAGCCGCGTACCTCTTCACCACTCTGTTGACTCAGTTCCACGGCTTCGCGGGTCTGGGTCATCAGCGCCTCACCGAGCTTGCGGGTCAGATCCATCTGGCCGCGGATCACCGCATGGTAGTCCTTGGCCTCAGAGACCAGTTTCAACTGTTCCATGCCGGTGTTTACCACGGTGTTAAGGGTGTTGAGTTGGCTTTCCATGATCCGGTTCCAGTTCTTCAGGCTGATATCACTCAGCTGACGAAGGTTTTCGTAACCGGAGGTGTTGAATTCGTTGATCATCTCGATGCTCTCTTTTGCGTTGGCCATGTTAAGTGCTCCTGTGTTGTGCGTTGCAGCATTGTTGCAGTGCAGCATAGGTCAGGCGAAGCGGGATGTCAAGAGGAAATTTGTGCGCCGCACAAATTTCTGTCTTTGCGGACTACCGGTTGATCCAGGGTAGGAGAATTGACCTTGATTTTAACGAGTAAAAGCTGCTCATAGCCCATTCCGTGGGCTTTTTATCCATCGCGAGAGACCCATTTGCGTGCATTGGCGGACTGGCCAAGTTGCACTGAGCAGCAATCGTGTCAGTTTTTATCCTTTTTCGGGGGAGTGAAGCCTGCCGCAGAGAGGAAATCCTTCTGCATTTCGCTCCACATCTTCATGTTGTTTTGAGCCAGGTTGGTCATCGTGGCGATGGGATCCTCACCCAGATTCTGTCTGAACTGCTCCTGTTGGGCGGTGAAAAGGCCGAGGCTCTGCTCCAGGTAACGGCCGAAGATGCCCTGCAGGGTGCCCCCGTAAAAGCGTATGATCTGGGAAAGCATGTTGGCGGTGAACAGGGGTTCGCCGCCGGATTCGGTCTCCAGGATGATCTGTAGCAGGATATTGCGGGAGATATCCTCTTCGGAAGTGGAGTCGATCACCTTGATCGATTCGCCTTGAATGATCAACTGGCGCAGTTGGGAGAGGGTGATGTATTTGCTTTGTTCGGTGTCATAGAGACGACGATTGGGGTACTTCTTAATGATGCGATCGGACATGGCCTTGGCACTATTCCTGACAATCGAGGGTGGCCCAGTGTACCCCATTCCAGGTGCCGAAAAGAATAGCCGGGATGGGGCAGTGATTTTTATGGGCTCTTCCTCTGATTGAGCGGGTAATAGAAAGCCGCATTTCTCACCAGGCGGACCGGATGAATGGATAACAGGATGAAATTTAACCAACATAGCTTCGAAAAATGATGGTAGTACGTTTACACCCTGTCCTATTTCCATTAACGGTGCATCCCTGCACCACTTCTGGTTTTTGGAACAAGCTGGCAAAGAGGGTTGCCCCAAAAATCCAAATCCTGGTGAGAAATGCGGGCTAAAGCCGAGTTTCCTCAACTCAAAACTCAAAATTCATAACTCAAAACTCAACGGCTCGGCCGCGCCCGGTCCGTTGTATCAGATTTTTTCTACCGCCATGGCGACGCCCTGGCCGCCTCCGATACACAGGGTGGCGAGACCTTTTCGGGACCCGCTGCGGCGCATCTCATGCAACAGGGTGACCAACACACGACAGCCGGAAGCGCCGATGGGATGACCCAGGGCGATGGCGCCGCCATGCACATTGACCTTGGCGGTGTCCCAGCCCATCTCTTGGTTGACGCACATAGCCTGGGCGGCAAAGGCCTCATTGGCTTCGATCCTGTCAAGCTCATCCACGGACCAGCCGGCCTTCTCCAGACACTGGGTGGAGGCGGGGATCGGGCCGGTGCCCATCACGGATGGATCGACACCGGCGGAGGAGAAGGCGACGATACGCGCCATCGGCGTGAGTCCCAACGCCTTTGCCTTGCTTTCGCTCATCACCATCACCGCGGCAGCGCCGTCGTTCAATCCGGAGGCATTGCCGGCGGTGACTGAGCCATCCTTGGAGAAGGCGGGGCGCAGCTTGGAGAGTGTCTCGGCCGTTGTCCCCGGGCGGGGAAATTCGTCACGGTCGAAGATCACCGGGTCACCCCGGCGTTGCGGGATCTCGATAGGAATGATCTCGTCGGCGAAGACATTGTCGTTCAGGGCCGCTTCAGTCTTCTGCTGTGAGGCTGCGGCGAATGCATCCTGGGCCTCGCGGTTGAAGGCGTATTTATCGGCGATATTCTGCGCCGTGGCGCCCATGTGGTAGTCGTTGAAGGCGTCCCACAGGCCGTCGACGATCATCGTGTCGATCATCTTCCAGTCGCCCATCTTGTTGCCTTTGCGTGAGTTGGGCAGCACATGGGGCGCCATGCTCATATTCTCCTGCCCGCCGGCAATGACGATCTCTGCATCGCCGCAGATCACGGCCTGCATGGCCAGTTGCACGGCCTTCAGGCCGCTGCCGCAGACTTTGTTGATGGTTAGCGCCGGCGTCTCCACCGGCAGTCCCGCCGCCAGGCTTGCCTGGCGGGCAGGGTTCTGACCGGCCCCGGCCGTCAATACCTGGCCGAGAATGACTTCGTCCACTTGATCGGGTTTTACGCCGGTGCGTTCAAGCAGACCCTTGATGATTGCCGCACCCAGCCGGTGGCCGGGAATGCCTGCAAGACTACCGCTAAAAGTACCTATGGCGCTGCGGGCCGCGGCGACGATGACGATGTTCTCATTCACGTTGGGTAATCCTCTGGTTTGTCGTTAATCGGCCCGTTTCTGCTCGAAGCGGGTAACGAGTGGCATATCACAAGTGATGCTGCTGGATGCGTGTTTGCCGGCTGTTGTGTATGTTGTAGCAAAAAATGTTGCAGCGCACAAATTTTATTGCTAGCGTATTTAGACATGAGTGTTCGGGATCGGGTTTGATTCGTGCAACCGTTCTCCGCGGGGTGCGCCTCAATCCGAAACGAACAACCGAAATGAAAACGACATTGCGTCGCAACCACGGGACTAGACCATGAGTGAATCTGCATTCTGGAACGAGGACTGGATGAAGACCCAGCAGAAGTACTGGGAAGACTGGACGGAGATGAGCCGTAAGGCGATGGGCCTGGAAAAACCCGCCAAATCTCCCCTGGAGAGCGCCATGGAGCACTGGTGGCAAGGCATCTCTCCATCGGCCGGCGATATGACCAGTGATTTCATGGGCAAAATGATGGAGCAGACCCAGAGCTACTTCCGCATGGCTGAGGGCTATTACAAAAATGCCGGGGCCGGCGATAGCTGGTTGGATGCGGCCAACCGTACCGTGGCTGATCTGCGGAAACTCTTCACAGGCAGTGTGGATAACGTCTTCAGCGGCTCCGAAACCGCCGGCGACGATGCATTGCACAAGATGATGGCCTTCTGGGAAATGCCGATGGACAACTGGCAGCGGATGGTCTCCTCCCTGTCGCTGATGCCCGGCGACCTGCTGCGCAACATGCCGCACAAGGAGGGTCTGGATCGTTTTCTCAGCGCCCCTGGTCTGGGGTACCTGCGTGAGGAAGAGGGACAGTACAAGCAACTTACCCGGTCCATCGTCGAATACCAACGCTGCTTGGGCGAGTACATGGGTTTCTTCTCCAATCTGGGCCTGTTATCGGTCAATCGCATGCAGGAGAAGATCGAGGAAATGGCCGAGTCCGGCAAGCAGGTGGAGAGTGCGCGGGGACTCTATGACCTCTGGGTCAGCAGCAGCGAGGAGGTCTACGGCGAACAGGTGATGACGCCCGAGTACGCCAAGATACACGGGCGCTTGGTTAACGGTCTGATGGCCCTGAAACAGAAACTGGGGCAGGTGGTGGACGAGGCGCTGGGTGGACTGAACATGCCCACTCGCAGGGAGTTGCGCACGCTGCAGGATCGTCTGCAGGAGTCGCGCCGTGAAGCCAAGGCGATGCGTGCCGAGCTTGAAGGGTTGAAAGAGCAGATGATTGAGTTGCGCAGCCAAGCGACAAGCAAGCCGAAGGCGAGTGCGGTGGCTTCTACGCCTAAGAAAAAGGCCGCTGTGAAAAAAAAGGCGGCGGTGAAGAAGAGCCGGCGGCCCGCCGGTTGAGCGGATGCGATGCAGCCCATCTGAGATGAAATGAACAGACAGCCCGCGCGCCACGGCGTTGACCTTCGGCCAGCCTCTGACACGCATCGGCGTGTCGTTGAGCCGGTTGGCGCAGAAACGCGTTCGCGTACCGGACTAGAAACCGAGGAGAATAGACGTGCAACCATTTAACCTTCGCCCCGACCAGTTGGCCGAAGAGATGCTCGACTACAGCCGTAAGTTGGGCAAGGGTGTCGAGAATCTGTTGAATGCCGAGAAGATCGATACCGGCGTGACCCCCAAGGTGGAGGTCTACCGTGAGGACAAGCTGCGACTCTATCGTTATGAGTCCCCCGCCGATGTGGTGCAGAGCAGGGTGCCGACGCTGATCGTCTACGCCTTGGTCAACCGCCCATACATGACCGATCTGCAAGAGAACCGTTCCACCGTGCGCAACCTGTTGGCCGCCGGGCAGGATGTCTATCTGATTGATTGGGGCTATCCCGACGAGGCCGACCGCGCCTTGACCATGGATGACTATATCAACGGTTATCTTGATCGCTGCGTGGATGTGATCCGCAAGCGTCACAAACTCGATAAGATCAACCTGCTGGGAATCTGCCAAGGCGGCGCCTTCAGCCTTTGCTATACCTCCCTGCATCCCGACAAGGTGAAGAATCTCATCACCATGGTGACCCCGGTGGATTTCAAGACCCCGGACAACATGCTCTCCGCCTGGGTGCAACAGATGGATGTCGATCTGCTGATCGATACCCTGGGCAATGTGCCGGGTGAACTGCTCAACTGGACCTTTCTCTCCCTCAAGCCTTTCAGTCTGACCGGTCAGAAATACCTGAGCATGGTGGATGTGCTGGAAGATAAGGAGAAGCTGAAAAACTTCCTACGCATGGAGAAGTGGATATTCGACAGTCCGGATCAGGCAGGGGAGACGTTCCGACAGTTCGTTAAGGACTTTTACCAGAACAACGGCTTCCTCGAGGGGGGGGTGAGGATCGGTGATCGTCCGGTCGACCTGAAGAACATTTCCTGTCCGGTGCTTAACATTTTCGCTGAACAGGACCACCTGGTGCCGCCGGACGCCTCGCGGGCTCTGCGCGGGTTGACCGGGAGCGGGGACTATACCGAGCTCTCTTTCCCTGGCGGTCATATCGGCATCTATGTGAGTGGGAAAGCACAGAAACAGGTTCCTCCCGCTATCGGTCGCTGGCTGGACGAGCGTGACAAGTAGGCGGAAGCGAATGATCCTCCGCCGGTAGTTACTACCAGTTTCCTTAGGGGTGCATTTTTGCACCCCCTTTTTTCTCTTCTCCTGCGATACATCAATCATCGCAAAGGATCCTCACAGAATGTCACCTTGGCGATGAGAGATTTCGCATCCCTGGTCAATTGAGGAAAACAAGGATTCAAGGCGTAGGGTGCGGCCCTGCCGCACCGTGTTATTAACCCGGCACACGACGGCTGAACATGGCCTATTAGGGCGCCGGGTTAATAAAATGACACCATGCGGGCTAGATTCCCTGGTCAAGACGTCAGTTCGAATAGGGATTCGATCTTTTCAGGGGAGAGTGGTTTGTTAAAGAGATAGCCCTGCCCCTCATTGCAGCCGAGTTTATGCAACAGTGAAGCCTGGGTTTCCGTTTCGATGCCTTCGGCGAGTACCTGCATACCCAGGCTATGGCCCAGGGTGACCATGGACTTGACGATATTCAGTTGGTTCGGGTTATCCAGCATGTTTTGGATAAAGGAGCGGTCGATCTTTATCCGGTCGAAGTGAAAATTCTGCAGATAGCTGAGTGATGAGAAGCCGGTGCCGAAATCGTCCAGGGTCAATACAACACCAAGATCGTCAAGTGCGTGCAGGATATCCCGCGCCGTGTCGCTGGTTTGCAGAAAAATGGCTTCGGTGACTTCCAGTTCGAGATTTTCAGGTTTCATTCCGCTGCTGTCCAATGCACTGGTGACGATCTTCAGGAAGTCGCCGCGCTCGATCTGCAGCGGCGAGATATTGACGGCGATTCGCTCAATCGAGAGCCCATTGTCCAGCCACTGCGCCATTTGCTCGCAGGCGCTGTGAAGAACCCATTCACCGACTTGCAGGATCAGGCCGTTTTCTTCGCACAGGGAGATGAAGCGGTCCGGCATGATCAGTCCGTGGCCGGGTCGCTGCCAGCGGATCAGGGCTTCAAAGGCGATGGTTTGCCCTGAGTTCAAGAGATGCTGAGGCTGGTAGTGGAGCCGGAACTCCCGGCGCTGCAATGCATCACGCAGGGCCAGGTCCGTCTCCATGCGATGGATGGCCGATTTGGTCATGTCTTCGGTATAGAAGAGGAACTGGTTGCGGCCGTGCTCTTTGGCCCGGTACATAGCGGCGTCGGCGTTGCGGATGAGTGTCGTTACATCGTCGCCGTCGTCGGGAAAGAGGCTGATGCCGAGACTGCCGGTGATAAACATTTCCCGGTTTATGACGGTGAAGGGTTGGTGAAACACTTCGAGGATTTTACTGGCAATCGTCACGATGTTACGCAATTGTTGCTCACCCTCGGTGATGAAAACGAACTCATCGCCACCGGTGCGCGCAAGGGTATCTTCGCTCCGCAGCTTCAGTTTGAAGCGTTTGGCGACCGCCACCAGTAGTTGATCGCCGACGGGATGTCCCAGGCTGTCATTGATGTCCTTGAAACGATCAAGGTCGAGAAACATGACCGCGACTTTGGTGTTTTCGCGTTTGGCCCTGTCGAAAGCGTGCTGCAGCCGATCATTCAGCAGCAGTCTGTTGGGTAGTTTGGTCAATGGGTCATGGTGGGCCAGATAGTCGAGCTCGTCCTGCTTTCTCTTGATCGTCGAGATATCGGTAAAGACGGAGACATAGTGGGTAACCGTACCCGCTTCGTTTTGTACTTGGCTGATGGTCACCCAGGCCGGAAAGATTTCACCGTTTTTTCTTCGGTGCCAGATATCCCCGTGCCAGCTGCCATTGTGCGCGATCTCCACCATTACGTTGTTGTACAGGTCATCGTTCAGACTGTCTGCCTGCATGAATTTCGGCTCCTTGCCTCGGCACTCGTCGAGTGTATAGCCGGTGATTCGGGTAAAGGCGTGGTTGACATCCAGAATACGTAGACGGGCATCGGTGATTATCGCACCCTCGCTGGTGCTTTCGAAGACCTTGGCGCCGAGTCTTAACTGTTCTTCGGCCTGCTTTTTTTCGGTAATGTCTTCCGAGACGCCTAACAGGAAGCGCGGCTTGCCGTTGATGTCGTAAATAGGGACTTTGCGGGTGTATAAAAGGCGTTGCCCGATATCTGTATCGATTGGTTCCTCCGGAATTTCGTGGACCTGGCCGCCGGCAATCACCATCCGATCACTTTGGGTGGAGGATTCGGCTTGCCGGGACGGGAGGAGATCGAAAACGCTCTTGCCGACACACGCTTCCCGTGAGACACCGAGAATCGATTCGAAGGTCTGATTGACATGGGTGAAACAGAGATCTTCGGCGTTTTTTACGTACACCATCAGTGGGATATTTTCAATAATGCCGGTGAGATCGTGCTCCCGCTCCTTAATCTCATCGGCCATGGTGTTCATGGCATTCGCCAGGTCGTGGAGCTCCCCTTCGCCGTCGAGTGCGATGAACTGATCGTAATTGCCTTGGCGTATGCTCTCCACGCCTGCCATCAACCGTCGCAGGGGTTGTGATATCCAGCGCCGTAAAAGCACCATGCCTAATGGTGTGACGACGATTGCAACGGCCAACATGACCAGCAGAATGGTCAATCTGGTATGAAAGCGATTCTGAAGATAGATTCCCTTCGGATAGGCGCTGATGATAAAAAACGGGGTTTTGTCAATGAGTCGTTCAGGCTTGAGAAGCACAAAGCTGTTTTCGGTTTCGAAGATTGACTGGTGCCGATCACTTGCCGCCATTCCGGCTTGTAGTTCTGAGCGGGAGATTTGTTGATCTTCTGTCATCTCAAGAATGAATTCCCCGGTATTATCGATAATCCCGTAGGAGATGGCGACCGGTCTGCTGAATGAGTTGAAGACGGTCCTGTCGATCCACTTGGCGAATGTAACGGTGCCTACCATTTTACGTTTGCCTTCAGGAAGCTTGCGCGACACCGGACTTATTTGTTCCAGGAACAGACCTTCCGCGTTTCTGTGGTAGTGAGGTTTGTGAACAGGCTGTAGGCGGTTGTGTCGGTATCTGTTGTTTAGACGTTCAAAAATATTCTGCGTATCGATCTCATCGAGAGAGGTTTCCACGACAGTGATTGCTTGTTTGTCCCCGACGTAGGTCCCTATACCCATCGTGTGGATACTGTTGTCCGAGCCCTTCGTGATAACGAATGCACAGAGGTTGCCAGCGTTGTCGAAGACATACGCCTCATCCGCTTCGGATGTACGGACTGATTTCAGCAGGTGGTATCCTATCTTTTTCTTCTCTTCATCGAAGAGTATGGCGTTGTAATCCGATGAGTCTTGATAGCGGTCGATCAAACTCAGGCTGGCTACCAGATGCTTGTCGCTCAGGGTGTCAAGAATCTCTTTATTGAGATTATTCTGTAATAGGTTGATCTGCCGCTGTAGGGTGTCCCTCCCCTGGATGGCGGATTGGGCGGCGGTATCGAGGAAATAGCGGTGGCTGAACGATTCAAGCAGAATGCCTACCAGACCCAGCGAGATGACTATCGTCAACAGGGTATAGAGCAGCAGCTTTCCACGAATGGTTGAAGGTTTCATCAGAAAATAGGTTCCACCTGATCGACATTGTCCTTGGTGACCATGGTCGATTCGAGAACGATCTCTTTGGGCACCGCCTCGCCTTTGAGGATTTTCAGCGCTATTCGCGCGCCTTCGGCGCCGCCCGTGGGATAGGTGAAGCTGGCCGATTGCTCACCCCGTCTGATCGCCTCCCGGGCGCTGCGGATGTAGTCGATACCGACGTTGGGAATCGATTTGGGATCGATGCCGTGTTTACTGAGGACCATGCGGGCGGCCTCAGCCATGCTGTCGCTCTGGGCAAAAATGGCGTTGATATGCGTGCCGGAAGAGAGCAGGTCTTCCATGGCAAGGATGGCATCCGCGCGAAGGTAGTTGGCCACTCGGCGGGTATATGAAATCTCGGGGTGCTCCTGGACGATGTTGAGAAAGCCCGCTGTACGAAGATCGCTGGTGGATGACCCCGGAATGCCTTCAAGCATCAGAATGTGACCCTTGCCATGGATTTGCCGGATCAGGTATCGGGTGGCGGCTTCGGCGATCCGGCGGTCGTCGGGATGGATGAAGGCGGTATAGTCCCGGCTGTTGATGCCACGGCTTACGAGCACCACCGGGATACCCTGGCGATAGACCTTTTGGATGGCTGGAGTCAAGGCTGCACGGGTCCTGGGACTCGTCATCAGCAGGTCGATACCGCTGAGCGCCAGATCCTCGATATGCTGAATCTGCAAAGCGGTATCCCCAAGTCCGTCGGTGACGGAGAACCGGACCCCAGGGTGTTTCGCCAACTCCTGCTCGACCTGCCGTATCTGAGCCAGGCGCCAATCATTCCCCAGGGTATCCTGGGCAAAGGCGATGTGCAGTTGCTCTCCGGCCATGACCGTGAGGGAGGAAAAAGACAGTAGTATCGCTGCTAACTGTTTGATTTGACATTTGAAAATATGCATTACTTACCTCTCCCTAGCCGATATCAGCAGGCGATGGTTGCCGCAGTTGGCTGATGCCCCGTCAGCGTTGCAGTAAAGCTTTCCAGTAGAGCATCCATGTCGTGGCGGATAATGAAAAAATTAGCCGATTTCAATAAAAAGGTACAAATTTTGTATGGTATTTCTCTCGGAAATACCAGCAGCTGCTAGTAAGTATACACTGTGCAATTAATCAGCATATTCCCTAAAAACAGTCTCTTAGGCGAAAAACATGCCTGGCTTTTTGAGTAGCTGTTTCGATGCACGCTCTGCGAGGGTGGATCCTCTCTACCCTGTTAGCAGTTATGTGACGCAGTCCTCACTTCCATGAAATCAATGAATTATGTGGCCAATTGACCTGTATCAACTTCAACTCATCGAGTTGCCTTGTTTTTTTATCTGTTTAAACCCATCGGGCTACAGTGAAATTAGCACTTACGCCTGCGGGTATTAGGGTAAACCACAATAAAACAATAGCATTAATCTTCTAATATCCTGTTTGGGATACTACTCGGGTTGCTGCTATGCAGGTTCCTAAGGAAAGGTAAATGAGCCTTCCCGGGGTAAGATTCAATTAAATTTCAAATCTACCCTGAGGCATTCTGATGTCAGACAAGCCGTTCATCAATTATTCATTTTTTATTCTATTGCTTTGCTTTTCGTTTTCCTCCCATGCCATCGCTTTGCAATGGGCGGGATGCGGCATTACCAAGAAGGCATTCATGGCCGAGCTTGCGACCGCTTATGAGAGGAAGACAGGTATCAAGATTGAATTGGAGGGTGGCGGCGCCACCAAAGGCATTCGGCAGGTTATCGCACAAAATGTGGATATCGGCGGATCATGCCGGTTTCGTGTTTCTGAGGATAGTGCCTCGCGCTCCAAGATAGTCTTCAATCCTGTCGCCTGGGACGCGCTTGTGGTTGTAGTGCATAAATCCAATCCGCTACAATCGATCAGTATCGAGCAATTGCGCAGTGTCTATACGGGAAAGATCACCAATTGGGCGGTGCTTGGTGGCCCTGATCAACCGTTGGAACTGTTGATACGAAAGGGCAAGATATCTGGCGTGGGTCACACCATTCGGCAGTTGTTATTCGACGATGTGGATATGGAATTCAGCGGTAGCGAGGTATTTCCCTCTTCCGGTCCGTTGGAGAAAGCTGTTGTGCAGAGCCCGAATGCGATTGCCGTGACAGGCATCAGCAGCGCGCGCAAGCGCGATTTCAAGATCCTTAGTCTTGAAGGTAAGGAGCCTAATTTCGAGAACATAAAGAAAGGTGACTATCTCCTCTACCGGCCGCTCTACATCGTCACCAACAGAGAGAGTGAACACTACAGAGAAGTCAAGAAGTTTCTTACATTCGCACACAGTCGTGAAGGTCGTGACATAATGCGCAGAAATGGTGTCGTACCCTATCTGGAGGCGGTATGGTTGACCAGCAATTTACAAAAGCAGTGGGGTGAGTCGAGAAAAATCAGGGATTGATCAATGTGATGTCGTTGGTTTACCTATCTCGATTGGAGTGGTTGACTCCTTCCCTGGTCGAGGGGGTATCGACAGAGGTATCCTATGCAACAGGCCAGACTGGGCATTCTTCAAGAAATGCCGATCTTTGGTGGGATAGAGGAGGCAGTGCTGAATTATCTCCTAAGCAAGGCCTCGACCATTCAACTAAGCCGTGGCGATTTCTTTTTTCGGGAAGGTGACCTGGATAATTCAATCTATATATTACAGCAGGGCAGTGTTGCCGTTTACAGGTCTTGGCAAGGCAGGCAATACAAGCTGAGAGAACTCGCCAAGGGCGACTGCTTCGGCGAAATGGCGTTGATGGATTGTAAACCGCGCAGCGCTGAAGTGATCGCCTTGGAAGATTGCAGTGCGATTCAGATTACCGCCGCCCAGTTGGCGGATCTGTATCATGTCAATCCTGAGCAATACACCATGATCTATATGAATCTGGGAAGAGAGGTCTGCAGACGGCTCAGGGAAGCGGATACAAGACTGTTCATCAGTGAGCGCAGTTCTTCCACTGCCGGGTAGGGCGATACCGATCACGATTCAGTTTGCCAACTCATTCGCCACCTTTCCCTTTGCGTGCTTCGCGTCTTTGCGAGAGTTTCAATCCTACAAATTCAGATAGCTCTGTGTGTCAGGCTATGCCCAAGCAAAACTGACACCCGGAAATTCAGGGGTGTTTTGTTACCTTCCTGGCCACAAAACTCACTTCAGATGCTATTGCGCAGACCAAGCTTGTCCGGGTGCGGTTGCAGATAGATTTGTCGAGCCATATAGTCGTCCGGGTGGCGTCTGAAATAGTGCTTGAACAGGGTGACAGGCACGATCAGAGGCGTCTCGCCTTGCCGGTAGGACTCGATGCTGGTGGTTAATTCGGCCTTGTCGTCGCTGTCGATGCGCTTCTTCAAATAACCCATGATATGTTGTAGGACATTGCTGTGGCGGCTGCGACTGACCCGGCGCTTGAGCGCTTGCATCAATTCGTGGATATAGGCATTCGATATTTTGTCAAGGTCGTTGGCGGCAAGGTTGGAGAGAAGCCTGCCGAGTCGCTGGTAGGCCGCTTGTGAATGTGCCACCACAAGATATTTATGACGGGTATGGAACTCAATCAACTTAGCGGGAGTGATACCCTGGTCTGACAAAATCTGCCAACGATGGCGGACGTAGATGCGATTGATGAAGTTCTCCCTTAACACCGCATCGTTCAGACGCCCCTCCTCTTCCACCGGGAGTAGCGGCAGTTGCTGGATGAGTCTTCTGGTAAAAACGCCTGTCCCTTTACGAGTCGCATAGTTGCCTGTTTGGGAATAGACCTTGACCCGTTCCATACCGCAACTGGGTGAATCCTTTTTCACGATATAGCCACTGAAACCGTCTAGCTGACGGGTTTGGGCCAAGGCATACTGTTCCATCTTCTCAGTCACATCCCAGTCAGGATCGGATACTCCCACCAGGCGGGGGCGTTGTGGGTCGCCGGTCAGTCTGATTGTAGGGCGGGGAACGCCTAATCCGATCGCCGTTTCGGGACAGACGGGAACCAATTCCAGATGTCTGGCCAAGGCGTCAATAATAAAACCGTTCCTTTTGTTGCCGCCGTCGTAACGTACGTTATGCCCAAGTAGGCAGGCGCTCACGCCGACCTTGGGTAGTGGACGGGCATGGTTGTCGTTATCGATCGCTTTGGATTGTTCCTGCCGGCCCATTGTTGCGTTCTCCGGGAGTGAGTGAATAGAGTGCATCGTCACGATTTTATTTACAATCTAAAGCGTTATAGTCCGCAAATGAACGCAAATGGGTTTATCTCGATCATCATAGAAAAATCACATTCATTGTACAGCATATATATCAGGGCTTGGATCATCCCTGGATGAACCTCAGTAGTTGTGGGGATTTCCGGCAGGATAATTGATGCATAATTGTGTTGTAGATCTGTCTGAGTGATCCATCTGATTTCTGGGACAGAAGGTGAGTCGGTATCTACACTCAACATCAGGCGGGTGTGCTATCTCCCGCCAGCAATATTCAACTGTGGTGACAGGTCTATAGGGTGAGCGCCGATTTCACTGATAAACCAGCCAGTAACCAGGTAATGAGTCACGTCCTGCAGGACATGTCAGACAAGAGACTTCCCGACCAGGAGATCTTTGAGGCCGTCTTTGAGCATCATGATGCGGTGATGTTGCTGATTGAGCCGGATAGCGGCGGGATCATCAAGGCCAATACGGCGGCCGTCCGTTACTATGGCTATAGCCGGGATCAACTCGAAGGCATGAAGATCCAGCAGATCAACACCCTCAGTCCGGCGGAGATCGAGGCCGACCGCATGCTTGTCGCCAGGGAGAAGCGTAACTATTTCATCTTTCCCCATCGTCTGCAAAGTGGAGAGATACGCCAGGTGGAGGTCCACTCCTCTCCCATTATGTTCGAGCAGCTTCTGGTGCTTTTTTCTGTGATTCATGACATAACGGATCGGCAGAGGGCGATGCAGGAATTGACAGAGAGTGAAGATCGCTATCATAGTCTGGTGGAGCACATCAACGATGGCGTGATGTTGTATCAGTCTATCGATGATGGCGGGGATTTCGTTATTCTGGATATAAACACAGCGGGTGAGCGGATTACTCGATTTTACAAGCAGCAGATAGTGGGCAAGCGGGTCACGGAAGTCTTTCCCGGCATTCGGAAGCTGGGGTTGCTGGAGAAACTCAAACAGGTTTACCGGACCGGCCTGCCCCAGGAGATACCCAAGGCGCGATACCAGGACGGGAATCTCGATCTGTGGGTGAAAAATTACCTCTATCGCCTGCCGAATGGCGAAGTCGTGGCTATTTTCGAGGATCTCACCGGCGCCACCCACCTGCAGCAGGCGCTAAATCGGACAACAAGCACCTTGGCCGATATTCTCGACAGTATGGTCGCAGTCGTCTATGTCGCGGACATGCAGACCCATGAGTTGCTGTATGTCAACGAGTACACCCACAATTTGACCGGGGCGTCTGCAGGGGATATCTGTTGGCAAACATTACAAGAGGGGATGACGGAGCCCTGCGAATTCTGTACCAATCCCATCCTGCTGAAGAACAGGGAGAACCATGCAGAGCCCTATTGTTGGGAATATTACAATCCCAAGACTAAACGCTGGTTTTCCCTGATCGACAGTGCCGTACGCTGGTCGGATGGACGCATGGTCAGGCTGGAAATCGGTTCCGACATTACTTATCTGAAACAGACCGAACTGGCGCTCAGGCAGTCAGAGGAGAGATTCGAGCTTGCCATGCAGGGCGCCAATGATGGTCTCTATGACTGGGATCTGAAAACCAACGCGGTCTACTATTCACCGCGCTGGAAGTCGATGCTCGGCTATCGGGACGATGAGTTGGAAAACACCCTCGATACCTGGCAGCGCCTGGTCGATCCGGAAGACAGCAAACGCTCCTGGCAGATGTTACGGGACTACATGGAGGGGCAGTGCGACAATTTCCAGCTGGAGTTTCGGATGCGGCACAAGAAGGGGCACTGGGTGGATGTGCTCTCCCGCGCCTTCCTGGTCAGAGATGAGCAGGGTTCGCCAATCAGGGTGGTCGGCACCCATGTCGATATCACCGAGAGAAAGCGGGTGGAGGAGGAGCTGCTGTCAGCGCAGGAGAGGCAGGTGTTGGCGTTGGAGTTGGGACGGGCCTTCGCTTTTGAGTGGGATCCCGCTTCAGATCGGGTGGTCCAGTCAGCGAGCAGCATGGAGATCCTGGGCCTGACTTGGCAGCAGTTTCAAAACCATACATCGACAGATTTCTTTAAGCGAGTCCACTCGGGCGATATGGAGCGGTTTCAAGAGGTCCTTCATGGACTGGCGCCGGGTGCGGACTCCTACCGGTTTCAGTATCGCTACCTACGCGGTGACGGCCATTGGATCACCCTGGAGGATAGTGCGCGAGGATTTTTCAATCAGGACGGTACACTCAGGAAATTGATCGGTATTGCAGCGGATGTCACGGATCGAGAGGAGGCGCTGGAGGAGATAAAACGCTATCAATACATTGCTTCGGCTAGTGACGATATCATGGCCCTTGTGGATAGCGAATATATCTATCTCACGGTCAATGAAGCCTATTCCAGGGTCTTTAACCGGCCGATGCGGGAAATCACCGGAAAACGCGTCGTGGAATTGTGGGGGGAGGAGCAGTTTAAAAACAAGATAAAGCCTCCTCTTGATCAAGCCTTGGCGGGCCAACAGGCCTCATTCCAACTGCAGAAGGTTTTTCCCGCCGGCAATATTGTCGATCTTGATGTGCGTTACTATCCCTATGTTGACAGAAAGGGTGCTATCGCCGGGGTGGTGGTGCATGCCAGGGATATCACCAAGGCGTTAAGGAGTGCTAATGCGCTGCGGATGAACGAAGAGCGCCTGAATGCCATGGTGGAGCTCTATCGCAAGACCCCGGAGTTATCAGAAAGCGAGATCCTCACATTTGCCGTGGAGAAGGTGCAATCGATTACACGCAGCAGCGTAGGCTATTTACACTTCGTCAATGAGGATCAGGAGTCTCTCTCGTTTGAAACCTGGTCGCAGGATACCCGCAGTCAATGCAACACAGTGTTTAAATCGCACTACCCTGTCTCCCGGGCAGGCATATGGGCGGATGCCGTTCGTCAAGGCAGCCCGGTGATACACAATGATTACCCGGCAGTGCGCAGTGAAAAGGGGCTGCCGGCTGGTCACGTCCCGCTCAAGAGGCATATGGCTGTGCCGATCCTGGAGGAGGGGGCGACCAGATTGATCCTTGGCGTGGGTAATAAGGAGAATCTCTATGGTGAGGATGACGTCAGGCAGGTCAGACTGATCGGCGAGACGGTTTGGCAACTGATAAGCCGTAAACGGGCCGAGCGGCAACTCAAACAATCGGCTATCGTGTATGAAACCACCCGAGAGGCGGTGACCATTACCGATGCGGATGCCAATATTCTGGCTGTGAATCGCGCTTTTACCCAGATTACCGGGTATAACGAGAGTGAAGTGATCGGCAGAAAACCGAGTATTTTGAAATCCGGTCGACATCAGGTGTCGTTCTATAAGGAGATGTGGTCCGCCGTTAGGACCGAGGGACAGTGGCAGGGCGAGATCTGGAATCGGCGTAAAAACGGTGAAGTCTATCCTGAATGGCTATCGATCAACTCCGTACTCGATGATGAAGGGCATGTCATCAACTATGTCGGCGTGTTTTCCGATATCTCGCAAATCAAGCGTTCCGAAGAGCAACTGCATTACCTGGCGCACTTTGATCCGCTGACCGATCTTCCCAATCGTCTGCAGTTGAGCAACCGGCTTGCGGCATCGGTCGCCAGGGCTCAGAGACTCAATCATCGATTGGCCCTGCTGTTTATCGACATCGACCATTTCAAGACGATCAATGACAGTCTGGGGCATCCGACGGGAGACCTGGTTTTGCAGGCGTTTTCCCGACGGCTGCGCAAGCGAATGCGTAAAGAGGACTTTCTGGCCCGGTTGGGTGGCGATGAGTTCGTTATCCTGCTGGAGGATTGCCGGCGTTTGGATGATGCTGCGTACGTTGCCCAGGATGTGATCGATACCATGCGGAAACCCTTTCAGCTTGAGGATATCCAGGATATCTATTTAGGCAGCAGTATCGGCATCAGCCTCTATCCCGAAGATGGCGCTGATGCCATGGAGCTGATACGCAATGCGGACACGGCGATGTACCGGGCGAAATCAGAAGGGAGAAATACCTATCGTTTCTACACAGAGGCGATGACCCAGGCAGCCAATGAACGCCTCATATTGGAGAGTAGACTACGTCGCGCCATCGAACTGGATGAGCTTAGTGTCTACTATCAGCCCCTGTTGAATGTCATGACTCAAGAGATTGTCGGATTCGAGGCGCTGGTTCGATGGCTCGATCCCGATGAGGGGCTGATACTCCCAGATAGGTTCATACCGGTCGCGGAAGAGACCGGATCGATCAGCGCCATTGGCGAATGGGTATTGGAGACGGCATGTCGTGAAGTCATGGATTGGCGCGGCAAAGGGGGTGAACCTGGAATTCTGAGCGTCAATCTCTCCGGCAGGCAGTTTCACAACCAGAGGCTGGCAATGCATGTCTCCGATATTTTAGACAGATCCGGTATGCAGGCCTCATGGCTGGAGCTGGAAATCACCGAGAGTGTGTTGATGGAGTTGTCGGAAAAAACCGTTAGAAACCTGCAGGAGCTGGAGAAGCTGGGAGTGCGCCTCTCTATCGATGATTTTGGCACGGGCTACTCATCCTTGGCCTATCTGAAACGTTTCAAGATCGATAAATTGAAGATCGATCAGGCTTTTGTCAGGGGTGTGCCGGGGGATGCCAGCGATGTGGAGATTACCTCCACAATTATCGCCATGGCAAAAAATCTGCGTATCCAGGTGCTTGCAGAGGGGGTGGAGAATCAACAGCAGTTAGCGTTTCTTCAAGGTCAGGCTTGTGACCAGTATCAAGGTTACTACTATTCTAAGCCCTTGCCGGCAGGCGAGACGCTGCAACTCTTGCTGAAGGGTGGAGTGGAAGATATCCCGGGCTGATAAATCAGCAACAGACGCCATATTGAAGGCATGTGCAGTCCCCCGCCTTACTCGAGCCAGATGCCTTTCCGGGCAAACCACTCCTTGTCGATACGCCACTGGATTTTATCGATATCCTCCCGCTTGAGGACCCGTTTGCGTATCTTTGACTGAATAGTTGCCAACTCCTTCTGTGCAGCAATCATCCGTGGGTCTTGCTCGCTTTTATTGCTCAAACCGGGTTTGATGATGCCAAGAAATCTCACGGCCGGCATATTGTTTGAGCGTGGGGTTGAGATCACTGCTGTAGCTCCTTTTATTTCCAGCGCTCTGAAGGTGTAGGGGTAGGCGGAAATTTCCTGATCCTGCTGTAGCATTGCATTGATTTCACCCACGCGAGAATCCAGAGTCAGCAGCCATGCCAGCAGGCCGAGCAGTAGAATGCCTCCCAATACTGCAGTATAGATTTTTGTGCCACGATCGAGATTCATGTTTGATACTCCAAATGGCATTACCCTAAGCATTTGGCGTGAGGACCACAATGACAATCATCAGTGCCGATATCGTCGATGGATGGCAGACCCAGCGAGGATGTCTCACCGAGCAAAGCAGATCATGAGTGCATATTATTAACCCGGCGACCAAATAGGTTGTGTTCAGCCGCTGTCTGTAGGCTGGCACACAGCGGCCTGTCATTTAAATATCAATCGGTTAGGGGCTTCAAGCAGGCCCTTGCTCGGTGTTGTGGCGCTTGCCAAGGGAATCAACCCTTGGCGGCGCGCCACGCCTTGATCAAGGACCTGCTTGAAGCCCTGAACACAACCTATTTGGTCGCCGGGTTAATAGGTAACTGCATTAAATATCCATCCAACCAACACGAAGGCAATTGCCAGCACGATAACGAACAGTGCCAGAGCCTGCCATTTGATGACCTTTCGCAGTATCAGCATTTCCGGCAAAGAGAGCGCGGCCACGCTCATCATCAAAGCCAGCGTTGTGCCGATGGCAACGCCCTTTGTCAGCATCGCCTCTGCCACGGGAATAACCCCGGTGGCATTGGAGTAGAGTGGAATACCAAGCACAACTGCCGTGGGCACGTCAAACCAGTTGCCGCTGGCAAGATGCTCAGATACCCACTTTTCCGGTACGAACCCATGGAATAGAGCGCCTATGCCTATTCCAATCAACACCCACTTCCAGATTCTTCCGACAATCTCTTTGACTTCAGCAATGGCATAGCGATGCCGTCCCTTCAATGAACGATCTTGCTCAGGTAACAGAGTCTGCCCCATCTGGATCTTCCAGACATAGGCTTCAACCCATCGCTCAGGTTTGAAAGACTGCATGACAATGCCGCCAAACCAGGCCACCAAAAGTCCCGCAACGACATACAACAGCGCCAGTTTCCAACCGAGGATACCCACCAAGATTACGGCTGCCACTTCATTGATCATCGGGGATGCAATCAGGAATGAGAAGGTGACGCCAAGCGGAATACCGGCTTCAACGAAACCGATAAACAGCGGCACGGATGAACAAGAGCAGAAAGGTGTGGCGGCGCCCAGCGTCACCGCCATGCCTCGCGCCTGCCAGTCGGGGCGGTTGCGAACGTATTCTCGCACCCGCTCTGGCGAGAGCATCGCCCGTAACAGACCCATGGTGTAGATAACCAGTCCAAGCATGACGAAGATCTTCGTCACATCCATGACAAAGAAATGCAGGGCTGACCCAGTATGACTTGCGGGATCAAACCCGATCCAGCGATAGACCAGTAAATCAGCCAGCGCTTCGAACATCACTCATGGGCCGGTCGTCAAATCACATCGTTGTTCCGGGTCATGGATCACTCACTAACCCATTGGCGAACCTGGTCAGGGCCTGGAAGCCCACCCGCATGCACCAGCTGGCCATCGACAACCACACCAGGTGTGGACATGGCGCCATAGCCCATGATCTCCGCTATATCCGTAATCTTCTCCAGTTCGATCTGCGTACCTGCCTGCTTAGCGGCAATCAAGATCAAATTAGCGGTGGTTTCACAGTTCTTGCAACCTGAACCCAGCACCTTGATATTTTTCATCGAAATACCTCATTCATTCAGCATGTCGTAACAGAGTTGTTTTTTGTGCGCTTCTCCCTAGTACTCCGTCAACCTGATAACTTAGGATACAGCCAGTCAGGAAGCGGCTAGCTGCTAGGCGTGCGAGCGCAGGACTAGCCGTCGCTAATTCAAGGGAGCACAACAACGCAGATGGCCGCTTCCTGGCTGGCCCAAAGGGTGCGCCCCACATCATCCAATGCGGCGTTGCAGTCCTTGAAAAGGGCATGCCATTCCATCCTTCGGTCCGTAAACGGCACATCCATGTGCCACTTCTCCCTGCGCACTGCGCCCCGGAGGAAGTGCCCTTGGGGTGCGCCTTGCCTTGGATGATGTGGGGCACACTGTATCCTAAGTTATCAGGTTGACGGAGTACTAGGATGGTCAGGCGTTGCAGATGGCGCTTGATGAATTGGAGGTCTCTGCCAGAGCCATAACGTCACTGGCAAAGGGTTCTTGCTCCTTAATGCCGGCCGCCGTTGTTTCGATCACCTTAGCAATCCATGGCGGTAGCTCAGGATTGATGCAGTAGTAAATCCACAAACCTTCCTTACGATCCTTGACCAATTCCACCCTGCGAAGGGTGGCGAGATGGTGGGACACTTTGGGTTGGGGCAGCGCCAAGGCATGGGTCAATTCACAGACACAAAGCGCCTCATGGTTTGACAGCAGTGAAAGGCAGCGCAGGCGTGTGGGATCGGAGAGTGCCTTGAATAATGCAGCAGGATCCATATTAATACTCATATATATCTACCAATATAGATATATTATATCTATTTATCTAGATATAGCAATGGTGATCTTTGTGTGATATTTTTTACCTCGCAGGAAATTATTAGCCCGGCAACCTATTTGGTCGTCGGGTTAATAATGGGTAACTGGTGTTAGCCGAACGCTGTTTGTTTCCATCCCTGAATACAATCAACAGATTTCTTAGTTTGATAGAAAAGCCTGCACCTGCTTCATCGAATGCACCGAAGGACGCCGGCGTTGTATGATTCGCGGCAGTTGATTCAGGGTTGCGTCAGCTTCGTTTTGGGATTTGTAATTACCATATAAGAGGGCGTATCTCTGCGCCCTGTCAACCATCACGGGTAGATATGCAAGTTCATCATTCAACCGGTTGTGATAGCGTTCGGCGATTTTGTAGAGCTCCTGCTTGTCAGCGGTCGTGGCTAGATGAATCGTGTAGTGGTCGGCCGGTTGTTGTGCCAGCCACTCCTGCCCATGAATGACGTTGTCATTGCCAAACGTACGGTGGGGCCGCATGTTGCTTACTCTACCGTCCAGGCTCTCCACCTGATCGCCGATCGCCACTAACTTGTGATTGACCGTAGCGAGTTCAACCTGAATTTCGTTACCCAGCTCTGATACATGGCTGTCCAGCTCAACAACTTGACCTTGAGTGGTTGCAATTTGATCGGCATTTGAATTGAGATGGCCCTGCAGCGATGCATTGCGCTGCGCTTCAGACTCCCAATTGCTATTTTCATGAACGAGAAAGGCGAGCATTGCCAACGCCAAGAGGGCGATCATGCCGCTCAGGATGCGGAAGTGGCGTTTCTCCAGCATGATTAATGACACCAGCGCCCTGGCTGTCTTTTCAGCACGCTCTTGGAGGTTGGCGATCAGACCGCTATGTTCTTTCGATGTTGCCTGAAGCTCTTCGATGGTAAAAGATAATTGGGAAGTACGTTGATTCAGCACGGTAGTGGATCTCGATAATTCCCGGCTTTTCTTTGTCAACTCACCGGCCGAGGTTTCCACTGTTGTAACGCGCTTCTCCAGGGCTTGGTCCACTGCTTGCAGTTTCAACAGCCGTGCCTGACCCGATTTGATCTCTTTTTCCGCCTTGTCCAGATGCTGGCTGATTTCGTCGGTTTTGTCACCAAGGTCTTGGTCCCGTTTCTGGGTGGTTTTTGCCAAGGTATCGATCTCTGCCAGTAGCTGATTTTCAAGCCCGCTCAGCATCTTGGCGTTGTCCTTAATGCTCTTGTTCAAGGTTTGGGTCGTACGCTTGGATTTTTTGGCCAGCTCATCAGTGCGTTCTATCAGCGCCTGATAACCCTCGCTTAGCAGACCGATATCGGAGTCGGACTTTTCGCTGATATGGACAATCTGTTTGGCGATGGCTTTGATCTCCTTACTGATATGGGAAGATCTATCCGCCAGAGATTTGTAAGCGTTGTCGAGTGCTCCAAGCTGTTGATAAGCCTCGGAGACCTTGGAGGTCAAATCACTACCTTTCTCGCAGAGGTGTGACAAGCGGCTCTTGACACCCTTGTTGGTTTCACTCAATTCACTTCTGAGATCATCCAGGTCAGCATCGATCTTGCCGATTTTGTTATTTAGCTCATTGGGTAGTTCAGGCGCGATGCTATTCCCTTCCAACGGGAGCAGATTCTCGGTTGCCAAGGCTTTTGCCGACACACCGGATGGGCCAGGTTTGTTGGCTGCGTGTGATCTTTTCGACATCGCTATACCCCTTAATGCTGCTGGGCGCCATGAGACCGTACAGACGCAATACGAATAAAAATCCTCTCAAATAAATTAGCATATTATTATATTTATAAATAATTTATTTTCTTGGAGGCTAACTTGATACGTCATTAAGATAGCGCCAACACTTTGAATTGTAGGTAAATAATTCCTGAGTTCTGCTGGTCGAAACAGGATGTCCCGTCAGAGACTGTTGTGCTTGTCACGCTGTTTTTTATCTTCAAAACCCGGGTATTCATCAATGCGCCAACGTTGCGCCGCGTGGTCTTGGTCATCCACGAAACGCAATTTCGACCAGGAGGCGAAAGCAACGATAAACAGTAGTATCAATGCCACAGCAACAAGTTTCGGGGTAAACATGGGATTTCTCTTTTCGCAACAGGTTCGAGCTGACAAGATAGAGTAATCTCAGAGCGTCAGAAAGTTTACTCCAGACAGCCGTATTCCCATGAAAAAAATACACTTATTGAAAGTGCGGTTTGCTTGGCTGTCCGGGTTGCTTTTCCTGTCGCTGAGCCTATCGGCAGAACTGCGGCTGGATTTTTCCACTGCCAGATTAGCGTCCAGCGGCTGGTTGGCGGAAGGGCTGAGCGTTGATTTGACTCTGGCGGATGATGATCGGCTGGCGGTTCATTTGACGGTCTCGGCCTTTACCCATGAAGCACTACCCGGCAGGATCAGCGGGATTGAGTTTGACTGTCCTGTGGTGCGAAGGCAAGCACGGGCCTACCGCTGTGCTGAAGGTCGTCTGCGGATCGCCGATTCTCCTTACGGCCCTCAGGACCTGACGGCCAGTGGGCTGTTTGTCGACGGGCAGCATCTTAACCTGCAGATCGATGGCATCAAGCTGGCCGGCGGCAGCGTGGCGCTCGATCTTGAGCTGAAAGAGGGAGCGTGGACGTTGTTGGTGAATGCCAGTGACCTGGCGCTTGGCTCTCTGCGTAACGACCTTGAGCTAGAGATGTTGCCCAGTGACTGGAGCCTTTCGGGTCAAGCATCCCTGCAGGCGAGCCTCTCCGGGCGCCTAGATCGTCCTGA
This sequence comes from Candidatus Thiodiazotropha sp. (ex Epidulcina cf. delphinae), assembly GCA_025656455.1. Lineage (GTDB taxonomy): Bacteria > Pseudomonadota > Gammaproteobacteria > Chromatiales > Chromatiaceae > Thiodiazotropha. Next base: position 119,660 of record JAHXHS010000001.1, on the reverse strand, counting down.
GGCAATGAAACTGGCGCTTCAGGTTCGCCATCTGGCCTATGCTGACATGGAGGGATTGCAGGTCGCGGAAGATGGGAATCTCAGCCTGCATGTCGATGCCAAACATCGGCGTGGTGACTGGTTGGGAGGCGTGAAACTCTCTGTTTCGCAAGGGCAGTTCTATTCAGACCCACTCTTTCTGGAACCGGGGCAGACCCCTCTACAGCTGAGTCTACAGGGGCAATGGACCCCGATCTCAGAGCGGTTGCAGATCCACAAGTCTCAGCTGATTGTGCCGCAGGTGCTGGTTGCCGAGGGCCGGGCTAAGATTGATACTGGAACATTCCGAGTGGTGGACGCTAGCGTTCAACTGCGGGCAGACAGGCTGGAAGGACTCTATACAACGGTGCTACAGCCATTGCTGATCGGTTCAATGATGGATGATCTCGAGACAGCCGGCGCCTTGAAGGCCGAATTAGCGTTGAAACAGGGGCGCTTGCATCGATTTGACACAACCCTGGATCGGGTCTCTCTGGCTGATAGACGCGGCCTATTCGCCCTGAACGGTCTGTCCGGGAATCTGGCATGGTCGGCGCAAGGGCAGCCGGAAATCTCCCGGGTGCGCATCGATGGCGGTCAACTCTATCGAATCGAGCATGGTTCGGTATCGATCCGAGCCAGGGCCCAAGGAGAGGAGATTTCATTACTCGATCCGCTGGAGATACCATTGATGGGAGGGGCGGTCCGTATCGAGCATCTGAATACGACCGGGTTGTTGAGCGCAGCGCCTCAGTGGACTACCAGCGCCACACTGTCCGGCATCTCTCTGGAGGCCCTGGCCAACGCCTTCGATTGGCCTGGCATGCAGGGAGAACTCAATGGCAACATCCCAGCCGTCAACTATCAGCATCATACGATGAGATTAGATGGGGAGTTGCAGGTCGATGTCTTCGGGGGTAGTGTCAGGATCGGTTCGCTCTCGGTCAAGGACCCGCTTGGCCGGGTGCCCGAGCTGTTCGCGGATGTGCGCCTGGCGGATCTTGATCTTGCCCGTATCACACGGACGTTTTCCTTCGGACATATCGAGGGAACCCTCGAGGGAGAGATAGAAGATATCCATTTGGTCGACTGGGACCCCGTCGCCTTCCGGGCGCGCTTCAATACGCCGGAAGGGGACAGGGCGCCGCATCGTATCAGTCAACGCGCGGTGGATAACCTGACCTCATTGGGCAATGGGTTATCGAGCGGTCTCTCAAACACCTTCCTCGGGGTGTTCAAGGAGTTTCGCTACGATAGAATCGAATTGCGGGCGAAATTGGCAGGCAGTGTTGCGCAACTGGATGGCATTCAACATCCCGATGGCGGTTACTATCTCGTCAAGGGAGCGGGTCTGCCTCGCATCGATGTGATCGCCAGAAATCGCAGGGTGGCCTGGAAGACCCTGTTGGAACGCCTGAGAAATATCCGTGTCGAAGGGATGGAAGTCAGGTGAACCGGGTTGAATGAATGCAATGATCCTTTGCGCGCTTGACGGCTTTGCGGGAGTCAATGATGGTCTTGAAATACCCACAAATTTTGCTGAAGAGCCCAAATTTTTTTACAACTGCCGACAATAAGGAATCAGCCATGCTGAAGCGCATTCTCGGATATCCCTTGATGGCACTGAGCCTGGTGGCTTGTGTGACGATCAATATCTACTTCCCTGCCGCCGCCGCCGAAGAAGCCGCGCGAACCATTGTCCGCGACGTGCTCGGCAATGAGGCCCCGCCGCCCCGGGAACAGCCTGCACCGGAATCGGTCCCCAGCAGCGATGATAAGCAATCCGCTATCGAAGGATCCTCTTTCGGACTGGCTTATTCGCTAGGGCGATTGCTGGATTTTCTCGTCCCGCCCGCCCATGCCGCACAACCCGATATCGATATCGATTCACCCGCGATCAGGAGCCTACGCACATCCATGGCCGGTCGCCAGGCCGGGTTGGCCGGGCACTACCGGTCCGGGGCCTTGGGGTTCACCAATAACGGCCTGGTGGCTGTGCGCGACCTCAAACTCATACCATTGCGCGAGCGCAATCGGGTGAAGAAAATGGTTGCCGATGAAAACGGTGACCGCAAGGCCCTGTATAGTGAAATCGCCCGCGCCAATGGCCATCCCGAATGGGAGAGGAGTATCCGCGATACCTTTGCCCGGGTGTGGGTGGAAGAGGCGCCGAGCGGATATTGGTTTCAGGACGCTGCTGGGAAGTGGCAAAAAAAGTAGCTGTCAGTCAATAGCCGCTGTGGAGCGTGGGCAGATTATCCGATACGGCATCCGGTATTTCCGGAACCAGTACGTCGATGGTGTGCAGTAGCTGGGAAGTGTCGAGCGGTTTAGTGAGGAACGCGTCTGCGCCACAAGCGGCGCATTGTTGTTGAGCGCTCCGGCTCAGGTCGGCGGTAATCAGCATGATCGGCATGGCTTGATTTATCCCACTGCGGCCGCGAATCCTGGTGGCGATCTCGATGCCGGTCACGACAGGCATCTGGACATCTAGGATCGCCAAGTCGAAGCGTCTCTTCTGCGCCTGCTCAAGGGCATGCTCTCCACTCTTCGATATCACGACCTGATAACCTTCCCGCACTAACAGCTCCTCGAGAAGATATCGATTCTCCTTGGCGGCATCCGCAATTAGGATGCGTTTACCTTTCACGAGCCCGGCTGACGGACTGGATGGATGATCGTTGTTTCCGCTCAGCAGGTCTTTCGAAACGATGAAGTGGATCGCATTCAGAAACTGCTCTTTGTCGTTGGGATTATCCACCACAATGTTTGCATTGAAACGCCTGATATCATAGCCCGACGATTGCTCTTCGTTGCGCACGAAGATGGTCAAGGCGTCTTTCAGTGAGTCGATGAGCAGTCGTCTAAAGAAATCCTTTTGCTCAAGCGCCAAGCAGGTCTCGTCGAAGAGTATCAAAGGGCGGGGCCGTTTGCTGGTTATCGTGTTGAGAAATCGAATAATGTCGTTTTTGTCGTGGAACAGCGTGTTGGATATTTTCCACGCTGAAAGAAATGCTTCAGTGACTTCCGCGAACTCCACGCTGTGGCTGATGGTAATGGCTTCTCGTCCTTTGAACTGTTTCCGGTTCGTATGGGACTCCACCCCGAGCTCCAGATCGAAGCAGAATCGGCTGCCTTTGCCCAAGGCGCTCTCTACGGATAGCGTTCCTCCCATGAGTTCGACCAGATCCTTGGTAATCGCCATTCCAAGACCCGTTCCCTCTATTCCGCTTGCATCTGAGTCATCAAAGCGGGTGAAACGGTCAAAGATAACGGTTTGCATCTCCTGGCTGATGCCTTTTCCTGTATCCGATACCTCGAAGTTGATCACGGCTGTGCCGTCTCTGCTCGCAGTGAGTCGAATCGCAAGCGCTACATATCCGGAATCGGTATATTTAACGGCATTGCTCACCAGATTCATCAGCACTTGGCGTATGCGAACCTGGTCGCCAGTGACTTGGAAGGGGACCTGGGGAGATACGTCGGCATAGAAAGCAACCGATTTCCCCCCGGCGACCGGCTTGTAGCTGTTAGCGACAAAGTTGATCAGTGAATGCAGGTCGAAGGGTTTATTCTCTATGGTGAGAAATCCGGCCTCGATTTTGGATATATCGAGGATGTTATTGAGAATCGACAGCAGATGTTTGGAAGTCCTTTCGATGGTGGAGATATTCTCTTTCATCGAGGCGCTTTGCCTCTCCTCGCGCATCAATTCGCTTACGCCGATGATAGCGGTCAGCGGAGTGCGGATTTCGTGGCTCATGCTGGCGATGAACATGGATTTTTCCTGATTCGCCGTTTGCGCCTGTTGTTTGGCGATCTGCATGCCCCGAAGCAGGTAGGAGACGAATACGGGAATGATGATATTGGCAATCAGCAAGCTGTAGCTGAGGAATTTCATCTCCGCCCAGAAGCCGACGGTTTGGATGACTGCGATGAAGCCGATGTTGGAGATGGCCGCCGCCGCGTACAGATAGGGCACGCCGAACCTCACGCCGTATCCCACGGTGATCAACAGCATGATGGCGTAGAGCGGGGTTCCGTACTCCCCCATGGTGTAGAGACCGTATAACACAATAGCATTGTCACCGATCAGGGAGACTGTTCTGCGTAGCAGTGACGGTTCCGCACGGACCAGGAAGCTTGAGAGCAGTGCCAGGGAGAACAGGGTATAGCTGAGTGCGGTGAAAATATGCAGGTGAGTCACTGTTTCCGTCATCGGAACCAGTGTCCTAAGAATGAAGATATAGGATGAGAAGAGGGTGATGAACAGGAGTCGAACGATTCCCTGCTGGAACTCCTGTTGGGCCAGTGGATCAAGTTTCGAGTCGATATCAAGCAAGGCCGACCATGTCCGTGGGGTAGCCGCTACTTCGTCTTTCATAGTTCTCTATTCACCTGATGGGGCGTCGTCATTGGGCCGGGTCTGAGAGGTCATGCATTTATTAACCCGGCGACCAAATAGTGTACTTTCAGCCGCAGTGTGCCTGCCTGCAGCAAGGCATCAAAACGCCGTTGTAGCCGCCCTACAGCAAGTTTTGATAACGCAGCCTGCAGGCAGGCACACTGCGGCCTGTCTATTAAATATCAATGTGTTAGGGGCTACAAGAATGCCCTTGCTCTTCGTTGTGACTCTTGACAAGGGAATCACCATTGCCTGCGAGCCACGCCTTGATCAAGGGCATTCTTGTAGCCCTGAAAGTACACTATTTGGTCGCCGGGTTAATAGCATCAACTCGAAGTGTGTCATCAACCATGAAAACATACACTAACTAGGCCTTGTAATGAAAGAATCGGTTCAATATTGTGCGAATTAGACGCCCCTTTAGGGAATCAGAAGTATGATTGAACTTATCCCGGCTTACACGACCTTTGTTAGTTAAAAAAGTCATTTGTAACAATTGGTTACATTGATGTGGGATAGATATGACGGGTGCCGGGTTAATACTCCTTCAACCTAATAACTTAGGATGCAGTGTGCCCCACATCATCCAAGGCAAGGCGCAGTGCGCAGGGAGAAGTGGCACATGGATGTGCCGTTTACGGACCGAAGGATGGAATGGCATGCCCTTTTCAAGGACTGCAACGCCGCATTGGATGATGTGGGGCGCACCCTTTGGGCCAGTCAGGAAGCGGCCATCTGCGTTGTTGCGCTCCCTTGAATTAGCGACGGCTAGTCCTGCGCTCGCACGCCTAGCAGCTAGCCGCTTCCTGACTGGCTGCATCCTAAGTTATTAGGTTGACGGAGTATTAATAACTCGGCGGATTAATCCGGTCGTGAATTCATGCGCCAAACTGTTCAGGGTGCGGGGCCGGGCGTCTGACCGGGATGACAGGAGCAACTATCCATCGAGACCATAGCGCTTGATCATGCGGTAGACACTGCGTTCGCTGATCCCCATCACATCGGCCACCTTGGCCCGCCGGCCGGAGTATTTTTTCAATTGGCTGACAAGGTAGCGGGCCTCCAGCTCTTCCAAGGTCGGATCGTGATCAAAGCTGAGATTGACAACCGCATCCTGTACACTGCCAAATTGGCTGAAGGTGAAGTGTTCCGGGCGGATTGTCGGCCGATCGCCTGAGAGGATGATCGCGCGTTCCACCATGTTCTTCAGTTCTCGGATATTCCCCGGCCAGTCGTAGGATATCAGTGCGCGAATGGCGGAGGTTGACAAGGTCTTGTTGACTCGGGTGGAAAAGTTATGATTCGTTAGGAAATGCATGGCCAGCGCGGGAATATCGTCACGCCGCTCGCGTAGCGGTGGGACCTCGATGCTAAAGGCGTTGAGGCGAAAGAAGAGGTCTGAGCGAAAGGTTTCTTCGTTTGCCATCGTCTCCAGATCGCGGTTGGTGGCGGCAACGATGCGCACATTGGCCGTCAGATCCTTGGTGCCGCCAAGTCGCCGGTATTGGCCTGTCTCCAGGATGCGTAGCAGCTTCGCCTGGCCGCTGTTGTTGATTTCGCCGATCTCATCGAGAAACAGGGTGCCACCCTCAGCGCCTTCGATGAGGCCTTTTTTCTGCTTGTCTGCTCCGGTAAATGCCCCTTTTTCATGTCCGAACAGTTCGGACTCGAACAGGTTCTCCTGCAGGGTGCAGCAATCCACCGCGACAAAATTGTGCTTTTCCCGGTGACTCTGGGCATGAACGGCATGCGCCACCAGTTCCTTGCCCGTGCCACTCTCGCCCTGAACCAGAACCGTGATGTCGTTCGGCGCCACTGCCTCTACCAGCCGTCTGACCCTATTCAATTCCTGACTCGAACCGACCAGGGAGGATTTTTGCAGATTGCGCTGTTTCAGTTGCCTTTTACAGAACTGATGATCCTTGCGCAGCGCCGCATTGTCCAGCACCCGTTGCACAGTGAGGGAGAGGGTGTCCAGGCTGATGGGTTTCAGCAGATAATCGTCCGCGCCGGCCTTGATGGCGGTTACCGCGTCACGTACGGAACCGAAAGCGGTCAGGACTACGACCGGGTAGTTGTTAGCCAGCCAAGCGATGTGTTCCAGGCTGTTGGCATCCGGTAGCCGGGCATCGGTGAGAATCAGTGAAGGTTCATGTTTATCCAGGTAGCCTTGTACCTTGTCCCAACGGTTAATCCCGTGAGCATCAAACTGCAGACTCTCCAGGTGCTGAATGATGAGTTGCCTGAGCAGGTCGTCATCTTCAATCACGAGAATCTTTAGCTTCATCTCTCTGTTCCTCGAGTTTATAGCGGGCATCCGGCAGATCGATGGAAAACAGGCTTCCACCGGAAAATTTGCTCTTGGCGCTGATGGTGCCGCCGTACTTCTCGACGATGGCGAGGCTTATGCTCAGCCCAAGCCCGGTGCCTTTCCTGTTGTCGGCGCGGCGGCTGAAGAAAGGATCAAAAATATAAGGAAGGTCTGTTGCCTGAATGCCCACTCCCGTGTCGGCGAACTCAATGATGATGCGGTTGCGCCTGCTGATGCTTGAAACAACCAGTTCACCGCCTGTGGGCATGGCATGAAAGGCGTTTTGCGCAAGGTTGAGTATCACCATGCGGAGTTCACTGTCAGATGCCAAGACACGCAACATGGAGGGTTCGAGTCTTTCGTGAATCTCAATGTTATTCTGCTCGGCCTGCCATCTCAACAGGCTCAGTGTTTCTTCCAATGCCCCGTTGATATCCACCAGCTCCATGTTTTTTGTGGGTGGTGCTCCCAGTTTCAGCAGTTTGCCAGTGATCTCAATGCAGGTGTCTATTTCATGGTCGACCAGCTTGAGATAGTTCATGATTGAGGCCGGACAGTCTTGATTCGAGTCGATGGCTTTCTCTGTGGCGTCAAGCGCCAGTTTTACCGAGGCTAGGGGATTATGGATCTCGTGGGCGACGCCGGTGGCCAAGCGACCCAGTTCGGAGAGTTTCTGCTCATGGGAGTATTTGACCTCTTTGGCAAGGTCGCGAATCGATTCGACCACCAGGGTCTGTTCCTCACCCTTGATGCGGGCTGTCAAAGGAGCGGCATAGATCTCAACATCGAGCGTATCGCTATCGGTTCGCTGATGTCGATGCAGGACCTTAATGGGTATCTTGTTCTCTATAACTTCATGCACCGGGCAGGTAATCAGTGTGGGAGGGCAGGGCTTGTTGGTATTGTGAGTGGCCAAGTAACAGGGCTGTCCGACACCTGTTTCATGCTCCGCGCCTAGTTGATTCCGGTGGGCTTTATTAGTAAGCAAGACATTAAAGTCTTTGTCGATGATCCTCACACCATCCGGGATAGCATCCACCAATGCCTGTAGAAAGGCCTTTTGTTCCTCCAATTCCTGCAGCTTTTCCTGCAGTCTTACCGCCATGTAATTGAATGTATTACCAAGCCTGGAGAGTTCATCAGAACCTGCCATGGCAACACGAGCCTCCAGCTTGCCCCGGGTCAGAGCCTCGCTGGCATGGGTCAAGTGGTTGACCGGCCTTAGGATATAGGTGTGGATGAACCACCAGCCGCCGATCAGATTCAAAATCACGATCAGCGCGCCGGCTCCCATCAACAGCAGAGTGGTGTTTCGAACCTTGCTGCGCAGTGGCGCGGCGTCGTAATCCACATAGAGAATGCCATTGATGGGGTTTTTGTCGATCGGGCCATGGCATTCGGTACAGGGTGTTTTGTTGTGTACCGGATTGATGCTGCGCAGTATCTCCTGCCCCGATTCATTTTTTATAAAGTGGGTGGTCAGGGCGTGTGAGGTATAGGGATTGGGTAACTGCTTGCCGAAGTGTCCGGGCGTGCTGGTAAATCGAATCTCTCCGGCAGGATTGGTAATGAACACTGAGACTATGCCCTGCTGCTCGCCCAGCTTCTTTACCATCTCGTTCAAGCCGGGCAGGTCGCGCTTGAGCATGGCGTTTTCCAGCGATGCCTGGAGTAGGCTGTTGACCTGAGTGGCGGTGTGGGCTCTCTCTCCTCCCAACTCGGACTGATAGAGTGGAATATAGAGCAGGAGAAACACCATTGAACTGATCGCGAGTCCTGATGTGGTGCCTAGGATGAATCTTCGATTCAGGCTGGCGGTAATCCAGTTCATAAAAACCATGGCTCTCGTGTTCTGGTTCAGCTGCCTTGATTGTAATCGCCATAAAAAAATATTTTCTGACAATTTGTCATGTATAGGTCCATGGTTTGAGGCAATTCCATGATTCAACACCCGTAGAATGCGGTTTGGCATAAGTTTTGCTCGTTTCCGGGGACGTGTATTTCGTCCTCAGGAGGAGTTCCTGATCATGAAAAGAGAGAAAACGATCGGATATAGCGCAACCCTTGGTCTGTGTGGATTGTTATTGGCCTCTTTGCCGGGAGTCAGTTTGGCGGAGACGGATACCCGGCTCTCCGACAGCTTGCGACAGTCCCTTCAGGCTCAGGGCTGGCAGGAGTATCTGGCGACGGATGGCAGCGTTATCTATCGTCAGGCGGCCCCTCGGTCCGGCATTGTGAATCAACCGGATTCCACAGTGGACCAGGGGAGGCGTCAACTGGGAGAGGCCCTGGAAGATCACGGTTGGCAAGCGGTATGGCAGGCGGATGGAAGCCTGATCCTCAAACCGCAAGTTTCTCAACGCGACCCGGCCGCAGAGGATAGACCGGCTGCCGCTCAATCACAGGCTGAACGGATTGCGGATCTGCCGGGTTTTGAGTATTGGCGGGTCGAGCGAGATGAAGATGGATCGGTGCGGTTTCATCCCTTGGCGAGCTCACCGGCTGGCGAGGCCGTGACTGCGGATCAAGCGATATTGGGAAGTTGTGACGGTTTTGTGGTGCAGTCGGCACAGGTTTCACTTCCCGTCGATCTCTGGCCTGAAGTCAATGCGCTGGCCCGGCAGTGGTTGACAATGTCTGGACTTCAGGGACTGCAAGTGGGCAAGGTTCGCAAGATTCTGCGTATCTATCTCGTCAGCCTGGTTAGAGATACGGCACCTTATCAGTTAGCGCATCAACTGGCGATTCGCGCATCCGATGGCCGAGTGATGCTGTTGGAATAAGTATTAACCCGGCGACCTATTTGGTTGCCGGGTTAATAGTATGAAAGGCTGAGATCCATACAACATGACGAATTGTCAGTTTATTTGTGATCGGGTGCATGATCTCCATTCAATTCGAATGCAGCTTACTAACTGAAGGAAATTCCTAGTAAAAATATTTTTCTATCGTGAGTGATGCACACTTGAAGAGGTGTGTGATCTGGGCCGTATCCTGATTTCGCCTGACAGTTAGGCAGCTTTCTAGTATTCCAAGGCATATCTTTGCTTGTATATTGGATAAATTATTCCATAAAAAACAATGAATTAATCGCTATTCTCTCATTGTTGGCACTGTCATTGCTTTTGCAGCAATCACACAATCTGGCGCGAGTAAAAACTCTGGGGAGGTAGCGGAATGCGGATTGTCCTGTCTGTCTGCAACGGCCTATTGCTGTTATTGACATCTTCGGTGATGGCGGATTACCCCATTGCCGGTATCGAACCCTCCCGGCGGCCAAGCAGCGCTCCCGTTATCGAATGGGTGATGCACACCAAGGCATGGTACCAAAACGCGTTGACTGGGGTTCAGCGGCCCTATCCACCCAGCCTCTATTTCCTCGATAACCAGGGGAATTGGCATACACCCTTTAACCACCCAGGCATGACGGGTCGATATGATTTTCGCGGATGGCATCGCTAACTTCCGCGCTTTGGTTTAACCGGCTTTTGTTCTCCTGTTCACCATAACAGGAGGCACGGAAGATGGTCTCGATCGGAGGCCAAAAAAAGTCAATCCACACTGGAGGAAAATAGCATGAAAATATTTCGAATGCCTAGCCTGAAAGGAGTTATTAAGGCCTTAGGTTTTGCGACTGCGCTTGCCGTTGCGCCTTTGGCTTCGGCCAGTATGTACGGAATGTCTGGCATGTCCGGTATGGGCGGCATGTCCGGTATGGGCGGCATGTCCGGTATGGGTGGCATGTCCGGTATGGGTGGCATGTCCGGTATGGGTGGCATGTCCGGCATGGGCGGTATGTCCGGCATGGGTGGTATGTCCGGCTACTTTAAAATTACCCCTCAGGGTCAGATTTTCTTTTACCCGGCTGGCGGTATGAGCGGCATGTCCGGCATGGGAGGCATGTCCGGCATGGGAGGCATGTCCGGTATGGGAGGCATGTCCGGTATGGGAGGCATGTCCGGCATGGGAGGCATGTCCGGTATGGGAGGCATGTCCGGCATGGGAGGCATGTCCGGTATGAGTGGCATGTCCGGTATGGGTGGTATGTCCGGCATGGGCGGCCAGTGGGTCTGGGTGCCTAGTGGCATGTCCGGTATGGGTGGTATGTCCGGTATGGGTGGTATGTCCGGTATGGGCGGCATGTCCGGTATGGGTGGTATGTCCGGTATGGGCGGCATGTCCGGTATGGGCGGCATGTCCGGTATGGGCGGCATGTCCGGCTACTTCAAAATCACGCCTCAGGGGCAGATCTTCTTTTATCCGGCAGGTGGCATGGGAGGTATGTCCGGCATGGGAGGCATGAGCGGCATGTCCGGTATGGGAGGCATGAGCGGCATGAGCGGCATGGGAGGCATGGGAGGCATGTCCGGCATGAGTGGTATGTATGGTTGGCGTTAAGCACCAGCCTGCTCATGGATAGTTCCACAAGGATGCAAAAAGGCGCATGGATGCGCCATTTCCAGAATCAACTCCCACATCAATGAAAAGCGATCTGCATCGCTCCTGGCGAGGGCTAAGCCATGAAGTTGGAAGTACTATTGACATTTACCCTTCTTTTTTCCGCCCTGGTTATGATTGGCAGCGAGATTCGTGCCGCTGACGGCATAAAAGGCGATTACGAGCGTGCGCGATGGCACCCGATCCATTTTAAGCCGGCCATTGATGATGCAACGGATGAGCAATGCCTGAGTTGTCATCAGGAGATCCTGGATCGGAAAGTCCGTGAACAGTCACCAGCCGGGGTCAAGTCTTCTGAAGCACTGGCCTGGTATCAAACCCTCAGCACTTATCAAGGCATGCAGGAAACCTTTCACCGCCGCCATCTGGTCACGCCATTGGTGAAACAACTCATGGATATGAAGTGTAATACTTGCCACCAGGGAAATAACTTACGCGAAGAAGCGCCCCTGCCACCAGACCATTCAAATAGAGATTTCACTTTGCGTAAGGCGGTAAATCCAGAGATTTGCCTGATGTGTCATGGGGAGAATCCATACAAAATCATGGGGCTGCCCATGCCATGGTTTGAATCCCGGGGCATGTTTCAGAACAACTGTCTGCTCTGCCACGCCAATATCCGCACTGTCCGGCACAGGGTCAATTTTCTCAAGGCGGATGCTATTGAGGAGGCGGGCAAGAAGGATTCGGATACCTGCTATGGCTGCCATGGTGGGCGGCAGTGGTACCGCATTCCTTTCCCCTATCCGCGTCATCCCTGGAAGGGGATGGCGCAGGAGATCCCCGAATGGGCCAAAGATCGGTCGGCTGAGTCGGAGCCAAGATTCCGGATAAAAACTAAACAGGCGGCGAAATAGCGCCCTGCCGACGGAGAGGTACGGATGAGCATCAAGAAAACAAGAGACGACCTATTCGAACGCCTGAATCTGTCCCGGCGTTCCTTTCTGAAAACAACCGCGGCAGGGAGTGCCGCAGTCGCTGCCGGTGGCTTGGTGGAGCTGAAGTCCGCCAAGGAGGCTAAGGCCTTTGCTTATGAACCCTATCCCAAGGATGACGAACTACAGACTGTGGTAACGAGTTGTGCGCACAATTGCGGTTCCCGTCACATGCTGGTCGCCCATAAGTGGAAGGATGTTATCGTGCGTCTTTCCACGGATGACGGCCGTTATCAGCAGGGAGGCTATTTTGGCAAGGACAGTAACGAGGAACCGCAGTTACGGGCCTGCTTGCGTGGCCGCTCCTATCGTCAGCGTCTCTATTCCGCGGAGCGTCTGCTCTACCCGATGATGCGGGTGGGTGAGCGTGGTGAAGGTAAATTTAAGCGCATCTCCTGGGATGAAGCCCTGGACTATGTTGCCGAAAAGATGGTCCATCTCAAGGATACCTACGGCCGTACCGCCTTGCTGGATCAGAGTTATGCCGGCGCCTCCTATGGTGTACTGCACAAGTCGGATCAGATCGAGGGCCTGACGGGCCGTTTTCTAGGTATGTTCGGCTGCCGCACCAATTCCTGGTCGGTGCCCTCCTATCAGGGCACCACATTCAGTTCCCGCATGACCTTCGGTACGATTGAAGACGGCAACGAAGACGACGCCTTCGCACACTCAAAACTGATGATCATGTGGGGCTGGAACCCGGCCTACACCTTCCATGGCGGCAACACCTTCATGTACATGCGGATGGCCAAACAACGCGGCTGCAAGTTCGTTTTGGTGGATCCGCAATACACCGATTCGGCCGCGGCCTATGATGCCTGGTGGATTCCGATCCGTCCGAACACCGATGCGGCGATGATGGCGGGCATGGCTCACTATATCTTCACCCATAATCTGCAAGACCAGACTTTCATCGATAAATTCTGTCAAGGGATGGATGCAGGCACCATGCCGGAGTGGGTGAAGGATAAGGAGAATTTCAAGGACTACATCTTGGGCAAGTATGACGGTGAGCCCAAGACCCCGGAGTGGGCGGAGAAAATCTGCGGCGTACCCGCCAAGGACATCAGGAAACTGGCCGATATGTTTGCCAAGACCAAGCCGGCGGCGCTCAAGGCATCCTGGGCGCCGGGGCGTAACGCCTATGGCGAGCAGTACAATCGTATGGCGGCTGCCTTGCAGGCCATGACCGGTAATATCGGTGTTTTGGGTGGCAGTGCGGAGGGCGTGGGCAAGGCCTGGCATGCGGAAGCGGTGGCCTATCCCTACGATCAATATTCCAATATCTGGTTTCAGTCCATCAAGTCCGATCGCTGGGCTCACTGCGTGCTCAACTACCCGAATGTGAAACGCGAAGAGATTGGTCTGTGGCAACGCGAGGATGAGACCGATGGCCAGATACCCAATATCAAAGGCATCTTTTGGCAGGGCTCCGACTGGTTCAATCAGCTGACCAATATCAATAAAGAGATCGAGGCGATCAACAAGTTGGAACTGGTGGTCTGCATGGATTCCACCATCACGCCCTCCGGTCTCTATGCGGATATACTGCTGCCCATAGCCACACACTTCGAGCGGCATGATGTAGCGCTGCCCTGGTACAAGGGACATTACTATATCCATCGACCGAAGGTGATTGAGCCGATGGGTGAATCGAAGACCGATTTCCAGGTCTTCACTGAGCTTGCCTATCGTATCGGCGGTGATGTATTTGGCCAGGCCTTCAATCCCAAGGCCAACCGGGATTATTTCCATATTAATGAAAATGTGGATGAGGCCTATCTGCGGGAGTGGTGGGAGAGCAAGGTCATTCCCCATCAGCATGTCAACATGTCATGGGATGAGTTCAAGCAGCGGGGGGTGTATAAATTCACGCTTGACCGGCCCCATGTGGCATTCCGTGATCAGATCGAGAATGGGGCGCGTTTCCAGACCCCCTCGGGCAAGATTGAGATTCTTGCCACCCAATTGGCGCAGATCACCGATTGGAAGAAGACGATGTACGGTTACGAGATCCCTTATATACCTAAATGGATCGAACCCTGGGAGTCGTTGAACAGTCCTCAAATCAAAAAACACCCATTCCACCTGATCTCGCCTCATCCGCGCTGGCGGACCCACTCCATTTTCAATAATTGCAGCTGGCTGCGCGAGGCCTATGAGCAAGAGGTGACGATGAATGCCTCTGATGCGAAGAAGCTGGGTATTAAAACCGGCGATACCGTGGAGGTCTGGAATGACCGTGGCAAATGTGTGGTGCCGGCCTATGTGACCGAACGCTGCATGCCCGGTGTGGCGGTGCTGCATGAAGGCGCCTGGATCGATCTTGATGAGAACGGTGTGGACCGTGCCGGAAATCCGGACATGCTGACATTGGACGAACCAAGCCCGGCTGGGGCCTTTGCCTACAACACGGTGCTTTGCAGTATCAAGAAGACGGATTTGGAGCATCGCCCGGGCTGGGACAAACTTGCAATATCCCGCGCCCATGTCTTTCGGCGTGATCTTTAATCTTGGAGGAGAGACAAATGTCAGAAGCAAAACTCAAAGCCAAGATCAAGGAAGCCGTCAAGCGCCGCAAGCGGGAGACTTATATCCCGGTCAAGCCGGCCCTGCAGCTTGGATTCATCCACAATAATGTGGACTGTATCGGTTGCCGGGCCTGTGAGATGGCCTGTAAGGATAAGAACGGTCTGGCGGCAGGGCCCCGTTTCAGACGTGTGCAATACATCGAAGGCGGGACTTACCCGGAAGTATTTGCCTACAAGGTCAATATGTCCTGCAACCATTGCGAGTCGCCAGCCTGCTTGCCGACCTGTCCGACAGGCGCCATCTTCAAACGTGAACAGGATGGTATTGTCGATATCGACTCCACTCTCTGTATCGGCTGTCGTCGTTGTGAGGCGGCCTGTCCCTTCGGGGCGCCTCAGTTTGATCCTTACGACAGCATTGTCAAGAAGTGCAATATGTGTGTCGATGAGATCGAAGCGGGGCGCAAGCCTTACTGCGTCATGGCTTGCATGATGCGGGTGCTGGATATCGGGCCGGTTGAGCAGATCTGGAACGGTGAATTGGAAACTGTGGCGATAGGACCCAATGACGAGGTATCCCGACAGGTGAAAAATATGTCAAATATCGATCTGACTAAACCTTCCATCGGTTTTGTGGCCCATAGTAAAGGGAAGGTTAGGTAATGGGACCGGCGCTGAAAGATAAAAACGGAACACCGGCCAAAGGTCTGAAGGTGTTTTGTCAGGCGGTGGCCGATGATATGGCAATGCTATCGTCGTTGCATGATAAGGAGCCGGATGCGGGGTTACTGCAAGCCTTGCGCGAAGAGGGTTTTCCTGATGGGCTGGGATTGGAGTTGATCGGTGAGAGTGGACAGCGGGCTTTTGACTTGATGAAGCGTGCACTCGCGGCGCTACCTGAGCAGATCGATGACGCCGTGCTTGACGAGCTGGCCGCTGATTTTGCAAATATCTATCTGAACTACGGCATTCATGTCTCGCCGGAAGAGTCTGTGTGGATCGATGACGAGAACCTCACCTGCCAGGAGAGTATGTTTCAGGTGAGAGCCTGGTATGAAGCGTATGGCTTGATGGCTGATAATTGGCGCATCAGGCCAGACGATCACCTGGTTCTGCAGATCCGGTTCCTCGCGCATCTTTTTTCGGTCGTACAGTCTGAAGCCGATATTAAACAAGCCGGCCGGTTTATGGATGAACATCTGTTGCGCTGGCTCAGTTTTTTTTCGGAAGATGTGGCAACTCGTTGTAATACCGCTTATTATGTAGGCGTTGCCCTATTGACTGATGCCTATTGTGAAGAGTTGCGGGATCTGTTGGCGACCATCCTTGATGAATCCAGGCCTAGTCAAGAAGAGATTGATGAGAGGATGAGGACCACTCGGAAGCCGCAAGAGGCGCCCGTCAGCTTCATGCCTGGGATGGGGCCTGCCGTGTAAGAAAATTCTGAGTATTCACAAATTAATGGCTCCAACATCCAACCATGAAAAAAACTTGATACTTTCAACTGAGGAAGAGATTAATATGAAGAAAATTGAATATTTCGTTTACACTTTGTGTGGTGTGCTTCTGCTAATCAGCGTTACCCAGAATGCAATGGCTGATGCTGCGGCAGGCAAGGTGATTTATGACGGAAAGGGGGCTTGTGGCAGTTGTCATGGCCCTACTGGTGTTGGGGATGGCCCTGCCGCTGCGGCGTTGGATCCCAAGCCACGTAGTTTTGCCGAAGGGACTTTTAAATATGATACTGACGGTGACGGCAAGGCCGGTACGGATGCCGATCTGTTGAATATCATTAAGAACGGCGCTGCAAAATATGGTGGCGCACCTACGATGCCGGGGCGCGCCGATATCCCGGATAGTGAAATTCAGGCGCTTATTGCGTATATCCGCACGCTTAAAAACTGATATTGTTCGGGTTAGGGCCTGTTAACACTAATCGGATTGCTACTGTTGTGCCTGAAAAAGCCCCAATCAAGGCGCGAGGAGCGCGGTTTGGTGGTTCCAAATAAGCGACGAGCAACGCCGAGTGGGGCTTTTTCAGGCGCAACCCGAAGGGCCAGGGGCCATTTTTCACCCAGCGGCGTTATCACTCGCTCATGTAGCTGGGCTACACTACGCTCGTTCTGCCTTGCTGGGTAAAAAATGGCCCCTGGCAGTGGCAATCCGATTAGTGTTAACAGGCCCTAGTATATCGGACAGGCTGTTGTTCATAAAATGGTGTTGAAATTGCATGAACTAGTCGATAGTGCTCGGCAGGAAGAAAAACTGCCGGGCATTATCGGTGAGCGCTGTGTTCACTCCAAGATAGAAACCGCATGTTGTAAGGCATGCGTCGAGTCCTGCCCACGGCAGGCCTGGCTGTTGGATGACGAAGCACTCCGTTTGGATGCGGGCGCTTGCGATGGCTGTGGCTTATGTGTGCCGGCCTGTCCGGAGGGCGCCATCAATTGCCGCCATGAGATCATGATCGGGCAGTGGCGGGGTTCAAGCCTGGCAATTTGCGCCTGTGAATATGTTGACTCTACGGATAATGAGGGTGTAGTACCCTGTATTCATGCCATTGGGCTACAGGATGTTCTTAAGCTTTATCAAACAGGGATTGTGGATTGGGCTGTGGCAACGGCCGATTGCCAGAGTTGCCAACGTGGGCAAGGCATGCATCTTTCTGACAGGGTGGACTCAATAAACCGCGCCCTGAGAAGGGATGGCTGCTGTGAAATTAGATTAAGCCGTCGATCCCTGATGGATTGGCAACGGTTAAAGCAGGAAATCGGCGACTGTTCCACGGATCGTCGACTCAGCCGGAGAGGTTTTTTACGAGGCTTTGTTAATACTGCTCACCAGTACGGGGTGGAGCTATTTGAATTGTCTGACGATAAGCCGGTTCCTTTTACACCCCCGGGTCAGATGTTGCCAAACAAGACTGAGACAACGCTCTGGCCCTATCTTCCAGTCATCGACAGCCGGATATGCAATGGGTGCGATGCCTGTGTAAAGCTATGTCCGCATCACGCGATTCAGTTGCTCGAAGCCGATGAGCAATCCAGCTATCGATTGAACCCGCAAGCCTGTTCAGGCTGTGGCGTTTGTGTCGATGTCTGTGAGCAACAGGCTGTGAGCCTATATGAGTGGAAACGCCAGCAACAACAGGAATTGTTGCTCAAAAATTTCAGATGTTCCTATTGTGGCAATCTATTTCACATTCCCACGGGCCAACCAGTGGATACGGAGCGCGTATGCAGGGTTTGTGCGCGGTATAGGCATAATAATAACCTCTATCAAGTGCTGAACTGATCGCCCATTGGGTTCTGTTTTTCCGCTAATCCGTATCGGAAATATCACATTTTCATAACATCCACTCCCCGGTCGGAGACAAACGAAGAAAATCGTGGTCTAGTATGGTACACCATAGTTGATCATAATGATTTTCGAAAATGTACTACTGCGACCGTCTCTTCAAGAACTGTAGTCTCATAGGGTTCATCTCATTTCTGTGCATCGTTTTTCTTTCGGCTTGTTCTGCCGAGACTCCTCAATCAGAGAAGGACCAAGGCAAGACGAATAAGCTATCGAGTCCGGTAATCGAGTTCGCCCCGGGATTGTCATGGTTGAATGTCGAAAGACCGTTAACCTTTGATGACTTGAAAGGGAAAATGGTCATTCTGGATTTTTGGACCTACGGCTGTATCAACTGTATCCATGTGTTGGCTGATCTGAAAAAACTTGAAGAGAAGTATGGTGACCAACTGCTGGTTATTGGTGTTCATACTCCGAAATTCGACAATGAGAAGAACATCGAAACGCTCCGGAAATTTGTCGTGAGATCTGGTATTGAGCACCCGGTCGTCAATGATATCGATTCCGTACTGGGCAGCTATTACGGTATGCGTGCCTGGCCGACACGGGTGCTGATCGACCCCGCCGGATCGGTGCTGGGCCGGGTGACTGGGGAAGGCAAATATGATCTCTTTGATCAAACGATCAGCCAGCTGTTGGAGGAACATCAAGCGATCCTTGATCCCACACCGATTCCACACCGCCTGGAAAGGGAGCGGCTAGACGCTTCCCTGTTGGCCGCACCGGGAAAGATTGCGACCTCAAGGCGCTACGTTGCGATCAGTGATACCTTGCATAACCGAATCGTTGTAACCGATCACCAGGGTAGAATCCAACAAGTATTCGGCGGAAAAACGGCTGGCAAACAGGATGGCAGCAACCCTAATGCCCGATTCAATATGCCGCAAGGAGTGGTATTCGATGAGAATGGCATCTATGTCGCCGATACCGGAAATCATCTGATCCGTTACATCGATCTCACTACCGGCAGTGTGAGGACAGTTGCGGGGAATGGTAAGTTGGAGCGCAAACGACAAGGTGTCTACGATGCTGATTCTGTCGGCCTTGCATCACCCTGGGCGCTTGCGCTGGATAACGATCAACTCTATATCGCCATGGCTGGCAGCCATCAGGTTTGGCGATATGACAAAGCAACGGCAAAGATCAGCCCCTTTGCCGGCTCCGGGCGCGAAGGCATTGATGACGGAGATCTCCACAAAGCCACCTTCAGTCAACCCAGCGGCTTGAGCCTGGATGGGGATTGGCTCTATGTGGCTGATGCGGAAGACTCCGCAATACGCCGCATCCAGCTTCTAGAGGAACGGGTCGAGACACTGGTCGGAACCGGATTGTTTGACTTCGGTGACAGGGATGGAGAGCTGCAACGGGCCAAACTGCAACATGTGCTGGGCATTGCTGTCCTGAAGACCGGTCGACTACTGGTTGCCGATACCTATAATCATAAACTCAAGGCCATTGATCTGGAGAAGGGTGTCGTTCAGACGCTCGTCGGTGATGGCAGACCTGGGATGCAAAGTCGTGTGGACGGGCAGGTTCGGCTGAATGAACCAGGCGGTCTGGCTTTGCTGGACGGCAAGGTCCTGATTGCAGATACCAACAACCATCGGATTGTCAGTTATGATCCCACCAGCGGTGTTGCCCGTTTATGGCCGCTGGTTATTAACCCGGCGACCAAATAGTGTACTTTCAGCCGCAGTGTGCCTGCCTGCAGCAAGGCATCAAAACGCCGTTGTAGCCGCCCTACAGCAAGTTTTGATAACGCAGCCTGCAGGCAGGCACACTGCGGCCTGTCTATTAAATATCAATCTGTTAGGGGCTACAAGAATGCCCTTGCTCTTCGTTGTGACTCTTGACAAGGGAATCACCATTGCCTGCGAGCCACGCCTTGATCAAGGGCATTCTTGTAGCCCTGAAAGTACACTATTTGGTCGCCGGGTTAATAATGAGTGAAAGGCCTGGCGCAAGGCAATCACTTCGCCTTCGGTAAGGCCTCAAGGGGGGGCTGCGGAAGCAAGCGAACCAGTTTACCCTCAGCTTCATCCGTGAGCAGATAGAGCAGTCCATCGGGCCCCTGCCTTACGTCACGGATTCTCCCCAGTTCTCCGGTCAACACACGCTCCTCGTGTATGACACGCTTTCCATTCAGTTCGAGCCTGACTAACTGCTGGAATTTGAGTGAACCCACAAATAGATTGTCTTTCCAGTTTTCGAACCGATCACCGGTGTAGAAGGCCATACCGGATGGCGCGATGGATGGCGTCCAGTAGTAAATCGGTTGGGCCATGCCGGTTTTGTGTGTGCCTTCACCGATCTTAGTGCCGATAAAGTAGTTCACGCCATAAGTGATGACCGGCCAGCCGTGGTTTACCCCCGGTTCCGGGATATTGATTTCGTCGCCGCCCTGGGGGCCGTGTTCATGAATCCAGAGTCTGTGCGTGCGCGGGTGTAGGGCGGCCCCCTGTATGTTGCGATGGCCGTAGCTGTAGATTTCCGGTTTGGCGTCGCTGCGTCCAACGAACGGATTGTCATCGGGGATACTCCCGTCGTCATGCAGGCGGATCAGGGAGCCGGCATGATCATTGAGGTCTTGCGCCCGCGGCCGGTCGCCACGGTCCCCCAGGGTGATGAAGAGATGTCCTTGGCGATCGAACGCCAGTCGGGATCCGAAATGTCGCCGTGAATCCGTCTTGCGCGCCATGCGGAATATCATCTCTAGCTGATCGAGGCGGTGGCCATTCAGCCTGCCGCGCGCCACAGCGCTGCCGTAGACACCGTTTTCGGACTCGGCATAGGAAAAATAGAGCCAGCGGTTCTCCCTGAATTTCGGGTGCAGGGCCAGGTCGAGGAGACCTCCCTGTCCCTGCTGCCGGATGGGTGGGAGTCCCTGTATCGGCTTGGGATCGAGCTTCCCCTCACTATCGATCAGGCGCAGTCTGCCCGCTCGTTCGCTGACTAGCATCTTACCGTCGGGCAGAAAGGCGAGGGCCCAGGGGTGAGACAAGCCTTGGGTGACAACCTCGTAGGAGATGCGATGCTTCTCCGTCTGAAAAACCGATGCCGGCACGGCAACGGCGATAGAAGCGGGGAAAGCCGCAATCAGGACGAATAATATCTGTAGTGGATGAGTCATCGGTTCTCTTCAAGCAGGGGTGGCGGTTTGGCGCCACGCTGAAAATGCCAGACGATACGATACGCTATCTCAGAATATTAGGGCCTGTTAACACTAATCGGATTGCCACTGCCAGGGGCCATTTTTTACCCAGCAAGGCAGAACGAGCATAGTGTAGCCCAGCTACATGAGCGAGTGATAACGCCGCTGGGTGAAAAATGGCCCCTGGCCCTTCGGGTTGCGCCTGAAAAAGCCCCACTCGGCGTTGCTCGTCGCTTATTTGGAACGACCAAACCGCGCTCCTCGCGCCTTGATTGGGGCTTTTTCAGGCACAACAGTGGCAATCCGATTCGTGTTAACAGGCCCTAGCAGAAGCAGTGATTGAAAACGATCAAGGCGTGGTACAGAATGGGCGATTCACATTAGCGTTCATTTGCGGACAAATCCAGTTCGATATTGTTTGGTGCGCTTGAATTTTTTACCTGCTCGAATAGGGGGAAGAGCCGTAAATGGTTTGACTTGACCACGGCCTGTCTGTAATCCTCATTATTACCAGTCTATACTCCCACTTAAGATCCGATGGCGCTGAAAATATCCAATCAAGTCCTGATCCCCGATAACGAGATCGAACTCAGCGCCATTCGCGCACAGGGAGCCGGTGGGCAAAACGTCAACAAAGTCTCCTCGGCTATTCATTTGCGCTTTGACATCACTACCTCATCATTGCCCGATCTGTACCGGTCGCGCCTGTTGAAACTGCGGGACAAGAGGATCAGTCGTGAAGGGGTTATCGTTATCAAGGCGCAACGCTATCGAGATCAGGAGAAGAATCGTCAAGATGCCCTGCAGCGTCTCCAGACTCTGATTCGGAGTGTGGTGGTCACTCGAAAGAAACGTGTTGCGACCAAGCCTACGTTGGCCTCGCGCAAGCGACGACTCGAGAGTAAGAGCAAGCGCGGGCAGCAGAAAGCGTTACGCCGTAAAGTCGTGGAATAGACGGCCGGTATTTCTTGATTGATCGATTGGCCGGTCTCGACTAAGCCATTCCATGAGATAGAGACAGAACGCCGTCATCTCTGTCCTGTCTAATATGGAAACCCCTTTTTTCAATGTTTTGTGTTGGATCAGGGTTTAGTCCGGTAACTTGTCAGGTGAATAACAATGACTGATAAATACTATTTAATACAGGAAGATGCACATCAGGAAAGGGTTCAACTGCCGGTGAAGAGACCGGTTCAGGGCCCGTTGGCAGTGGATGTGACCAAACTCTATCGGAATCAGGGGTTGTTCACCTATGATCCGGGGTTCATGTCAACAGCCAGTTGTGAAAGCAGCATCACCTATATCGATGGAGAGGCCGGCATTCTGGAGTATCGCGGTTATCCCATCGAACAGTTGGCGGCGGAGGCGGATTATATCGAGGTGGCCTATCTGTTACTGTATGGTGAATTGCCGAATGGAGAACAGTTGCGGGAGTTCGACGATATCATCACATATCATACGATGTTGAATGAGAATCTGAAGGATTTTTTCGGTGGTTTTCACTATGATGCGCATCCGATGGCGATCATGGTCGGTGTGGTGGGATCTCTCTCGGCCTTTTATCACGACTCGCTGGATATCAATAATCCCCGCCATCGGGAGATATCCGCTCACCGGCTGATCGCCAAGATGCCGACCATAGCCGCAGCCAGCTATAAGCACAATGTCGGTGAGCCGATTATCTATCCGGACAATGACCTTTCATATTGCGCCAATCTGCTGAAGATGATGTTCGCCACCCCCTGTGAGCCGTATCAAGCGCACCCGATAGCCGTGCAGGCCCTGAATCTGTTGTTCATTCTACATGCCGATCATGAACAAAACGCCAGCACTTCCACTGTCAGGCTGGCAGGTAGTTCACAGGCCAATCCCTTCGCCTGCCTGGCGGCAGGGATTGCCTCACTCTGGGGACCGGCCCATGGCGGTGCGAACGAGGCTGTGCTGAATATGCTGACCGAGATAGGTGACGTATCGCGTATTGATCGATATATCGCCAAGGCGAAGGACAAAAAGGATCCTTTCCGCCTCATGGGATTCGGTCACAGGGTCTATAAGCACTATGATCCGCGCGCCAACATCCTGCGCGAGATGTGCAGGACAGTCCTTGAGGAGCTTGCGGACAGTAACAATCCGATGTTCGAGCTGGCGCTGAGGCTGGAGGAGATCGCACTCAAGGATGACTATTTCCTGGCGCGCAAGCTCTATCCCAATGTGGACTTTTATTCCGGGATTATCTATCGTGCGTTGCATATTCCCAACAATATGTTCACGGTGATGTTCGCTATCGCCAGGACGGTGGGTTGGGTCTCCCACTGGATGGAGATGATGAGCGATCCATTACAGCGAATCGGTCGGCCGCGCCAAGTCTACATGGGCTCGCCGCGACGAGATTTCGTACCCTTGGATCAGCGTTGATCAATCCACAGCGAGCAGGGCGGTATCCGATTGGCGCTTAAGGCAACGATTTTCAAAATTGAGTTACAGGTCTCCGATATGGAGAGGCGCCATTTTCAAACTTATAGCCTGACCTTGGCGCGTCACCCCTCCGAGACGGATGAGCGCATGCTGGTGCGTCTGCTTGCTTTCATTCTCAACGCCAATCATGCCCTGGATTTTACAAAGGGGTTGAGTAGCGACGATGAGCCCGATCTTTGGCAGAAGAGCCTGAGTGATGAAATCGAGCTGTGGATCGAACTGGGGCAGCCCGATGAAAAACGCTTGCGACGCGCCTGCGGGCGGGCGAAGCAGGTGATTGTCTATCCCTATGCCGAACGTGCCGCCGCCATCTGGTGGGAGCAGAACCAGCGTGCGCTGAAGCGGTTTTCCAACCTGCGTGTGGTAATGTTGTTGGTGACCGGCGAGGCCCGTTTGGAAGATTTGGTGCAGCGTAACATGCGCCTCCATGCCACTATCCAGGAGAACCAGGTCTGGCTGGGCGACGACCGCCAAACCGTTAGCGTCGAATTGAACAGCAGGCTGTAATCGAAGCCGGTTATCCGATACATTGCCTGTATGGAAGATGTTGCCAGCCCACAGGCCTTCGCCGCCCTGACTCCCGATGTCATGTTGGATGCCATCGAATCGACCGGAGTCCTCTGCAACGGGCAGTTCCTTGCCCTAAACAGCTATGAAAACCGGGTCTACCAGGTCGGTGTGGAGGAGGGCGCGCCCCTGGTGTCCAAGTTCTACCGTCCCAAGCGTTGGAGCGACCAAGCGATTCTGGAGGAGCACCGGTTTACCCAGGCCCTGGCTGAGCAAGAGATCCCGGTGATCGCGCCGCTCTCCGATGCGGAGGGCAACACCCTGCTGCACTACCAGGGTATCCGCTTTGCCCTCTATCCTTGCAGGGGCGGGCGTGCTCCTGAACTGGATAATCCGCATCAACTGGAGCAGTTGGGGCGTTTTATCGGTCGGATCCATCTGTTGGGCGCCGCAGGGTCGTTCCAACACCGGCCCGGTATCGATATTGAGAGCTATCTGCGGGAGCCCAGCCTCTACCTGTTGGAGCATGAGTTTATCCCGCATCATCTGCTCCCGGCTTACGAGAGCCTGCTGGTGGATCTGGTGGAGCGCATTGAGGATTGCTATGGCCGCGCCGGATCGGTGAATGCTATCCGTTTACACGGCGACTGCCATCCGGGGAATATCCTGTGGCGTGACGAGGGCCCGCAGATCGTCGATTTCGACGATGCCAGGACAGGCCCGGCGATGCAGGATCTGTGGATGTTTCTTTCGGGTGATCGGGGCTACATGACGGAGCGGCTGGCCGACCTGCTGGAGGGGTACACGCGTTTCTGCGATTTCAATCCGGCGGAGCTCCATCTGCTCGAGGCCCTGCGCAGCCTGCGATTGGTCCACTATGCCGGATGGCTGGCCAGACGCTGGGAGGATCCCGCCTTTCCCCAGGCCTTCCCCTGGTTCGATACCATGCGTTTCTGGGAGGAGCATATCCTCAGTCTGCGGGAGCAGCTTGCGCGCATGGATGAGCCACCCCTGGTATGGTAGGTCTCAGTCCAGAAACCTACTCTGGATGCGTTCAGACGCCCTCGTAGCGGATACCGATAATCCAATAGCGCGCCGTGCCCGCCGGGGTCTTCACCTGAATTTCGTCATCCAATGTCCGCTTCATCAGGGCGCGAGCGAGGGGGGAGTCCAGGCTGATATAGTCAGATTGATGATCTATCTCGTCAGGTCCGACAATCCGATACTCCCGTTCAGAGCCGTTCTCTCTCTCCAGTTTGACCCAAGCGGCAAAAAAGACCTGTTCAGGATTGCTCGGCGGCTGGTTTACCACCTTCAGCTCAGGCAGGCGTTTCTGAAGATAGCGGATGCGCCGGTCGATTTCGCGTAACTCTTTCTTGCGATAGATATATTCCGCATTCTCGGAGCGATCCCCTTCAGCGGCCGCCGCGGCCAATGCCCGAGTGACCTCGCGGCGTCGAATCCACAGCCCAGCTTCCTCCTCTCTGAGCCGGTCATAGCCAGGTTCAGTGATATAGCGCGATTTGGGCTGCGCCGGTGGTCTGTAACGTCCCATATGCGTCTTGATCTGTTGCCGTCTTTTGAACCCTGGAGTGCTGATTCCATGCCTTAACCCGCATTTCTCACCAGGCGGACCGTACTAGTGTGGTGTAACGTATAAACTGTACCAATCAGAGGCCCGTCAATGCCTCAAGACCAGGCGCAACGCGCAGGCAATGGCAGCGCCCTTGTCAAGCGCTGCAACGCAGGATTGAGGCATTGACGGGCCTCCCTTCGGGCGAGACGCTAAGCCGTCATCTGCGTTGTTGCGTGGCTTGGAAAGGGCGCGCCATTCCCGGCGCAACGCGCCTAGCAGCTAACGGCTTAGCGTCTCGCTGATTGGTACAGTTTATACGTTACACCACACTAGGGCCTGTTAACACTAATTTGATAGCCACTGTTGTGCCTGAAAAAGCGCCAATCAAGGCGCGAGGAGCGTAGTTTGGTTGTTCCAAATAAGCGACGAGTAACGCCGAGTGGCGCTTTTTCAGGCGCAACCCGAAGGGCCAAGGCCCTGTTTTCGCCCAGCGGCGTTATCAGTCGCTTATGTAGACCCAGCTACACCGCGCTCCTTCTGCCTTGCTGGACAAAAACAGGGTCTTGGCAGTGGCTATCAAATTAGTGTTAACAGGCCCTAACAGGAAAACTTATGAAAGTTGAACAGGTTAGCATCTCTCACGATATGGCATTCATCGGACAGTCTGTCCTATTTCCATCCTTAGGTCCGTTAACGGTGCATCCCTGCACCACTTCTGGTTTTTGGAACAACCAAGCCGAGCATCTTGGACGATCGGGCGCAGAAGCATAGCCGGGCCTATGGTTCAAGCCCGATCGTCCAAGATGCTCGGCTTGGTTGCCCCAAAAATCCAAATCCTGGTGAGAAATGCGGGTTAACTACCTCAGTATAGGGGAAATTCCGCCATTGAAATGGATTTTGATTCCACTACAATCCAAAGGTCTGAGAAGCAACTGAAACGGTAGGGGAAACCTTGGAGCGGGTATGATGATGAAAATGGATAACCAGGTAAAGATAGGGTTGACCCTGCTTGTGGCTTTAGTCATTGCCGCTTGTGGCGGTGGAGGTGGCGGCGGTGATGATGATGATGGCGGCACGCAAACCCAAGTGACTGTCAGCGGCCGATTGATCGTGCCATCGTTCGTGGTCACCGACAGCGACGTCAACGATATCGAAACCGTTTCCAGCCCCAACCATCCCCGCACAGCGGCCCAACAGGTGCCTAATCCGGTCAATATCGGCGGCTACGTCAATCTGGCCGGATCCGGAGACGCCGGCAACTCCTTCTCCGCGGGCGATCGGGAGGACTATTTCCTGATCGATATGACCGCCGGGCAGACCCTGCTGCTCAATATTGCTGACCTGGATAGCGCCGATCTCGATCTCTATCTCTATGATGCGAACGGCTTGGAGGTCGATCGCTCGATAGGGACCGCGAAATTCGAATCCCTGGTGGTACCCTCGGACGGTCAATATTTCGTCAGGGTCTATGTCTTCAGCGGCGCCTCCAACTATCTGCTCTCGATCGGCCTGACCCCCGCTTCGGCCTTGCCTGCCGGCGCCCTCAGGCTTTCCACCCCCTTTGTTCCCGGTGAAATTCTCGCCCGTTTCAGCAATCCGCCCACACAGGCCGCCAGGCAAGTCGATCTCACCTTGAACCAGTTCGAGTTCGCCGATCACCAGGGGGATAGCGGGGGAGTCCGGTTGCTGAAACTCAAACAGGGCTCTGGACAGACCGCCTTTCGCCAGGAAGCGGATACCCGGCTCTCTCTGGAGAAACAGCAAAAACTGGACACCCTGCTGGCAATCAAGGCGCTGAGCAAGCGGAGTGATGTTGTCTATGCGGAGCCAAACCACATCCTGCAGCCCTTGGTGGAGCCGAATGATGAGTACTATGGCCTTCAATGGCACTATCCTCAGATCAATCTGCCGCAGGCCTGGGATATCACCACAGGCGACAACGACGTGATCGTGGCAGTGGTCGATACCGGCGTTTTGTTGAACCACCCAGACATGGCTGGGCAATTGGTGGCCGGCTATGACTTCATCTCCGACCTGGAGATGGCGGCCGATGGCAACGGTATCGACGCTAATCCCGACGATCCCGGGGATGGGGTACAGGGAGGTTCATCCTCGTTCCACGGCACCCATGTGGCGGGAACGGTAGCCGCCAGCAGTAATAATTCACAAGGTGTCGCGGGCGTGGCCTGGGATACCAGGGTGATGCCAATCCGCGTATTGGGCAAGGGAGGCGGCACCAGCTACGATATCGCCCAAGGCATCCGCTATGCGGCGGGTCTACCCAACGATTCCAATACGCTACCTGCCCAGAGAGCCGATATCATCAATCTGAGCCTGGGGGGGAGCGAGCCAGACCAAACCAGTCGGGATGCGATCAACGTCGCCCG
The DNA here is from genome assembly GCA_025656455.1 of Candidatus Thiodiazotropha sp. (ex Epidulcina cf. delphinae). Classification (GTDB taxonomy): domain Bacteria; phylum Pseudomonadota; class Gammaproteobacteria; order Chromatiales; family Chromatiaceae; genus Thiodiazotropha. Next base: position 91,549 of record JAHXHS010000001.1, on the reverse strand, counting down.
CAATGCCGGCGTAATGATCATCGCCGCCGCCGGTAACGAGAATACCTCGCTGCTCTCCTATCCCGCCTCTTATGAAGGCGTGGTCTCGGTCAGCGCGGTGGACATCAATCGCAGGCGGGCGCCCTATTCCAACTTTGGTTCCGCCATCGATATCGCAGCGCCGGGGGGAGATGTGCAAGTGGATCTCAACGGCGATTCAAGGCCGGATGGGGTGCTTAGCATTGGTGCGGATGATTCATCCGCTACCATCAATTACCAGTTGGTATTCTATAACGGCACCTCCATGGCTGCGCCCCATGTGGCCGGTGTGGCGGCATTGATGAAGGCGGTCCACCCCGCCTTGAGTCCCGCTGAGTTCGACGCCATGCTCGCAAGCGGCGAGCTGACGATAGACATCGGCGCCGCAGGCAGGGATGACTTGTTCGGTCATGGATTGATCGACGCCTTCAAGGCGGTCCAGGCCGCCCAGCAGCGTGGCGGCGGTGGTACGCCGGTGGATCCCACGTTGAGCGTCAATCCCCGGACTATGAATCTATCCTACAATCTTCAGTCGGCCACCCTCTTTATCGAGCAGATCGGAGGGGATCTGGGAACGGTGCAGGTCACGGAGGAGATCGCTTGGTTGAGTATTGCCCCGAGCCAGGCCGATGCCGACGGATTCGGCAGTTACACCGTGAGTGTCGATAGATCCGAATTGGCTTCCGCCACCTACTCCGGGACGATAGGGATAACCGCCGGCAGCGCTACCGCTAGTGTCGAGGTCATCATGCAGGTCCTGGATGCCTCGCTGACCGGTGATGCGGGCACGCACTATGTACTGTTGGTGGATAACAGTACGGGTGCGGCACTACAGGAATTTCAAGTGGAGGCAAGCAGTGACGCCGCCGACTACAGTTTCAGCGGAGTCGGTTCGGGTGACTATCTTATTATTGCCGGCTCCGACATGGACATGGATGGTTTTATCTGCGATGCGGGAGAGTCATGCGGCGCCTACTCCACCGTTTCGCAACCCAGCGTCGTTACGGTCGGTTCAAGTGATGTCACCGGTCGTGATTTCACTACCTCTTACGAATATCAGTCACCGAGCTCCCAAGCCCTGCAAGGATCTCAGCCGTCACTCATATTTCCACGCCTGGATGTACAATGATGAGACGCTTCAATCACAACAGATGGATGAAATGGATCGTTCTGGCGTCGATGGTCATGGGGATCTCAGGTTGCAATACGTTGGCATCCTCCGTCACTGAATTGGAGGGGGGGTACCTCTGTGGCGTGAATCAGTCTGCCGGGGCCAAGGTGGTTACAGGCGCTTCCATAAAGCATGCGGATAGCGCCAGGATTGGTGGTAAGGCGGTCAGGGTCGAGAGTGACGAGATTGATCCGCGGCGGTTCCGGGTAGTCAGGGTCGATATGGGTGAACAGCCCAGCGGTGGCTATGGCCTGAAACTCCTCTCCGAGCAGCTTGAAATCTCCGCTGACACAGCGAGAGTCGTCGTCGAGTGGAGGAAGCCTGACCCGGGCATGGCGCAGATGCAGGTGCTCACCTATCCATGCCTCCATCTGAAACTGGAAATAGGCGATTACACCCGGTTGGAAATTATCGATCAAGAGGGTGTAGTCAGACATGCCCTGGATCTCAATTAGTCTTCGTCCTGAAACAGCCCTCTATGGGGCAAGGCATGCAGAGAAACGCAATGGACGCCAGTCACTGCGAAAGATTGCAAATTTCTCAAAGCTTCGGATTGATGGTGAAACCATTCGCGTTGAATTTGCGATGATTGGCGTTCATTAGCGGCCAATTAACGTTTCTACCGATGACGGAAATCAATGCATTCAAAATATACATTTCGTGACGCCAGGCCCGCTGATATGGGGCGGATGTCGGATCTGTTGTCCCAGCTCTTCGCTATTGAGCAGGATTTCGAGGTCGATCTTATCAAACAACGCGCGGGACTGGAGATGCTGCTGCAGTCAGATCGGGCTCAGGCCTTCATTGCTGAGACGGCAGGAGAAGTGATTGCCATGGCGACGCTGCAGATCGTCGTCTCCACCGGAGAAGGCGGTCTAGTGGGTTGGGTCGAGGATGTGGCGGTGGATCGTGCCCACAGAGGGAAGGGGGTGGGCCGTAGGCTTCTCGATCATCTGCAACAATGGAGCGATAGTCAGGGATTGTCCCGGTTGCAGTTGGCGGCGGATCGCGGCAATCGGCCGGCGCTCGATTTCTACCATCGCAACGGCTGGTCTGAGACGAATTTAATGGTACTCAGGCGAGCGCAAACCCACGGGATTTGAGATGGGAGGCCAGGGCGCTGTCCATGGTCTCGGCATGGTGCTCAAACCAGTTCGGCAGGTGATCGGTTACATAGGTGCGCCCCATCGATACCGAGCCGAGCGAGACCTTTTCGCCAATGCGATTGAGTTCGTCCAGCACTCGCTGGTGTTCATCGATATGCTCATGAATAGCGGAATAGCCACTCTCCGCCATCAAGGCATTTTCGGTCAGAAAGTGCTGTTGAATGTGATTGACCAGTTGCGGAAAGAGTTCGATGAACACCGCATTCTCGGAGGATTCCAGCCGGTTCACCAGTTCGACAAACTTGCGATGTTCTTCATCGAGTTTCTCGATGCCCAGCCGGTAACGTCTATCGAAGGCCTTGATAAGTTTCGGCATGGGGATGCTGTTCCTCAATTCCAAAGATGGGTATTATTATTAACCCGGCAATCAAATATGTCGTGTTCAGGGCTTCAAGCATGCCCAAAATTGAGTTCAGGGGCAAATACAAAAATTCTCACAAGGCCCGCAAAGGATCTACAGACCTTGTTTTCTTGGCGTGCGTTGCGAGCTTGGCGTGGGTGAATGTCATGTCATTTAAAAACGCAAAAACAGTATTTGATGCACCACATCCGGCTGCTGTTTGGGCTGAAACCGTATCCCTCGATCCTCTCCAGGTTGATTGTGTTACGGCGGTGATGCTGACAATACTCGATAATCAATGCAAGATGGGATTGGAAGAACAGATTGCATTGATGGCCGTCTACAGCGTGGTAAAGCATCGTGGCGGGCTGATTTTCGACCAGGCCGTACACCAAACCATCGAAAGGGCGCAGGCCCTGAACGACCACCAAATGACGGACAAGATTCACGAGCTTCACCTGTTTGCCGAGAACGCCATTCCCCGACAGGTGATGAGATACTTTATGCGCTTTCTCCGCGAATCGCTGTATGGGGTCTGATAGCGAAATCGTCCCCAGAGTGCCAACCCCAGGAGTCGTAGGTCAGGTTGCGCAGCTATGTGACATTACGGTGAAACAGCCGTGATGAAACAATAACGGTTTACCCCTGCCAGAGCCTGAGCTAAGGCAGCGGTCATCAAGACCTTGTGACGGTTTCCATACAAGTTAGGGAACAAGTCGCCCGTCGAATGCAAACGGTTCGGCATCGCCAATTTCAATTTTGACGAAATCCGGGTGTTGTGGATTGAGGATGAAATTTCGTTCTTCCGGTACGACAGCTGAGGGTACGACCAGCACAGCGCTGTCCCCGCGCTCAATCCAATCACGCCCAACCGCCTGCAGATGGCTGTCCTCATAGGCGTCCCGCCAGTGATCAGGCAAGGAATCAATCTCAACACCCTCCAGGGTGAGCGCATCGGGGATATCAGCCGGAAGCAGTACGAAGTTATTTCGAAAATGCCGGGGGTCAATAGGTACTAACGTCTCAAGCACCGCCAGCGAGATGCGCTCGGAGGCATAGACCGCTAGATAACCTGCCGGCACCCAGCGACTGCCGACTTTCCGGTTGCCGATGCCGCTAAATGCCGTATCGGCATGGCGTTTTGTGCACAGGCGCCAAACCCGCACTAACTGTAGACGCCGTGTTCAATGCGGGCGAGAACCCGTTCCACCTGCTCGGTGCCGGCCTCGGTGTCGAGCAGGTCGAGTGGTCTGGCGCCCAGGGCGCGATTGGGGCTCTGCAGCCAGTCATTGGCCGCAGCCTGCTCACCGAACACGGTCTCGGCAAGGGATTCGATCTTTGCCAAACGATAGAGCCGGTCTGACTCCAAGGGCGTGAGCGCTTGCTTCAGTTTCTTGCGCCGGGCATAGGTCCGCGGAGACATGCCCACGATTGAGAGCATTGACTCGGTGCTTTCGATACCCAGCCCTTGTCTGACACGCTCCACACTGAACACCGGCAAACCGCCACGCACCAGGCCGATAAGTTTCTCGGATTTCACGATGCGTCCGGTCAAATGCCGGCTGATGCGTGCGTCGGTGGAAACGTCAGTTGGATGGCGGGTGACATCCACGTAATGCCCCGTCGGCGCCTCACGCAAACCATGTTTGACCGCACTGACGACGACATAGTCTTTTGATGTTTCGCTGCGCTGGGTTTTCCGTCGTGGCCTTTTGGTCCCGGGTTTCTCGTTAGCCTTCGCCATTTTCTCCACCTTCACGTAATGTCACATGACATAAATATAGCGCCAAATGGCATAAGATGTCATTGTAATCGTTCATCCGGTGTTTCCGGTGCCCATTGTCTCGACGAATTCATCCCATCGCCCAAACCTAAGGGCTGCGGCAAAAATAAATGATCCCAAACTACTTGTCTTATTCCCTGCCTTCGTTGTTGTAGCTTCGGTTGCATAGTCCCGGCTATGCGCCCTACGCTACGCCTAGAAGGCAAGCAATAATCCGGCGCATTTTGGGATCATTTATTTTTGCCGCAGCCCTAACGACTCGGACAATGAGAAAGCTCAGTTTTCAGTAGAGACTATTGTCACGAGTCTTGGTTTTTGGGAAGTCGGTTTTCGTCATCAATTAACTTGACTTGGTGAGGAGGGCGATCATCCCAATCCCAAAAAACGATATTCTGTCCGCCAGGGGGCGTGTTTTTGGCATAAGACGGCACAATAATGCCCGCGATGCCGGCGGTGATTAGACGTTCAGCCATGAGCCAAGTGGGAGGTGTTTGCTTCATTGCCAGCATCAATTCCCAGGCGCATGCCATTTCTGCTCGTGAAATACCTGCAATGTCGCGTTGATCACTATCCTCTAAGTTTAGGAGGTCATCGCAGTCTATCTCATAGGCACAGAGTGTGACGGGCTGGGGTCTGTGAGGAAAACCCTGGTTATACTCTACCAAAGCGGTTGGTGTTGTCAGTGAGAGATATAACGCTGGGATGCCTTTCGGATTAAACCTACCGCCACGCAACTTGGCGCCCTCGCCGGAAACCGGGGAGAAGGACCAGTAGGGGTTGTGGGCACGATAGGCAAGTCCCTTGTATTGCACTAGGCGTATCCGCCTTCCGCGATACGCCCGATATACTCCTTTACCGCTTCAGCCATGCCTCGTTTAACCAGTTCTTCAGCGGTCAGGTCGCCAAAGCTGGGGATGGGTTCTGAGCGGAACCAGGCATAAGCCTGCATGGGTGTGCCACACCATGGCAGGGCGCGATTTAGGATCATCACGATATCCCGCAATCTCTGTTGGGAGGCCTTAGAGCGAAACCGACTTTGCTTGGCAACGGTATCAGGCGAGAGGCCGGTCAAGACGGCAACTTCTTTCACGGTGGTATGAAATTCATCCGCCACGGCGCGTGGGCTGATAAACCCGGCATCATCAATCAAATGCGCTGTTAACCTGTTCATATGCCACTCCTAATGCCATATTATGCGGTCATATAATATGGCGCTTGCGGCAGATTGTCCAGATCACTGCCCAGAGCGAGCTGAGACGAAACGGTATTAATCTAGAAAACGGTGTGTTAGATAGCGTATGCTGCTGTGCGTATGTCGAGTAACGACCTCTTCCGGAAGTAGGAAGCATGTGACAGATTCATACAAGAAAAACGGGTTATAGCCTTTCTCAATTCTTCATCGCCATCGTATGTCGCCAATAGACTCATCAAGCGAGCCCGAGCCTAACGTTCAGCGTACCTTCCACGATCTATCCCAGGACGAGATCAACGACGTTGAGCGGGCGGCGACGCTAGTCCGGATGGGCTGGTCGGGTGCTTTCGACTGGGACAAATTGCTCGAATCGAAGCGCGTCCTCATCATCTCAGAAGCCGGTGCTGGAAAGACCTATGAATGTCGCAACCAGCAGCAGGCGCTGTGGAACAAGGATGAGTCTGCCTTCTATCTCGACTTAGCTCAGCTCGCGACCAACAATCTGCGGGATCTGCTGTCGGCAGATGAGGAAGCAAGACTCGAGGCATGGTTGGCAGCGCAGGCTGAGGTTGCCACCTTCTTTCTCGACTCGATCGATGAACTCAAGCTCACTCTTGGTTCGTTCGAGATCGCGCTCAAGCGTTTGAACAAGGCCATTGCCGGTCAGCTCGGCCGCGTGCGGATCGTTATAACGACGCGCCCGATCGCAATCGATCAGCAGCTCATCCAACAGTATTTGCCGGTGCCCGATTCGGTGGAACTGATCGTGAGCGGTGACGTCTTTGCCGATATCGCGATGGGCCGCCAGCAGAAAGGGTCCGGCCAGGAGGAGCAGGGAGCCACGCCCGTGTGGCGCAACGTCGCCTTGATGCCCTTGTCTGATGAGCAGATCCGTGAGATGGCGGTAATCGAAGGTATCGACGATGCGGATGCACTGCTGGCCGATATACGCGCGCGCAACGCCGAGGATTTCGCACGCCGCCCGCAGGATCTCATTGAACTTTGCGCGGACTGGCGCGATCATCACCGTATCAGCACACACCGTGAGCAGGTGGCGCACAACATCCGCGTCAAGCTCAAGCCACGAGCCGACCGGCGTGAACGGGCGCAGTTGTCACCCGACAAGGCGTTAGAGGGTGCGTGCCGACTTGCGCTCGCTGTACTGCTTACCCGCAAGCTGACCCTCCGCCTCAGTGTGGAGGCGGACCTGGGCGGGGAGCCAGGGACCGCGCTCGACCCTGAAAAAGTCCTGCATGACTGGGCTCCTGATGAACGCAAAACCTTGCTCGAGCGCGCCATATTTGGGTTCGCGAGCTATGGCCGTGTCCGGTTCCATAATCGCTCTGTGGTGGAGTTCCTCGCGGCACAGAATCTCGATGATCTCTTAGGCCGGGGTATGCCGATCAAGGCGTTGAAGAGGCTATTGTTTGCAGAGACTCCGCAGGGCATCAAGGTCGTCCGGCCGACAATGCGCCCGGTCGCCGCCTGGCTCGCGGCATCGCAGCCAAGCATCTTTTCCGAGGTTCGCGACCGCGAGCCTGACCTGCTACTTGACCACGCCGATCCGGAATCACTCCCGCCCACGCAACGCAAGGAAGCGTTGCGCTCCTATGTGCGGCTATACGGCCAGGGTGGGTCGCGCGGGCTGTACGTTCCACGGATCCAGGTACATCGTTTCGCCTCACCCGACTTGGCGAACTCCGTGTTGGATTTGTGGCAGACAGGCATCGAGAACCACGAGGTCCGCAAGCTGCTGCTCGAACTCATCGGCACGGGACCGATGCCCGTATGCGCGGATGCTGCCCATGACGTCGCGACTGACGGCACGGCGACCGAAGGTGAGCGCCTCGATGCGATTGAAGCGCTGGTCCGCCTCAATGATCCGCGGGTAGATGTACTCACACTGTCGATGGTGGATGCTCCGGCGCTGTGGCCTGATTCGTTGGTAGGCGGGGCAATCGTCCGCGTGTTCCCGCAGCACATTGCGCCTGACAGGCTCTGCGAGGTTCTCAAACGCATCCAGAAGTCTGCGAAATTCATCGACCAGTTCGAATGGGTGCTGCCGCGTAATATCACCGCCTTCGAGTTCGCTCCGGGCTATCTGGAAGCGTTGCTTGCGGGCATGACCGATTTGGTCATCGAGGACCTTGTATGGGAGAAGGAACCGCCCCATCTTGTCAGCAAACGCACGTACCTCGTTTCTGCGCTTGCTGCGGTCTGCCTCAGGCTGATCCAGGCAGGCGAGACGGACGCCGAGGTACTGCATTCTTCGGTGATCGCGTTACGCCTCAAACACGATCACCACACCCACGATGACCCTCTGCAGAATTTGCGCAAGGCGCTTGCTGAACTGATGCCGCCGCTGCGCGAGGCGACCTTTTGGGCGGAAGATGCCTTCATTGAAAGTCTGCATCCTCAGGTCGATCCCTGGAAGCGACTATTCCGTGCTTCGTACCACGGCCCGCTCACTCTCAATGATACGCAGGACGGCATCTGGGTACAGCGCATCCTGGCTGATCCCGAGCGTGCGCTACCGGAGCGGATGATGATGCTCTATGCCTTGATGTGCGGTCTATTGGAGGGTGTCAGCAATTCGCAGGATTATGTCGAAGGCCTTAAGCCGTCTGTGACCGATGAGCCCAAGTTGATCGCACTGATCGAACACCGTCTCTCGCCAAAGGAGGTCGATCCCAAGATAGCTAAGCACGAAGCCCAGATCGAACGGCGACGCAATACTGTCAAGAGGCGTAAAGCGAAGGAACATGCGGGCTGGGTAGCGTTCTGGCGGGAGGTATCCGAAGATCCCGATACTGTCTTTAACACCGGCCGCGAAGATAACACCGTTTGGAACCTCTGGCAGGCCATGAAGCGCTCGGGTGACGAAAGCCGCGCATCCGGTTGGAATCGCCGCTTTATCGAGCAGTATTTCGGTAAAGAAGTAGCCGTCCGACTACGCGCCAGCATGCGGTCAATCTGGCGCAACGATCGTCCTACGCTTCGCTATGAGAGGCCTGCTAACGAACGGGGAAGGTTCCTCATTCGTTGGCAGCTTGGGCTGGCCGCGATTGCTGCCGAGGCCGAGGATTCCGACTGGGCGCGCAAGCTATCGGTTGAAGAAGCCGAACTGGCGGCGCGCTATGCGCCGATCGAGTTGAACGGCTTTCCCGTGTGGCTCGAAGTGCTCGCCCGTGAGCATCCGGACGCGGTTGAGCGGACACTCGGACCTGAATTGACCGCTGAACTCGACGAGATTACTACCACGCCTTCCTTTGGCATGGTGCTTCAAGATATAAGCTATGCACCGGACACCGTTAAACGACTATTCCTGTTGCGCCTTCATGCCTGGCTTGATGCTCATACCGACAATTTGCGCAAAAACGAAGATGAAACGGCTGCGGTCGGGCGGCTTGAGCGCGTGCTCGAAATCCTTATCACGCTTGGTGACGAAGAAAGGCGACGTCACATTGTATTCATGGCTGAGGACAAGCTGAAGGCAGCTAACGACGGGCCATTCATGCTAACTTGGCTAATGATACTCATGCGTCTCGACCCAGCCACAGGGACCGACGCCCTCGAAAGTCTGTTGGCGCCGCTTGAGCCTGCGGCGACAGGCTTGGCCGTCGATGTATTCGGTCACATGTTCGGCGACCGCGCCAGCAATCTGCTCGTTGACTTGCGGGGGCCCGGTTTCACTCCAGCACTACTTCTGCGCCTAGTCCAGCTTGTTTATCGGTATGTACGCCCCTCCGACGACATCACACACGAAGAGATCTATTCGCCAGGCCCCCGCGACAGAGCGCAGGAAGGAAGGGATGCTCTGCTCAGCGAGATTCTCGACACCAAGGGCACGGAAGCTTGGGCGGTTAAGCTTGAGATGGTCGACGATCCGCTGTTTGCCCACTTTCGCGACTGGCTCACTCGGAGTGCCCGTGAAAAGGCGGCCGAAGATGCCGACGGCGCCGTTTTTACCGAGTCTGAGGTAGCCATATTCGACCGCTACGGTGAAGCGCCGCCGACGACCCGAAACGACATGTTCTCGATGCTGGTCGACCGGCTCGATGACCTCGACGATTTGTTGCTCCAAGATATCTCACCGCGTGCGGCTTGGGCCAATATCAAAGATGAGAAGATGATGCGACAGCAAATCGCGCTCCAATTGCACTACGCGTCCAACCACGTCTACACGGTCGACCAGGAGGCGGTCACCGCTGATGAGAAGGAGACGGACATACGGCTGCGTGTGGCGTCTTCGTGTCAGGAAGCAACGATAGAACTTAAAATTGGAGAGTGTTGGTCAGGTAAAGTCCTGCGAGACACAATAAAAAGACAGCTCGTCACCAAATACATGGCCGCAGAAAGCTGCCGCTCGGGCTGTCTTCTCGTGACTGTCGCCAGCGGCCTCCGCATCTGGAAGCATCCGGAAACCGCTGAGAGGCTCGACATTGAGGGGCTGCGGGCCATGCTTGAGACGGAGGCCACTCGCATCGTCAACGATTTAGGCGGTTGCCTGCGGCTTGCGGTCAAGGTGCTTGACCTCCGACCGCGCCTTGCTGCCGAGTCCCACTCAAAGGCGAAGGCGGGTGGCGAGGACAACGGAGAGGCGTAGTTCTGGCACTTCAATCAAGCCCGGTACCAGCGGGTCTTTGCCAGCCATGAATGTATTTGACTTCTATTTTTGCTATCAAAGCTTCACCAATCACCAGGTCTGCTGTTGATGAAATATGTTGCCTCAAAAAATCAAAAAGTGAAGTGGCTAGACTAAAGTGCATTTACAAGGCTGCAACACGGAAAGTACTACGTAGACACCCACCCCAAGCAATCGCAATCTGCCTTTTTCTACCCACTTGATCAGGGGAAGAAGCGATTTTTTACCACTGCCCTTATTGAGGCATGACGGAGAAGGGCAGCCACAGCAGCGCGGGTTCCTCTTTTTCGCTCAATGCCTCCTTCAGGATGACATTACCGGTATCGGTGGTCCAGTGAAGCACGGATCCCATTCCCCGGATAGCTTGAACCTGCTCATTCTCGGTTGCTGGAGCACCCAACTGCTGCCAGAGTTGTTGTTTTAACTGTTCGTGATAGATTCGGCGGTAGCCGACCTTGACCCCGTTGATCCACTGATCGTGGAAAAAAACGCTGATGTAGTGCGCGGGAATAGCATTGAAAGTGCCGATGCGCGAGGCGCAGAGGCGGTTTCCAAAGCTGCTGGCCTCATCCTGGCATGACCACGCCACATCGGTAAAAACCTGTTTCAATTCGTTTTCAGTGATGCGATTGTCCAATACCTTGAGATTCAGCGATATTTCATCCTCACCCCAGAGGGCAAGCATCACCGAGTCGGTGCGGCGTTGTCCATCCTCGGTGAAGACCAGCCAGAAAATCGGTCCGATAACCACGAAGAATGCCAGAATACGTTTATAGAACGAGGGAAGTTTCAGGTTCATGAAGCCATGTGCTCATCGTGTTATTAACCCGGCACACGACGGCTGAACATGACCTATTAAGGTGCCGGGTTAATAACAGGTCCTGCCATGCTTTAGATACCGCATGGCCCACTATCCGAAAACGCTGAAAAAATATAACGCAAAGACCGCCATGAAGCGCAAAGGACGCAAAGCCTGTCGATAGTTCAATCAATCGGCTTTGCGTTCATTGCGTTTCTCTGCGTGCTTTGCTTTATTAACTTCTGTTTATGGACGGAATCGAAAAATGCCATTTTCCGATTCCACCTTTCAACCACTCTTTTCTCTTTGAACTTAGTGGATGACTATCTGTTTTCCCTGTTGTCGATCAGGTTGTCAACCACGGAAGGATCGGCCAGGGTGGAGGTATCGCCCAGGTTCTCCAACTCGTCGGCGGCTATTTTGCGCAGGATCCGGCGCATGATCTTGCCGGAACGGGTCTTGGGCAGGCCGGGCGCCCACTGGATGAGATTGACCTTGGCGATGGGACCGATTTCGGTGCGCACCAGTTTCACCAGTTCGGCCTTCAATTCATCCGTACCCTCCATCCCGGCCATCAGGGTGACATAGGCGTAGATGCCCTGACCGGTCAATTGATGGGGATAACCCACCACGGCGGCTTCAGCGACATTGTCGTGCAGCACCAGGGCGGATTCGATCTCTGCGGTGCCCAGACGGTGGCCGGAGACGTTCAAGACGTCATCCACACGGCCTGTGATCCAGTAGTAGCCATCCTCGTCGCGGCGGGCGCCGTCTCCGGTGAAGTAGTAACCGGGATACATGGCGAAATAGGTCTCGAAGAAACGTTTGTGATCGCCATATAGGGTGCGCATCATGGCCGGCCAGGGCTGTTTGATGGCTAGGTTGCCCGCGGCCGGGTTGCCGTCGATCTCCACCCCCTGATCGTCCAGCAGCACCGGCTCCACGCCGAAGAAGGGGTGGGTGGCTGAACCCGGCTTCAACGGGGTGGCACCCGGCAGCGGTGTCATCATGTGCGCGCCGGTCTCGGTCTGCCACCAGGTGTCGACGATCGGACAGCGCTCATCGCCGACCACCCGGTAGTACCACTCCCAGGCTTCGGGATTGATCGGTTCGCCGACCGTGCCGAGCAGGCGCAGGCTCTTGCGGCTGGTCTTCTTCACCGGCTCCTCGCCGGCGCTCATCAATGAGCGGATGGCGGTGGGCGCGGTGTAGAAGGTGGCTACGTTGTGCTTGTCGCACACCTGCCAGAAACGGGAGATATCCGGGTAGGTCGGTATGCCTTCGAACATCAGACTGATGGCGCCGTTGGCGAGCGGACCATAGACGATGTAGGTATGGCCGGTCACCCAGCCCACGTCGGCGGTGCACCAGTAGACCTCGCCATCCTTGTAGTCGAACACCAGCTTATGGGTCATAGCCGCCTGCAGCAGATAGCCGCCGGTGGTGTGGAGCACCCCTTTGGGTTTGCCGGTCGAGCCGGAGGTATAGAGGATGAACAGCGGATCATCGGCGTCCATCTCTTCCGCGGGACAGTCGGATGAGGCGTCGGACATCGCCTCTTGATACCAGACATCCCGGTCGTCATGCCACTCCACCGGATCGCCGCCTCGTTTTACGACGATACAGGTATGGACATTGGGGCACTGGGCAATGGCTTTGTCGGCGTTGGCCTTCAAGGGCACCTTTTTGCCGCCGCGCATGGATTGATCGGCAGTGATCACCACCTGGCAATCGGAGTCGAGTATCCGGTCGCGCAGGGCGTCCGGCGAGAAACCGCCGAAAACAATGGAGTGGACGGCGCCGATCCGGGTGCAGGCCAGCATGGCCACCGCCGCCTCAGGGACCATCGGCAGGTAGAGTGAGACGCGGTCACCCTTTTTTACACCGCGTGATTTCAGCACATTGGCGAACTTGCAGACCTCTTGGTGCAGTTCACGGTAGGTGATCTTGCGGTCCTCCGCCGGATTGTCACCCTCCCAAATGATGGCTGTCTGATCACCCCGGTTTTCCAGATGGCGGTCGAGACAGTTGTAGGAGACGTTGAGTTTGGCTCCCCTGAACCACTCGATATGCAGGTCGTCCTTGCCGAAGCTCCAGTCGAGAACCTTGTCCCATTTCTTGAACCAGGTGACGTACTTTTCGGCCTGCTCGGCCCAGAAGCCGTCGGGATCGTCGATCGATCGTTGGTACCATGACTGATACCGGGCATCGTCGATATTGGCCTGTGCCGCGAATTCGGCAGGGACGGGGTAAACCTTGTTATCTGACATTGGATTCTCCTCAACGGTGGTTTTTCATTCTCAACAGCAGGAAGATCTAGTGTAGTCTGGTCATTCTATTGCTTGTCATCGTGTAAGGAAACGATTGAGTCGACACTGACTGGGTCGTGGCACCATATCCGAAGCCATGGCAAGAAACAGTTCCGCCGTGGCCAGTGCATCACTGAGGGCATTGTGGGCCTTGTAATTCGGCAGATTGTAACGCGGGCGCAGGTTGAACAGCCGCAGATCGCCCGGTTGAACGGTATGATTGCGATGTTCAAAGAGCCGTTGCGCCAGCACCAGGGTATCGATAGTCGGTATCACGAACGGTGCGCCAAAGAGCTTTTGACAGGCAGTGCTGATGAAATTCTGTTCAATGGCGGCATAGTGCACCAGCATCACCTTGCCTGCCAATCGTTGCAGTAGTTCCGGCATCGCCGCTTCGATCGGTATCCCGGTCGCGGCCTGATCGTCGGTGATCTGATGGATCACGGCCGACTCCTCGGGAATCTCTCCATCGATGGAGATCAGCTGGTGGCGGGCGGTTTCTAGTCGTATCGTCATGTGTCGCATCTCCACCAGGCCGAAACTGAGAATTTTGTCTTTTTCGGGATCGAGACCGGTGGTTTCAAGGTCCAGCGATACGATGACCAGGTCATCGCATTGGGTCGTTTTCGAGGTCAGCGGTGTTTCAAGGTAGTCATGCAGGATGCCGGGCGCGGCCTTCGACAGGGCCTTTTTACGCAGCGAATCCAGACTGAGGAACCGGTTCAACATGCTATATAAAGTGTCCACCCTGGTAACGGTTTTCCAGGGTTTCCTGCATCTCCTGGATGACCCGGAAGGCATCTTTCAGATGCCGCCGCTCCAGGTCGGAGAGCGCTTCGGGGGAGGGGTAGTTATCCGGCTTCAGGCCTTTGCGAATCTGCTCGGCCTGGTGGTAGATACGGATACTGGCGATGAACTCCAGCGCATCCACCAGGTTTTCTCCCATTTCACGGCTGAGAATCGATGTCTCGGCCGCGGCCTCCAGGCGCTCGGTGGTATTCACGGGCGGCAGGCCCTGGTCGAGGGCGAACACCCGTGCAATGTCCGTGATCGGTACGATTCCCCGGTGTTTGATGTCGAACGTGTCGTCATGGGTGCCGCCGTGAATGAGCACAAAAGTACGGAAAAATCCCAGGGGTGGTCGGTGCTGTAGCGCATTCGCGGCCATATAGGCGGTAAAGATGCCGTTGCCCCGGCTCTTGTTGAGTATGTCGGTCTGTAGTTCATGGAACATCTCGATATTGCCATAGACCGGCCTCAGATCGAAGAAGATGCTCGACAGCATCAACGCCATCGGCTCGGGTTTGTTGATCCAGGCATTGAAATACTTACGCCAAATCTGCAGGGTTTGCCGCCACTTCGGATTGCTGGCCATCGCATTGCCGGGACAATAGATGTAGCCGCAGGCGTTGAGACCGTCACAGACCCTCTTCGCCAATGCTTCAAAATAGCCGGCGTGGTCAGGTTTCATCTCATCCGAGATGAGCAGGGCGTTGTCCTGATCGGAATGGGAGGTCTGTTCACGCCGTGCCTGGGAGCCGCCGCAGAGCCAGGCATAGGGCACCGGCGGGGGGCCGAGTTCAGCCTCCGCCATTTCGATCAGGCGTATCGTGAGCGAGTCGGTGATGCTGGAAATGGCTTCACCGACATGCAGCGCCGAGGCGTTGGAGTTGGCCAGCTGAAACTGTAGATCGGGCAGGCGTTCACTGACATTGGCCAGCTCCTGCACGGTTTCCACCTTGCGGATGTCGCTGGCGAGAAAGGCGGAGTTGGTGGTCTGATGCCGTGCTAAATCGGTGGCGGTGAGCATGCCGACGACGCGATCACCGCGTTTCACCGGGAGATGATGGACATGCAGCCGGGTCATGGTCATCAATGCCTGAATCGCCAGGGTATTCTCCTGTACCGTCTCCAGGTTGGTGGTCATGATGCGGCTGACTGGTTCGTGCGGTGGGATGTCTCCGGCGACACAACGTTTGCGCAGGTCGCGGTCGGTGATGATGCCGGCCAGTTTCCCTTCATCCATCAGCATCACCGATGAGACGTTTTTCTCACTCATCAGGGTTGCCGCCTGGCGAATGGAAGCGGTGACATCGATGGTGACCGGCGGCTTTTTCAACAGGTCGGAAACCTCTACGGTCATTTGCGCAATCGCGCCGTTGTCGCCATTGTCCTGCAGCGTCCGCACCGCCTGTTTCAGACGATCCCTGATCGATTCGGCGAAATGGCGATCAAAGGCGGGCTCGGCCTTACGCAGTATCTTGAGCAGGCTACAGGGCAGTAGATAGATCAGGGTGTCTTCCGCGGCTATGCCGTGAGTCGCCCGTCCGAAATCGATCAGTTGGCAATCGGTGGTGTACACGCCGCCCTCGCCCAGTTTTTCCACCAGATTGTCTTCTTCATCGAGAAGCTCGACGGCGCCACTGCGCAGGATATAGATAAAGCTGTCCATCGCATCGCTGGGGGGGAACAGCGAGCCACGGCGAAGATAGCGGATTTCAAGGGATTTCGGGAGTTGATTGAGCTGCTCTTCGGGCAGGGCGTCGAAGGGCGGACGTTGCGCCAGAAAATCGCGAATCTCGACCAGTTCGATTTCCATAGGAGTGGCTCGCATACGCCTGGAGACAGTATCAACCCGGCGACCTAATATGTCGCCAGGTTAACAGTTTGGTGATCTAGATAAAAATTTTCAACGGATTGGCCCGATAGATAGTATGGCGGATCAGGCCAATTCGTGGAGACTTTCGTGCTCAGCCAAAAAGGCCCCGCCGAAGCGGGGCACTGGGTACTGCTTTATGGTTTTGGCTTAGTGATCCGTGGCGGTGTCGGCGCCCTTGGGCACGCGGATATCCTCCACCAGATGCTGGATGTGATCCGGCGGCGGAGCCGTCACCTTGGAGACCAGAATGGCTACCACGAAGTTGACTAGAGCGCCTACGGCGCCGAACGCATTCGGTGAGATGCCGAGGAACCAACTGGGCCCCATGTCACCCAGGAAGGAGGTGCCCGGTATGAACATGATGCCCTTGTGCTGGAACACATACAGCATGGTCACGCCGATACCGGAGATCATGCCCCAGATTGCGCCGGATCGATTCATCTTTTTGTAGAAGATGCCCATCATCAATACCGGGAAGATGGAGCTGGCGGCCAGACCGAAGGCGATAGCCACGGTGCCGGCTGCGAAATCCGGCGGATGCAGACCAAAGTAGCCGGCCACGCCGATTGCGCCCGCCATGGCGAGACGGCCTGCCAACAACTCGTTCTTCTCCGAGATGTCGGGTATGAAGACGCCCTTCAGCAGGTCATGAGAGATGGAGGAGGAGATGGCCAGCAACAGGCCGGCGGCGGTGGAGAGGGCGGCTGCCAGACCACCGGCGACGACCAGGGCGATGACCCAGTTTGGCAGACTGGCGATTTCCGGGTTGGCCAGCACCATGATGTCACGGTCGACCTTGGTCATCTCGTTACCCTTCCAGCCCCAGCCCTCGGCCTTGGCGGCGAACTCGGCATTCTTGTCGTTGTAGTACTGAATGCGGCCGTCGCCGTTCTTGTCTTCCCACTGCAGCAGTCCGGTCTTCTCCCAGTTGGTCATCCACTGCGGCACCTTGGCGATCTCAATGTTGCCTTCGACCGTGCCGACTTCACCGGTCTGGATGGTGTTCATCAGGTTCAAACGCGCCATCGAGCCGACAGCAGGCGCTGTAGTGTAGAGAATGGCGATGAAGACCAATGCCCAACCCGCGGAGGAGCGTGCGTCTTTCACTTTCGGTACGGTGAAAAAGCGGATAATGACGTGGGGCAGTCCGGCGGTGCCGATCATCAGCGACAGGGTATAGACAAACATGTTCAGTTTGCTGCCCATCACCTGGGTGGTGTACTCCTTGAAGCCCAAGTCCGTGACCACTTGATCCAACCTGTCCATCATGAAGGTGCCGGAACCGTCAGCCATGGTGCTGCCGATGCCCAATTGCGGGACCGGGTTGCCGGTGATATTCAAAGAGATGAAGATGGCCGGAACGGTATAGGCGAAGATCAGTACGCAGTACTGAGCGATCTGGGTGTAGGTGATGCCCTTCATGCCGCCCATAACCGCGTAGATGAAGACGATGCCCATGCCGATGTAGAGGCCGGTGTCGTATTCGGTTTCGAGGAATCGCGAGAAGGCAACGCCGATGCCTTTCATCTGACCGATAACATAGGTCACGGAGGCAATGATCAGGCAGATGACCGCCACGATACGTGCGGTGCGAGAGTAGTAACGGTCACCGATGAATTCAGGTACGGTGAACTTGCCGAACTTACGCAGATAGGGGGCGAGCAGCAACGCCAGAAGCACGTAGCCGCCGGTCCACCCCATCAGGAAGACGGAAGCGCCGTAGCCGTTGAAGGCGATCAGGCCGGCCATCGAGATGAAAGAGGCGGCGGACATCCAGTCAGCGGCGGTCGCCATACCGTTGGCGACAGGATGGACGCCACGTCCGGCGGCATAGAATTCACCGGTGGTTGCAGCGCGAGCCCAGAAGGCGATTCCGATGTAGAGGGCGAATGTGAAGCCCACCACGAGATATGTCAGAGTTTGCAGATCCATGAGTCAGTTTCCCCCATTAGTCCTCATGGACGTCAAATTCGACATCCAGAGCATTCATGCGTTTTGCGTAGACGTAAATCAGCACCAGGAAGGTGAAGATAGAGCCATTCTGGGCAAACCAGAATCCGAGCCCGACACCGCCGATCTTAATGGTGTTGAGCGGCTCCACTAAAATGATGCCGAAAAGAAACGAGCAGACAAACCAAATCGCCAGCAAGATGCTCACCAGGCGAATATTGGCTTTCCAATACTGTTCAGCAGTTTTGTTCATGTCATGATCACTCCGCCGTAAAATAAGGTTTTTGTCACTTGAGTGCCTGTTACCATCAATGACTTCCTGTGCGGATCTGAAGCATGGGAAGGCCTTTCCCTGAGTGGGCAAACACCCTGTTGCGTGTTACCGCACAAAAACGGTTACACCTTACGCAATTTTGTGGCGCATAGTGTGATAAAGTCAAATAAAACAATAGCTTAAGCGCAGACTTTTCATGCTGCATAGCAGCAAATATGTTACCAAAGGTAGCGGAATTGAACGCTCTGTGTAACCGAATGAACCGCCATTTGTTTCCATTGGTAAAAAAGCGATTTTTTTTTGCTTGCTGGATAAGGGCAAGCTCTTTTTAGCTTGTTCCAGGGTTGCAACGGGCCACACTCTGGTGCGTTGGGTGTTGGGTGGAGCGCTCTGCCGGCATCCTCGTGGTAGCATATCCCTTTCAGGAAAACGGCTTGGAAACCCGCAATGCTCAAGGCAATCAAAGACTATTTCGACACCTATCTCAGCCCGGATTCCGGCCAGGAGGCTCAACAGCAGGAGCAAGCGGTCAAATTGGCCGTTGCCGTATTGTTGGTCGAAATCGCCGAATCGGATTTTGAACACGCGGCAGAAGAGAAGGCGGTTATTCTTCAGGCCATTCAACGGCAGTTCGGGCTGGATAGAGCCGCCGCGGAGCGGCTGATGCTGTTGGCCAGGCAGGAGCATGCCGAATCGACGGACTATTTCCAGTTCACCCGGCTGATCAACGAGCACTACTCGCCTGAGCAGAAGATCAAGGTTATCGAGGCCCTCTGGCAGGTGGCATTCGCCGATAACCGGCTGCACCGCTATGAGGAGCATGTGATACGCCGCCTGGCCGAACTGATCTATGTCTCGCACAATGATTTCATCGCCGCCAAACATCGCGTAAAGAACAGCGCCTGATTGGTGACTTCACTTCCCATCGGGCCGACCTATTCATGGTATATTTTCATCTATATAGTGTTCTACCCGAGCAGAATCCAAACCCATGCAAACGAAACACGACCCTGACGAAGGTAAATCCGCCGCCAAAGGACGCCTGCTTGTCGTAGATGACGAATCGCGCCATGCGGACAGTCTGGCGACGATGGTGACCGGCTGGGGATACGAGGTGATGACCGCCGAGGACGGCGCCAAGGCGGCAGGCATGCTGGTCACCCATGATTTCGACCTGGTGTTGCTGGATCTGCACATGCCTGTGGCCGATGGTTACAAGGTCATGGATTTCATTCGCAAGCGCGGCCTGACTACCCGGGTGATCACGATTTCCGGTGATCCTTCCATGGATGACGCCATCAAGTCACTGAAAAAAGGCGCCGACAATTATGTCCGCAAACCTGTCTCGCCGGTGGAGTTGCTGAAGGCGATCGACGAGAGCCTGAGGAAAAAGGCGAAGGAGCAGCAGACCAGCGGCATCAGAAGAAAGGCCGAGTTTCAGAACAGTCTGCATCGCATGATGTTCGATATTGCACCGAACATGCAGTTCCTCCTCGATAACAAGGGGTGTTTTCGCATGGTGAACAGTGTCTTCACCCGGGTGACCGGCTATGCCAAGCAGGAGATACTTGGCAAGCACTGGAGCTCACTGGTGGAAGAGGAAGAAATGGAGCGGATGCAGCATGTCTTTGAGGAGCGGCGCAGCGCTCCCGATCGGTTTCCGGAGGTGGAGCTCAGATTACGCTGCCGGGAGTCCGCCGAACCCGCCCAGAACAGCAAGCCGAGAAATATTCTGGTAGCCATGCAGTCGAGAAGGCTCTATTCCCGGCAAGGTGACAAAAAGATCTTTTTCGGCACTTATGGCGTCGCGCGGGACATCACCCAATACAACAAGCTGGAAGAACTTAATAAGTACCAGGAGTTTCACGACACCCTGACCGGCCTGCCGAATAGGGTGCTGTTCGAGGATTATCTGAGTTTTGCCTTGACTCAGGCAAAGCAAGACGACACCACGCTTTGCCTGCTGAATATTGTGCTGGTCGATCTGAAACAGGTCAATGAACGCTATGACCATACAACGGGCGATCAGTGTCTCAAGATCATTGCCGCCAGACTCAAACGCCAGGTGCGCAAGGGCGATATCCTGTCGCGTATCGACGGCAGTGAATTCGCCCTGTTATTGCCCCATGTCGAGAGCGAAAAATCGGTGATCCATATCTCAGAGAAGATCAGGATCGAAATCGCTAAGCCCATTGAGGTCAATGGCAGACACATCATCCTCGATCTGACCATCGGCTCTTCAGTGTTCCCCAGCGATGCGCAAACCAGCGACGATTTGCTGCGCCACGCCCAGACCAGTCACGGTTTTCATCCGCAGTCGAAGCAGCGCCATCTGCTGCAGACGTCGAATTGGGTCAAGCTGATCAAATCGCAAACCTAATCCGCATTTCTCAGACGCGATCGACTGTCTGAGATGATGCCGGTGTCAGGCGACTGCGCGATTCACCGCAAAGGACCGCAAATTTCTCAATCTTTCGGATTGATAAGGAGAGTGAATGCGCGCACATTACTTACAGCATGTGCCTTTTGAAGGTCTTGGTAGCATTGAGGTTTGGCTTCAAGATGCTGGCTATGAAATAACTAGCACGCAATGGTATGACTCTCCAGAACTGCCCAAGATAGAAGAAATTGATCTGCTGGTTGTTATGGGTGGTCCCATGAGTGTAAATGATGAACAAGATTATCCTTGGCTTTCAGACGAAAAGAAATTCATAAAAAGTGCTATCGAAGCAGGAAGGCCTACTCTCGGTATTTGCTTGGGTGCGCAACTCATAGCAAATGCAATGGGTGGAAAGGTATTTCCAAATTCAGTAAAGGAAATTGGCTGGTTTCCCATTCAGGCAGCAAAATCATTAAATCATGGCGTTTTTCAGTTTCCTGGGGAAGTAGAAGTGTTTCACTGGCATGGTGAAACTTTTAGTTTGCCACCAGGGGCAGTTCAAATCGCGGAAAGTAAAGTCTGCAAAAATCAAGCCTTTCAAATAGGTGCTAATGTTATTGGGCTTCAGTTTCACCTTGAAACAACGTCGAGTTCAGCACAGGCAATCGTAGACAATTGCCGAGATGAATTGGTTGAGGGGGAGTATATACAAGCAGAAGCGGATATTTTGTCTGCCTCGCAAGAACAATATAGCGCCATAAATAGTTTGATGAGAAATATCCTTGAATATTTTTACCAATAAAAATTGCTAACAAATAATGTTAGGTATTACATCTATCAAATTGTTACTACCGTTTATGGCTTAATATGTTGATGTATAAAAAATAATGGCGGCAATTGCCGCCGCGATATAGTTAAGTATCATCTAAGTTTTTCAATTGCTTCTTGTCCTGAATCTCCTATCTTGATCCCAAGATTTTTTGCGGATTCTGAAACCGCAATCACTTTGGCGTTTTTCATGTCATCGTAATTATTTATACCAGACACTATTGCACATGCTTCACCAGTTTTGTTGCAGGTGTCAGGATTGATGTATGCGCATGCAAGAAATCCATTTTTTTCTTTAATTATGAGCAAAGGCTTAGCCAAATCATATCGTAACTTATCATTCATCGATTGTTCTCCTGATGATATTGATGGAATTGGTAATACGAAAAACAATATTAATGATGCAATTATTTTCATGGTTATCACTCTGAGTGACTAACGATTTGTCTTAGTATTTTCAATTAGCTCATTAAAATCTTTCGGACATGTTTCTCGCAGATAGTTTTGGAAGCCAATTACACGGCTCCTGTCTTGTTTGAAGCCTATTTGATCGAGGATATGGAAAAGGCGATCTCCCAGGGAATCGTAAGTGTTGGTTTTCGTTTGCTTGCCGGTGCTCATTAACATAGCGCTTGATACTACGAAGAAATATAGCAACCCTTGATTCACGGATTTCGCCCATACCTCATTGATCTTTTATCCTGCCTCGTTACCAAATCCCTACTATACGATTTTTTTATTCCAGGGCCTCTTCTGGGCACCTGAACGACGCTCAATATGGTCTGGATGTGGTTACCCCGGATATTTTGTCTGTGAACATGATGATCGTGTCGGCATCGCCCTTTCCGATTCAGAATTCAGCTCTTCGCAACCTGTATATCGAATCGCTTCGCTTGCTCAGTGCGGCGATTGATGTATCGTCTATCCATGAGTCAACTCTTTGCGACCTACATACCGGATTTGCAAGGCTCGTCGAAGCATCGCGGGGTGAAGAACCCGATACAGGTAGTCAGCCTGATACTAACGTTGCAGATTGGCTACGCGCTTTGATAGCCTCCAATCTCAGCATCATATACAAACAACATGGGAAAAGATAACGGGTATTTACAAGTCCGCTTCGGGGCGAAAAAGACGATTCAGTGATGCTTAACTACGCCTCTAATCTCTCCCTGACTGGCTCTTAATCACGCAAACGGAACAACGTGAATACTCAGTGCGCCAGGATAAGCCGGTGAAAGATTGGAGGCGAAAGTCCTCTGTTCAATAAAGGTTGGCAGCCAGCCGAAACTCCGAGTCATCGAAACACAGATCGTTGGGATCTTGAAAGCGGTGTCGCGCAGCTGCACAACGTGGTCTGCTTATTGGCTTTTCTTGCCTTTTTTCTCGCGCGGAATGCCGAATCGCTGCCGGCGTTCCCACAGGGCCTTGCGGCTGATGCCCAGCTTTTTGGCCAGATCGGTCTCTGTCATGTGATCCTGGTTGTCCAGGACAAAGTGACGGAAGTACTCTTCCAGTGAAAGATTGTCGTTAGGATTATCGGCGATGCCGCGGCTGGTGGTGATATGGTGGTCGATGGCCAACAGTTCCGGGGTGATATGCCCCTCATCGCAAAGTATCACTGCCCGCTCGATGGTGTTCGCCAGCTCCCGTACGTTACCCGGCCAATGGTAGCGGCGAATCGCCTCCAGGGCGCTGCGGCCGAGACTCAGGGAGGGGCGGTTGAGTTGGCGGCAGGATTTCGCCAGGAGGAATTTCGCCAACGCCTTGATGTCATTGCCGCGTTCCCGCAGGGGGGGGAGTGTCATCTCCACCACCCGCAGGCGAAAATAGAGGTCGCTGCGAAAGGTCTGCTGCTGCACCAGTTTCCTGATATCCCGATGGGTCGCGGCGATAATGCGGATATCCGGTTGCGGTTGCACGGCGGCTGGCTGGGCTGTGTAGTCGTCGCCCTGCAGAACCCGTAGCAGGCGCGCCTGCGCAGCCATTGACAGCTCCCCCACCTCATCCATGAACAGGGTGCCGCCGTGGGCCTTGGCGAGGAGTCCGCCGCGGCGTGTCTCCTGTTCGTCCTGGGGGCCGAAAAGCTCCGCTTCGACGCGGCTTTCAGGGACTGCGGCGCAGTTGAAAACGATGAACGGCGATTGACTGCGATGGCTCCTCTCGTGCAGGGCGCGCGCGACCAGCTCCTTGCCGGTGCCTGACTCGCCGAGGATCAGCACAGTGGCATCGGTGGGGGCCACCTTGTCGATGCGGCGGAAGACATCGATCATCGCTGGGCATTCGCCGACCATGCCTCTCACCGGATAGCTCTTTTCCACCTCCGATTTGAGGATCTCCCGCTGACGAAGCTGGCGGTCCTGTTTGATGATGCGCTCCACCACCATCAGCAATTCATCATGGTCGAAAGGTTTGGCGATATAGTCGATGGCGCCGAGTTTCATGGCCTCCACCGCGGAACGGATACTGGCGTAGCTGGTCATGATCAGCACCGGCACCGGAGCGACCAGGTCGATGATCTCGGTGCCGGGAGCACCTGGCAGCCGCACGTCGCTGATGATCAGATCGAAGGTTATCGGGCGATGGCGTTGTTGTGCCTCTTCGATTGAACCGGCCTCCGCCACCTGGTAGCCGTTGCGCTCCAACAACCGCTTGACCGCGCCGCGGATGACCACTTCGTCTTCAATGATTAGGATCTGATTCATAATATTCTCAGTTTATCCGGTTCGCTGGGTGAGAAATACGGCTTAGCAGGCCCGTGGCAGATCGACAATGACACGGGTTCCGAGTCCTTTTTCAGAATCGATGCTGATCGCGCCCTGATGGTCGGAGATGATCTTGTAGGCGATGGCCAGTCCCAGTCCGGTCCCTTCGCCCGGCGCCTTGGTGGTGAAAAAGGGCTCTAAGATGTAGCTAAGGTTCTGTTCCGGGATGCCTTCTCCATGATCCTGGACCTCGATCCGCACCAGGTCGTCTATCTCGCTGGCCTGCAATTCCACGCTCCCTTCCGGTGGCGAGGCGTCGCAGGCATTGGTGAGGATGTTTACCAAGACCTGGGAGATGCCCTGGCGATCTCCCTTGATGTTCAAATTCGCATCGCAGCGGTTTTCGCATTGGATCTGCCGGCCGTGCTGGGTCAGTTTCACCAGGCGAATCGCCTCGTCCGCTACCTCTCGCACCGAAAAAACGCGGATGTCGTCGCCAATACCGCCGCCACGGCTGAAGTTCATCAGGGTCTTGACGATGGTGGTGATGCGCTGAGTCTGGTTGATGATCTCTTCGATACTCTCCCTGACCAGGGCCGGATCGTCCTCATGGCGCAGATTCTGCGCCAGGGAAGCGATGCCGGTCACCGGGTTGCCGATTTCATGGGCCACGCCTGCCGCCAGCCGGCCGATAGAGGCGAGGCGCTCGCTGTGGGCCAGTTCGGCTTCCAGGGTCTCCAGGTCGGTAAGATCCTCCATTAACATCACTTGACTGGTGCGCGCCTCCTCCACCGGATGGTCCACCGGTAACGGAGCGGGTATCGCTGCCTTATGCAGATTGAACCAGCGGCTGTTTTCCTGGTGGGTGACCTCCAAATGGTGAATATGCTCATCGGCGGCAGAGGCAAAGCCGGCCAACAGATGTCCCCAAGGGGCAGGCAGGCGGTGGAGGGAGACCCCGACCACATCGCGGGCGCGCACCCCGGTCATCACCTCCATCGCCAGGTTCCAGATGGTGACTGTCCGCAGCCGGTCGATGGTGCAGACCCCCAGGGGCAGGTCGAGGAGCACCTGCCGGTGGTAGCGGCGCAGATTGTCGAGATCGGCGCTCAGTCCGCGCAGGCGTGAGCGGGAGTGCTCCAATTGGTCTTCGATGAAGCGCATCGAGTCGGCCAGCGCCGACTGGGTGTGGATATCCAGTTGCAGCCTGCGGTTGATGATCATGTGCGCCAACTGCGGCCCCAGCAGGCCCGAGAGATTGCGTTCGATACGTTCACGCAGGCGGCGCAGTTGGGAGGGTCGGGTTTCGGAGGATGCCAGGCCGAGATCCCTCAGGGCCTGTTCCACTTCCCGTTGCGCGGCCTCGTTGCCGAGCATTTGCGCCAATTGCTTGGTGAACTGGGCGGTGGATCCTGCGCTGACCATGCCGCCCATGGGGACCAGGGATTCGCTGCAGCAGGCATTGGCGGCCTCTTTCTCTCCCAGGGTCTGCTGACTGATCAGGGAGCCGAAGACAAATAGCAGGGTATTGGCGGTCAGCGACCAGAAGGTAGCGAATTCCCACTGACCCATGCCGGCGGCAAGTCGCAGGGCGGGTATATCGAATTCAGTGCGCACGAAGCCCGAACTCTCCAGCAACGGCAGCAGCAGAGTGGCGGACCAGACCGCGATTCCCGCCAGCAGTCCCAGGATGAAACCGAGCCTGGAGGCGCGACGCCAATAGAGCAGCCCGATGATGCCCGGCAGAAACTGCGCCACCGCGACAAAGGAGATCAACCCCAGTTGCACCAGCCCCTGGTGCTTCTCCAGCAACACGTAGAAGCCGTATCCCGCCATGATGATCAGCGCAATCATCAGTCGCCGGCCCAGCAGTAGCCAGCGATAGAGATTGACCGCAGGATCGGGGAAATTGGTGGGCAGCAGAATGTGATTCAGCATCATCGACGACAGCGCCAGGGTGGTGACGATCATCATTGCGCTGGCGGAGGATATACCGCCGATGAACGCCAGTATCGGCAACCAGGACGGGCCTTGAGTCAAGGTGATCCCCAACGCGAAATAGTCCGGGTGCAGCGACAGGTTGAGCGCTTCGCCACCCCAGAGTATCAGCGGAATCGGCAGGTTGATGAGCAACAGAAACAGAGGGAAGGCCCAACTGGCGGTGCGCAGCGCCTTGGGTTCCAGATTTTCGGTAAACAGCATATGGAACTGACGAGGCAGCAGAAAAGCGGCGGCGAACGCCAGCAACAACAGGGTCGACCAGGGACCCTCCCTGACCGGTTGATAGAGCCGGTCCAAGCTCTCCGGGTGATTCGCCAGCCAGCGTTCGAGACCCCCGAAGCCACCGAATACGCCGTACAGGGCGGCCAGGCCGATCACCAGTAGGGCCACCAGTTTCACCATCGATTCAAAGGCGATGGCAAGCACCAGTCCCCGGTGTTTCTCACGGCTGGTGCTGTGCCGGGCGCCGAACAGGATCGCGAATACCACCAGGGTGGAGCAGAAGATCAGGGCCAGGATGCGGGGCGCGACGGTTTGGCTCACCACCTGCAGTGAATCGGTTACCGCACGGATCTGCAAAGCGATATAGGGCAAGGTCCCCACCAACATGAAAAGCGTCACCAGGATGCCCGCCAGTTGGCTGCGATAGCGGAAGGCGAAGAGATCGGCCAGGGAGGTCAGCTGATACTCTCTGGTGAGACGCAGGATCGGTTGAAACAGGATGGGCGTGAGGGCGAATGCGATGGTGACGCCCAGGTAGATGGTGAGAAACAGATAGCCTTGATTCTGGGCGAAACCGACACTGCCGTAGTAGGTCCAGGAGGTGGCGTAGACGCCCAGGGAGAGAACATAGACCATGGGGTGGCGGATCAACCGCTCCGGTATCCGGCCGCTGTCGGCCGCGAAGGCTATGAGGAACAGCAGCGCCAGGTAGCAGAAGCCGATCCCGAACAGAAACCAGAGGTCATGGCTCATGGTGGCGGTGGTTCAGCCAAGCGATGAAAAAGATGACCCCCAGCCAGAGCAGATAGGGCAGATACCAGGGGCTGCCGGGGGATGTCCACCAAATCATAATCGGGGTGGAGAAGAGCAACAGGATCAGCAGGCCCAGGGCAAGGGTTCGGTCTATCTGCCGATCGGGTGGGGGTGTCTCGCGCATGGCTAAAGCCTAGCAGCCGTTACCTTAGGTAACAACCACCGATGTGTCATCCCATTCGTCGGGTCCTCCCCATAGCGACGACGAACAGGCGCCTACCGGTCAGTGGGCTAGCCCTGCCTGGATTGCTTCTGGCCTTGAATATTGTCGATCATCTCATGTAGTTTCGCGGCAAGTTCGGTGGGTTCGAATTTGGGGACATAAGCGTCAGCGCCCACTCCTTTACCCAGGGCCATGTTCGCATCCGCGGAGAGTGAGGAGTGCATGATGATGGGGATATCGCCGAATCGGGCATCCTCCTTGATCTTCTTGGTCAGCACATAGCCATCCATTTCAGGCATCTCCACATCGGTCAGAATGACCTGTACGAAATCGCTTGTCTTATGGTCGGTGGCTTCGGCGCGATCTGCTATCTCTCTCAGCTTGTCCCAAGCCTCAGAGCCGTTGGTCGTGCTGATATACTTCACGCCCATGTGGTTCATGGTGCGGATGATCTGGTCACGCGCAACCGCAGAGTCATCGGCGAACAATAAGGTGATATTGCTGTCCTCCATATTCTCGATACCCTCGAAGATCTCCGGGCTCTGACCGAAGCCCGAGGTCTGGCTCAGCACCATTTCCACGTCCATGATCATCACCAGTCGGCTATCCTTCAGCTCTGTGACGGCGGTAACCAGTCCGCCATGTTGCTGCGCCATCATGGGTGGGGGCACCTTGACGTCTTCCCAGGCCAGGCGCTCGATGGTGTCAACGGCATGCACCAGAAATCCCTGTACGTGCTTGTTGTATTCAGTGACGATCAGAATACTGGGTTTTTCTTCTGTCTGAATGCCACAGAAATCGGGGAGGTTGATGACAGGGATCATATTTCCCCGCAGACTCACCATACCCTCTACCGAGGGCGGCATGTCCGGGGCATGGGTTATTTCCGGCACCAGCATCACCTCACGAACCTTGAATACATTGACTCCATAGGTTTCTTCACGGCCTGTCCTGATATCCTTTCCCAGGCTGAAAAGGAGGACCTCAAGGCGATTGGTGCCGGCCAGGCGCGTGCGGTCATCTACAGATTTGATAAAATTAGTCATGGTTCTATCACTCAAAATAGAGGGTGTTATCAGGGGTAGAGAGGAATCGGCGCTGCGCTGAGACACTCTCTCTGACTACAGAGTGTAGCGTTCGATTCTGTAAAAGCTTTAGCCGTAAAAGCCGCTTTTCGGCTGGGGAATAGGTGACCCATTGCGGAAAATTCCGGGTTCTCGGAGAACGGCGCCACAGAGGCTGGTTGTGCAATCGTCTTGATTGCCCAACAACCCCGGTCACCGCTAATAGGGGGATAGCCACGTGTCCTCGTCATGGATTCTGCGGCATTCAACGAGCTGAGCTGCACCCAGCCAAGATAAACTACTGGAAAAAGGCTGTCTTTTACACCAAGATCAAGGGCTAACAGTCTGCTGACAGGGTATCAGAGGAGAAATGGCGTGAATCCGGAAAAGGTGCTTTTTGGTTTTTTTATCGTGCTTGCCCTGACCCTCAATTTCGGTTTTTTTGTCGGCGAACTGGATAACCCCGATCACCACCATGTGTATGAGTTGTTCGCGGTGATCGTGGTCAACCTGATCGCCACAGTGCTGAAGTTCGGAGATCGCACCCAAATGGGCGCTGTGCTGCTGGCCACCAGCCTGGTGGCGTTGATGCAGTTGTTCGCCGCAGCCCTGGTGTGGACCCTGGCGGTGCATGTGACCGAGAGCGGGCTCACCACGGTCACCATGGCCAGTATCGTCTCCCTGTCGGGTGGCGCCATGTTGGCGAATGTGGTTTCAGTGGTTCTGCTGATCATCGAAACCGTGATGCTTCGCCGTTGAGTCGGCCAGGCGGGACTCCCCGGTTTAGTCCATGAACAATATCTTCTTCCTGATCTTCCGTCGCATGCGCGCACCCCTGCTGACGCTGATCCTGACCTATTCGATCGCAATGCTGGGTCTGGTGTTGATTCCCGGCAAGGATGCCGACGGTAATGTCTGGCATATGGATTTCTTTCACGCCTTCTATTTCGTCAGTTTCATGTCCAGCACCATCGGTTTCGGGGAGATCCCCTATACCTTTACCGCCGGACAACGCCTGTGGGTCAGTTTTTCAATCTTTTTTACCGTGGTGGTGTGGCTTTACTCCATCGGTACGGTATTGGCCCTGCTCAAAGACGAGACCTTTCAAAATGCCTTGACTGAGCGAAGATTCGCCAAGCAAATCAATAGATTGCGCGAGTCATTCTACCTGGTTTGCGGATATGGCCAGACAGGTGAAGCCTTGGTCAAGGCGCTGACTGACAGGAATCAGCATGCGGTGGTGATCGATATCCTGCAGGACCGGGTCAATCAGCTCAAATTGGAGAATCTACGCGAATACGTCCCTGGCCTGTGCGGCGATGCTCGTTTGCCCGCCCACCTCCTCGAGGCAGGTCTGGAACATCCTCTGTGCGAAGGCGTGGTGGCGTTGACCAACTCCAACGAGGTCAATCTCAAGATTGCAATTACTTCAAAATTGCTGCATCCGGATATCGAAGTGATCTGCAGGGCCGACTCCCATGATATCGAGAAAAACATGGCCTCGTTCGGGACCGACTACATCATCGACCCCTTCGATGCCTTCGCCCTGCATCTGGCGACGGCGATACAGGCGCCCTGTCTCAGCCTGTTGCAGGATTGGCTCTCGCTGGGTAGGCGCGATATGCTCAACGAGCCGGTCTACCCGCCCCGCAAGGGACTCTGGGTGGTGTGCGGCTACGGCAGGTTCGGCAAGGCCGTCTATGACAAGCTGGTGCAGGAAGGGCTGGAAGTGGTGGTGGTCGAAGCAGACCCCGACTTGACAGGGAAGCCCAAGTCGCCTCTTGTCGAAGGGCGTGGCACAGAGGCGGAGACCCTGCTGGAAGCCGATATCGAGCGGGCCGCCGGGCTGGTGGCGGGCACGGACAACGATGCCAACAACCTGTCGATTATCATGACCGCGAGAGAGCTGAACAGCGATCTGTTCGTCATTATCCGCCAGAATCGGAAATACAATGATCCGGTTATCCACGCCGTTGGTGCGGATATGGTGATGTTGCCCAGTGAGATTATCGCCAATCGCATCCGGGTGTTGCTGGGAGCGCCTCTGCAGCATCAGTTCGTGACCTTGGTCACGCACCAGGAGGATGGGTGGGCCTGCGAGCTGATCAGCCGGATCTCCGCGCTGGTGACCCGTCACGCCCCCGAAGTGTGGGAAGTGGCCTTTTCCGAATATGACTCCCACGCTGTCTGCGCCTACGTGCAGCGGGGCAAGCCGTTGACCCTGGGTGAACTGATGACCGATCCACGGGATAGAGCCTGCAAGCTGCCCTGTATTCCGCTGATGCTGTTGCGCCGCAACGACTATTTTCTACTGCCCGAGCAGGATTTGAAGGTGCAAAAAGATGACCGTTTTCTCTTCTGCGGCTCCGTGTATGCCAAAAACCGCATGGAGTGGACCCTGCAAAACGAAAACGCCCTGAGCTATATTCTTACCGGGGAGGCCAGGCCAGAGGGATGGATCTGGCGCCGATTGAGAAAAAGAGAGGTGACATGAGGCCATTATTGGAAAAACTCCACCGCGATCACTTGAATCTTACCCGCCTGCTCGACCTTATGAGCAACGAGTTGGACGCCCTGTGCGCCGGTCATGAGTCGGACTTCGATCTCAAGATCGAGATGCTTGACTATATCGAGCACTATGCCGAGCAGGTGCACCACCCCACCGAAGACCAGATCAATCGTGTCGCATTTCGGAAAAAATCGATGAAAGAGCATGTCGCCCTGTACGAGCGCATCAGCCGGGAACACGGCGATCTGCTCGGTCTGGCGCGTACTTTCAGAAAGTCTTTGGAGGGGGCGGTGCAAGGCGAGGTGCTGCTGAGAGAAGAGGTGGAGACCCGGGGCAGGGAGTTCATCGCCTTGCAGCGACAGCATCTGGACCTGGAGGAGCATGAGGTTTTTCCGCTTATCGAGGCGGTGCTCAGCGACAAGGATTGGCAAAAGCTTGAGGAGGAGATCACCCACATGGATGACCCAGTCTTCCTCCGCCAGGACTACAATCGTTTTCGCAGCCTCATCGACTACCTCAAGGCCCATGAAAACGAATAATTTTACGGCCAGGGCCTCAGATCGCCCTCGCTGATTTTCTCTCCACCCGGCAAATCGGCGAGGATGCGCCGATTAAGGAACACCGTTATCGGCCGATAGACCTTACAGCATCGGTTTCACCGCTTTAAATGGTGTGCGTCGTGCATTTGCGTCATATACAAGAGATGGCGATCAGGTACTGGTTGGCAGCCGCTTTAGCCGTGCTTGTGGTTCCGCAATCGCCGCTAATCAATGCCGCTGGGCTGGAGGCGCAACGCTATATCGCGGGTATGCATGAGGCGAGATGGGTATTTTCGGGCAGCGGCCTCAGTTGCGAGCTGCGACACGAAGTTCCTCAGTTCGGCCAAGCACGTTTCCTGCGCCTCGCGGGAGAGGCGCTGCGCTTTGTCATCGACAGTTATCAGCCTGTCCCGGTGAAAGTGGAGGCCACCCTAAGGGAGGTCTCACCAGCATGGGAACACACTGAACCTGACAGCCTGGAGCGACAGCTAACGATAAGCACAGGAACGCGGCCGGTTCGGTTGGAGCATAAGCCGGCCGGCTGGTTGCTCACTTCCCTTGCCAAGGGACAGGTGGGCAGTTTCGACTTTGCCGACTGGAACGATAGTCGCAGACTGGTGCGCGTGCAGCTGTCACCGGTAAATTTCCAGAGACCCTATCGGGAGTTCAAGCAGTGTCTTAGCCGACTCTCAAGCAAAGGCCATGAGGCGATCAGGGATTTAACGGTACGCTTTGCCCTGGATATCCATGCCTTGGATGCCCGGGCAAAGAAGCAGCTTGAACAACTGGCGGCCCTCGCCCTTGCCGATGAGAGGATTACCCGCATCACCATAGCCGGGCATACAGACGATCAAGGCAGCGCTCCCTATAACAAAAGACTCTCGGCAATGCGCGCGAAGCAAGTCTACGATTATCTGGCAAAGCAGGGAGTCAAGCCGGGTCTGATGATTCAACGGCACTATGGGGAATCCAGACCCATGATTGCGAAGCGAACGGAAGAGGCGCGAACCGCCAATCGGCGGGTTCGGGTTCATCTGCAGCGATAATACGCTTCTTGTGAAAATCGAGTATCAATTCAAGATAGGAAGAATGCACTGATGACTCTCAGTCGAGCACGTTGGTCATTGCTTGCTTCGGTTTTTGTTCTGGCAGCGGTATATTTCATTACAGGCCGGCTTGGGTTGTTGCTCGCAATTCCGCCGGGGTATGCAACGGCTGTCTGGCCTGCGTCAGGTGTTGCATTGGCAGCGCTTCTGCTATACGGCTACCGGCTATGGCCTGGCATATGGCTGGGCTCCTTTATGGTCAATATTGCCGTCTCATTCGATGGCAGTAGTTCTCAAACCATTCTGAAATCCCTAACTATTGCCACAAGCGTAGGTATTGGCGCCTCGCTGCAAGCACTGCTTGGGGCCTATCTCATCAACCGATTCATGAATGTCAAATCGGGATTGGTTCATTCACGGGAGGTCATGGGATTTCTTGGATTGGGTGGGCCGGTCAGTTGCCTTCTCAGCGCTACCTGGGGTGTGACAACACTTTGGCTGCTGAATTTGATATCCAATACCGAATATCCATTCAGCTGGATCAATTGGTGGATAGGTGACGCTATTGGTGTCATCGTCTTTTTACCAATAGTTTATACATTTTTTGGTCGGCCCGCTGAGATTTGGCAATGGCGTAAGAAGCCGGTTGCAATTCCATTAATCCTTGCGACTGCAGCGGTAATCGCCTTCTTCATCGTAGCGAGCGAAGCGGAACAGAAGCGTATCGAAACGGAATTCGCGCAGCGCGTCAAGATTGTTGCGGATTCCCTGGAAAAGAAATGGATTAGTTATATCGATGTTCTGCATTCGGTACATGGACTTATTTTATCTACAGGTGATCTCAATGGGTATGTATTCCATAGCTTTGTCAGACACAGTCTTTCTCGTACCCAAGGCATCCAAGCATTGTCATGGAATCCTCAGGTCTATCAGCATCAGCGAGACGCGTTCGAAACCAAGATGCGGGAAAACGGCTATGTGGATTTCAAGATCACGGAACGAAGCGATGCCGGAGATTTGATAAAGGCGGGATCGCGAAGCAGATACGTGGTCGTACAGTATATTGAGCCCTTCCGTGGGAATGAAAAAGCGCAGGGCTATGATGTCTATTCTAATCCGATTCGTCAGAAGGCCATGGATGTTGCGAGGGATAGCGGAAAACTAGCCGCCACAGCCCGTATCGATCTGGTTCAAGGCACCAGGAGTCAAGCCGGAATCCTGGTGTTATTGCCGGTTTATCACACAGATATAGTCCTGGATCGTATCGAAGATCGTCGTAATAATCTACACGGTTATGTGGTTGGTGTTTTTCGTATGGGCGACGTATTGTCGGCGGCAATGGAGGGTCTGAAGATAGAATATAGCACGACATACTTGATTGATGCGACAGCAGCAGAGCAAGATGAGGTACTTACCGCATTTCGTGTCTCAGACCAGGGTATCGGAGAACTACTGCCGTTAAATGAAGCAATACCTGTTGAAAACAAACTATCCTGGTCTAGTGAAATAGCTATCGGTAATCGTAACTGGCGCCTGTTGGTGACGCCTACGCCGAAATATTTCAGTGAAAACCGCTCATGGGCAGCGTGGTGGGTTCTGGCGGGCGGTCTGATTCTAACCGGTTTGCTCGGGAGCTTTTTGCTCATTATCACAGGTAGAGAGATTCTCGAAGGAAAACGCATAAAGGAATTGGCCAGCCTGAATGAAGAACTCAATAATGAGGTTACCAAACGGCACGAAATCGAAAATTCTCTTCGTGAAGCGAACGAATGCTTGAATGAGCTGGCGACCGTGGATCATTTGACGGGTGTATATAACAGGCGGTACATACAGGAATGCGCAAAGCGAATCGATGCTGAAATGCATCGTTATGATCAACATTATTCGATTATATTGTTTGATATTGATAATTTTAAGCTGGTAAACGATCGTTTTGGGCATGATGTTGGTGATTTGGCGCTGCGGGAGATTGCCAGGAAAATAGAAAATCAGCTGCGCGAAACCGATTGTCTGGGTAGATGGGGTGGAGAAGAATTCCTGATAATTGCCAAACAAACCAGCCTGAATGAATGTACTGATTTCGCCCAGCGTCTTCGCCTTGCGATCTGCGAAAAGCCGCTGGAACAAGTCGGGATAGTATCGATCAGCATAGGTGTGGCCAGTAATGACGGAACACTGACTTTGGAAGAAACGATAAAGCAGGCGGATCAAGGCTTATATCTTGCCAAGAGAAATGGTCGAAATTGCGTGGCGTATATTTAGCTTGTATTCCTCATCAAACAGCTTTCTTGGCTCTTCCTCTATCCGTGTTGGTAAAAAAGCCAAAGATTATCTCGAGATTCAAGTTGCAAGATATCGTTGCTTGTACCTGACCGGGTCTGTGCGCCTGTATTCTCGTAGTAACCACCAGGCCACATCTTTGAGCTTGCTTTTGTCGCCTACAAGTGGATGGCCGATCTCTGTCTCATCCGTCAATAGGGCATCATCCAGCAGGTCCTCTTCGGCGGTTAAGAGCATTTCCTGGATTCCTGTCTGGGATACCCTGATAATCAGGTACAGACCCATTACCGCGTTTCTCTTGATGGTTGAATCTTCAGCGGCAAGGAGACATGCAATACTCTTTACCACATCCCTCTCCTTTCGAGCTAGATCACTCAGACTCGAAGCGCACTTGGCGCGAAGCTCCATATTTGCGTCGGACAGCGCCCCGATCAACTCCTCGATCACGGCTGGTTCCGTGCAGCCGAGCGTACTGAAAGTCGTAGCTATCTCACCTTTCAACTCCGCACCTGTTACGTTCAGGAATGCTTTCAACAATTCGCTGTCTATCGACTCGCTACGCAGGCCCAGGATGCTCAATGCCTTGACGGCATGGAGGGCGACACCGGGGCCTGCATCGGACAGCAGCTTAACCAGCGCATTGGCTGCTGGCTCACCT
The DNA here is from genome assembly GCA_025656455.1 of Candidatus Thiodiazotropha sp. (ex Epidulcina cf. delphinae). Lineage (GTDB taxonomy): Bacteria > Pseudomonadota > Gammaproteobacteria > Chromatiales > Chromatiaceae > Thiodiazotropha. Next base: position 56,038 of record JAHXHS010000001.1, on the reverse strand, counting down.
CCCTTCCCGAGGCGCACGAGTGCGTCTGCTGAGCGCAATTTGACCTCAGCCTCACCGTCTTCCAGTTTCGAAATCAACATATCGATGATCTTCTGATCGGCATGCCCCAGGACGCCGAGCGCCATTGCTGCCCGCCATTGAACCGACGTGGCTGGATCGTTCTCCAGCCGATCTGTAATCGCCGCCAGAATGCTTTCGTCCACCACCCCCAGGCGCCGTAATGCCGATATGGCGGCCCCGCGCACATCCTCCTCTTCATCATCGATTCGCGCCATCACAAGTTTCATGATGTCCCGGTCGATCAGGCCCAATTGTCCGATCGCCGCCACGGCATCAGCCCGTTGGCTGCCCGTTCCATTTTCCGCCAGTAACTTCAGGATGTTGATGACCTCCCCATATCCCTGATCCAACCAGGTCAGGGCTTGAGATGCGTACTTGACCACCAGATCTTTTTGGCGTACTTCCTTCTTGTCGGCGGCATCGCTTAAGGCCCTTGCCTCCCCCATTCTGACCCTTGCCGCCAGGGCGGTAATCACTTCTTCTGACGATTCGCCGACTTGGGCCAGGGCCGATGCGGCCCGCCACTGGACCCTTGTGGACTTCGGGTCATCCAACAGCCTTGCTACGCGCTCGGTGATCGGTTTCTGGGAGACCCCAAGGTCGCCGAGAGCCAGGACGGCCCGGCCACGGACATCTTCCGTTTCCGTTTCAGAGTCGAGCAGCCCCAGCAGGGCGTCCACCACCTCATCGCGGCCATCACCCAGCCAGCCGAGCGAGGACGCAGCCCGGCCACGGACTCTGGCATCGTTGTCCTGCTTAACCCTTGCGATCAGTGCACTGACTACTTCATGACGGCGATCGCCCAGTTCACCCAATGCTGCGGCGGCCACATATCTGACATCCGCCACGCTATCGGGCAGCGTCAATCGCCTAACCAGGGCCATTATCGTGGCGTCCGTGGCATTCCCGATCCAGCCCAGTGCGGCGACGCAACGCTTTCTGACCCTTTTGTCCCGGTCATCCAATAAAGCGATGATCTCGCTGATTACCGCCTCATCGTGGATGCCGAGCCATCCCAGAGCGAGGGCAGCAGAGCCACGGTATTTGGCCTCAGGGTGCGATAGTAGCCGGTGAACACAATCGTAGCTTTGCACAGAATGCCCGATCTCGCTCAGGGCGTACCGCGCCTTGAGCCTCTCCTCATCCGTACTGCACAGCATCTTCAAAACAGCTTTTACCACCGCTTCATCGATGCAGCGCAGCTTGATGAGCATATCCGCGGCCTCTTGCTGCAATTCAGGTTGACGCAGCATATCCCGGATGGCTTCGATCACCGGCGCCTGTCTTTGGGAACGGGCCATGCGCATCAATGCCCGCCTGGCCTTGTCTTTCAGTCCTTCGAATTGTACCGACTTGACTTCCCCGACCAGAGATTGAATGATCTTTTTCTCCACTGTCGGCTCCTCGACCACCACCATCTCCTCCAGGCAGCGTGCCGCCAGGAAGAGGTTGGTTCTCAACGGGTCGGGTGTCCGGCGTCGGATCTCGTCGACAAGTTCAATCGCATCCGGGTTGGCTCCCAGTCCGACATAAAACAGGCACACCTCGTCCCACTTGGGCTCATTTATCAATCGCAGGAGCTCATTGCGTCCCATGACACGCCGATTGCGAAACTCGCGAGCAGTCAAGTATTCGCGGAAAGTGCGGTGGGAGAATCCGTATTTCCTAGCACCCATATCCACCAACACACCGGTGCGCTCTTTCGTTTCTGTAAGAAATGCGACCGCGTTGTCATCCGACCCCATTATCCCGATTCTCGGCAGATTCTGTTTGATCCTGGTTACTAGGTCCGTCTTGTCTGCCTCACCACCCGGTTGATGGTGCATCCAATAAGCAAGCGGCTCAAGCAGGGTCAGCTTCTGTTTTGCGGAAAATCGATTCTTCACGGATTTCCCTCGATCCATGTTGCCAAGCAGCCAGGGAAGGCATTCGTCATAGAATTCCACCCGACCCTCGGGTAGCTTGCCAGCCGGACTATAGGTCAAGGCAAGCATCGACAGGAGCAAGGGATTGACCGCCAACCTCCCGGCGAATTCGTTGTTCCATACGGCGTCTATCAGATTCTGGGCATTCTCCTCCATCAATGCTTGCTGAGTGGATAGGTCAACTCTCTCCGTTTCTCGTGGCGATAACGCTGCCCGGTACCAGGCGCGGGCATATTTCTCGACGTCTGCGCGTACGAATTCACATAGGGAGTAGACGGAGAATCCACCGATCCCTGGAAATACCGCCTCACGGCAGGTTAGAAGAAATACGTTGCCCTTTTTTCCGTAATCCGCCACGAAATTTTGGATATTCTCTATGATCGCGCGTCTGCGGTTACTCGAGACTTCATCCAGTCCGTCGAACATGACAATGCACTCCCCATTACCGAGAAACGCTTCGAACAGATCTTCAGGACAACGGTCGGTCAGTGGCGGACCCATGCACATCTTCAGCAATGAGCAGACGCTCAACTGTTTATCCGGTTCTTCCAGTTTGTGAAGATTTACAACTATCGGGAGCTTTTCCCGCAAATTTCCCCATTCTTCACCGATGTGTTTATGTGTAGCGCCAGAACTGAATCCGAACAGCCTTTTGTTAGCTAGCCTAGATCGGCCCAATACCCACGCGATATATTTTACTAAGGTTGTCTTCCCGCTGCCCGGGCTGCCGACGATGGCCGGCCATGGGCTCTCCATGCGGTTCAGGATCGATTGCAATGAATGTCGTTCATCCACTTGTATACCGATCGAATCCCGGTCTTCATACTGGGAGCTTATCAGCCCCTCGCTCCTTAGCTTGAGCGGGACGTAGAGCTCTTCCAAGGGGATTCTCCCGGTGTTCGCCGCAAGCATTCCCCAGGGTGTGATATAGCCGTACTTGGCAACGATTGTCGACAGGTAGTCCTTTTCGCAGCGGTAGATCAGTCTTCGTCGTTTCCAGCGTTTGATCAGTTCTGAGATAATGTGTCTTGCCAGAAAAAGGATGGCGGCGATAATGATGGGTGGCAACACCTCCATGAGAAATTGTTTATCCTGCAATAACGCCACCAAATTCATCGGTCTCTCCCTCTGTTTTTCATCCGGCTTCACGGTGCCATCAAGGATCCTCTGTGCAGAAACCGCTCGCCTTCCCAATTGCGCAGCCGGGCTTGATGCAATGCCGTGCTACGCGTAACCGCACCGGCCCAGCCGCACAGGTCCGACGCAAAATGTATGGATCGGTTGACGGTTTGCTCCAGCGTCCAGTCATTGAGGATGCCCAGGATAGCCACCGCCGCGAAGGCGTCGCCCGCACCGACGGTATCGAGTATTTCCTTGGCCACCACCGGGCGCCCCGTGACCATGCCTTCCCTAGACCCGATCATAAAGGCCCCTTCCGCGCCTACCGTGACGGCGAGGATTTCCAGGTCGTACCTCCTGTGCAGGCGTTTGGCGCCTTCCACTCGCATTGACTCGACAGGCGTATCCGCCCCGAGCAGCCAGTCCAGTTCCTTCTCGCTGACTTTTACCCAATTTGCGCTCCTCAGCATGTCCTGGACTACATCTTCATCGTACCAAGGGGGGCGGATATTCAATCCCAAAAAGGTTTTAAGGCCTAAGCTTGTAGCGATGCTCTTGAGTGTCTCGCTGGAGCGCTCAGAACGGGAGATCAGGGTGCCATGGTAGAGCAGCGACCAGTTTCCCTCGGCCAAGGCCTTTTGCGCCTGTGTCTTGTCGATGAAATCGTAGGCTCGGTTTGGCAAAATGTGGTAGGTGGGATCGTCTTTGAGGAGACTGACGTGGACCCGTCCAGTCGGATGTGCGTCATCCCATTGGATTCCGCTCTGATCCATACCGAATTTCTTCATGAATGCGAAGATGCGATCACCATCGGCGTCTTTTCCGATGCGGCTGATGAAGAGAGGATTCATGCCAAAGGCATGCAAGTGCCAAGCAACGTTGAATGGCGCACCGCCGATCACGGCGTGTCCGCCTTCAAACAAGTCGAAGAGCACCTCACCGAATATCACAGGCCGTGCTGCTCTTGCCATCCTTATATCCTTATTGGAAACATCTACCCGCGGTAGAGGTAAGCTGACGGTCTAAGTGAAAACAGTTCCCAGCGTATGAACTTGAATAGTAGTCGAATTTCTCTGGGAGCGAAAGAATCTTTCAAATAGAAGTAAGACTCTGTGATATTCTAACATTATACCATGGAAATACAGCAACCAACAAACGCCGGAAGATCCAAATTATCCTGGTTTGAAAAGGCCTGGCAGGGTTTCTGCCGGCTGGTGGTAAAGGTTTTTTACCGCAGGTTTGAAGTTTCCGGGCTTGATAATTTACCTGATAACCGGGGCATTATACTCTGTGCCAATCATGTTAACGCGCTGGCCGACGCGGTAGTGTTACAGGCGGCAACCAGAATAGCCATCCGGCCGCTGGCGCGAAGCGGGTTGTTTGAAAATCCTCTGTTAAAGCCCATCCTACGTCAAATCGGTGCAGTACCGATTTATCGCCGCGGCGATCCGGGTTTTGAGGCCTCAAAAAACAGCAATACCTTTTCACAATGCTATGAACTGCTTGCCATGGGTGAAACCCTGATCATCTTCCCCGAGGGGCAGAGCCATGATGTGCCGCAGTTGATGGCGCTGAAGACAGGGGCGGCACGCATGGCATTGGAAACGGTTCAAGCAACGCGAACCGAGCCTGCCGTTATTCCTGTCGGCCTGACTTTTCCTGAAAAGGGTAAATTCCGCAGCGCCGTATTGGTGCAATTCGGCAAGCCGCTCGACCTGACTTTCCCTGAAAACAGCACCCAGGAGCAGAATGTCATTGAGTTGACCGGGCGAATCCGCGCCGGTCTGGAGAGCATTACCCTGAATGCGGAGAGTTGGGAAGAGATTAATTTGATTGCCAGAGTAGAGCGTTTTTTCGCTTTTCGCCACGGGAAATATCACCAGCGAAACCTGCAGCAACGATTTCGCACCCAACAACGTCTCATTGACGCCCAGCGTCTGCTCAGAAAATATGAACCGGACAAAGTGCGGGGACTGATTACCCAATTGAAACAGTTCGAAAAGATCTGCCAGCATTGCGGGGTGAAGGATTATCAGCTATCGATAGATTACAAACCCACATTGATCGGGTTGTATATGCTGCGAATGACCTGGATGCTACTGGTCGTTTTCCCCATCGCCTTGTGGGGAATCATCAATAGTTATATTCCCTATCAATTGACAAAACGCCTGTCAGACCATATTGCCAGGGGGGCCAACCAGCATGACACCGCCAAAATGGTATTGGGGTTGTTTTTTTTCTCGTTTATCTGGGGCCTGCAGAGCTATCTGACCTTTCATTACTTTGGTTGGAAGTGGGCGCTGGCGTATATCATCACGCTGGTTGTCAGCGCCGCTGCCGCCTTGTTGGTGCGCGGTGAAAAGCAGCGCATTATTGAGAATATCAGGGTTTTTCTGCTTTTTTTACGCAAGCGGGATCTCAAGGCTTATCTGCGCCATAAACGCCAGGAACTGGAAAAGGAGTTGGCCAGGATGGTCCGAATTGCCAATCGGTTGTCCAATTCCTGAACCTGTGGGGCGTCTTGAGGCATTGACAGGCCTCTGATAGGTGCCGTTTATAGCTTACACCACACCAGATTATGAAAATGAGTCATCTTTGTTTGCTGATCTTGCTGCTGACGCCAATGTCTCTTGCGGCGCAACATGAGTGCGTTATCCTTCTGCATGGCATGGGCCGTACTTCCCTATCACTGGCTCCGATTGAAGCGATGCTGGAGGAGCAGGGCTACGCTGTCTGGAATGACGGCTATCCCAGCCTGACGCAAAGCGTGGATGAAATTGCTGCGCCCGTCATCGAGGCCGGCCTGGCGTTCTGCAACGACAAACAGACTGATAAAGTACATTTCGTCACCCATTCCCTGGGAGGCATTATCGTAAGATACTATTTTCAGGATCATCAAATATCCAACATGGGCCGCATCGTTATGCTGGCGCCGCCAAATCAGGGCAGCGAAATCACCGATGAAATGAAAGACGGTTTTTTTTATAAAACGTTCATGGGGCCGGCAGGGCAGGTGTTGGGGACGGACGACGACAGCCTGCCCAACAAACTCAAACCCATTGGGGGCGAGGTCGGCATTATCGCCGGAGAAAAAGAGGGAGCGTCCTGGTTCCTGCCCGAAATTCCTGGTAAAGATGATGGCAAGGTATCAGTCGAACGCACCAAGCTTCCCGAAATGAAAGACTTTCTTCTGCTCAAGGCAAGCCATACCTTTATCATGTGGGACGATGAAGTCATTCGCCAAGTGGTGTTTTTTTTACGCAACGGGGTATTTGATAAGTGAGGTGCTTCCCCTGATCAAGCAGGTATTAACCCGGCGACCAAATAGTGTACTTTCAGGGCTACAAGAATGCCCTTGATCAAGGCGTGGCTCGCAGGCAATGGTGATTGTTACAACGAAGAGCAAGGGCATTCTTGTAGCCCCTAACAGATTGATATTTAATAGACAGGCCGCAGTGTGCCTGCCTGCAGGCTGCGTTATCAAAACTTGCTGTAGGGCGGCTACAACGGCGTTTTGATGCCTTGCTGCAGGCAGGCACACTGCGGCTGAAAGTACACTATTTGGTCGCCGGGTTAATAACAGAATAGCCTGTGAATATGCCGCCAAGCATTGGCGGTGATGGGCGTTTATTGGTGGCCGATTAATGATTCAATGGGTTTTGTCACTGAAAATACCGTTGCTGCTATCTCCGGCCGTGAATCAGCTCAGATACCGGCTATGTAGATGTGTGACGTAGTCTTCGATCGATGGCTTGCGCCCAGTGGCGTGTCGAAGCAGCGACTCGCTATCGTATAGGCTGCCCTTGGACCAGATGCGCTCTTCCAACCATGCGTCCAGGGGTGCGAACTGTCCATTGCCAATCTGCTCAAGGATATGCGGGTTCTCCCTGGACGCCGAGGCAAAGAACTGCGCGGCGTAGATGGCGCCCAAGAGATAGACCGGGAAATAACCGAATGCCCCTCCAGCCCAGTGCGGGTCCTGCATGCAGCCATTGCGAAAGTCTCCCTTGTTGGAAAGGCCTAACAGCCGTTGAGTGTCGGCTTCCCAGCGCTCGGGGATTTCGCTCACTTTGAGGTGTCCGGTTATCAGCGCCTTTTCCATGTCGTAGCGCAACAGGATGTGGCATGGGTATGTCATCTCATCCGCATAGATGCGGATTGGACCAGGCTCTACTTGGCGGTACAGGTTGCAGATATTTTTATCGTTGAATGCGTCCGGTTGCCGGCTGGCATGACCCGGGAAGGCCTTTCGGATCATCGGCGCGATAAAGCGCAAGAACGGCTTGCTTCGGCAAATGTGCATCTCCTGCAGCAGGCTTTGGCTCTCGTGAATCCCCAGGCTGCATGCGAGCCCCACCGGCTGATTGCGCCATCCAGCCGGCAGGTGTTGCTCGTACTTGGCATGACCGGCTTCATGCAGGGCGCCCATCAGCGCACGGGTGAAATCAGCCCGGTTGTAACGGGTGGTTATTCGGACATCATCGGGGACCCCGCCGCAACTAGGATGGTGGCTGACGTCCAGCCTGCCTCGCTGGATGTCGAAGCCGACCGTCCTCAACAGCCTTTCGATCAGTTTTTGTTGCGCCTTTTCAGTGAACGGACCGATTGGCGCCCAGGGCGATGGGCGCCGGTTATGCGCTTGTCTGATCAGGTCCGGCAGCAGGGGGCGCAGGGGGGCGAACAGGGTATCGAGTTGCTGCGAACGCATCCCTGGTTCATAAGCGTCCAGCAGGGCGTCATAGGGATCACAATTCAGTGTCTTCGCCAGGGTATCTGCGATCTTGCGCTTTATCGCGATGACCGATTCCAGCGCAGGGTGGAAACTATTCCAGTCGTTGTTGCTCCTGGCTTCACGCCACAAATGGGTGCATTTCATTTCAGCGCTGCTGGCCTGCTCCACCAGGGTTGCCGGCAGGCTGGATGCCTTTAGCCATGCACGTTGCATACGTCTCAGGTTAGCCCTTTCCCACGGATTGAGCGCAGCCAGTCGCCGTTCACTTGCCAGTAGCCACTTCTCCAGTTTCGGTTCAGTCAGCATCGCGTGAATCACTGAACAGAGGGTCGAGGTGGCCTCAGCGCGCGCGCGCGCGGCTGCGGCGGCTGGCGGCATCATGACCGTTTCATCCCACCGCACGAACGACTCGATGTGCCGAAGATGACTGATGCGAGTGAAATGTGCCTGCAGATTCGAGTAGCTCACGGTGTCTCCGTTACAATCGGTGGGTGTGCCTGTATTGCCCGAGGGAGCCGGTGCGGATTAGCCTGGGCAGTGGCTATCAAATTAGTGTTAACAGGCCCTAGGATTAATTACTCAAGTTTCGGAGTTCATCTTGTTCCCATGTTCTACGAGTTTCGTAGGGTGCGGCCCTGCCGCACCGTAACTTGAAGCCCTGGAACCCAAGGTATTGGGTCAGGGGGCCGCGAAGTGAAGAAATCCATCATAGCAAACAGGCGCGCAACCCAGCATGGTGCGGCAGGGCCGCACCCTACGCCCTGTTCACATTGTGTGTTCCCACATAGAACATGGGAACGCGTTAAATTTGAACTCCGAAACTTGAGTAATTATTGATAATGTCGTTTTATCCAGCAATAATAGAATGGCAGTCAACATGCATAACTAAGGCGCTAATCATAATCAGGAGTGATTGTCATGGCCACTAAACGCACTTCAGCACGGACACAGAAACAAGCAAGCGCAACAGAAGTCGTAGGCGTTTCGTTAACAGCCACCCAGAAAAGACATATCGTGGGCAAGCTGAACTTGATGAGCGAGCTCTATACGACCAAAGCCAAAATTGCCAAGGTGAATCGTGATCTTGCCGTTGCCGGTCTTGTGTCGCAAGATATGATCTGCTGGTAACTTATTGAATTACAGTTAGGTTTGACATATCCCCGCTGGGCATGTATCCGGCGGGGACGTATCCGTTGCGCGTAAGCATGTCGATTTTCCACAGGCTCATTGCTTAATGTTGTCTGCTTCGTTGATCTTTGTTGGCTTGTTGCCACAGGTTTTTCCGGCTCCCTCCCTTTGCGCCGATGATCGGCCATGCGGTATCCACAGGTGACCGCTTTGTCCCAAGCGATTGAGATTTTAGCCGATCGCGCACCCTGCGCGCCTTGCCTTGTCCATCATGGACAACCGGTATTTCCCGTGTACAGCAATAAGGAATGGCATGCATTGGTTGATCTGGCGGAACGCATGGGCGGGGTGCTTCGTGAGGTGATCGGCGTTCCGGGAGAACTCAGTGTTTCCAGCGAAACGGTCATTGCGATAGGTAAGGATGCCGTAGGTCCGGCGGAACTCTATGCCCACCTGACAGGTCGGGATTACCGCCTGGCCAAAGATGTCGAGCATCTTGGAAAGCCGCCTCCCCGAGTGGTCGTCACCACCATGCCGTTTCTGAGCGACTCGCTGATGGATGCCTTGTGCCCAAGCGCAAATGCGGCCCAGCCGACTGTACCGGGAATACTCTGTGCAGCGACATTGGAGGCGCTGAGGCTGCGTGTGCTCTATACCGCGGCGCTGTCTCTGTTTAACGGCGTGGGGCCGGCTGAATCCATCGATCTGCGGCCGATCGAGCTTGCGCCGATAAAAAGGGCGCCGGCTCCCAAGATATATGATAGCGAAACCCCGTCGGCCGAGGTTCGGCGCAGGTTGGCGGCAGATGCGGCATTGTTGATGATCAACACCCACTCGGATGGGGTCGACGCCTTCCTGGGGCCAGATCTGACATTGTGTTCTTTGCTTGAAAAGCCACTGCGGGAAGGAGAGGGCAACGGCCCTTATTGCCGCGAAAGCGGCATCTGCCATCGCCATGGGGTCTCCGTTGCGACGGCCAGGGAGTATTTGGTGGATCCCGCGGAGATCACTGCCAGGGTATTGATCTGGTCTGCCTGTTACGGCGTTTTGGCCCAGCACTCCATCTATGACGCAATGCCGGGATTGCTTGGGTCCTTTCTGCAGGCGGATGCGATTGGCGCCGTTATCGCCACCCGTGGCGTCTCCTTCTCCCTGAGGAATCAATTGGACGGGTTATATCACGATTTGTCTCAAGGGATGCCCCTCGGGGATGCCGTGGCGCGCCTCAATCAATCCCGATCGGCGATCGATAGCGGAGTAAGGTTTTATCTCTTTGGAGAGCCCAACGCCTATCTGCCCAACCTGCGGCACGCTTCCGATCGACCAGGCAATAGGCTGCTTGATATGCCCCCCACAGATGAAAAAGAGTATCTTGAGCTTGCATTTCTCAAGGCCTACTTGAGCGCATGCGTGCTGAATCTACCAGAGGGATTGGATCACCATCTGAGGCTGGCTATAGAGGCGGTGCAGCTTTATGAATATCAGTATTGGCTTGGCGCGCCGGTTGACGGCGATCAGGGCGTACAGGGCGATATTCTGCGAAAAAATGTCCTCGATTTCCTGATGCGCCGTGGTAGCGGCATTTTTCATGTTTGGTTGGCCTTTGCCGTTACGATGCACAGTGAAGAAGGTCAGTCCTGCCCTGGGTGCGGGCGAACAACCACGGTGACCCAGGTTGATTTGCGCATCCCCGGCGTCTCTGCGCGGCGTCTTGTCCGTTGCGTGCGTTGCGGCGTCGTCAGGGATGCGCCGATTTGGAGTGACCTGGCGTTGAAGATTGACGGCGAGCGTTTTTTGTTGTGTGGCCGGCGGCCGAAGCGAGACTGGGCGGCTTGTCTGCATCTGGGGTGCCAAAACGAAAGGGAAAGCACCGCGTGGGAGTGGCCGGCGCTGGGAGACGGATCCTTGGCCGAGACTTTTAAGCCACCTCAGCCATGGCCGAAAGGGCCTTTGCGGATAGCTTTTATGTTGTTGGAGGGAACCGCCGTTCATGTCGTCAGCCTGCCCGGTAGGCGCGATTCCGGGGCTGCCCTCTGATATCGCCAATCAGCACGATGCACACTAGAGACTACGAAATCCTGCTGCTAGGGGCCGGTCCCGCCAACCTGATGGCCGGGCTTGAGCTGCTCGACCAAGGTCAGCATAGATCACTCGCCATCATCGACCAGGGGGAGAGCGCCTTTGCAAGGCACTGCAAGGCATCGCATGTAAACGGTTGTCGACATTGCACGGCTTGTGATGTGGTCAATGGCTTTGGTGGCGCAGGGATGTTCAGTGACGGCAAGCTGCACCGCAGCGACGATGAATATGCGGCGCGCGCATTTGCCTATCTGGAACGATTCGGTCTGCCTTCCTTCGACGATGCGCCCGCCTATATGTCGCGGCTTAAGCGAATGCGCAAGCTACTCGAGTCACATCGGTTTAGCTTGTCCGGTTACATTTCGCAACATGTCGGTACGGATACCATCATTGAAGTCACACGCAATATCGAAACCCACCTCAGGTCGGCCGGAGTGGCGTTCCTGTTCGCTCGCAGGGCGGTTTCCGTCACCTGGGAAAAAGGCGTTTACCAGGTGCGCTGCGTCGATCGTGGCGGCCGATCGTTTACGTATCAGGCTGAACGCCTGCTGGTCGGAACGGGCAAGGCGTCAGCCTCCGTGTTTGCTGAGCTTTTCTCCGAACTGCCCATGCAGCGGGTATCGGTGATGCCTTCGGTGGGGGTGCGGTTTGAGTTTCCCACTTCCGCGCTCCGCAAAATCACCGGCGGTGTGGTCAAGGATCCGCAAATCGCCCTCAAAACCAGGACAGGCGCCACCTTGACCACCTTTTGCACCTGCGAGGCCGGTCAGGTCGTACCGTTTCGTACCCCGGCAGGGATTCAATTGGGCGGTCAATCAAGTACGAGAGAGGGTACGGGACGTTCGAATTTCGCCATTTTGCGGCGTATCGACCAAAACGACAGACAGGAGGATGACCCGTTCGCCTTCGGCCAGGCATTCGTATCCAGGGTTCACGCAATCAATCCAAGCATGCCCCTGTTGCAGACCCTGGGGGATTTTCTCGATAATGGCGTCAAGGACCGTTTCGAGAAGCACGATACGACACTTCCCTATTACGACTACACCAACCTCAATTCGCTACTGCCGACTGGGTTGGCAAGTGAAATCGCCGAGTTCGTCGACCGGCTTGGGCAAATTGATTCGAATTTCACCCATCGCGCCAATATTCTCTCTGCGCCGGTTCTCGAGTACTCGGTACCGATGCTGGAAGTGACCGATTTCGTGATCAGCCGCTATCCTGGGCTCTACTTCGTGGGCGATATCACGGGTTATGCCTCGGGAATCATCTCCTCGGCGATCATGGGATTGCTCGCCGTGGATCATGTCTGCCGAAACAGTAGCTAGGCAAGGGTCGAAAAACCCGATATCGTCCTTGTCAAGGGTTAATTTATGGGGTATTTTTTAGAAGTGTAGGACACTGCACGAGGTAGGACTGCGCAAAGCCAATATGGAGATTCGAACATGAAAGAACTAAAAACCATTCCCCTCAAGCTATCGACGCTCGGGACCGCAAAAATAGGTGGATTGGTGTGCAATAAGAACTGCGCCCTTTCCCTTGGCGATGAAATTCCGCAACAAGCCATCAGGACATTCGAAGAAGAGACCCGGTCCACCAATACGATGCAGGAAAAGACCAACTGACGCGATCAGTTATTGGCCCGCTGTCGGAGAGGTATTCCGCGTGGCGCGATCTCTTCGTGTTGTATCCGTATCAAGACGCTGCGTAGTTTGACCTGCGCCAGGGCCGCGTACAGGTAATGCCCGGTATAGACTTGAGAACCTGGAATCGGTTTCGAGGGGGCGAGCCTGTGCATCATTTATCGAGATGAGAACCCGATATGCTTTCCACGTGCGTGACGACGCAGGGTCTTTAATCGTCTTTCAACCATCATTACGGCATCCTGCTATGAACCAGCTACCTTCCCCCTCTTTCATCGACAGTCAACTGCATATTTTCGAGCGTAACAACAAATGGATCGGTTACGGTATCGAATGCGGCATGGTGCTCACCCTGACCGAGGCCGAGGCACTCGCACTGAAAGGGTATGCCCGTGGCGAGCCGATGGCGGTCATCGCCCGTGACCTCTCAGTATCCGAGTCGTTTTGCGAGGAGATCATTCACTCGGTGCGAGACAGAATCGGCAAGAAAAAGGTCTACCATCGCCCGTTCGAAGATGTCAGTTCGCTGTTGCTGCTGGTGGCCGAGGGTTGCAATATGGCCTGTACCTACTGTTACGGTCAATACCATCAAAACGACGTTTCTGAGAAGATCATGGATGAAAAGACAGCGATCAAGGCGCTGGATGTCGGTTACGCCGCCGGGGCGAGAGGCGTCGGTTTCTTCGGTGGAGAACCGCTGATTAATTTCGACGTGATCGAGAAGGTGGTCGGGCATGCCGAAAAGAACGGCATGGATATTACCTGGGGGATAACGACCAACGGCACCTTGGTGACAGAAGGCATCGCCAAGTTCTGCCAGGACCACGATATCGCGGTATCGGTGGGTATGGACGGGATGCGCCACGAGCACGAGAAGACGCGGCCACTCAAGACCGGCCGGAACTCATTCGACAAGGTCGTGGGCGGTGTCGAGTTGCTGCGCGATCACGGTGTTTTAAAGGCCCTGGAATTTACCTACAGCGCAAATCACAAGAGCGATCTCCGTGACATGCTCAAGTCCATGACAAAGTATTGCTCGAACGTAACCTGCACCTGTGTCGATGGGCGTCGGGATGCCCCCTTCCAGGAGGAGATTATCGCCGGCGACCGGCTGCGTGAGTATTACCGTGAGATGATCGATCTGGCGCTCGATTCGGATATTGCGGAGGAGGGGCTCTATCTCGGTGGTGTGGTGGAGGCGGTTTGGTCGCTATTGATGCCGGTGAAAGTCACCAATCCGTGTATCTGTTCCGGTGTCTTGAAAAGGGCCTCGGTCACGACCAACGGCGATATCTATCCCTGCCCCGAGGCCGTGGACGAGAAGTATCTGCTCGGCAATGTCTGGGATCCGGACATAGTCGAACGCTTGAACGGCAGGCGCAAGCATGTGCTGGAGACCCAGTTGTCAGCAAGCCGTGTCCAGCCATATTGGTTCTCTGGATTGATCGAGGCGTGCCTGGTCCGTTTTGAGGAGCGGGGAGGGCGAATGGTTATCGATGACCCGGATACCATCGGCACCTGTATGGAAGACGTCATATACGCCCTGACGGAGGCGGATGTGGACTCCCTCATCGACAAGTGGGAAGCGACCGGTAGGCAAGGTTTGTTGACTTAGGGCCTGTTAACACTAATCGGATTGCCACTGCCAGGGGCCATTTTTTACCCAGCAAGGCAGAACGAGCGTGGTGTAGCCGGCTACATGAGCGAGTGATAACGCCGCTGGGTGAAAAATGGCCCCTGGCCCTTCGGGTTGCGCCTGAAAAAGCCCCACTCGGCGTTGCTCGTCGCTTATTTGGAGCGACCAAACCGCGCTCCTCGCGCCTTGATTGGGGCTTTTTCAGGCACAACAGTGGCAATCCGATTAGTGTTAACAGGCCCTAGGTCGGCAAGAGAGAGTCTTTGTTACAATGAATCCCAGAGAAATGACCAAGCGGGAAACGGTGGCGCATATCACCGAACTGCTGCGCAAGAAAGGTGGCATGAATGCCGCTGACGAATACTTTTTCGGGCAAATCGCCTACTATGTGGAGCGCTCGATTATTGCCGACATCCGGGATCGCCAATCAAGGATTCCGGGGCTTAGGGTCAGCGGTCATGGTTGCAAGGCCGTATGGGGCGGAGAGTTGACGCCGGGTTGCCGGACCTGCCTTGACGGGACAGGGCTATGGTCGATACGCGCCACCAACAGTTGTAATCTCGATTGTGATTTCTGCTATTGCAAGGGGCTGCCTATCCCGGATCTGCTTGATGATCATTTTAAAATCGCCAACTCGGGATACCTTACCTCCAACGACATAAAAATCATTATCGATAAGCAGGGCAGTTCCCTTGATGGTATTGCCTGGGTTTCGTTTGAGCCGTTCACACAGTTCGAGAAGCACCTCGAATTGATCGAATACCTGAACGGCAAAGGCATCCACCAGTGGATCTACACCAACGGCACGTTGCTGACCGAAGAACGTATGAAGAGGCTTCAGGCGGCTGGTCTGGATGAGATTCGTTTCAACCTGGCGGCCAGCAAATGCTCGCTCAAGGTGATCAAGACAATCGCATTGGCGCGGCAATATTTCAAATATCTGTGTGTGGAATCGCCAATGACACCCGATTTCCTGACGTCGTTTATTAAGAAAAAGAACAGAATCCTGGATACCGGTATCGACCAGATAAATTGTGCGGAATTGCATGTCAACGCAAATAACGCCGCCAATTATCTCGGTGAGGCGCTGTATGGGTTCAAGTATGGATACATATCGCCCGTCTCGAGTCGCAATGCAACCTATGATCTCATGCAGATGGCAGCCGATGAGGGCTGGCAAGGGATTACCATCAACGACTGCTCTAATGAGACCAAGTTCTACCGCGGCGTGCGCAAGGGCTTGACATTCGGCGAAATCGATTACGGCCCGGAGTGGCATTTGCCCGCTGACTGGTATTTCGATGCCATAGAAAACTATCCGATTTGTACGGATTTTGAGCACAAGCGTTTGGGTGCGCGGTAAAGAAGACGGCGTCGAGGGCGATTGTCCGCGAATGAACGCAAATTAACGCGAATGGGAACAATCCGTCCTCATTCTTAAGTAGGCTCTTCAGGGAAATTTGTGGCCACACGATATCTGCTGGTTTGTTGCTCAGACGGCATCCTGTATTTCAGAACTGACCCTCGAAAAAGATGCAGCCAATAAATCCGGCATTACATATATCTTTCAATAGGTAGTGATGTTTATCATTCAAGGCTGCCCACGAATTTTTCTAACGAAGCCCTAAGGCCTGAAAATTTCTTGCGGATTTAGCAAGAGTCTCGGTTCGTCGAATGTCTCAGCGGATTCAACAACTGACCGGATTCCAGACGCCAGATAAGCGGAACCGAGGTATGAGAGCGCTCATAGCAAATTTGCGTTTATTCGCGTTCATTTGCGGACTCAAGCCTTGGGTGTCGACCTCCTGGGATATTTGCTAAAGCCGGCGGGCCTGAAATCCTGCTTCGCTTGTATGTGCGCCGGTTATTATTTAGCATTCACCACAGTGAGCAGAACTAACTCCGGGTATTGGAGGAGATCTCAAAGCACCGGCTGAGCAGTTGTCTGACCAGCCATGGATGACTCGGGAGCCAGACCCTACCGGGTTAATAATAAAATACCGTTGGTCAAACAGACAGAGAGATGCGGGCAGGATGAGCAAGAGAGAGTGCGTGCGCAGGAACCGATGGATAGAGCTATGGTTGCTGTCTGCTTTATTCATTTCAACCGCCGTACAGGCTGTACCTTGCGCCGGCATACAGACCTCGATTGATGCGGGGTCTGCGGCCGAACAACTCGATCAAACCCTCCGAATCTACCAGCCGCTGGTGGAAAAGAGCATTGCCTACCGTCAGGCTTCGCTGCAATTGGCCAATGAGCTGAAGCACCATCTGGACGTCGGCCGCCCACTGACCGGGAAACAACTCGAGCAGCTTAACCTCGGTACTCGCGCCCACCTGGATCTGCGACAGGCGCTGTATGGTGTCGCCTACCAATATGAGTGTTGGTTGGATGACAGGATGGATAAGAAGGCCGGCATGACATCTAGCCTGCGCCTGCAAGGCGTCATGATCTCCCTTTCAGCCGCGCTGGTGCTGTATGACAATTATCTGCTGGCGGTCTCCATCTTTCAGGACGATGTGGAGCTGAGGCGCGCCATCAATGCCAGTGATAGCGGCTATCGTGTCGAAAGGAATGAGTTGGAGGCGGTCGGCAAGGCTTATCACAAGCTCGATAATTATCTGCGGGTACAGCGAGCCATCCGTTTCTATCAGGCTCAGATCGATAGTTACCGCCAAACGATAGAGGATGATGAAGATTTTGCCTATCTGTATCAGCTCATAGAACAGAGTCCATCCTATCGCGCCACCTTCGACGGGTCTCCTCTCAGACATGTCGACAACAAGATGAATTTTCTGTTTGCCTCGGTGGGGGACAGGTTGAATGGGATAACAAGCGAAGGGATGAATCTGCTCAGTGGTCTGTTCGGCAATACGGTCGGGTTGGTGGAGACGCGAAAAGGTAAGTTGTACGGCAGGCCTCAGTTGGAGAGTGCGGTCATATCCAGCCTGACCGCGGGCGACATCCTGTTGGAAAAGACGCCGTTTCGCCTGACCGATAAACTGATTCCCGGCCACTGGGGGCATGTCGCCATCTGGATCGGCAGCGAGTCAGAGCTGAAGGCCCTCGGCATCTGGGATCATCCCTTGATCCTGCCCTGGCAGGCGAAGATACGGCAACGCCATGGCGTGATCGAGGCGCTTAGGACCGGCGTGACGATCAATCCGCTCTCCCAGTTTCTGAATGTGGATGACCTGGCGGTGATACGGGCCGCGGATCTGAGTTTGCAGCAGCGTAGAGAGGTGCTGCTCCGCGCCTTCCGTCAGATCGGCAAACAGTACGATTTCAATTTTGATTTGGAAACCACCGATCGGATCGTCTGCTCCGAACTCGTCTATACAGTGTATGTAGACCGCGAGTGGCCGGTAAAGAAAATGTTGGGGCGTTATACCATCAGTCCGGATCATGTGGCCGATATGGTATTCAACAGCCCGTCGTTACAGTTGGTGGCGCTCTATCACGATGGCGAGAGGGTCAGTGCCAGAGCCGAGGAAAAGATGCAGCAACTGATGGCGAAACGGTAGAGCTTGAAGGCAAAGTTAACCCCACTAAAACGTCTTCTCATGTTCCTTTCGTGCCAATCCCGCAATATTTAAGCGTTATTTTTTCGGATCCTCCGAAGAATATGTGGGTAGACTTCACTGATTCCGTCATTCCGGCGCATGCCGGAATCCAGATGCTCCACACGATTGTCGATCGTCTGTCTTTCAGCAAAGAATACTTCTCGTCAGATCAGGTCCGGATATAAATCCCGCCAGCGTGGGTTCAGCTCTTCAATCGTCTTTATCTTCCACGCCCGCCTCCAATTCTTGATGGCTTTTTCACGCTGAATGGCGTATTCCATCGTCTCATGCATCTCATACCAGACTAAAGTATGCACACGATATTTACTGGTAAAGCCTTCAACTCGATTATTCTTATGTTCCCAAACCCGCTTTAGCAGGTTGGAAGTCACACCCGTGTATAGGGTTCCATTTCGTTTGCTGGCTAATAGATACACGCACGGTTGTCGTTCCATACCACCTCCCTGGTATATTCCCTGGATTCCGGCATGCGCCGGAATGACGCGGTTATAAGATATCAGCTTGTCTGTTACTTAGGCAGCTTCGGGCATTGAGAAGTGATCCTCGGAAAGATATTACTAATGAATCCAAGAATGTGAAAATTGTGTATATTTTTCAATAGGTTGGTGATGTTTGTCACTCAAATCCACCCACGAATTTTTCTAGTGAGCCATTTTTTCCAGGCTTGACATTGGTATAACTTTAGTCATACTTTTTGTATGAAGACTGCAATTTCAATACCCGACCCTATTTTTAACAATGCAGAAAGACTCGCCAAAAGGCTTGGCATGTCCAGAAGTGAATTGTACGTGCGTGCCATTTCAAGTTATATAGAACTACATAAGAATCAAAAGGTTACTGATCTGCTTAATGAAATATATGGCGGTATTGAAGATCAGGGTCTGGAAACGGGTTTTAAAAGGGCGCAAATGAAATCGATCGACAGGGAAGAGTGGTGACGAATGAGCTGTAGAAAAGGAGAGATCTGGTGGGCGGATCTTGATGAGCCAAGAGGCTCGGAGCCGGGGTATCGAAGGCCGGTGGTCATTGTTCAATCAGATGATTTTAATAAGAGTAAAATCAGCACAACGATTGTTGCTGTAATCACCTCAAATCTGAAGTTAGCCAAGGCCCCGGGAAATGTGAAGCTTGGCGCAATAAAAAGCATCGGTCTAAAAAAAGAATCGGTTATAAATGTCTCTCAAATTATCACACTCGATAGATCCTATCTAACTGAAAAAGCGGGTAAGCTGAGCGCCAACCAAAAACAAGCATTAAGCGAAGGATTAAAGTTGGTTTTAGCCTTATAAAGGTGACCCTGATTAGGTGTAGGTGCTGTGCGGTTGGCTATTATGTCAGGTAGCCGCTTCGCGTCTTGATCCGAATCAACCGTGGGGCTCTGAATGAGGCTTTGTCAGGGTTAGGGCCACTATTTCAGCAGTTGAATGCCCGGCTGTTTCGCTGCCTTCTTATCCAATGTCATCGCAGTCTGGCAACCCTTTGTTCATTGGTATCCAATCCTTTCAAAGCCGGCGACCTCTGACTCTAATCATGGCTTTCATGTCTTCAATGGAGACTGGCTTGTCGGGCTTAGTCACAATACCCTTCAAGGTGGTCACGTTTGTGGTGACAGGCACAAAACTGACCTTGCCCTGATCATCGATAATAAAATTGATTTTGTCCCCTGTATGCAGATCCAGGGAATCCCTTATCTCTTTTGGGATCGTGATCTGCCCCTTGCTAGTAATGGTGGCGGTCGACATGGTGGGCTCCTAAATATGGCTCTTCAGTAAGATTTGTGGGTATTTCAAGACGATAATTGACTCTCGCAAAGCCGCCAAGCACGCAAAGCATCATTGAATTTATTCAACAAGGCCATTGACCATACGATGAATACCGTTCTTCATCAGGGATTCACTTTTTTCTCAACGACTTGATCGGCCAGGAAGCCTTCATCAAACCTGAGCC
The DNA here is from genome assembly GCA_025656455.1 of Candidatus Thiodiazotropha sp. (ex Epidulcina cf. delphinae). Lineage (GTDB taxonomy): Bacteria > Pseudomonadota > Gammaproteobacteria > Chromatiales > Chromatiaceae > Thiodiazotropha. The sequence continues at coordinate 36,187 of JAHXHS010000001.1, read as the reverse complement.
CAAGGTATTCAATGGGGACAGCAACCTGCCGCCCAACCTGAAAGCCTCGTTGCCATAACGGATGCGCAAGGATGACCTCATAGACTGTTTCTAGCAATCCCGGTCCCGTCTCACGGTGAATCTGAACCGCGCTATCGACAATACACTTTCCCATCTCATTTTCTATCATTAGCCGTCTTCCCCTTTGCGTGCTTCGCGGCTTTGCGAGAGTATCAACCTGGGGCGAATCCCGATCGCGCTGTGCGTCAGATTATATCCAAACAAAACTGACACGCAGAAATTCACGGTTATTTTATTACCTTCCTGGCCACAAAACTCACTTCATACCATACATTTGGTCGTTCACTTGCGCCGAGCCATACCCACAGATTTCCCTAAGGAGGCTTTTTTTATTCTTCGCACGACTTGTCGCTTTCGCCATGTACCGCTGTGGGGATCAACATACATTTGTCTATGCCCCACGCCGAGTGACCTGGAAACAGGTGGCTAAACTGTTTCACTATCGACGGGATTTCTCGCAGGCGAGGTCATGTATATGTCACGAACGTCTATGACCTCAAGCGTCGCAGACTGCTGTGGAGCGGCGAGGGCCGTGCCAAGGAGACGCGGGAACATTTACGTGGACACCCATCCCAACCACTCCTTAGCAACTAGTACTCCTTCAACATGATAATGATGGGTTCAGCGCTCCTGTGGTGTCCCGCGGCGGCGTTGCAGTGCTTGACAAGGACTCAGGCCATTCACGGCGAGGCGCGCCTTGTCCTGAACGCTGACAGACCAACTGAACCCATCATTATTATGTTGAAGGAGTACTAGGGAGAAAGCTGTATTTTTACAAATCGCCGGATGGGGGAAATAGGCAATAAACACCGAGGAATATGGTGGGCGCAACAGGGATCGAACCTGTGACCTCTGCAATGTGACTGCAGCGCTCTCCCAGCTGAGCTATGCGCCCTCTGTGATGAGAGGCGAATTCTAAAGAGGTAAGGCTGTCAGGTCAATCTGGGGAGGCAGGTCGAGACGGCAATCGCTTATCCCTCGCGCAATATTGGGGCTAATGAGTCCGCAAATGAACGCCAATTAACGCAAATTGACCTGTCGCCATGCATGAATCCCCATTCGCTCAGGCGGTGAGCACGCCATTTCAGTAGCCCCATCCTGTGTTTGGGGAACTGGGGCGATGGAGGACCTTACTCCTCCCCAAGGCATTTCATAGCTTCCGAATCACCCTGGGTCTGCTAGAATCGCGGTTTTGCCAGTAACCGGATGCCTTTTTGACCATGACTGTCCGTACCCGTTTCGCTCCCAGCCCTACCGGCTATCTCCATGTGGGCGGCGCCCGCACCGCCCTGTTCTCCTGGCTCTACGCCCGTAAGCACGGGGGCAAGTTCGTGTTGCGCATCGAGGATACGGACCTGGAGCGCTCTACTGTGGAGTCGGTGAATGCGATCCTGGAGGGCATGACCTGGCTGGGCCTGGAGTACGATGAGGGCCCCTTTTATCAGACCAAACGCTTCGATCGCTATGACGAGGTGATTCAGGGGCTGCTGGATAAGGGTCTGGCCTATCGCTGTAACTGCAGCCATGAGCGTCTCGACAAGCTGCGGGAGGAGGCGATGAAGCGCAAACGGAAACCGCGCTATGACGGACACTGCAGACATCGGGGGGTCAGCCCCGATGAACCCCATGTGATACGCTTCCGCAATCCCGAGACCGGGGTGGTGGCGGTGGACGACCTGATTCGCGGCCGGGTCATTTTCAACAACGAGGAGCTGGATGACCTGATCATTCGCCGTACCGACGGCTCGCCCACCTATAACCTGACCGTGGTGGTGGATGACCTGGATATGGCCATCACCCATGTGATCCGTGGCGACGACCACCTCAACAATACCCCCAGGCAGATCAATATCCTCCGGGCATTGGACGCGAACCCGCCCCAATATGGCCATGTGCCGATGATCCTCGGGGATGACGGGGCGAGGTTGTCGAAGCGCCATGGCGCTGTCAGTGTCATGCAGTACCGGGAAGCCGGCTTTCTTCCGGAGGCGCTGCTCAACTATCTGGTGCGCCTGGGTTGGTCCCATGGCGACCAGGAGATCTTCTCTGTGGATGAGATGATCGAGCTGTTCGATATCGATGCGGTCAACAAGGCGGCCTCCAGCTTCAATACGGACAAGCTGCTGTGGTTGAATCAGCACTATATCAAACAGGACGATCCGAAACGCATCGCCCACCTGCTCAGTCCGCAGATGGGGAATCTTGGCATCGATCCCGCTCAGGGCCCCGATCTGGTGGCGGTGGTCGAGGCTCACCAGGAGCGTGCCAGGAGCCTGGTGGAGATGGCTGAAATGAGCGCCTTCTGTTATCAGGATTTCGAGACATTCGATGAGAAGGCGGCGAAAAAACATCTCCGCGCCGCTGCCAGAGAGCCCCTGGAGCGGATGCGTGAGGCGCTGGCCGGATTGGATGAGTGGACCCAGGAGAGACTGCACGACCTGGTGGAGCAGGTCTCGGCCTCCCTGGAGCTGAAGATGGGCAAGGTGGCCCAGCCCCTGCGAGTGGCCGTGGTGGGCCGCGCCGCCTCGCCGGGTATCGACGTCACCCTCTATCTGGTGGGCAAGCAGGCTTGTCTGCGGCGCATCGATAAGGCCCTTGCGTATATCCGTCAGCGCGAAGCCAATGCCGGTTGAGTGATTGTCGCCTGACCCGCTGGATCCAGGTTCCAGCTAACCTAAGCCTAATGAAGTAGACAACATGAGCGATATGGAAAAGAGCACGCCGAGCCATTTTATTCGCCAGATCATTGAACAGGATCTGCAGGCGGGTAAAAACGATGGTCGGGTGCATACCCGGTTTCCCCCGGAACCCAATGGCTATCTGCACATCGGCCATGCCAAGTCGATCGTGCTCAATTTCGGTATCGCCAAGGCGTTCCAGGGGCAATGCAACCTGCGCTTCGACGACACCAATCCACACAAGGAGAATATCGAGTTCGTCGACAGCATCCAGGAGGATGTGCGCTGGCTCGGCTACGACTGGCAGGATCGCCTCTATTATGCCTCTGACTATTTTCAGCAGCTCCACGACTTCGCCGTTGAGCTGATCATGGCCGGTAAGGCCTATGTCTGCGACCTCGACGGGGAGCAGATGCGGGCCTATCGGGGCACCCTCAACGAGCCCGGCAGGGAGAGCCCCTATCGCTCCAGGTCGATGGAGGAGAATCTGGATCTGTTTGCGCGTATGAAGGCGGGCGAGTTCGCCGATGGGGAGCGGGTGTTACGGGCCAAGATCGATATGGCGTCGCCGAATATGAATCTGCGCGACCCGACCCTGTACAGAATTCGTCACGGGGTGATCCACCACCAGACCGGCGAGGCTTGGTGTATCTATCCGATGTACGACTACACTCACCCGGTCTCCGATGCCCTGGAAGGCATCACCCACTCGCTTTGCACCCTGGAATTTGAAGACCATCGACCGCTCTACGACTGGGTTCTGGACAATATTTCCGTCCCCTGTCATCCCCAGCAGATCGAGTTCTCCCGCCTCAACCTGGAATATACGGTGTTGAGCAAGCGCAAACTCACCCAACTGGCGGAAGAGGGGTTTGTCGAGGGTTGGAACGATCCCCGCATGCCGACCCTTGCCGGGTTGAGACGGCGTGGCTTCACCCCGGCGTCGATACGGGAGTTCTGCCGCCGCATCGGTATCACCAAATCGGACGGCCTGGTGGAGATGGGGGTGCTGGAGAACTGCATTCGCGAGGACCTGGACGCCCACGCTCCTCGCCGCATGGCGGTGATGCATCCGCTGAAGCTGGTCATTGAGAATTACCCAGAGGCGCGCAGTGAATCGTTGACCGCCCCCAATCACCCCAAGGATGAGACCATGGGACAGCGGCAGATTCCCTTCTGCCGTGAGATCTATATCGACCGGGCCGATTTCCGCGAGCAGGCGAACAAGAAATACAAGCGCCTGGTCACGGGCGGGGAAGTGCGCCTGCGCAACGCCTATGTCATCAAGTGTGAAGCGGTGGTGAAGAACAACCAGGGCGAGATCATTGAACTGCGCTGCAGCCATGACCCGGATACCCTGGGCAGGAATCCCCAGGGGCGCAAGGTGAGGGGGGTGATCCACTGGGTCTCCGCCCGGCATGGGGTGAAGGGTGAGGTGCGCCTCTACGACAGGCTTTTCAGCCGGGCCAATGCCGATAGCGTGGAGGAGGGCGGACGTTTTACCGATAACCTCAATCCCGACTCCCTGCGCACCCTGACCGATTGCTATTTCGAACCGATGCTGGCCGAGGCGGATACGGATGAGCAGTACCAGTTTGAACGGGAGGGGTATTTCATTCTAGACGGCCTTGAGGCGGGTAGAGAGCAGCCGGTCTTCAATCGTATCGTCACCCTGAGGGACTCCTGGGCGAAAATCGACCAGGGGGGCGGTTGAGGAGGTGGAAAAAGCAGTGGACAAGAAGAGGAATATCCCCTAACATTCGCGGCTTTCCGGGGCCATAGCTCAGCTGGGAGAGCGCAACACTGGCAGTGTTGAGGTCGGCGGTTCGATCCCGCCTGGCTCCACCAGATTCGATTTAGAGGAGGGCCTGGATTCCGGTCCAGGACCTCTCCCAGGGTATCCAGTCCATATGCTCATGGAAACGCCCCAACTCAGACTTTGTGTAGGTTAGCGGCATGCTCTGGGTCGACATTCTCATCATCGCCATCATCGCCCTCTCAGCCGTTATCAGCCTGGTTCGCGGTTTCGTGCAGGAGGCGCTCTCTCTCGCTACCTGGATTACCGCATTTGCCCTCGCCTGGTTCTTTTTTCGCGCGTTGGCCGTGGAGCTCGAACCCTGGATCGACGTACCCTCCATTCGTCTGGGTGTGGCCTACGGCGTCATCCTGCTGGCGGTGCTGCTCCTTGGGGCGGTGGTCAACCATTTCATGAAGGTTCTGGTCAACACCACCGGTTTGAGCGGAACCGATCGTCTGATCGGGATCTTTTTCGGCGTCGCCCGGGGGGCTGTGGTGATCGCTATTCTGATCCTGCTGGCCGGCTTGACCCTCTTCCCGCAAGACGACTGGTGGCGTGAGTCGCGCCTGATTCCCTATTTTCAGGATCTGGCCCTCTGGTTGAAGCACTATCTACCTGATGATATTGCTGCTAATTTCCACTACTGATCTGGAGAACTGAACCATGTGCGGTATTGTGGGAATCGTCGGTAAATCGCCCGTCAACCAGTCGCTCTACGATGCGCTGCTGGTGCTGCAACATCGAGGACAGGATGCGGCCGGCATCGTCACCTGTGAAAAGGGCAAACTCTTCCTGCGCAAGGCCAACGGCCTAGCGCGGGACGTCTTCCACACCCGTCATATGTTGCGCCTGAAGGGCAACATGGGGATCGGGCATGCGCGCTATCCGACCGCCGGCTGCGCATCCTCGGCCGAGGCCCAGCCCTTCTATGTCAACTCTCCCTACGGCATCACCCTGGCGCACAACGGCAATCTGACCAATGCGGATGAGTTGACCCGCGACCTGTTTGTCGAGGACCTGCGCCATATCAACACTTCATCGGACTCTGAGATCCTGCTCAACGTATTCGCCCATGAGTTGCAGATGCAGAATAAGCTGCGCATCGCCCCGGACGATATCTTCAAGGCGGTGGCCGGCGTCCATCGGCGTTGTCGAGGGGGTTATGCCGCCGTGACCATGATACCGGGGGTGGGTTTGATAGGATTCCGCGATCCCCATGCCATTCGTCCGATCGTCTACGGGAGACGCGAGACGGATCAGGGCACGGAGTACATGATCGCCTCGGAGAGCGTCGCCCTGGATACCCTGGGGTTTGAGCGGGTGCGGGATCTGGAGCCCGGCGAGGCGATATTCATCAGCAAGAAGGGGCAGTTCCATGCCCAACAGTGCGCTGCCAATCCGGTCAAGTCACCGTGTATTTTCGAATTCGTCTATTTCGCCCGTCCGGACTCGGTCATCGACAATGTGTTTGTGCATAAGGCCCGCTCGCGGATGGGTAAGAAATTGGCGAAAAAGATCCACAGAGAGTGGCCGGATCATGATATCGATGTGGTCATCCCGATCCCGGAGACCAGCCGGACCGCGGCGCTGACATTGGCGAATGAACTGAAGGTGCGCTATACCGAAGGCTTTATCAAGAACCGCTATATCGGGCGCACCTTCATCATGCCGGGACAGACCGTGCGCAAGAAGTCAGTGAGGCAGAAACTGAATGCCATCGACCTGGAATTCAAGGGAAAGCATGTCCTGTTGGTGGACGACTCCGTGGTGCGCGGGACCACTTCGAAGCAGATTGTGCAGTTGGCGCGGGATGCGGGCGCGAAAAAGGTCTACTTCGCCTCGGCCGCGCCACCGGTGATCTATCCCAATGTCTACGGCATCGATATGCCTGCGGCCAGCGAGCTGGTGGCGCATAACCGTAGCGTGGAAGAGGTGAGGGATATCATCGGCGCCGACCGCATGATCTATCAGGATCTGGAGGATCTGATCGAAGCGGTGCAGAAGAAGGGCAAGACCGATATCGAGCGTTTCGACACCTCTGTGTTCAACGGTGAATATGTCACCGGCGACGTCAGCGAGACCTATCTCGAACAGCTCGAGTTATTGCGCAGCGACGGCGCAAAAGAACAGGATGAAACCGCCGACAGGAGTATCCTGGATCTGCACAACGATGCCTAATCCGGAAAGAAAAACTCTCGCAAAGACGCCGAGATCGCAAAGTTATAACGTATTGTTTTTATATATATTTTTTTCCTTGGCGATCTTTGCGTCTTTGCGAGAGAAATTGTCTTGTTTGTGGATGGACAACGGGTTAGCGGTGCTACGGCATGAGGCCGTTGGTGGCGAATTAGCGTTTATTCGCGTTCATTTGCGGACAAATTCCGCTTGATATTGTTAGCCCGGACCACTGCAATAGTGGATACGGTCATAATAACGCGCCCGGTAGAGCAGGCGGCTCCGTTCGCCGTCGGTGAATCCGGTGCGGGTGTGTAATACGTTATTGCAGATCAGCCCCTGACCGGCTTCGAGTCTGCCGTGAAAATGCCAGGGAGAGGGTGTCTTCAGCACCGATTTTAAAAAAGCGACCGCTTCCCTTAGCAGGGGATCGTCCAGCCACTCGATACTGCGGCTTCTGTCGGTATAGCGCATGTGCAGATGACCATCGAGGTGGATGGCGAATACCGGCCCGCTTCGGGCCGGTCTGAGTTCCTTGTCATTGGTGGTGTTGGCAGGGATGGTCATCGCCTGTGGGTGCATCAGAGCGCGGATGTAGTCAGGGTTTTCCTCCATGATCCGCGTGAATACGATCTCGTGATCCAACAGATCGTTTTCGCCGCCCTCCTCGGCAGGCTGGACGCAATGCAGCAGTAAGGCGTGGATCTGTTGATCGGGTGCGTTGTAGTAGCCGTCGGTGTGCCAGGCAATGGGGCGGTTGGAATAGGGGATATAGCCTTGGTGGAGCGTATCTGACTGTACGGTAAGCGAGGTGATGGCGTCATTGTCCGCGCACATGTTGTGATCCAGGTGGCTGAGACCGAAGCTCAGGCCGAGATTGCGGATGATTTCCTTATCCGCGTCATGCCCGGAAAGACCGGCCCAAATCGCCATATTGCTCTTTTGGCAGAGAGCAAGGAGCTTGTCGTGTTCAGCCTGGGAGAGGGTTCGCGGGTCGTTGATCTCCACGATCAAATCGCCGATTGTTTTCGGATAGTTGTCGAGTTTGCGCTCCCGCCAAGCGGCGAAGGCATCTCGATTGTCAGGTAGAAAGGGGGTTGACGGAGTACTAGACATGCGTGGATTTTCGCAGAAAGGGCCGACTGTTGGTATGATACAGCCGATAATCCTGACAAAGCCAGTCAATGAGGCGCAAAGACCATGCATGTGGCAACAAAACGTCCCCTAATGCCGAGGCCGCTGGCCCTGCCGCTGAAACTTCTGCCGAGAAAGGCCCATGGCCGTATCTTGAGCGCCATCCTCAACCAGCTGTTCCGCAATGAGCGGCGCGAAGGCGAACTCGACTTTCTTGAGGGCAGGGTGGTGCATATCAAGGTCAGCGATGCGGATCTCAGCTATGCCTTGACACTGACCAACGGTGCAATTGCAGAGGCGGGAGACAAGGCGGCGGAGTTGACCATAACCGGGACCGTTTATGATTACCTGCTATTGATCAGCGGTAGGGAAGATCCCGATACCCTGTTTTTTCAGCGCCATCTGGTGATGGACGGCGATACGGGATTGGGGGTGCATTTAAAGAACATGCTGGCTGCCGTCGAGATGGAACAGCTGCCGATACCTAAGGATTTACGACCCTTTATCGAACGTTGTCTAACGCTTTACGAGCGTTTTCACTACGCTCCATAGCGCTTCCTTACAGATGGCCGGCGATGTTCAACCCGGCTAACCGCTGATCAGACACTTTTGCCTGGTAGCGGCAGCGGATTGACGACACAGGGTCTGCCCTGCAGTTTTTCAATAAGCTCCTGTGTCTGTTCAGGAGGGGCGCTGCACCAAAAGCGCTCACTGCCGGGGGCACTGTCGGTTGAGAGAAGATTTTCACCGGCCAGCCTCCGCTGCAGTTGTTTGGCTACGGCCGGGCCGGTATCGATGATAGTGACGGACGGACCGGCTACTTTTAGAATACTCTCCTTGAGATACGGGTAATGGGTACAGCCTAAAACAAGGGTATCGACGCCTTTTTCCAGCACCGGTGTCAGTTGTCGTCTGACAAGCTCCAGGGCTTTTTGATACGCCACGCCATCGTGTTCAATGGCCTCGACCCAGCCATGGCAGGGGCAGATAATAACCTCGCTGGCGTTGGCATGTTGACTGAGCAGGGTCTGAAATTTGCCGCTGCCTAATGTGCCCTCGGTGGCCAGGACGCCGATCAGGCCGTTGCGGCTCTGGAGAATGGCAGGTTTGACCCCGGGTTCCATGCCTATGATGGGTAGTTGAAACGTCTTGCGGAGGTGATTGACCGCTACTGCCGTGGCCGTATTGCAGGCGATCACGATTGCCTTGGCCCCTTGCTGAACAAGGAATTCGCTAATCCGGAGGGTGCGATCCAGAACATACCGGCTCTGTTTGGTTCCATAGGGCAGATGGGCCCTGTCAGAGACATAGAGAAGATTCTCCGACGGCAGTATTTCGCGGATATGACGCACGACGGAGAGGCCTCCTATGCCGGAGTCGAATATTCCAATTGGACTAGATCGCATTGTGAATCTCTTGGGTTTCAAGCAGCCTTTTAACTTCCTGTTTCAGTTTCCGGTACTCGTCGTGTAAATTCTCACTATCTATCGAACTACAGACAGATTCGAATCTGTGCACCGCATAATCCAGGGCCGGTACGCCGCAGGATGAAGTGGAGCCGTGTATTTTGTGGGCGATCTCCTTGAGGTTGGCCCAATCCAAGTCAACCATGTAGGTATCGATTTGCGCCAGCTGCTGCGGTAATTCGGTACACAACTGGTTGAACATTTCGTCAGCCAGACTTTGGTCGCCTCCTGTGATGCCGAGGATCTTATCGTAATCCCTTACCGGCAGACTGGCGGGGTCGCTTTGTTTGTCGTAGTCATACTGGTGAGAATCATTGATGCCGACAGGCATGCGACGACTGAAAATATTGCTGATCGCCGACCACATTTGAGGTTCATCGATCGGTTTCAATAGATAGCCGTCCATACCCGACTCCTTAATCTGATTCCTTGTCGCGGGCACTGCGTCAGCGGTAAGCGCAATGATAGGTGTATGTCTGTCGGGGGCTTCGTCTCTGCGAATGACTTCCGCGGCTTCAGTGCCTTTCATCCTCGGCATATGAATATCCATCAATATCAGATCATAGGTGTTGCTACGGGTTTGGGTGATGGCGCTCAGGCCATCATTAGCTTCTGTGACAGTGGCTCCCTTGCTTCTCATCAATGTACTGATCAACTTAAGATTGATATCGTTGTCGTCAACGACAAGTATGTTGTAGTTATCCAGAATCGGAAACGATGGATCGATGCTCTGTTCGTCGATCAACGGTTGTTTTTGGTCCGGGCTGGAGAATACGCCTCCCAATATTTCAGTCAACTTTGTCGTACTTATGGGTTTTGAAAGATAGAAGTCGTCGCTCAATGACTGATATTGTTCAATGATGATTCTCTCTGAGGCACTGAGTAGTATCAGAAATGGTGTATTACAGATCGGTCTGAGCCGGCGGATTTCCTGCTCCGCAAAACCCGATTCGATGTCACAATTTTCAAAGCCCAATACCATCAGGTCGACTTGATCAGAGCAACTGCCGGGATATTGTCCATCTGCGATTTCGATGCCAAAAGATTCTAGTGTATGTCTGATTGCCAGGAATGAGAGTCTGTGTCTGTCGATCAGTAAGGCGCGCCTACCCTGATGGATGAGGCTGCTGTTTATTGGTTGTGAATGGTGCGGTTTTGCGAGCGGTAAGGTTACGATGAAATTGGACCCCTCGCCCAGGCTGCTGACCAGTTCGATATCACCGTTCATGGATTGAGCCAGTTTTTTACAAATACTCAACCCGAGTCCGGTGCCTCCATACATGCGGCTGGTCGATGAATCGGCCTGTTGAAAAGACTCGAATAGCAGGTGCTGAGCCTTAACGTCGATGCCGATGCCGGTATCGGTGACCGAGAATTTCAGAATACACTTGTCCGTGGTTTCTGTATCGATCATTACGCGAATGATGACGTCACCCTGGTGGGTGAATTTAATCGCGTTGCTGATGAGGTTGACGAGAATCTGCCGAATGCGTGTTTCGTCGCCGACGAGTGTTTTCGGGACATCGGAATAGACAAGTAGAATCAATTCCAACCCTTTGTCATGGGCGGAGGGAGAGAGAAGCACCGTGGGCTCCTCGAAGCATTCCCTGGCATCGAAAGGCGTGGTTTCCGGTTCGAGTTTTCCATACTCGAGTTTAGAATAGTCCAATATTTCGTTGATGATCTCAAGTAGATTGATGGCGGATTTCGAAATGGTATTCACCAGGTCATGCTGCTGCCTGGAGAGTTCAGTCTTCAAAAGGAGATTGGTGAACCCTAGGACGCCATTCATCGGCGTTCTTATTTCATGGCTCATGTTGGCTAGAAACTCAGACTTCGCTTTGCTGGCGGACAGCGCTCTCTTCTTGGCCAGATCGAGTTCCACGTTTTGAATTTCGAGCGCCTCCATGGTCTCGGTAAGTTCCGAGGTCGCTTGATCGATTTGTTGCTGCATGGTTTCATGGGAACGGAGTATCTTGCTGGTCATGGCGTTGAAGCCTTCTTCCAGGCTTCGAATCTCTCCGTTGGAGACTTCCGGTACTCGTGCGGTGAGATCGCCGTCACGCATGCGTGAAACGGCTTGAGTCAGTCTGTCGATGGGCTTGATGACGGAACGGCTCAAGGCAAGAGAGAAGATGGCTGTCCCGGCAAGGCCGAATACCAGCATCAGCATGGAATTGCGGAGGATGATGGCCTTGTTTCTGTCAAGTCTGGTTTTGCTGAGGGTCAATACGACATTGCCCATGCTCTCGTTTTTGCCTCCGGCCATGCTGTTGTTAGTCTGGTCCGGGTAGTCAGTGATATTGATATCCTCAACCATATAGATGACGGGTGATGAGAACTCCGCAAGATTGCTTTGCTTTTCGTCGGTCTGTTTGAGCATGCGGGAAAGCAAGGAGCCGGATGAATCAAAGACCTCGATGCTGTGGACATCTTGCTGAAGAAAAACAGGCCTCAGGCTCATTTCCAATATTGAGGTGTCCCGGGTGAAGATCCCATACACACTGATCGCGGCGGATTGGCTGGCAATGGACACGCCTTTTGCATTGAAGGACTCGTTAAGCCTCTCCAATTGTGTATTGATCAGATAGACCGTAAGCATTAGCGCAACGATCAACGCAGGCAGTAAACCGATCATTAATGCCTGAAATCTCAGTGATTTTAATTTATTCAGAATCATCGTTTAATCTACTAAGCATCTTCGCTTTGAGTTTTTTTACAGACTCAATCGGGAAATCCAATGAACGCGCCACATCGGCGTTGAATAGTATAGAAAAGTAATCAGCCATCTGCTCCTTTTTCGCTATCGAGCCGCTGGAGAATGTTTTTACAATACAGTCCCTGACCTGAAAGGCGATGTCTTCCGGTGACGAGTATACAGCAGCAAGCGCGCCTGCCTTGACATAGGCCGATGAGAAGCCGATCAGCGGGATCCTCTTCCTGTATGCGGAGAGCAGAATGTTAGACACCGTGGACCTGTTGTGGATATTAGTATCCGGAACCGCCAAGAGAATGTCGACACCGTCAAGTAAGTGGTTGAGCGATGAACCGATCTGGTCCTTTGTTTCCACCCATTGGATCTCCAGGTCTAAATCGAGCCTCCCGGCCGATTCGGAAAGGGCGCTTGCGCTGGCTGTATTGTCTTTGCTGATGAGAATCCCGACGCTTTGAAATCGATCGGACAGGGTCTTGATTAACAGCAGGCTTCTGTGAAGCGGTTGGTCGAGGTAGAGAAAGGCGTGGTTCACGCCTGCCGCGGCAAGTTTTTCGTATTTGCCGTTGCCTTTCGGCAACAGCGCCGAGAGGACAAGCTTATCCTTCAGCTTGTGTTGCGCAAACTCAGCGGCCTTGATGCCAAGTGTGACAATCAGGAAATAGTCCTTATCCTGCTGTATGTCGTACGAGGCTATCTGGACGATCTCGAAATTGGCATTTTGGCAATCAAGGCCGCTATTTCTGCAGTATTTGATCGTGGCGTTGGTTATCGTGGTCGCCACATCCAGATAGACATCCTCATTGCCGCTCAACAGCATCAGAATATTGCTGACGTGGTCCTTGGAAGGGCAGTTGACCGGCAGCAGGAATAAGATGAGAAAGGCAGTCGTAATCAGTGCCGATCTGTGGCTGTGATGGCGGCTGATTGGCGGCAATATCGAACACCCAAAACGAGCTGGCTCCCTTGAGTGGCGGTGGAGTAGGTGATTGGCGCGTCTTCTGAACATCTAAGCGATTGTTAAATAGAGATCTTTGCCTGTAGATATGCCCTTTTTTCCCATATGTTGTGTTCATCTATCCGCTTGTCGTGGTAGAAGTCGAAATTATCCTTGTGCAGGTTTTGCAGTGCCAGTGAGATGTCAATGTCGGAATTGGATATGGTCAGCTTCTTGTTGAATTTTATGTCCCAGCGACTGTAGTTGGGGACGGTATCGCCTTCCCCTGGCCAAGCCATTTCGTCAGTGAAATAGTAAGCGGTGCTTAGCGTGACGCCGTCATCGAATGAGTGGCTGGCGATCAGGCTGAAGGTTCTTTGTGGTATTTTGTCTTGCGCATTCTCCTTGATGCTGTAGGCGCCCTCCTTGAGCCGCTTCAATTCATTGCCGCTGACATTCAGATAACTGAATCCGAAAAACAGCATGTCCCTCAAGGTGGGTCTATAGTCGAGTTCGAATTCGACGCCGTTTATTTCGACGCGCCCGAAATTGGTATAGGTGAATGCGCCACTCTGGAAAAACGAGTGGAATTCGTCGAGTACGCTCAGTGCGAACGGGTCGGTTACGCCTCTGTCGGGATCGGGATAGCCGAAGTCACGGTACTGATCGATAATATCCGAGTATTCTTCATGAAACAGACACAGGTCGAAATTGAGGCCGTATTCGGTGAAATTTCCGAAATAGCCGGTTTCGATACGGTCTATCCGTTGCGGCTCCAGATCTTCGGTGCTGACTATCCAGGTGTTTAACTCATCGTCCGCGGATCCAAGATAGACCGCGAGATTGACATTATCCTCATAGATGGTCGGCATTCGATAGGACCGAGAACCGCTGATTCTTATGGTATTCGAGGGATTCAGGTGGTAGTTGACGCCCAGTCTGGGTGAAAATAGCCGCTCTTTACCCTCGAATTTCTCAAGCATCCCTCCGGCATTGATTACGGTATTAGGTGTGGCATACCACTCAGCGTTAAGGAAGAGTCTGTACAAGTCCCTGGAAACGGGGTCGTTCTGATGGAACAGCCAGTAGCTTTCGCCACGGTCATGCCTGGCGCCGAATCCCCATGCGATACGTAGATCGTCCACGGGCTCGATGGTGTGTTCAAGTTCTAGGTCGTAGCGGTGGGATTTGAGGCCGATCCAGGAAAACAGGAATGAGGAATCAGTCAGGTTGAGTTCATCGAGCAGGGTATCGAAATCATAGGCGCCGCCGGAGAGTATTCCCGCAAAGAAATCCGCTCTAACGGACTCGTCGAGTAGTTGCAATTCCTCGATAGCATTGATTTGCTCAGACAGGCGAGGTGTTCGATAGAGGTCATCGACGGCGTAGTAATTGTGATAAAAGTGGATGTTTAAACGGTTCGTTGGCGATAGGAATCGGCTCCACTCCATGGACTGATAATTATATCGGTTGTCGAGTTCCCTCTCTTTCTGCAACAGTGAGGGATGCCCCTCGTCATAGTTGCCATGCACGACACCCAAGGAGGTACGGATTGTGTTATCCATGTCGATACGATAGTCACTGTCAAACTTCAACCACCTGGCCCTGGAGGCGTCATCGCGATTATCGAACCCTTCATCCTCTTTGTAGCTGGCTGAGATTCGATAATCGAGGTTTTCCACGGCTGCGGCGTGCGCCGCCTCGAAATAGCGCGTTTTCCCATATCCGATCGTGGATGAGAACGATGTGCCGAGAAGATCTCCGGGATGATCGGTGACAATGTTTATCACCCCTGCATAGGAGTTGGAGCCGTATGCGGCCGCATTCGGCCCCCGGATGACCTCGATTCGGAGAATTTCGTCCAGGCTCAGGGATAGTTCGGACCAGGGTATGCCGCCGTATACGGGATCATATATTGATCTTCCGTCAATAAGCACCTGCATGTCTCTTGCGTATTCGTCAGCGTGTCCGTGATAGCTGACGGTGGCTCGTGTGCCGGAATAGAAGCCGATCGTGAACCCGGGCACCAGCCGCAGCAGATCGGGTAGATTCAGTGCGGCGCTGGCCTGAATCATCTTCTTGTCGATGACGGTCATGGCGGTCGGTGTATCTGCCTGTGACTGGGAGAGTCTGGAGGCAGAGAGAACCACCGGCAGATCGTCGTAGAAGTAGCTTTCTGAGAATGCGGTGGGATCGGCATCGCTATGGGCGTTGAACGAGGAGAGCGTCACGACGATGACAAGCGGGATGTAGCGGAATCTGCGGTGCTGTCGGTTGCGCATGCAATATCCTCGTCTGACCATTTGGATCGAATGGTTGGCTTGTTTCGTCCTTGAGAAGACCGGTCAACACGATCCTGTGACCTGAATATTACCGTTACCAGGCTAAATCATCTAGTCGGCCCGGGAATTACTATCCTAGTGTAGTGTCCATCCGTAGACAGCACGTTATAACGCAAAGCACGCAGAGAAGCGCAATGAGCGCAAAGCCAATTGATTGATATATCTACATTCTTTGCGTCCTTTGCGCTTCATGGCGATCTTTGCGTTATATTTTTTCAGTGTTTCAGGGCGGGCTGGATTCAGTGCATGCGGAAAGCCCGCTACTGCCGTGCCAGTAGCCGTCACAGGGCCCGAGCGGCATATATTTACCGAGGTCCTTGATGGCGGAGCCGTTCAGAGACTGGTGGAATGCATCCACAATCTGGCGGGTGAATGTCGACTGTGGGCTGATCCTCAATACGTCCACTTTCAGTTCTCTGAGAAGCGGGATCTCAGGCAGTAGATTACAGGTCTTGGCGGAAACGGTCTGGATGCCGTTCAAGGCGAGGAACGGTTCACCTTCCTGGGTGGCGAGCAGTCGGCCATCGGGGTAGTCGATGCATTTATATTGACAGTCGTCTTTCGGCAGGTTGTGTGATCGGGCGGTAAAGCAGCGGGCCGACAGGGTTAGCGGCATGCGTCCATAGCAGAAGACCTCGGTTTCCAGGCCTTGCGGGCGCTGCGACTGCATCTGTCTCAGGGTCTCCTTGGATAGCTCGATTGGCAGCATCCAGCGTTTAAGACCCTTGGCGGCCAGGAGTTTGAGGGTGGCCGGGTTGTAGATATTGACACTGGGGCCGGTGACGAACGGGAGCTGTCTCTGGGTCAGTATCTGAACCGCTCCGATGTCGTTGGCTTCCACCATGAAGCGGCCGTTTTCGCACAATCGCCTGAGTGTCTTCAGCTCCGATTCAGCCTCCAGCAGGGCAAGCGTCGAGAGTATGATCTCCTTGTCGGTGTTGTCGCTCAATTCCGTGGCGATATCGAGCCAGTCGCTGCTGCGGAGGCTGCGTCGCTTAGAGCAGACCGTCTCGCCGAGATAGATGATATCCACCGGCATTTCCGCCGCCTGGGCGTAAAAATCGAACAACGCGTCCCGGGACCAATAGAAGAGCACCGGGCCGAGCGAGAGTTTTGTAGAACCAGTCATATCTATTGCCATGGGCGGTAGTAGGGCCCCAGGGTGGTGCTGGCGCCTTCGGAAACCTGGTCAAGGGAGGCGTTCCAGCACTGTTTTGCAAGGAAATTGTCGGGGTCTCGCCGACAGCTATCAATGGCTTCACGCCAAACCTTGGTCACCTGACCCACATAGGCCGGGGTGCGCTGTCTGCCCTCGATCTTGATCGCCTTGACCCCTGCCCTGAACAGATCGGGAAGCAGGGCCAGGGTATTCAGAGAGGTGGGTTCCTCGATCGCATAGAAGGTGTTTTTTCCCACCGCGAAACGCCCCTTGCAGATTGTCGGATAGCCGGCCTGCTCGCCTTTGCCGTAGCGGTCTGTCAATACCCCCCCGAGACGGGATTCCAGCCCCTCCGCTGTCTCTCGGTATTCAACGAACTGCGCCGGGGAGCAGGCGCCGTGGGTGTTCGGCGATTCACCGGTCACGTAGGAGGAGAGGATGCAGCGTCCCTCAACCATCACGCACAGGCTGCCGAAGCCGAAGATCTCGATCTCCACGGGCGTGTGCTCGACCACCTGTTGAACCTGACTGAGGGAGAGCACCCGTGGCAGCACCGCCCGTTTGATGCCGAAAGATTGATGGTAAAACGCCAATGCCTCGTAGTTGGTGCTGGAGGCCTGGACAGACAGGTGCAGCTTCAGGTCCGGCCAGCGATGGCAGGCATAGTCGAGAACGCCGATGTCAGCGCAGATCAGGGCGTCCACCGAGAGTGAGGCCGCGATATCCACGGCCTGGCGCCAGCGTTCCCAGCCATCCGGTCGTGGAAAGGTATTGATGGCCATGAAGACTCGCGCGCCCCGTGCTTTCGCATAGGCGATCCCCTCCGCGGCGCGCTTCTCGTTGAAGTTGAGACCGGGAAAGTGGCGTGCATTGGTGTCGTTGCGCAGACCGAAATAGACCGCATCCGCGCCGTTATCCACGGCGACTTTGAGGGAGGGCAGATTACCTGCCGGGCAAACCAGTTCCATATCGTATGCTCATCAGATTGAGATTTAGGCAACTTGCCGGCGGGATTCCCGGCGCTGTTGCAGTTCATTGGCGATGGCGTTCAGCACCCGCCATTTCTGTGTACACCAGTTCGGCGCCAGCAGGATCGTCTTCGGGGCCGTGCCGGTGAGGCGATGCCAGACGATATTCGGTGGGGTTCGCGCCACCAGGTCAGCGGCGATGTTGACGTACGCTTCCAGGGTCAGCGGACGATACTCTCCCCGGCGCCAGGTATTGGCCAGCTCCGTTCCCTTGACCACATGCAGGGGGTGTAGTTTGAGTCCGTCGGTGCCCAATTCGAGCACCCGCTGCAGGGTTTCGTGACAGTGCCGGGCCGTCTCGCCGGGCAATCCCGCGATCATGTGGGTGCAGGTCTTGAGACCACGGCTTCTGGCGCGGCTAACGGCGTCCGCATACGCCGCAAAGCCATGTCCGCGGTTGACCCTGGCGAGGGTCTCGTCGAATGCTGACTGCAATCCCAGCTCCAGCCAGATCTCATATCCCGCCGCCTGGTAGTCCGCCAGCAGGTCCAGCACCGCATCGGGCACGCAATCCGGGCGGGTGCCGATCGAGAGTCCGACGATATCCTTTTCCGCCAATGCGGAACCGTATAGCTGCGCCAGACGTTGAATGTCATCATAAGTGTTGGTGTAGGCCTGAAAATAGCCCAGGTACTTGGTGGCGCCGGTGCGTCTTCGTATCACCCGCCTGCCCGATTCGATCTGCTCGCCGATCGGTTTGGGTCTGCGGCCATTGGGGCTGAAGGAGACATTATTGCAAAAGGTACAGCCGCCGATACCTTTGCTGCCGTCCCGGTTGGGACAGGTAAACGCGGCATCGAGTGCAATTTTGTGTACGCGTTCGCCATAGCGATTCAATAGGTACTGACCAAAGGTGGGGAGTTGTTCCGCCAGGGTCGTCATCTCGGTTCTCAACTCAAGGTTAATGGCTGGCCGTTCAGCCGACCAGGCCGAGGGTTCGGCGATGGAAGTTCACGCCCATCGCTTTTGCAATCGCTTCGCAAGCCGCTATATCCACCCCCTCCAGGCCTACGACAGCGGTCGCCGTGACATCGCTGATATGGCAGGGAGCCTGACGAAGAAAATCGAGCATGGCCTCATAGGAGCCGGGCAGATTCGGTCTGCAGTGAAGGTCATACAGGGTACTGTTCTGAGCGTTCAGTGAGACTGAAAGGGCGTCAACCCATTCACCGAGCACCGGCAGGGTATTGTGCTTATGCACCAGATTGCTTAATCCATCCGTATTCACTCGCACCCGTCCGCCATGCTGTTTGATATGCCTGGCTACCTGCAGGAGTACGTTCAGCCTGAGTGTAGGTTCTCCATAGCCGCAGAATACAATCTCGTCATACTGGGCCGGGTCATCGATGGATGCGATGACCTCTTCCGCCGTCGGTCGGTGATTGAATGTCAGATCATAGCCCTTGACGGTCATGTCGCCTTTTGTCTTCGGGCAAAAGGCGCATTCCAGGGTGCAGCGATCGGTAATGCTGAGATAGAGATTGTTTCCGATTTGGTAGCTTATCTGCTGTGGCACGGTGTCCCCAAGGTCATTTATTCGGAAGGGTAATCCTAACGGTTGAAACGATCGAAACAATGACTTTGATCAAATCAATCTACCTACGGATCAGCCATCGATCCTCAATGATACACTAGTGTAGTGTCCTATACTGTTTGACGTTCTCAGCGTGACGAGAAGCCATTAGCCGCTAGGCGCGTTGCGCGGGGAATGGCGCGCCCTTTCCAAGCAACGCAACAACGCGGATGATGGCTTCTCGTCGCGCCCGAAGGGAGGCCCACAAATGACTCGATCCCGCGTTGCAGCCCTTGTTAATGGGACAACCATTGACTGCGGGCTGCGCCTTGACTCGAGTCATTTGTGGGCCTCTGAAAACGTCAAACAGTATAGGACACTACACTAATGGTTGAATGTCTGTATGGTCTTGTGGCAGATGGCTTTGAAGTTTTCATATTGCTGGCGAGTAACCCCGGGACCGCTCAAACCATTGTCGGCGTAGAACAGACCGATAGGCCTGTTGTGGAGAAACACCGACATGGCGATGAAGCCGCTGGGATTGATCTGCTCCAAGGCAGAGCGTGGAATCATCGACAGATATTTTTCAGCGTTGCCCTTATTGAGGGAAATAGCCTGAGGTTTCTTTAATAATTGTGTAAACAGATTGGATTTTTTCGTACTAAGGGTGAAGCCCTTGAGGGACAGTTGTTGCTCTGATTCGATAACCAGGCGAGCCCTGAGCATGGTTTTATCCGGGTCGAGCATGGCGAACATGACCCGGCTGAGACCGAGTTCGTCATGCATCTGTTGCAAGGCGCCGTTGAGCAGTTCCTGCAGTGGATTGATCCGCTTCCCGGGCTCGGGTTGTGGCTTGGCGGCGGGTCCGGCGGCTGCCGGTTCAGTGGCCGGTGGAGACGTCACGACCTGCGGTTCCGCTTGTTGCTCTGGCCGTAAAGGTGCGTTTTGACGAATGGCCTCTTCCGTTTCCGCCCCGCCTCCGATCAGATAGAAGGCGGGTAGCGGCAGGGGGAGCGAGTCCAGGCTTCTCGCGGCTTCCACGGAGAGCCGGTGCAAATAGGCGCTGGCCCTGTGTTGTGGGATTTCAAGAAACTCCGCCAACAGTTCGATATCGTCGAGCGTCCTGGCCCGGTTCCAGCCAAGGTCGGTCTCACGGGCAAGCGCCGAGGCCAGCATCACCGTCAGCGGTTTGGGTAGATAGCTGTTGGCGAGGCCTTGGGAATCCCGGATCAGTTCAGGCAGACGCCATTTCGTACTCAACTGGAGACTCAGTTCCTCAAGGGTAAAGCCGAGTATCTCAAGCGCGGCATTCTCCCGGTCGTCTCCATCGATGATTTTGCGGTGAATCCCGCGCATCAATTCAGGATCCGCGGACCACAAGGCCATTTCGCCAAGATCGTGGAGCAGAGCCCCTGTGTAAAGCGCGTCGCCATCGGATTGGCCCTGTAATTCAACCAGACCACGAGCATAGAAAGCTGCGTGAGTCGCCCGGCTATAGCAGGCAATCAATTCTCGCCGGGGCGGCCCCTTCAATTTATCCTCCAGACAGGGTAGGGTTCGGCTGGCCTGCTCGATCAACCCCATGCCCAGCAGGGGAATCGCTAGGGATATGCTGGTGACGGGTTCCTTGGGAGGGTTGGGTAGCTTGCTCAGCCGTTGCATGATGTAGAGACTGAATCCCGGATCCCGGGAGATGATCTCAAAGAGTCTGCCGTGGTTGACGCTCGACTTGTGCAGGAGGTCCCTCACCTGGGTCAGGATCCGTCGCATGACGGGCAGAGGATCCGCCGAGAGACGATTCGCCCACTCTTGGACTGTTTGGGTCATGGGATGAAGTTCTTCGAATCCGGTTTGTCTGTTTAACGGGCTGAACCTGATGATATCACTTTGATTCTGGATCCCGGCATTCGCCGGGATGACGGTGGTTCTGATCTTTTTAAATGTTAAGCGCCATTCGCTGCAGGCCCAATTTAACACCTGCAAGGGCTTGTTGGAATAATTCGTCTGTTTCTGAGAACTCGGCTGGATGATAAAGTGATATGTTTGAATCTTCAGTTTCGAGAGGTTTGTATGGCAGGACACAGTAAGTGGGCCAATATCAAGCATAAAAAGGCCGCCAACGACAAAAAACGCGGCAAGATCTGGACCAAGCTGATACGGGAGATCACCGTGGCCGCCCGCATGGGAGGGGGGGATGTCGCTACCAATCCGCGTTTGCGCCTGGCCGTGGATAAGGGGCTTGGGGCCAATATGCCCAAGGATACCATTGAGCGGGCCATCAAACGGGGCGCGGGTGGCGCCGAGGGCGATAATTATGATGAGATTCGCTACGAGGGCTATGGACCGGGAGGCACCGCAGTGATGGTCGATTGTATGACCGACAATCGCAATCGGACCGCGTCGGAAGTGCGCCATGCCTTCAGCAAGCTTGGCGGAAACCTGGGCACCGACGGCTCCGTCTCCTATCTTTTCAGCAAGCAGGGCATGATCAGCTTTGCCGCCGGGGCCGATGAGGATGTCATCATGGAGGCCGCGGCGGAGGCCGGCG
Source organism: Candidatus Thiodiazotropha sp. (ex Epidulcina cf. delphinae) (assembly GCA_025656455.1). GTDB lineage: Bacteria > Pseudomonadota > Gammaproteobacteria > Chromatiales > Chromatiaceae > Thiodiazotropha. The sequence goes on along the minus strand of JAHXHS010000001.1, from coordinate 14,636 downwards.
CCGAGGACGTCGTCAGCAACGATGACGGCTCTATCGATGTCATTGCCACACCGGAGAGCTTCTCCCAGGTCAAGGATGTCCTGATTGACGCCGGATTCACGCCGGACAACGATGAGGTTACCTACAGCGCTTCCACCCATGCGGTATTGAATGAAAGCGATGCCGAAAAGCTGTTGCGTATGATCGATATGCTGGAGGATCTGGACGACGTGCAGAATGTCTACACCAATGCCGAGATCGCCGATGAGATCTTGGAAGCCATCGGCTGAATGCTGCGCATCATCGGCATCGATCCTGGATCGCGCATCACCGGTTACGGCCTGATCGAATCGGACGGTCTGCGTTCGGTCAATCTGGCCTACGGCGTATTGCGTCTCGATGGCGATGCCTTGCCGCCGAGACTGGGCGAGATCTTCGCGGGGGTCAGCAAGTTGATCGATGAGCATCGACCCGATGTCATGGCCATCGAGCAGGTATTCGTGGCCAAGAACCCCTCTTCCGCCCTCAAGCTGGGCCAAGCCAGGGGGGCGGCGATCTGTGCGGCCGTCAGTCGTGGCTTGGCGGTTGCGGAATACACACCCACGCGCATCAAGCAGGCGATAGTGGGGACAGGCCGCGCGGAGAAGGCGCAGGTCCAGCACATGGTGCAGCGGCTGCTGGGTTTGCAGGAGAAGCCGCCGCTGGATGCGGCCGATGCATTGGCGGTGGCGCTCTGCCATGCGCACACCAATACCGTATTGATACGCCAATCCGCTGGCGGACAGAGAGGTTTAGGCAAATGATAGGGCGTCTGAGAGGGGAGCTTGCCCGCAAGCAGGCGCCACATCTGCTGATAGATATCAATGGCGTTGGCTATGAGCTGGAGGCGCCGCTCTCCACCTTTTTCACCCTGCCCGACCTAGGCCAGCAGGTGACCCTCTTTACCCATCTGGCGATACGCGAGGACGCCCATGTCCTCTATGCTTTCGCCAGCGAGACCGAGCGCGCCCTGTTTCGCAGTTTGTTGAAGGTCAGCGGGGTCGGGGCGAAGATGGCCCTGGCGATTCTTTCCGGCATGAACGCGGAGGCGTTCAGCCGCTGTGTGGAGGCCGGAGATGTGGCATCCTTGGTGCGCTTGCCCGGCATAGGCCGTAAGACAGCCGAGCGCCTGATCGTCGAAATGCGTGACAGGCTGGCCAAGTTGGCGGATCTCTCCACTGGGATTGCGCCGTCCCAGGCCGGCCATCCCGCGCGACCGGCCAGCGCCGCTTCGGATGCGGTGGCGGCATTGGTTGCGCTGGGATACAAGCCGCAGGATGCCAGCCGAATGGTGAAGGCCGTGGCCACGGACGAGATGGACAGTCAGACATTGATCCGGGCCGCCTTGCAGGGTGCGGCTCAAAAATCGAGCGGCTAACCCCTAATGCTTACCAGGCGGACCGGATAGACAGGTGATAAACGAACCCAGACTGATCAACGGCGAGGCCACCGGCGAGGATGAAGTCCTCGATCGTGCCATCCGGCCAAAGCGCTTGTGCGACTATGTGGGGCAACCCGCGGTGTGTGAGCAGATGGAGATCTTCATCCCGGCGGCGCGAGGGCGAGGGGAGGCCCTGGATCATGTGCTGATCTTCGGTCCCCCAGGGCTGGGCAAGACCACTCTGGCGCACATCATCGCCAACGAAATGGAGGTCAATCTGCGTCAGACCTCCGGCCCCGTGCTCGAAAAACCGGGCGATCTGGCGGCCTTGCTGACCAACCTCGAACCGCATGATGTCCTGTTCGTCGATGAGATCCATCGACTCAGCCCGGTGGTGGAAGAGGTGTTCTATCCAGCGATGGAGGACTTCCAGCTCGATATCATGATTGGCGAGGGGCCGGCGGCCCGGTCCATCAAGCTCGATCTCCCGCCGTTCACCCTGGTCGGCGCAACCACCCGCGCCGGGTTGCTGACATCGCCGTTGCGGGACCGGTTCGGTATTGTGCAGCGTCTGGAATTCTACAATAGCGATGATCTGGCGCGCATCGTCACCCGTTCTGCCGGGATTCTCAATATCGGCGTGGACGTCACGGGGGCGGCTGAGATCGCCCGCCGTTCCCGGGGCACCCCAAGGATCGCCAATCGGCTGCTGCGGCGAGTGCGCGACTATGCCCAGGTCAAAGGCGACGGCCACATCTCCGCTGAACTGGCGGACAGGGCGCTGGAGATGCTGAAGGTGGACGGCAACGGATTTGACAACATGGATCGGCGCCTGTTGCTGGCGATGATCGAAAAATTCGACGGCGGACCTGTCGGGGTCGACAATCTGGCGGCGGCCATCGGTGAGGAGAAGGGCACTATCGAGGATGTCCTTGAACCCTACCTGATCCAGCAGGGATTCATGATGCGTACGCCCCGGGGCAGGGTGGCGACCCAGGCCGCCTATCTGCACTTCGGTCTTTCGCCGAAAGCGGGTGAACATCTACCGACGGAGGGCGATCTGTTCCGCGGTAACTGATATCGCCTCTTCTGGGTTCGGGGGCGTATCCATCGCAAACGTCTGTAGGGAACTCGCGCAACATCACACACTCATAGATTGGGAGCCATGACTGGCATGTCGTGCCGGAGGGATGATTGGGTAAAAAAATCGCTATCGGCGAGGGGATGGGGAGAGCAGGGAGACTCAGGGTTTAAGGGCGTGAATTCACTACCATCAGTATACGAAGCTGAGTATGATTGATTCTTTTTCCGATCTCATTCGATCCAGGTCCGCCTGATGAGAAATGCGGGTCAGGCATAGGGCATGAACAACAGCAGTCATCGTTTTATCTGGCCGGTCAGGGTCTACTACGAAGATACTGACTCGGGTGGGTTGGTCTATTACGCCAATTACCTGAAATTCATGGAGCGGGCGCGAACCGAGTGGCTGCGCAGTATCGGTTTCGAGCAGGATCGGCTATTGCGGCAGGACGGGATCATCTTCGCAGTTCGCCAGGTGGAAGTGGGGTACCATCAGCCGGCGCGTTTTAACGATGAGCTTGAGATCAGCTCCAGCCTATTGCAGAAAGGTCGCGCCAGTCTTACCTTCCATCAAGAGGTCGTGCGTCCTGCGGATGCCCAACTACTGTGCAAGGGTAAGATCAAGATTGCCTGTGTGGGTATGAAAAACATGCGTCCATTGCCTATCCCGAAAAAGCTATTGCTGGAGATTCCGGATGTCGACTGATCTCACTATCACCCATCTGATACTCAATGCCAGCATTGTGGTTCAGTTCGTCATCGCGTTGCTGGTATTCGCCTCCGTCAGCTCCTGGAGCATGATCTTCGACAGAATGCGTATCCTGAAGAAGGCCGGTCGCGCGGCGGATGAGTTCGAGGGCAGGTTTTGGTCCGGGGGCGACCTGGCGGAGCTCTATCGGCAGATCGAAAGAGAGACCGATGAGGAGTCAGGCATGGCCTCCATATTTCGCGCCGGATTTCGCGAATTCGCTCGTTTGCGCACCAAGGGCCATAAAGATCCGATGGCGATGGTACAGGGTGCTCAACGCTCCATGCGGGTATCCCTGAATCGTGAGGTCGACCGGTTGGAAAACCATCTTTCAACCCTGGCCACCATTGGATCCACCAGTCCCTACGTGGGCCTGTTCGGGACCGTCTGGGGCATTATGAACTCATTCACCGCACTGGGTAATGTCAAACAGGCGACCCTGGCCCTGGTCGCCCCAGGTATTGCCGAGGCGCTGATCGCCACCGCCATCGGTCTGTTCGCGGCGATACCCGCGGTGGTTGCCTATAATCGCTACTCAAACGATGTCGAACGCCTTAACAATCGTTATGACGACTTTGTCGAGGAGTTTGCGACCATCCTCCAGCGCCAGGCCGTTGCCTGATCGGGCGGACGAAAATGAGTCGCCAAAAGAACCGTCGCCGCCCCATGTCGGAGATCAATGTCGTGCCCTACATTGACGTGATGTTGGTGCTGTTGGTGATTTTCATGATTACCGCGCCCCTGCTGACCCAGGGGGTCACAGTGGAGTTGCCCCAGGCCGATGCGGAGCCCCTGTCCAATGAAGTGGATGAGCCGTTGGTTGTGACGGTCGATCGAGCGGGGGAGATGTTTATCGATATCGGTCAGGACAAGGACCGGCCGGTCGACCCGGACACACTTGTCAGGCGGGTCCAGGCGGTCCTTAAATACAAGCCGAAGACCCCGATCATGGTGCGTGGCGACAGCGGCGTGGCCTATGGGCGCGTGGTGGAGACGATGGTGCTGCTGCAGGCCGGCGGGGCGCCGAGTGTTGGGCTGATCACTGAACCGCCGGAGTCGTAACCGTGTTCGGGGTACTCAAACGAAATCCGGTTTCGGTGTTGCTGGCGGTGTTGCTGCATGGATTGATTCTGTTCTTTCTGGTGTACGGCATCGATTGGGCGCCGACCAAACCCGCAGTGCCCAAGGCGAATATCGTGCAGGCGCATACCGTGGATGCGGAGCAACTGAGACAGGCTGCTGCCGAAGAGAAGGAGGCCGAACGGCAGAAGCAACGGCAACGGGAAAAACGCAAACAGGCTGAAGAGAAAAAACGCCGGCAAGCGCAGGAACAGAAGCGAATTGCCAAGCAAAAGGCCGAGCAGCAGGAGCGGGAGGCCGAGGTAAAGCGGCAGGCCCGATTAAAGAAGGAGCGACTGGCCAAGGAGGCGAAACGCAAGGCGGAAGCAAAGCGCAAGGCCGAAGCCAAGCGTAAAGCGGAACTCGAGAAAAAGCGCAAGGCCGAACAGGAGGCGAAACGCCTGGCCGAAGCCAAGCGTAAGGCGCAAGCCGAGGCAAAACGAAAGGCCGAGGCAGCCGCCCAGGCCGAACGTGAGCGCGCCTTGCAGATGCAGTTGGCCGCGGAGCAGAATAGCCGCGAGATCGATCGCTATGTGGCTGTCATCAAGCAGCAGATCGAGCGCAGTTGGCTGAAACCGGGGCAGGGCGGGGATCAGCTCTCTTGCGTGGTGCAGGTGCGCCTGATCCCGGGAGGCGATGTGGTGCCGGGCGGCGTGAGTGTCATCCGCAGCAGCGGCAATGCCGCCTTCGACCGCTCAGTGGAGACAGCCGTCTACAAGGCCGCCCCATTGCCAGTACCGAGCGGGACCCTGTTTGAATCATTTCGCACACTTAAGTTAAACTTTAAACCGAATTCGTAATCGATTGTTATTATGAAGAAAAATATATTCATTCTGCTCGTATTGTTGCTTTGGCAACCCCTGTTGCACGCCGAGTTGACCATCGAGATCACAGAAGGTGTCGAGGGGGCCCTGCCGATCGCTGTGTCGCCTTTCGCCTGGCAGGGAAAAGGTTCTCCTCCCGAAGACATCGCTGCCGTGATCAATGCCGATCTGCAACGCAGCGGCCGGTTCAAGACGCTCCCCCGGGAGGATATGCTGGCCAGGCCCGGCACGGTCGAGGAGATCGAATTCAAGGACTGGCGTGCGCTGGACGTCGAGAACCTGGTGGTCGGTCAGATACAATCGAACGGCGCCGGCGGTTATCAGATACAGTTCCAGCTGTTGGATGTGTTCCGGGGTGAACAGCTGACCGGCTACAGCATCCCTACCACGGCGCCGAATCTGCGCAGCACCGCCCATCGGATCGCCGATCTGATCTATGAAAAACTGCTCGGCGTGCCGGGGGCGTTCTCCACCCGCGTGGCCTACATCACCTCCGTGAAACAGCCCGAGGGGGAGACCCGCATCGATCTGAATATCGCTGACGCGGACGGTTATAACCCCGAGACCATCGTCAGCTCCAGCGAACCCTTGATGTCGCCGGCCTGGTCGCCGGACGGTTTGAAGATCGCCTATGTCTCGTTCGAGGGGGGGCGGTCCGCTATCTATGTGCAGGAGGTCTATACCGGTAAACGCCAGAAGGTCACCGCCTACAAGGGGATCAACGGCGCACCGGCCTGGTCGCCGGATGGGCGCAAGTTGGCCATGACCCTGTCAAAAGACGGCAATCCCGATATCTTTGTCTATGATCTGATCACCCGCAAGCTGCAACCGATCGCCCGGCACTACGCCATCGATACCGAGCCGGCCTGGTCGCCGGACGGGCGCAGCATCGTTTTCACCTCGGACAGAGGCGGCAAGCCGCAGATCTATCGTGTCTCGGCCTTTGGCGGAAAGGCGCAGCGCATCACCTTCCAAAACAGCTACAATGCACGAGCCTCCTTCTCACCGGACGGCGAGATGCTGACCCTGGTGACCCGCGAAGAGGGGAAATACCGGATTGCCGTACAGGATCTCGAATCCGGCGTCATGCAGGTGCTCAGTCAGGGCAGTCTGGATGAGTCGCCGAGTTTCGCGCCGAACGGCAGCATGGTAATTTACGCCTCGAAGGCGGGTTATCGCGGCGTATTGGCGGCGGTCTCGGTGGATGGTCGGGTACGACAGCGTCTTGCCCTGCAGGAGGGCGATGTGCGCGAACCGGTTTGGTCACCTATTAAGCAATAACTGCACGGTTGGTAAGGAGGATTTTTCATGAATAAAGTGCTGATACTATGGGCCCCCATGTTGCTCTCTCTACTGTTGATGGCGGGTTGTACCTCAACCCCGACCAGCGAGGCGGGCGCGGAGGTCTCTGAGCAGTCCACGGGCGCCGACGGCGCTGATGGCGCTAGCGGAGGGGAGGCGGCCACTTCCGCCGCCAGCCAGGGAGGTGAGTGGTATGGCGATCCCCTGGAGAATCCCAACAGTCTGTTGGCGACCCGGGTGATCTATTTCGATTTCGATCAGAGCACGGTTCGCAGCGATTACCTCGATGTGATTCAGGCCCATGCCGACTACCTGGCGGCCAACCCGCAAGTGGTGGTGCGGCTGGAAGGCCATGCCGATGAGAAGGGCACCCGGGAGTACAATCTCGGTCTGGGGGAGAACCGCGCCAACGCCGTGCGCAACCTGATGCTGGCGCAAGGCGTGTCGGATAATCAACTGGTCGTGGTGAGCTATGGTGAAGAGCGGCCGGCGGCGTTTGAACACAACGACGAGTCCTGGGCGCTCAATCGTCGTGTTGAATTGATCTACTGATTCAGGAGTTGGCGATGACCTCCCTTTTCAGGACACTCCCGCTCTGCGCCATGCTCTTTTTCTCTGGCATGGCCACGGTTTCCGCCGCTGAGGACGGCAAGCAGACGCTGGAGCAGCGCCTGCAACGGCTCGAACGCATCCTGCAGAATCAGAGTCTGGCCGATCTCGTGATGCAGTTGCAGCAGTTGCGCCAGGAGGTGCAGCAGCTGCGCGGTGAAATGGAACTGCAGAAGCACACCATGGATGCAATGAGTCGCCGTCAGCGGGATCTCTATCTGGATATCGATCAGCGGCTGTCACGGTTTCAACCCGACAGCGCCGTTGCGGCGCCTCCCCCCGCCGCGAAGGGTCCATCCGTGCTGGGTCAGCCGGTCACTGCCGTTGCTGAGCCAGGCCCCGGCGTTGCGGCGCCCGGAGGGGCTGTCACACCCGTCGCCCCGCCGGACCCGAAACAAGAGGCCAGCGCCTATCAGAGCGCGTTCAATCTGCTGAAGCAGGGCCGCTACAAGGCGTCGATCACCGCTTTTTCCAACTTCCTCAGGGACTATCCCGGAGGGAGTTATGAAGACAATGCCCAGTATTGGCTGGCGGAAGCGAGCTATGTCAATCGGGATTTCGATACCGCCCTGGGGGATTTCTCCAAAGTTGTCGAGAACCATCCGCAAAGTCCGAAGATACCAGGCGCGATGTTGAAAATGGGCTACATCCACTACGAAAAACAGGACTGGGATGCAGCGAAGCAGGTGCTGCGTGAGTTACAGGATAACTATCCCGCCAGCACCGAGGCGCGGCTGGCCGAGAAGCGGTTGCAACGGATAACCAAAGAGGGGCGCTGAGTCGGTCTCGAATCCGTCCCAGATCGCTCGGCATGCCGCAACTTCGCATCACAGAGATCTTTCTCTCCCTGCAGGGAGAGGGCAGGAGCACCGGTTGCCCGACCGTCTTCGTGCGCCTGACCGGCTGTCCCCTGCGCTGCGGCTATTGCGATACCCGCTATGCCTTCAGCGGCGGCGAGTGGCAGACCCTGGATCGGATCATGCAGCAGGTCGAAAGGCACCGCACCGAGCTTGTCTGCGTAACCGGGGGCGAGCCCTTGGCCCAGCCGGGTTGCATGGCCCTGCTCACGGCATTGTGCGATGCCGGTTATCGGGTCTCCTTGGAGACCAGTGGGGCGCGGGATATCAGCGGCGTCGACGCCCGGGTTGTCAGGGTGATGGATCTCAAGACACCTGGGTCGGGCGAAACGGAAAAGAACCTGATGTCGAACCTCGATTGCCTGACTCCTGACGATCAGGTCAAGTTCGTCATCACCGACCGGACCGATTACGAGTGGAGCCGTCAGCTGTTGCAGGATCACTGCCTGGCGGAAAAGTGCGAAGTGCTTTTTTCCCCCGCCCAGCAGGAGCAGGATGCCGCCCAACTGGCGGAGTGGATGCTAGAGGATAGACTGAACGCCAGGTTCCAGCTGCAACTTCACAAGCTCCTGTGGGGCGACCAACCGGGAAGATAGTCGAAACGATGGGACCTACAAACTTCCTTCGCCAGCTTGCCCCAAAAACCCAATTCCTGGTGAGAAATGCGGACTAGCCTGCATTTCTCACACCCCTCCTACTGCGGCGGCCCAATGGCACGCCCTGTCTGGCGTTCGCTCGGTCGGGGTGCTCGACATAGTGCCGGCTATGCCTGCGCGCCCCTCGGTCGCGAACGCCAGCCATGGCGCACCCTTGAACCGCCTCGCGACGAACGGGTGTGAGAAATGCAGGCTAGCGCGGTCGTTCTGCTCTCCGGCGGTTTGGATTCCGCGACTGCGTTGGCGATTGCCCGTAGCCGTGGCTATGACTGTTATGCCCTGAGCATGGCCTATGGCCAACGGCACATTGCTGAATTGACCGCGGCGTTGCGGGTTGCCGCGGCGCTGCAGGCGCTGGATCACAAGGTGGTTCATATCGGACTCGACGATATCGGCGGTTCAGCCTTGACCGACACCTCCATCCGGGTGCCGGAACAGATGAGCGAAGGCATTCCCGTGACCTATGTGCCGGCGAGGAACACGCTGTTTCTCTCATTGGCATTGGCTTGGGCGGAGGTGCTGGATGCCCATGACATCTTCATCGGGATCAATGCCGTTGACTATTCAGGCTATCCCGATTGCCGCCCACAGTTTATCGAAGCCTTTGAACGGTTGGCCAATCTGGCCACCAAGGCAGGGGTGGAGGGAAAACCGTTTCATATCCATACCCCGTTGATCAATCTGAGCAAGGCAGAGATCATCCGCCAGGGCAGTGAGTTGGGTGTTGATTACGGCCTCACGGTCTCCTGCTACCAGGCCACCAATTCAGGGGAGGCTTGTGGTGTCTGCGACTCCTGCCGGCTGCGCGCCAATGGTTTTGCGGAGGCCGGTATTGCCGATCCCACCCCATACCGGGAGTCCGTCCGGAAACGATAAAACTGGAGGCAGCCATTTGTATGAACTACCGCCAACATTACTATCACTTCGTCATTCCGGCGGATGCCGGAATCCAGGCAGGGATGTGGCAAGGTTCGGTAACTGTCCATCTATCTAACGAAATAATATCCACTACATGGTAGGGGCTTCTACCACAGCCTGTGAATTCGAGGTAAATAAAATACCTTAAGCGCATGATTCGAATGGGGTGGTCCTGGATTCCGGCATCCGCCGGAATGACGAGGTTAAAGCAGTGGCTAGGCAATGGCTGTTTCCAGTGTGGTTTGTATCAGCTCTCGCGTGAGGATTGGCGGTTACTGAGGCGTATACAGATTCACCGCTTGTCCCCCTCCCTCAGTGATAGAGCAGCTCCGCCCAGCGGTCCTGATCGATCAGGGCCTGTTTCTGTGCTTGCCAGGCCTCGCTGGACCCGAACGCCTCCGCCATGACCTTGTCCAACACCTCGGCCGCCTTCTCCTGCCCGGCCACATAGACATAGGTATTGGGCTCTCGCAGTAGACGGCTGCACTCCTCGGTGTTGGCTGTAAGATTATCCTGCAAACCCTCTTCCGCCGTTGAGAGCGGCCTGTCGGTCAGGACGCTGAAGGCCTTGAAGGTCTGGTGATCATAATATTGCCCCAGATCCTGCTGTTGTTCGTTCAAATAGAGCAGGTTCATGCCTCCCCGGTCGCCATAGAAGAGCCGCACATTGCCCTTCCAGCCGCCATGCTGATCATAGATCTGACGGACGAAGGCGCGAAACGGGGCGATCCCGGTGCCGGTGCCGATCATCAGCAGATTGCTCTGCTCGTCGGCGGGGATCTTGAAGGGACTGCGGAACGGCCCGGTGATCTTGAGCTTGTCGCCGGGTTTGGCGTCGCAGAGGTAGTTCGAGGCGATGCCGGGGTAGCGTTCGCCGGAGACCTCATCCAGATAGAAACAGCGCCTCACCAATAACTCGAGTTCGATGTTCTGGGCATTGCCGCGTTGGGTCGGATTGGCGATGGAGTAGCGCCGATGATGGTATTCATTGCCGAATGCATGGGGGCCCGGCACCAGCACACCGATGCTTTGCCCGGTAGCGAACCGGAATGCCGGTTCGTCGATCTGCAGCACCAGATGACGCACTTCATCCGTCGATGTCGGGGTGATGCGCGTGGATGATATGAGAATCGCATCACAACTGTTTTCAAGAATGGTCTCGTCCACGTTTTCGGCCATGGCTAGGATCCTATGCTGTTTGACGTTTTCAGAGGAAACTTGAACCTGAATCGGTAAATTCAGGTTGACGGAGTAGGGAAAATTACAGCCGCTGTTCGCTGCTGCGACGCGGCATTATAGATTGAATCGGTGGCGCTCTCCAGTCTCTCATCGGGATATCGATTTGGCTGTCCCCGTTGCTTCCAACAGATAATAACCCCCTCGCTGATCGGGCAGTTTGAACGCCTGCTGATGATAGCTCACCAAGAGTTTAGACAATTTGCGAAAGGGACCGACCGGACTGACGGCATGGCTCAATTGATAGATGCCGGGTGTCAGACTGCGCGTGCGCAACAGGGCCTGTCCATCGCCGTTTTCGATCGCTACCCTGTCGTAGGGCGCAGCCAGCGGTTCACCGATAAAGATCCCTTCTCCAGGTTGTTGCACACTCTTCCAATAGGCCTCGATGAGGGTGTTGCCGCTGCCGTAACGCTCCAGCAGAATGGCGGGATTGGGAAACTTTCCCAGATGGTTGCAGGGCTCCACGACAGTGCCGTAACTGCCGCTGGCCCCCGCTTTCAGCCAGTTCAACGCGCTCATTTGCTTGCCACCGTTCAATCGTCCACCGGTCGAAGTCAGGTGATCCGCCACGGCGCCCGGAAGGAAGGTCAGGGTATTCAGCCCCTCGATCCGGGATTTGCCGGTGAAATAGAACATCACGTCATGGCGATCCCTGATGGATTCGTCGTGGACGATCCGGGTGTCGAGCCAGCCCTGCATGATCCTGTCGATGCGCCGATAGTCAATGGCGCGCACATTGCGCGACTTGTCGTTGGTGCTCACCAGGTAGGCGGTTCCATGCGGGAGACTGGCGTCCGCGGCGATGCCTCTGTCGATCAGCGCCTTGGCCTCGGCAAAGCTCTCGGCGGCGATACTCATTGTCGGACGGATCCCCAAATCCCGGTAGGGATCGGCGCCGGCATAGCGGTAATAGGGGCTGTGAGCCGTGGTCGCGCATCGCCGTTGTGAACACCAGCGGGTGTCGAAACCGAAGCTCATGGCCGAGGTGATCGACATGCAATCCACCCGGTATGGGTGGGCCCAGGTGATGGCGAAGGCCTGGATGTGTTCAGGCGTGGCCTTCAGCAGCGCCGTTCTGAGCCGGGTGAACGCTTCCGCCCCCATGAGCGTCTTGCCCGGTTTGAAATTCAGATGCAGCAGGTTCTCCGCCGGCAGGTCCCGGGCCTGTCGATAATATTCGCCGATCCGTACGCTGAGCGGGTCGGCGTCATTGACGATGACCGCCAGTTCGCCGGGCTGAAGCCGGTATTTGGGCAGTGAGATATGCAGGGGGGAGGCCATCAGCAGGTGGGATGCCAGCATCCCTGGCCCGATACTCAGCAATACCATCCCTAGGTGATGGAGGAGGTGCGTTCGCATAGCTGTCAAATCCATGATCGATGCCCTGTTTCGCGATTGAGAAATCGTTCAGATCGCTCCTCACCGGGGCGTCGCCACCAGCGGTCCGGGCTCCGGTGCCTCGCGCAATCGCTGCTCCGCGGAGAGCGCAATGCGCAAGGGAGACCGGGTGACAGGCCATTGGCCCTTCAGGCGGATCTCCGGCTTGTCTCCGGCAAAGGCCAGGTAGCTGTACTTGCCGTAGTGGGGAAGCTTCCTCGTCAACCCGGGCAAACTCACTGCTGATCGGCTAGCCACCCAGGCGATTGTCTGGCCGTTTTCCGGTTTGCGGTGAGTGATGGCGAAGCTGTGGTCGTCGATGGAAAAAGCGCTCTTTGCAAGCTTTAGCGAGTCCTGTTGTTGTGCGATGGGATAGGCCTCCAGTTCCGCCAGGAGTGGCGGGAGGAAGCTGTTCTCCCAGCCGAGCAACCAGACCGGACGTTGTTGTGGCAGTGCTGTAAGCTGGCTGTCCAGGCGGACTTCGGCGTCCTCGTAGCCCTCAGCCCACTGCCGGGCCAGCCGCTGGTATGCCTCCAGCAATGGCTTAGGCGCCTTGGAAGGAAGAACGATCAATATATGCTTGCTGCCGAAGAGACCGCTCAGCGTGGGCGGGGTCTCTGAGGAATCGAGCTGTCTGAAAAGATCGAACCAGGGATCGACATCGAGCTGTAGCGGCTTGGTGGGCAGTTCAACAACAAAGTGCTTTTGCCGTTCCTGCATGAAGAGTCTCTGCAGTGAGGGTTCACCCTCCGCTTGGTGTATCACCAGGGGCACGTCGATGGGATAGGGCGGCGCCTTCTGAGTCTGAAACAGGGTGCCGCCAAGGCGATACCCGGCGGAGGTTTTTTCCACAGCGATATCACGGACCGCTAAAGCGGGCGCCCCCGTTCTCTCGGTCCACTGGTGAAAGAAATCTTCCAGCGACTGGTTGCCGGCCTGTTCGAAGGCGTCTCTCAAATCCGCGAAACCGGCGCTCTTGAAGCGGTTTTTCCGGTAGAAGTCCTGCAATCCGGCGATAAAGGCAGGGTCTCCCAATCGGCGGCGTAACATGTGGAAAAACATCAAAGTCTTGTCATAACCCACGGCCTGGCTTGCCATGCCATGACGGCCGCGGAAATCGGCCAGCGGGAAGTCGTTCTCGGAACGGATGAAGTCCCGGTAGCGTTGCAGCGCGGTGCGGCGATGGTTGGCTCCCTGGCCGCGTGCTTCATTCAGCAGGTGATCCGCCAGATAGCTGGTCAGCCCCTCCGCCCAGTTACCGGTGGCATAATCGACGTAGACACTGTTCCCCCACCAGTTGTGGAGAATCTCATGGGGGTATGAGGTGTGCAGGATGAAGGGGAGCCGCAGCACCCTGGGACCGAGCAGGGTGAAGGAGGGCATGCCGTAGCCGCTCTCCCAGAAGTTCTCCACCAGGGCGAATTTGGCATAGGGGTAGGGGCCGATAAGCGCCTCGTAGCGTCGCAGATAGTGGTCCGTCGTCTGCAGGTAGCGTTCAGCGAGCGCAGCGTCGTCCTGGCGCAGGAACACCTGGGCCTCCAGGTTGCCGATAGGCTTTCGATACAGGCGGTAGGGTGCTGCGATCAGGTAGATGTCGTCCTGTGGCGACGTTTCGCGCCACTGAACCCGAGTCCGCTCCCCCTGCCGTTCAATCTTCGGCCCTTCGCCCTGGCTGACGGCAAGCCAGGGCGAAGGCAGGTCGACGGTGAGCGAGAAACTGTGGTGACGCTCGGGAAAGTAGGGATACCAGCCTGATCCGGCATCCAGATAGACCCCCTCAGCCGAGATGGCGCCGGCGAGGCGTTGGCTGGTTCGGCCGGGACTCTCGCGGTGGGTGGTGAGCCGATGGGCGATCTTCCCGCCATATTCCAAGGTGAAACTGCGTCTCTCTTCAGGCATCCTTAACCGGTAAGCGATCAGCGGCGCCGGACCCGCTATGCGTGCTGTCTCGGAGATCGCCACACCCGGGGTCAGACTGCGGGGATTGAGCCCTTCGTGCAGCAGAAACTCGGTACTGATCGGTTCATTGCCAGGCAGTTCGATCCGGTCGGTCACCCGGAGCTGTTGCGTATCGGGGTCGAGATCGACCTGGAGGTCATGGTGAATCAGCAGGGCGCCGACGGCAGGATCGCAAAACACCCCAAGCCAGGGCAGGATGAAACAGATGAGTGATTTATTGGTCATAAGGCGCATATTATATCGATAACAGAGGTTTGCCGGTTGTCGGGTCCTTACTAGTACTCTTTCAAGGTGATATTGTCGGGTTCAGCGAGCCGGGAAGCGCTCGCCCGCGGTGTTGCGCCTCTTGACAAGGGCTTGCCATTGCCTGCGAGGCGCGCCTAGCACCCCAAGGGCACTTCCTACGGGCGCGCTCAACCGCTTCCCGGTTCGCTGAACCCGACAATATCACCTTGAAAGAGTACTAGGGGGCGTTCTCAATTAAGGTTAATATAATTCGATAATGCGCTGTATCATATGATTTTTTCTTGGAAGAAAATATGACTCGCA